>CAZEFI010000015.1:15686-39028 GCA_964511425.1 uncultured Pseudomonadales bacterium
CAAGAATCTCCGGATACCTGCTTGAATCACTATTTGAAGCCGGCCTTATCGCCGCGGGCGTGGATGTGGGATTGCTGGGTCCGTTCCCAACTCCTGCTGTGGCGTTTCTAACCCGAAACTCTAACGCCGATCTTGGTGTGGTCATTAGCGCATCTCATAACCCTTACCAAGACAATGGTTTTAAATTCTTTGATCAAAACGGCCGCAAACTATCCGACGTACACGAAAAGCGGATCGCGGATTCAATGAACCTTCCGATTACCACAGTACCTGCAGAAGAGCTAGGCCGAGCGAAGAGACCAGCGAACATACGGGAGCAGTACATCGATTTTTGCAAGTCAACGGTCAGTTCTGAAATGGATCTATCCGATAATAAGATCGTGTTGGACTGTGCTAATGGCGCGTGCTACAGCTTAGCACCGACAATTTTTCGAGAATTTGGAGCTGAAGTCTATACGATCGGTACGCGTCCAAACGGATTAAACATCAACGACGGGTGCGGTTCTACAGCTTTGCAAGCGTTGCAAGCAGAAGTGCGACACCGCAAAGCACACATTGGATTCGCTTTTGATGGCGATGGCGACCGTGTGATCGCTGTCGCTTCTGATGGTGAGATACTCAATGGTGACCACATCCTGTATGGGCTAGCGAAGGTACGTCACCAGAAGGACATGTTGCAGGGGGGTGTGGTCGGTACTGACATGTCAAATTTGGGTTTAGAACGTTCATTGAGTGCATTCGACATTCCGTTTACTCGTTCTGCAGTCGGCGATCGGCATGTGAGTGCGAAACTTGCTGAACTCGGATGGAGTTTAGGTGGGGAGACATCCGGTCACATTCTCTGCCACCGAAGCACGACCACCGGAGACGGTATCATTTCGGCATTGCAGGTCGCACACAGTAGCTGGGAACAAAAATGTCCGTTTTCGGAAATTGTTGCCGATATGGAACAATACCCACAGGTGATACTAAACGTTCCTAAACCCCAACCACAGCTCGTTGTTTCACAGCCAAAACTCGTAGCACGACTTGAAGAGGTCAATCGAGCACATGAGGACCGGTACCGCATTATGGTACGACCCTCAGGAACAGAACCTGTAGTTCGGGTTATGGTAGAGGGTCCGGATGCAGCACTTGTTGCTAGTGAAGCTCGAGCACTAGCTGCGTATATCGAAAGTTGTTGAGTTTAGGGCTTGTTTTACTGAATGGACAAACTTGAGAATGTTTCGACTGACGGCTCTTAGTACTACTTTACGTGAAAGCTTCTCGCTGTCCAGATGTTATACTGATGCTAAACACAGTAACCACCACTTGTTGTCCTTGTCTAGTCTTGGATAAACTTCTTGAGTTTCGTGTTCTCGATACGTTGTTGTCTTACTGATTAAAACGTGCGAACTATCCGTAATGGTGAGGCCTATCCACAATCGAGCGATACCTATAATTTGTCGATTCCGAAGGAAATCGCGACTGATATCTTGCGTACACCTTTAATCGTCGCAAACTGGAAAATGAACGGCTCGCAAAATCTGTGCGCTACGTTTTCTACCCAGCTAAGAGACTTTTCTGATGTTGAAATTTGGCTTGCGCCACCGCTGGCATATTTACCGACTTTATTGAGTTCGAAAAGATTACAAGGTTTTGTTGCAATAGGGGCACAGAATGTACATGAGAAGGAACACGGGGCTTACACGGGGGAGGTCTCTGCGGCGATGGTCGCGGATGTCGGCGGAACGTTTGCAATCGTTGGACACTCTGAACGCCGTACGATGTGTCACGAAAACAATACAATTATTACTCGAAAATTGCAATCTTGTGTGGATGCAAATTTAGTCCCTGTGTTGTGTGTGGGAGAGTCATTAGAACAACGTCAGAACGGCCTAGCTCACTCAGTCGTACAACAACAGCTACATTCTCTGGAGAGTGTGCTCGAAACCCTGCAACTCGACAAGATAGTTGTTGCTTATGAGCCCATTTGGGCCATTGGTACCGGGATTTCTGCTAGTCCAAGTGATGCAGAAGAGATGCAAGGCCAGATTCGATCTTTTTTAGGAAACGACGCGTCTAAATTACGAATTTTGTATGGAGGGAGTGTCAAACCAGACAACGCCGAAGAACTCATAAACCAACCGAATGTTGACGGTTTTTTAGTTGGTGGTGCTTCGCTCGATCCTAGGTCGTTCGACGCGATTTGTCAAGTAGTAAGTGGAATGTAAATATGGAAGTATTAGAAGTTGTATTGTTAATTCTTTTGGTGGTGGTGTGCATCGCACTTGGTGCTTTAGTCTTGATTCAACAGGGGCGAGGGTCTGACATAGGTGCCGCATTTGGTAGCGGTGCTGCCAATACTCTTTTTGGCTCCAGTGGTGCAACTCCTTTCTTAGTAAAGTTCACGGCAATGCTCGCAATTGGATTCTTCGCCGTGACCTTTGCTCTTGCATTCACTGCAAAGGAAAAATCAAAACAAGAGCTAGATTACGATTTTGGAGATATCCCTCAAACCAGTGAAGAACCACTTGATGATCTGTTAATCCCGTCAGAGGAAGATTTTCTTCCGTCAGAAGAACAAGAGTCAACTCCAACACCTGAAGGCGACGAATTACCCTCCACAAACGAATCGGAGGACGACGCTGAAATTCTTGAACGAATTATCGAGGAAGAAGATGCTGGTGATATACTTCCGATCCCTCAGGAGGACTCTGAAGAAGGCGACATCTTACCGGATCCGTAAGAATATTCGAGCTAACTAGAGCCGTGGATTACAGACCGGGTTTGATGGAGCATCGTCGCAGTTGTAAAACGTTGTCCGTGCCGAAGTGGTGAAATTGGTAGACACGCCACCTTGAGGGGGTGGTGAGCTTATGCTCGTGGAGGTTCAAGTCCTCTCTTCGGCACCATGTTTGGGATCAGTCTCTTGCATTACGACGTAAACTGTGACTAGTCAAGCACCTCGGGTTGTGTTTGAAAGTCTGTCGTCCGTATCAAGCAACTTTGAGTGAAATCGAGAAACTGACAATAAGGCGAATTGCTCGCGGCAGTTTTCAAGTTCTACCCAGTACCACAGTCATTCTTATAATAAGCAGGTTTCTGATGCGGGGTGGAGCAGTTGGTAGCTCGATGGGCTCATAACCCATAGGTCGGAGGTTCGAATCCTTCCCCCGCTACCACGGTGGTCAACAGAAATATCGGTAGTGGAGATTCAATTTAACTACTAGATCATCTAGTGTCTGCGACTCGCATCGGACGATGGGAAGAGCGCGCACTTCAAAAACGTTCATACCTTGTAAGTAAATTCGCTTACAGTCGCCTGTTCTACCCTTTTTGTGTTTTACGGCACCTTTTAGGTGCCGTATGGTTTGAAACAAAGTAGAGTAATTTTGTAATACACGTAATCACACCATGAGTTTGAGAAATACGAACATAGAACAGCTATTGTCTGCTACGATTGAGGCAATGGGGTTCGAGATTTGGGGAGTTGATTACACGACCTACAAAAGTCGTGCGAAGCTGTGCGTGTATATAGATTCTGAACAGGGAATTACCGCGGACGATTGTGCGGAAGTGAGTCATCAAATTGAAGGTGTGTTGGATGTTGAGGCACGATTTCCACAGAACATGACTCTACAAGTGTCGTCGCCGGGTCTGGATCGAATTTTGTTCAAACCTCAGCATTTTGAGAGCCGCATCGGTGCCTTAATTGACGTACGTTTATCTTGGCCAGTCGATGGTCGAGTCCACTTGCGCGGTAGATTAAATGGTAGCAACGCACAATCTTTTCTCGTAATCATGGATGAGCAAGAATTTGAAATAAGATTCGAACAAGTTCGTCGGGCGCGCGTGGTCCCAGAGTTTAACTAGTGAATCAGACAACATGAACTTTAAAGAAATTAGCAATGCGGTTGAGTCCGTATCTAACGAAAAGGGAATTGCGAAAGACATCGTTTTTGCTGCAATAGAGTCCGCGCTGGCTACTGCGACCAAACGTCGCACCCGCGAGGATGCAGATTTTCGCGTCTCAATAGATTGGAAAGAATCTACTTGCGATACGTTTCGAGTGTGGACCGTAGTAGAACCAGATCAAATGCCTGAAGAGGCCATAGATCGCTCTACTCGCTGGGAGCAGCACGATTCCGAAGATTGGACTACACAGGTGTTCAACCCTGATGCTCATATCACGCTTGCGCAAGCACAGGAAAAAGATCCCAAGTTAGGACTAGGTGATACGTGGGAAGAACCTTGGCAGACAGTGGATCACGGTCGCATTATGGCTCAAATCGTTCGTCAAGTCATCTTTCAAAAAGTTCGCGAAGCAGAACGCAATCGAGTTGCCGACGAGTTTCACAACCAAATCGGAAAGCTTGTACACGGCACAGTCAAACGTATGGGTCGGGACTTTCTTATTGTGGAGCTCACAGGTAACGTTGAAGCGATCTTGTTTAAAGACCATATGATCCCTCGTCAACATTACCGAGTAGATGATCGGATTCGAGCTTACTTAATGAAGATTGATCCCGAAAACAAGGGACCACAGCTGATTCTATCGAGGACCTGTACGGAGATGTTGGTTGAGTTGTTCAAACTCGAAGTACCAGAAATCGCCGAGGATGTCATTGAAATTAGAGCGGCTGCCAGAATTCCTGGGCAGCGCGCAAAAATCGCCGTGACGACGAACGATGGACGCATTGATGCTGTTGGTGCTTGCGTCGGTATGAGAGGCTCGCGAGTGCAAGCAGTTTCTACAGAATTAGGTCACGAACGGGTAGACGTATTACTGTGGCATAACGATCCAGTTCAACTCGTTATCAGTGCTTTGAGTCCTGCTACGATCGAACAAATCATAAAAGACGAAGATCTGCACTCAATGGACATCTTAGTCCAACCGGAACACCATGCAGCCGCGATCGGAACGAACGGGGAGAACGTACGCTTGGCAAGTGAGCTGAGTGGCTGGAAACTGAACATCCGTAGCTACGATGAGGTTATTCAAGAGCAAGAAGCCAGAGAACAACAATTAGTAGAAATGTACATGGAAAGATTGCTAGTGGACGAAGATTTGGCTTCCGTATTGATTGAGGAGAACTTCAACTCACTTGAAGAAATCGCGTATTGTGACATTAATGAAATGCTTGCCATCGAAGGATTCAGCGAGGACATTGTGTCAATTTTGCGGACGCGGGCTGAAACCGCGCTCGAAGAAGACAAAGAGGCAGGAGTGACCGACGGTTCGCCATCAAACGCACCGACTCCTGAACTTCTTGGATTGACGGGTATGACCGACACGCTTGCGTGGAGGCTAGCGTCCGAAGGTGTTTATACGATTGAAAAACTTGCTGACTTAGCGATTCCCGATATTTTGGATTTGGAAATTGGCGTGGAAGAAGAACTCGCAGGTCAGCTGATTATGGCTGCTCGAGAACCGATGTTTGCGAACCCGAACGATAAGTAAGCAGTAAATTTGTTCAATGGAAACGCAAAGCATGAATACAGTAGCTGATGTCGCCGGTAGGCTAAACATCGATGTGGCATTGCTGCTTCAAAATATTCACGCTGCCGGTCTTCCGCAAAAGCTTGCGTCGGAAGAGTTTTCCAGTTCGGACATGCAAGTGTTGCAGGTTTACCTGAAGGGACGCAAGGAAGCCGAGACCCAGAGTACAGAGTCCGTGATTTCTCGTAATGTCGGTCGCTCGTCAACGGGCGATCGCAATGTTGAATCCACGACGCACGCGACACCAACCAGCGGTTTGACATCACCATTGACCCGCAGAACAGGCACTTTGAGTGTTCAACGGAAGTCTGCTCCAGAAGTCAAAGTTGCCACGGTAAAGCGACGAAGGATTGTAAAACCGTCAGCAGGTCAAACAATTCGTGACCCCGCGACCGAAATCGACACGAAGCAAGAAGACGCTCCAGTAGATGCCACGCAAGACGCTGACAGCACGGCCAATAAAGACATTGAGAAACGCAAAAAATCAACCAAAGTCGAGCCAAAGAAAACCGTTAAAAAAGAGACCCGGGATCAAGAGGTAACGGCCAAGGAACAAGAACCCACCAAAGATCCAGAAGTACCTTCCCAACTAACGTTGGAAAAGGAAAAGATTCGTGCCGACGAGGAAAAACGGCGCAAAGCTGAGGGTGAGATTCGACGGAAAAAGGCACAACGTCAAGAAGAAACCCGTCTGCGAAAGGAAGCTGAGCGACTACGCGAGGAACGCGAGCAACAAGCGAAACGTGCCGAAGAAGTAGCCCGCAAAGCAGAAGCAGAGGAACGAGAACGAATCAAACGCGAAGCCGAAGAAGTTCGAGCTCGTGCCGAAGCAGAAGCGATTGCAACAGAGAAGAGTGGAACAAAACGGTCGCGCGATGAGAAAGGCACAAAACAACGCGGACGTACATTAGAAGGAAAAGCCCTCGGTCGGCGTCGTACCCAAGAGAAGAGTCAAAATAGCTTAGGCCTAAGGCGACGTCGAAAAGCTGCTCTTGAAGTAGAGAAACAAGGTGGAGAGTTTTCCCGACCGGTGCAAAAGATCGTAAGGGAAGTGGAAGTATCCGATGCGGTCACGGTGGGTGAACTCGCGCGTCGCATGTCGGTAAAAGCAGGCGAGGTCATTAAAGCCCTGATGAGTATGGGTGAAATGGTGACCATCAACCAGACTATCGATCAAGATACCGCGGTACTTGTGATCGAAGAAATGGGACATAAAGTCAAGCTCGTCGCTAGCGATCGTATGGAAGAAGAACTTGTGCTCTCCCAAAAAGCTGAGGGCGAACCCGAACCGCGTCCACCCGTGGTTACCGTGATGGGACACGTGGATCATGGTAAAACATCGCTCCTTGACTTTATCCGTAACGCTCATGTCGTCAGTGACGAACAAGGTGGTATAACACAACATATTGGTGCTTATCACGTCGAGACTAAGCATGGTGCAATCACATTCTTAGATACTCCTGGACATGCAGCCTTTTCTGCGATGCGCGCACGTGGTGCCAATGCGACCGACATTGTGATTCTCGTTTGTGCCGCAGACGACGGAGTAATGCCTCAGACTCAAGAAGCTGTACAACATGCACATGCCGCTGAAGTTCCGATGATCGTGGCTGTTAATAAGATCGATTTAGACGGAGCCGATCCCGAACGGGTACGCACTGAACTTAATAGTATTGGAGTAACTCCAGAAGACTGGGGCGGGAACACTCAATTTGTTAATGTCTCAGCGACCACGGGAGAAGGAATTGATGACTTACTATCCTCGGTTGCGTTACTCGCAGAGGTTGAAGAGTTCGCAGCGGTAAGTCAGGGGACTGCTCAAGGCGTGGTTGTCGAGAGTAAGGTGGATCGAGGACGCGGACCAGTCGCGACTGTTTTGGTTCAACAAGGAACCTTAGCCCGCGGAGATGTCGTGTTAGCAGGCGAATATTTCGGTCGTGTGCGTTCGTTGCTTACGGATCAAGGGAAGGTTATCTCAGAAGCTGGACCTTCCATACCGGTCGAGGTATTAGGACTCAATGGTGCACCAGTTGCCGGAGATCTATTTAACGTCACCGTGGACGAACGACAAGCACGACAATTAGCAAATGCTCGGGCGGCAAAAAATCAACAGAAAATTACTTCGATGCGCCAGACTTCGCGACTCGAGAATATGTTCGCAAACTTGGGTAAAGGCGAAAAGCGCATTTTAAAGTTGATATTAAAGACCGACGTACGTGGTTCACTGGAAGCGATCACCGAGTCTTGTAACAACATTGGTAACGAGGAAGTAGGGGTACAGATTCTAGGATCCGGGGTCGGCGGTATCAATGAATCCGATATGAATCTGGCAGTCACATACGATGCAATGGTTTTTGGATTCAACGTCCGCTTAGAAAAGTCAGCCAAAGTTGTAGCGGAACAGAATGCTCTTGACGTGCGTTATTACAGTGTGATCTACGAACTCCTTGATGACGTCAAAAAGATCTTGGAAGACATGATGATGCCCGAAATACGAGAAGAAATCGTAGGTACCGCGGAAGTCCGCGACGTCTTCCATTCACCACGATTTGGTCTAATTGCAGGGTGTCTTGTCGTCGAGGGAACGGTTTTTCGACACAAAAAGATTCGCGTGTTGCGGGATAGCACGGTGATATATGAAGGAGAACTGGAATCTCTGAGACGTTTTAAAGACGACGTCGGCGAAGTTCGGAACGGTCTCGAATGTGGAATCGGTGTACGCAACTATAACGATGTCCGGGAAGGCGATCGAATCGAAGTGTTTGAATCCCAAGAAGTCGCACGAGCTCTTTAGTGCGTCGAGTAAAAATTATCAATCGAGACCGCTCTTATGGTCGCGAAGAGCGAATTGCCGAGCTGATTCGCAAGGAACTCACGACATTAATTCGACAAAAGATGCGTGATCCTCGCGTCGATGTCCGGACCATAATTGTGAGCGACGTGCGGGTCACGAGTAATCTAGATACCGCGAACGTGTACTTGCGGACTGTGGATCTGGATCAGACTGTGGATCGAGAAAACGTAGTACAAGTATTTCAGCGCGCGGCCGGATTTCTACGAACCGAACTGGCCAAGCGGCACTCGATGCGAACCACCCCGGCTCTTACTTTTTACTATGACGATACAGAGGATCAGGGGTCGCACATTGATGCTCTCATTGACCAAGCAATGTCGCGCGAGACTGCGAGTCTAGAAACTCACAGTGAGTAAGCGTCGATCCCGTGGCCGTGACGTTGACGGCGTACTCGTGCTTGATAAGCCACCTGGCGTGACTTCGAGTAGTGCAACTCAGAAAGCCAAGCGGTTATTTGGTGCGAATAAAGTCGGTCATACGGGAAGTTTGGACCCACTTGCTACAGGTGTATTGCCTTTGTGTTTCGGCGCAGCGACGAAATTTTCCCAGTTTCTTTTTCAAGCAGACAAACGCTATGTCGTGGACGCTGTCTTAGGCGTTAGCACAGATAGTGGAGATTCGGATGGCAACATCGTTAAAGAAAGACCTTATTTACAAGTGACCAAGGAAAAAATTGAAAGTGTCTTGGTACACTACCAAGGCAATATTCAACAGATTCCTTCTATGTTCTCCGCTGTTAAACAAAACGGTCAACCTCTGTATAAGTTGGCACACCAAGGAAAAGAAGTTCCCCGTGACCCTCGCCCGGTAACGATCCACGAGAATAAATTAGCAACTTTCGAGGGGGATCGTTTTCGATTACTCATTCACTGTTCCAAAGGTACGTATATTCGAACTTTAGTCGCAGACATCGGCGAGGAATTAGGAAGTGGTGCCCATGTTGTAGCTTTGCGCCGTACTCAGGCTGGACCCTACGACGATAGTGGAGCAGTCACCATGCAGCGACTACTCGAAGCGAGAGAGGAACAGCGGATTGACGAACTACTTTTGCCCACTGCTAGTACTGTGGAAGGATGGCCTACAGTGTTCGTCCGTGGTGGAGTGGCCTACAACATTCGACACGGGCAAGCGGTTCGGGTCAATAACTCGCCTACACAGGGCTGGGTTAAAGTGTGTGAAATCGTTGACAATGCCCGCACTAAATTTCTTGGAATTGGTGAAATACTGGAAGATGGTAGAGTAGCCCCCCGACGAATAATCAACTAAACGCAATCGGTAAACAACAACTCATTCGATAAGGAGAAGATATGGCGTTAACCACCGAGACTAAACATGAACTACTTCAAGAATTTGGCCGAGGTGAACATGACACCGGCTCCCCAGAAGTTCAAGTAGCACTTTTAACGAAAAACATCGAAAGTGTACAAGAACATTTGCAGGAACATAAAGGCGATCACCATTCCCGACGCGGGTTACAGAATATGGTAGCACAACGTCGCAAAATGCTGGATTACCTCAGATCCAAAGATCTAGATCGGTACGCAAAACTGATCACCAAACTTGGCATTCGCCGTTAACAACAACTCAAGGAACTAATTTGAAACCTTCTAAAGTCGAGTTTGAACTCGGCGACCATAAAGTAACTCTCGAAACAGGGCGCATCGCGCGTCAGGCAACCGCGGCAGTGATGGCGCATATGGATGACAACTCTGTGCTTTGCACGGTAGTGGCTGCACCCGAACCGCGCGAGGGATTGAGCTTTTTTCCTCTTACCGTGGACTATCAAGAACGCACCTACGCAGCGGGGAAAATACCTGGAGGTTTTTTTCGAAGAGAAGGTCGCCCAACCGAAAAAGAAACTCTCACAAGCCGTCTCATTGATAGACCTATTCGGCCTCTATTTTCTGATGGCTTCCAAAACGATGTTCATGTCATCGCTACTGTAATGTCGGTAGATCGAGATGTTGATCCCGATGTTGTAGCGATGATTGGTACTTCAGCGGCTCTAACGCTCTCGGGAGTACCGTTCCACGGTCCGATCGGTGCGAACAGAGTAGGCTTTATTGACAATCTCTACGTATTGAATCCTCGTATCTCAGCACAGGAGAATTCCAAACTTAACATGATTGTCGCGGGTACCGAAAAGGCTGTACTCATGGTTGAAAGTGAGGCACACGAACTCTCTGAGGACCAGATGTTAGGTGCCGTGCTCTTTGCGCATCAAGAGATGCAAATACAAATTCAAGCGATCAATCAACTCGTTGATGCAGTGGGTAATGAGAAGTGGGCCTACTCTCCTCCGGTCGAAAACAAAGAACTGATCGATGTAGTTTCGAAGGAGATTGGGAACGGATTACAGGAAGCTTATCAAATAACAACTAAAGCGGAACGGCGCGAGCGACTAAAGGCGGTAGAGCAACAAGTAGTTGAAACACTCACGGATGGTGATGAAAGCATCGATCCGGAGGAAGTAAGTTCGGTATTTCAATCGCTAGGTAAGGAGCTCGTTCGAGCACGAATTCTTGACGGGCAACCACGAATTGACGGTCGGAGACACGATGAAGTGAGAGATCTTGACATTGATGTGGGGCTTCTTAAACGTACGCACGGCTCAGCATTGTTCCAACGAGGTGAAACTCAAGCGATTGTAACAGTTACGCTCGGTACAACTCGAGATGCAGCACTGATCGAATCGCTTAGCGGTGAATCAACCGATCAGTTCATGTTGCATTACAACTTTCCACCTTATTGTGTTGGGGAAGCCGGACGACTCATGGGTCCGAAACGACGAGAGGTTGGGCACGGTCGCCTAGCGCGACGCTCACTGGAGTATCTCATACCGGATAACAATGACTTTCCTTATACGATTCGAGTGGTTTCCGAGATTACAGAGAGTAATGGATCAAGTTCCATGGCCTCAGTCTGTGGTGCTTCGCTAGCTCTCATGGACGCGGGTGTGCAGATTCCCGCGTCAGTCGCTGGTATTGCGATGGGTCTCATAAAGGAAGATGACCGGTTTGTAGTTCTCACCGACATCTTAGGTGATGAGGATCATCTTGGAGATATGGATTTCAAAGTTGCAGGTACTTCAAGAGGCGTGACTGCATTACAAATGGATATCAAAATTGAAGGTATTACCGAGGAGATCTTGAGCAAAGCGTTAGCGCAAGCTCACGAAGCACGAAGACACATTTTGACTCAGATGGATGCAGTAATTGCGCAACCTAGAGGAGCGCTGTCCGAATATGCTCCCGCAGTCTTTTCAATTCGAATTGATCCGGAAATGATTCGTTTGGTGATTGGTAAAGGTGGTGCGACGATTCGCGCATTGCGAGATGAGTTCAATGCCGAGTTTGACGTTGAAGACGACGGAGAGATCAGGATTTACTCCGAAAATCGCGCCAACGAAGAGGCTATCCGCCAGCGCATTCTGGATCTGACCGAAACGCCGGTCGTAGGGAAAATCTACTCAGGCGAGGTTGCGTCCATTATGAAATTTGGTGCATTCGTGACGATACTTCCGAAACAAGATGGCTTGTTGCACATCTCTCGAATTAAACGCGGACACGTTGACAAAGTGAACGACGAACTTTCGGTCGGTCAGATTGTAGAAGTAGTTATCACCGAAATTGACGATCGCGGTCGAGTCCAACTATCCATGGTTGATGTCGAGCGATACCGGGACAAGCCGCCGAACAAATAAACTTCACGATACTATTCGTTCTCGTACGAGGTTGTCGACGACACTTGGATCAGCTAGTGTAGTTGTATCGCCTAAGTCTTCAGTGTCGTCGGCTGCAATTTTTCGCAGGATACGACGCATTATCTTTCCTGATCTGGTCTTAGGTAAGCCAGGTGCCCATTGGATGGCGTCAGGTCGAGCGATAGGTCCAATTTCGGATCGAACTAGCTGACAGAGTTCGTCTTTAAGCGTTGAACTAGGTTCTGCGCTGGCCATAGGTGTTACGAATGCGTATATCGCTTCTCCTTTGATTGCGTGCGGTGCCCCGACCACAGCAGCTTCTGCAATCTGTTCGTGAAGTACTAAAGCACTCTCGATCTCAGCGGTACCAAGCCGATGCCCAGCAACATTAATGACGTCGTCAACTCTGCCGGTAATCCAGAAATAACCATCTTGGTCTCTTCGTGCACCGTCTCCGGTAAAGTACTTACCAGGGAATCTGCTGTAATAGGTATCAATCACCCGCTGATGATCCCCATAAACAGTTCGTATTTGCCCTGGCCACGGTTGTAGCATCACAAGATTTCCGTATGCTTCGTTGTCCTCAAGGATGTTTCCGGCGTCGTCTACTAGGGCTGGTTTAATGCCAAAAAACGGACGGGTGACGGATCCTGGTTTAAGCGGAGTAGCACCCGGTAGCGGAGATATCATGATTCCGCCCGTTTCCGTTTGCCACCACGTGTCTACCACTGGGCAACGACGGTCACCTACAACGCGGTTATACCAATCCCAAGCTTCTGGGTTTATCGGTTCTCCCACAGTACCCAGTAGGCGTAGTGTAGAGCGAGAGGTAGCTTTCACATAGTCGTCCCCGAGAGCCATCAGTTGTCGGATCGCAGTTGGCGCCGTATAAAAGATATTGACGTCGTATTTGTCGACTACGTGCCAGAATCGAGACGCGTTCGGAAATGTAGGTACTCCTTCAAACATCAGCGTGGTCGCGCCGTTAGCAAGAGGTCCGTAAACGATGTACGAATGACCGGTGATCCAACCAACATCCGCCGTGCACCAGTAAATTTCGTTCTCGTGATAGTCGAAAATATACCGAAAACTCAGGGTCGCGTGCAATAGATAGCCCGCGGAACTGTGTTGTACGCCTTTCGGTTTCCCGGTGCTACCGGAGGTGTAAAGGATAAATAGTGGATCTTCCGATTCGACGTGCTCCGGATCACAATCCGTGTTCTGATGCTCCGTAATCTCGTGATACCATACGTCTCTACACTCATGCCATTGAACCGTACCTCCGGTTCGACGAACGGTTAAGACTGTGTGAACATTGGGACAATCTTGCAATGCCGTATCAGCATTTGCCTTTAACGGGATGACTTTCCCACCACGGATACCTTCGTCCGCAGTGATTAAGGTCCGACAGTCCGAATCTAGGATTCGGTCACGTAGTGAGTTTGACGAGAATCCACCAAAAACAACGCTATGAAGTGCTCCAATGCGTGCACATGCCAACATGGCATATGCTGCTTCGGGGATCATGGGAAGATAGATACAGACCCGATCACCTTTTGAGACTCCTCTTTCTCGAAGTGCGTTCGCGAGACGGCACACCTCTTGATATAACTCGAGATAGGTAATGTGTTTGCTTTGCTGACTGTCGTCGCCCTCCCAGATTATTGCGACTTGATCGGCTTTGGTAGCGAGGTGTCGGTCAACACAGTTGTAACACACATTGAGAATACCATCACGGAACCAATGAAACCTTCCCTCCTCAAACGATGCTTCACAAACCTGATTGAATGATTGAAACCAATCGATGTTGGTTTCAGCTTGTTCTGCCCAGAACTCGTTCGGTTGCTCGATGGACCGTCGATACATCGCCTCGTATTTTGATTGAGTGATGTGGGGTGTGTGGGCGAACGTATCTGGTACTGGAATCAATTCTGACACTTTGAAGTTCTCCAATAAAGAGTTATTAGTACCTGCTAGTTGTTGCGAATTTTAGCAATCAAGTCGGTTGTGGTTGGAGGTATGTTCTGGCGACCGCCGTGTTGTAGATAGTAGTACACGTCGTCGGCTATCTTTTTACCCGCTTCGACACCCCATTGGTCAAATGAATTCACGTTCCAAAGATGTCCCAAACACGCGACTTTGTGTTCATACAACGCGATGAGAGCTCCAAGGTTGAACGCATTGAGTTTTTTGAGAACAATTATTGTTGTACCGTGCTTACCTCGGATGTTCTTAAAGATTGGAACATCAGACGTGCAATGTCCGGCAAACATGACGGTACTTTGTGCTATCGCGTTTGCCAAAATCCAATCTTCAGTCTTTGTTTGATCGTCCGAAGCACTTTCGGACTGCGAGACGATGATATCTGCACTATAGGCGTGAGTTCCTTGATGGAGCAATTGATGATAAGCGTGTTGACCGTCAGTTTCCGTACCACCCCACACGATAGGACTCGTCCGATAATGGACAGACTCACTGTCCCGTGTAGTGCTCTTTCCATTGCTTTCCATTTCGAGTTGCTGCAAGTAGGCGGGCAACAGTTTAAGTCGTGGATCGTAGGGTAGGATCAAATGTGAATCTGTTTTGAGGACATTAGTGTTCCAGATTGTGAGTAAAGCCAATTTAATAGCAAGATTTTGTGCAACGTTATCGGTTTCTAGCACATGGCAGTCCATCGCTCTTGCACCGAAGTGTAAGTCTTGATATACATCCGTGCCAAACGCAATCGCGATTGCTAACCCCATCGCGGACCAAAGAGAAAATCGACCTCCGATTGAACTATCGACGGGCAGAACAGTACCGTTGGTGGAGACTCGATCTGGATAGCTGGTGATATGAACGAAATGGTTCGAAAGGTCCGAATCCGGTGGTGTACGCGTATTCATCCATTCTCGGCAAACACGGGCGTTGTCTAGTGTCTCGAAAGTACCGTATGATTTTGAAGCAACAATGAACAATGTGGAATCGGGATCTAAGGAATGTAAGAGTGTGGTGCGTTCAGATGGGTGAACGTTTGTAAGGAAATGAAGTCTTGGTCCGTGTTTCGGTGTTAACGCTCGGTAGATCAGTTCGGGTCCAAGGTGAGAGCCACCAATGCCAATATTTACCACGTTGGTGATTCGTTTACCGGAATGACCGCAAATCTCGCCATTACGAATCTTCGTTGCCAAGTCCAGCATTCGTTGAAGTGCTGCATTAGCGTGGTCTCCTGATCGTTGGGTCACGTGGAGTGCTGCTCTCGACTCGGTTTGATTCACCGGCTCCCCTCGACTTATTCGGTGAAGAAACTCATGCGCTCCGATTTCTACCGCTAGCTGATTGAGGTGTTTGAAGACCGAATCATCCACTAGTTGGCGAGTCCAATCGACAAGTACCTCTCCTACGGTCAAATGTGAGCGGGAGAACCTAGTTGAATCAGCAAGTACTTGGTTCAAATCTAAATTGGATATCCGTTTTGCGTGTGTACAGAGATCCTCCCAAAGCTGAGTATTTGCATTGAGGTCTTTCATGTGGAGTCTATTGCAATGTTGTCAATCAGTCTTGCATGTCCGAGGTAAGCTGCACCAAAAACTCTTCGATTAGTGTCTTTTTGGTGAGCGATTTCAAGTGTATCAGCGTTACGTACCGATACGTAGTCAGGTCGAAATCCTTTCCTGACCAGTGTCGTTGTTGCCTGCTCCTCGAGAGAAGGATAGTTAGTGTTACCGGCAAGAATCGAGTCGCGTACCGCACACAACTGTTGAAAGAGAAGCGGAGCTAAGTGGCGCTGTTCGTCATTGAGATATTGGTTTCGGCTAGAGGTGGCTAAATTGTCCGCATCCCGGACCGTCGGAACGCCGATGACTTCGATCGGGAAATTGATATCAAGTACCATGTTCTGGAGGATTATGAACTGTTGCCAGTCTTTTTCACCGAAGTATGCTTTGTTTGGTTGAACTAAGTTAAAAAGTTTTGCTACGACGGTTGCAACTCCATCAAAATGTCCTGGACGATGCTCCCCACACAGGGTGTCTCCAAGTTGACGAACGACCAACGTTATTTGTGGTTCTTGACCAAGGCGGTACATCGAGCGAGCATTAGGACAGAAGAGAATCTCAACTTCGTGGGCGCGCAGTAGCTCACAATCCGCTTCAAAGGTCCTTGGATACCCTTCAAAGTCTTCGTTTGCACTAAATTGCAACGGGTTGACGAAGATCGAAGTAACTGTTACATCACAGTCTTTTTTGGCGTTGCGTACGAGTTCTAAGTGTCCTTTATGAAGGTTGCCCATGGTTGGAACTAAACCGACCACGGCAGTAGAACTGTAACTGTGTAAGGTGCGTCGAAGTTCGACCGGTGAATGAATGACGTTCACAAAGTCTCAGGTAAAACAATGTTCGGTACTAGGAAAGGTACCAGATCGAACCGCGGATCCATACGCACTGAAAGCTCCTCGAATACCGTCAGTGCTTTCTGCAAGAAAATTTTTGACAAACTTAGGTGTGCGAATTGACGTCGGAGTGATCCCCAACATGTCATGCAAGACCATGATTTGGCCGTCTGTATCCGGTCCTGCGCCGATCCCAATTACTGGAATTTGAAGAGCTTCAGTGATTGCTTTTGCTAATGAGACTGGCACACACTCTAGCAACAACATAGATGCACCAGATTCTTCTAGTAACTGAGCTTCTTCAAGCATCGCCGAGGCTTGGTCGGGGTTTCTACCCTGAACACGATATCCACCAATTCGATTGATTGACTGTGGGGTCAGACCCATATGGGTACACACAGGGATGCCCCGCTCGTGAAGTAAGCGAGTACTTTCTGCTAGCCAAGCACCACCTTCAAGCTTGACGATGTGTGCTCCCGCCCTCATGAGTGCAGCCGCGCTTTCTAAACTTTGATTCGACGAAGCATAGCTCATGAACGGCAGATCTGCCATGATGAGACTACCTCTATTACCGCGTCGCACGCACTGCATATGGTAAACCATATCGTCTATGGTGACCGGTAGTGTGCTATCGTGGCCCTGGAGTACCATTCCGAGTGAATCGCCGACTAGCAAAACCTCGACACCACTTGAACTGATGAGTTCTGCGAATAACGCGTCGTATGCGGTTAAGCAAGCAAATTTCTGCTTCTTTTCTTTGCGTTTAAATAAGGTTGTTATCGAAACTGGGGTAGGATTGGATTGACTACTCATAATGGCTCATGGGGAATACGTTAGCTATAAGTTGATTAGGTTTTAGGAGGCAACAACCGCTTGTCGATTCGGCGTACTCTGTCTTTTTTGGCGTCTAGATCGGCGTTTGCGAGTGGGAGCGACCTCTTTGAGCATTTGTTCCTGTTCTACTTCGGACACTTCTTGAATTTTGGTCCACCAATCCGCAATTTTCTGACTTGCTTGACCGACGCGTGCTCGCATACAAAGCAGGTCATATCCGGCGCGAAAGCGTTTTCGAAGGAGCAACTGTTTTCCGTTACGTAAAGGTCGTTGTTCCAGTTTCGCCTGTAAGCGCCACGTTTCAATAACGAAATCTCTCACGTCGGCTCGAAGCGCAATATTTTCCGCTGGATATTGCAATATCCTTTTCGCGACGGAGATTTCTGCTTCGCGGTTGTTTGCAACATTTGCTTCCCGATAGTGATGCCAGTAAAAAGCACTCAAAAGAAACGCGAAGCGTACTGGTTTTCCAATTTTTACTCGCTTATCCGTGTTCTGTAATGCCGTTTGACACAGGGAGTCATCTGGGTCTATCTCCGGGAAAATGTAATTCAATAAGTCGTACTTCACTAGGTTTTGACAGAGTGCTCCGGCATAACCGTGCAGTAACATTTTCTCGAGATCGTAACCCAATCTGTGCGGTTCTAGGAACTCAAGCAAGTCTCGATGTGCACGCAAAGACTGTTCGAGATCATCGGCAATTTCCAAATTCAGTTTCGAAAGAAAACGTACCGCGCGTAACATGCGATGACAATCTTCGGTGAATCGTGTCTCTGGGTCGCCGATGCAACGTAACCTTCGATTCTTCACGTCTTTCAGACCACCGACAAAATCGTAGATCATATTTCGTGTGATGTCGAAATACAGTGCGTTTACTGTGAAATCACGGACTAAATGATCTTGCTTCATTGTCCCAACTTGACGCGGACTACGCATCAGGGAGCGGGAGGGAGTACTTGGGTCTTGACGGTTATTGTTGGTCTTTCGATAGGTGGAAATCTCAACAATACCTATCTCACATTTGACATGGACAATTCGAAATCTGCGACCAATAATTCTAGCTCTATTAAATACGCGCTTTACTTGCAGTGGTGTCGCACTGGTTACGATATCGAAGTCTTTGGGCTTGATACCAAGCAGCATGTCGCGGACACAACCGCCAACAAGTTTAGTGTCGAATCCACTCTCACTTAGCTTTCGAACGATACGTATGACCGGTTTTGGTATTTGTGCGGTATCGATTAAATTTTTGTGTTTTTTAAGTTGCGGCACGTGGAAGTAGTCCTCCAGAAAGGCAAGGAGTAAACTTCAGGTCGTTTGTAGAGAACAAATGTAAGAGTTCCCGCGAGAGGATGGCCACTCGCGGGAACTTTTGATTCGCAATCAAACTAAGTTATACCGAATGCAAGTGTTTTAGCATAATGAACATGTACCGATACATCCGTCGTACGTGTTCATCGGTGAACTGACTTTCGGGTAAGAATTCGGTTAGCCAGAGACTCCTGGCATGTCTTCGGATTCGACGTCAGGTTGATCTAGGGAGTCATCCATGCCGTAACGATCGACTAGAAATTCCTTCAACGCGGCGGGCCGAATGTCTTTTTCGTAGATACATCCTTGAGAATCAACAAGATAGCCTTTGGGAATCCAACCGACTCCATACTGTACACCTACATGTCCGTACCAGCCCTCAAGTTCTCCGAGTTGTACCCATGGGAGTTCATTGTCTTCCACGCCACCAACCCAAGCATCATGAGTACTATCAATGGAAACACCTACGATTTCAAAATCTTCATCGGTATACGCAGCATACAACTTCTTCAAATCGGGGAAGTCGGCGATACAGGGACCACACCATGAAGCCCAGAAGTCGATAAGTACCATGTCTTTTTCACCAAGCAAGTCATACAGCGAGACATCTTCTCCCTCCAAGTTCGCTAAGGTGAACGCGGGTGCTTTTTGCCCCGGAACTACTATTGAATCGTTCTTCGCGAGTAATACTCTCTTTTCGATTGTTTCCACTTCTGGAGTTATGTGCATCGCGACATAATCCTCGTCGAACTTCTCGCTCAAAGATTTCCATGCCGCAAGAACATCTGCATCATCGGTATACGGTCTCATCTTCATCGCGATATGTTGAGCGGTTCGATCATGGTCTCCTTCGACGATCTCTCTGAGTGTTGAGTTGCGAATTTCTCTGGCTTGCATCTGCATGTTATACCATTCGGGATAACCACTGGTGCTTGGAGTACTTGGTCTCGGTTCTACGTACTTTCCTACGTCTGCGTCTTCGCAACCTTCTGCAGGTTCAACGCTAGCGACAGTATCAGTTATCTCTTCTTCGTTTTCTGCGGATTCATCAGACGATGAATCGGCTTCTTCTTCCACATCTGCTACTTCTTCATCCCCAGTTTCTTCTGTACCACTTTCTTCTTCCACACTGTCTGATTCACTGTCCGTTTCTGCAGGTTCTGGTGGGTTTAAATAGAGCTCATATTCGGTTGTCCAAGAATCTACTAGCGCGACGTATTCTTCGTTGTGCTGCCAGCTCGAAATAAGTGTTGCGTGTAAGCCTTCGTTACTCGACGTACCGAGTTCTCTGGTTTGATTGCCGAGTTTTTCTACGGCTATTTCACCTTGAGGCTCAAGAATTACTTGAGTAGATGCCGAATTACCACTATTGCTGATCGACAAAGTAGCGAGCAAAGGTTGGTCGACGTCACCTTCAATTTGGAATGAATTATCGTGTACTAACACAGGACCCCATCGTAGGATCTGACTTTCGCCTTCGTCATCAGTCGTGCGAGCACTTAGACTCACTATGCTGTGATCTTTGAAGACATCATCGAATACATTCAGGTCCCCAGAAATCGAAAATTTATTCGCTACATTCATAGTATGACTTGAGGTTCCTATAAGGACGAACTGGTCATTTCTAGGATTGGGATGGTCAAACAAAGCAAAGTGGATGTCATGACCAGTACCGATTACGGTATTGATCTCCATCGGGGCTGAGTCTTCGGAAATTTGGAGTGAAATGGTCACTTCGGTAGGCTCTGTGGTTTCATCTTCGTATTCAAAAGCACCATCGAATTGTTCATTAACCAATGTGACTGTTTCGACTTCTCCTTCACTATTGGTCATGTCGTAGGAAATCATCAATTTCGCATTGGTGAAGTCGATGGGTACATCTGGTTCTATATCCGTTGACGCGTCCCCTTCGGTGTCGGCCATCTCGGCATCGTCTGAGGATGATTCTTCGTCCTCAACTACCTCTTCGGTT
The DNA here is from genome assembly GCA_964511425.1 of uncultured Pseudomonadales bacterium. Classification (GTDB taxonomy): domain Bacteria; phylum Pseudomonadota; class Gammaproteobacteria; order Pseudomonadales; family Azotimanducaceae; genus Bin55. The sequence goes on from CAZEFI010000015.1 coordinate 36,212, forward strand.
ACTTCCGGTAGCATTGAAATGAATTCACCCGTAATCTTGTAGGGTGTTGGGGCTTTGACTTGACCGCATGCAACAAACATAGTAACAACACACAGTAACCCAATGAATTTTAGAATCGCTTTCATAATTTGATTTCCTCGTATATACAAAATCGAGATAGGTTTACAAAGAAGATGTTTCGGCGTATAGGAATGCCGTGGCACTTCCATGCGGACACGCCTAAGACGCTCTCTTTTAAGTTGGAGTGATTGGCCGCCACATCGTCTTATTCGTAACTATTTTAAGACTTTTCATTCTAGCGGTTGTTGGCCGAGGGACATTTGCACGAAATTGATTTACTGGTTGGGTTGGGAAATCGTAGTTTGCCGCCGCTCGACGAAGGTATTAGGCTACACACGTTCGATCGAATGTATGCGATAGTGTAGGTTCCGCACATTAAGCCTCGCATGTAAATGTTACACTCGATAAAAATCGACTTTAGCTCGATCGAATTTAAACTGAACGACGTAAAAAAACTCGCGCGAGATAGCTAAACCTCGCGCGAGTTGCGTCAATTACAGGAAAATATTTGACGCACTATCCACTAGTGCTTTTGACCAAAAAGTTATACCTAGCTGGATACCTCAGGTGTGTCTTCGGGTTCTTCTTCCGGTTCAACCAGCGATTCATCCAGACCGTATCTGTCGACTAGGAAAGTCTTCAATTCAGTTGGGTGAATGTTCTTTCGATAAATGCACCCTTGAGAGTCTATGAGGAAAGTCTTAGGAATGAAGTTTACGCCATAACTCTTGGAGACTGGGCTACCGTTATCTGCGTCCTTGAGTTCACCAAGTTGTATCCATGGAAGTTCATGGTCATCAACACCTCCCGACCAGTCTTCCATGTTATTGTCAACGGAAACTCCGACAATTTCAAAATTCTCGTCTGTATAAGCAGCGTGCAGTTTCTTTAGATCGGGGAACGTTGCGATACACGGTCCGCACCATGAAGCCCAAAAGTCGATAAGGACTAGGTCTTTTTCGCCTGCGAGATCGTAGATGGATACATCTTCGCCCTCTAAGTTAGCTAGCGTAAAAGCTGGTACTTTTTGACCCGGAATCAGTGCTTCGTCGTTTAGCGTGCGAGTATGTACGGTTTCAATTCGTTCTAGTTCTGGAGTGATGTAAGTGGCGACAAATTCTTTATCAAACTTCTCGGCGAGCGTTTGCCACACAGAAAGTGCTTCTTCAGCGTCGTCATAAGGACTGAACACATTCATCTGCATCGCGAGTAGCTGTGCGTTTGGATCTTTGCTGTTCTTGGCGATGTCCTGCAACTTCGCGGTTTGGAAATCTGTCGCTTTCATCCTTAACGTATACCAATACGGAGGTTCGTAGGTTGATGTCTGAGCTACGGGTTCAGCTTCTTCTTCTTCTTGAGCAACTGCATCTTCACAACCTTCGGCAGGTTCTACCGCTTCCACAAGTTCAATACTGTCCTCAGCTTCAGTTGCATCTTCTGTGTCTGCTTCTTCTTCAGAGTCAGTCGCAGCTTCTTCGGCAGAATCATCAGTTGATTCAGCAGATTCATCGGGTGGATTTCGTGAGCGTTCCTGTTCAGCCGTCCAATCTTCGACCAAAGCGATGTATTCTGCGTCTTGTTGCCAGCTCTCGATCAGTTGTGCGTGGTAGCCTGCACCACCCACTGTACCAATTTCTTGGGTTTGGTCTCCTAACTTTACTACTTCAAGTTCGCCATTCGGTTCAAGAATGATACGAGTAGTCGAGTTATAAAAACTACTTTGATTTCGATTGGTTACGTATAGAGATGCTCCGATGGGTCGTGAGACATCACCTTCAATATGGAATGTACCATCCTTCACTAGAACGGGTCCCCATTGTTTGGACTGTCGCTCGCCTTCCTCATTAACAAAGGTTGCCCACGCGAATGCCGTGGTTGTATGCGTAGCGTCTAGTTCTAGGAAACTAAGATCTCCCTTTATGGAAAACTTATTCTCTGGGTTGAGAACTTGGTAACTAGACCCAACTACGAGAAACTCATCTCTTGGTCCGATGTGGTCGATATACGCGAATTGAACATCCGAACCCGGCGCAATGACCGTGTTTATTGTCATTGGATCAGTTTCTTCTGTGACTTGAAGCGCAATCTTGACTTCGATGGATTCGGAGAATTGAGGTTGCCCGTCAGTCGTAAGGGAGTGCATGAAGTCTCCGTCAAACGGTCCTTCGTAAAGTGTTTCGGTTTCTGTTTCTCCCTCTGCGTTGGTTGTTTCGTGCGAAATAGTCAATGTTGCATTAGAAAGATCTACTGGCTCAACAGGTGGTGTGTCTGTTGGGGCAGCGTCGGTCTTTTCGTCTTGATCAGAGACTTCTGGTTCGATGGTTATGAGTTCGCCCGTAATAACGCTAAAAGCATCAGGGTCACCTGCATTGCCTATCGCGACGAGCGCGAAGGCACAAAGCAGGCATAGGATTTTTTGAAAATTATTCATGGATCAATTTCCTCGCGAAATTTGTGAGTGATCTGGGTAGCTCAACAGTATGAGAGCTTGGATGGAGGAGGTATTTCTTTCGAATATCCTGTGTTCATACTGAACACGAAGTATAACTTTATTCCGCCAACATGTAATACTATTTTAATTGATTGCATTCACATCACAGCAGATGCTTAGATCGCTTCGAGAAACCACGCATCTGACAGAGTGTGCATCGGTGTCTATGAGAAAGAACTGAGACGGTAAGTAAAGTTATAGTGAGCAATGATTGGGACTTATAGGGAATACTACACAAAGTGTAGATTTCCTACCTTTTGACGGCT
>CAZEFI010000016.1:0-36701 GCA_964511425.1 uncultured Pseudomonadales bacterium
GAGTCAATACCGATGGTCTCGATGTAGTTTGGCACACCGGTGTCCATTGGTCCACGAATTCGAAAGTCAACAAATCCCTGGCCTTCGGAAACCAACTTAGTTCTAATCCCAGTGTAACCGGGTTTTAGAGCGGCCGTGTCAAGGTCTGGGAAGTATTTTCGGATCGCAGGGATGAAGTGCTGTTTGCGCGACACATCAAAGTCAAAGTTAAGCTCGTCAATCCATTGCACATCGGGACCAAATTTCACTTTTCCGTCCAACTCTAACGTTATGTGGATACCAATCGAATCTTGCGTTGCAATGGGGTAAATCAAGTGCTGAAATATAGGACGCCCAGAGTTTTTTCCGTAGTAGTAAAAGTAATGTCCTTTGGCATAGTATTGCTCGTGTGTGATTCCAAGCGTCTGTGCAAGGGAAGAAGCTGTTAGTCCCGCACAGTTGATCACTAGCCGTGGTTTCAACCGGACATCTTGAACTTCAACGTAGATATCCTTGCCGATAGTTGTAAGCTGGGAAACAGACGAGTCGAGTACAACGGTAGCTCCATGTGCTTCTAAGTCCGCTTGCAGGCGTGCCAAAAACGTCGAGGAATCGACAATTCCTGTACTGGGTGAGAGAAGACCGGAGATGCACTTAATTTCAGGTTCCAAACATTGTACCGTTTCCCTTTTAAGCCAATGTAGGTCGTATACGCCGTTAGTTAACGCTTGCCGGTAGTACTTTTCTAAATTCGAGAGTTCTTTGTCTTCGGTTGCGACGATAATCTTACCGCAACGCCGGTAAGCGACGTCGTACTCTTTGCAAAACGTGTACAACAATTGTTTTCCGCGCACGCAGAGCTTTGCTTTGAGAGAATTCTTGGGATAGTAGATTCCGGCATGAATTACCCCTGAGTTTCGACTGGAAGTTTCCTGACCGATTGTTTTATTGCGCTCAAGCACAAGTACTTCCCGTCCAACCCGAGCAAACGCGCGCGCCGCAGCGAGACCTATTACTCCGGCTCCAATAACGACTACATCAACAGTCTCGACCAATTGTTTCTCAAATTTCTAAAGTCTTCGGGTGCTTTTTCGAGGCTCACCGTTCGCACACATTGTTATATGAGGGCATTCGTCGAGCAGTTCGTGATTTTTTGTTGAAGTTAGGAGAGAGATTTCTGTGGCGAAATCTAGATTTCTTCATCCTCCAAAGCTAATTTCACGAGATCAACACTCGAGAAAGAAACCCGATTATTATCTGGCTAAAACAGCACCGACGCAACAAACTTTTTCACGACGCATCTCGTGAACCCTTACGTATAACATATTTGTATTCTCCATGAGCAACTTCGGTAAGTTCTAGAGTATGACCTAGGAAGCGGCAAAAATTTCTAAAATCTCTCTCGGTACTTGGATCAGTAGCTAGCACCAGTAAGCACTCCCCAACCTTCATCTCACGAATCTTATTTCGAACGATCATGAGAGGTTCGGGGCAGGAGAGTCCTCTTGTGTCGGTGTAATATTCACATTCAACAGGGAGCATGCTTCAGGGTTTTGATAATGATATTTCTCAGGTAATGTTTATGAATCCAATGGCAGACACGGAAGTACGTCGTGTTGTTGATTATGCGTGTTTATCTCAGGAGACAAAGACTTTTGGAAGTTCAGTTCTCTAACATTTTTAGACAATTAGGCTCACGACAATTTAAGAAAATGGGTATTTTGAGAAATAGCTTGAGTGGCTTGGTATTACTTTCCGCGTTCGTGGTTGTAAGCGAGTCTGATCAAGAGTCTGTGTCCACGCTGGCGATTCCAGACCCTGATAGCTTGGACAGCGATCAACTCTTAGAGTCAAATGAACTGCGCGCCCGGATCGATGCTGGTGAAGCGGAACAGGTGCTCACACTTACTGCCGATCTCATCGAAAAGATCAAAGAAGACCGGACAAATTACGATGATGCTCTAGTTCAACCTCTACTTCTATTCGGCGATGCTAATCGTAGATTAGGACAATACCCTGAAGCGATTGAAGCTTATGGGCGTGCTCGCCAAATATCGAGAATCAATAACGGTTTGCATTCCATTGAACAAATTGAAGCGGTGCATCGTGAAGCGGAAACCTACTACGAATTAGGACACATTGGCGATGCGAACGACAGTTATGAGTACATATTCACAATTTACAACCATCAGTACGAAGCGTTTTCGGTAGATTTGTTACCCACGGTTTTCATGTTAGCTGATTGGTATGTATTGATATACAATGTGTTTGCTGCTCGTGGGTTGTACGAATATGCTGCTAAAGTTGTTGAGCAACATTTAGAGCGGACTAGTCCAGAAAACATTCGAGCTTTAAGAGGGTTAGCAAAAACCTATCGTTTAGAACGATTTCGCCCACTGAACTCCATAGGAACTATCGAGTCTCGCATACCAGTGCTGTACTGGGCCGACGAGACACCGTATACATATCACGCGGTGGTCAATGATTTCAAGACAGGCGAAGATACCTTGATCGAATTAGTGAAAATCGAACTCGAACGTGCGGATAGTACAACAGAGTCTATCGCAAATGCAAAACTTGAACTGGCAGACTGGTTCACCCTGTTTGACCAGAACAGCCGTGCAGAAGTAATTTACCAAGACATCTTGGCTACGTTTGAAGACACGGAGGGATCGGAGTTTCTGAACAATGAGTTTACTGACCCCGTACCGTTGTTTCTGCCGTTATCGATCAGTCCGGATCCACAGCCACGAAACGTTGAAATCTATCCGGTGACTGCTGAAGTTGGGTTTACAATCGACATCGACGAGACCGGTCGCGTAAATCAAGTACAATTAGATTTTGCGCGACCACCAAGCGGTCACGTGGAAAAATTCCAGAAATCTTTAAAGAGTGCGATTTACCGTCCTCGGTTTGAGGAGAACAAGCCCGTGCCACGTGAAAACGTCACTGTGCACCACGAGTATGTCTTCTATCCTAAATCTGATTGACGAACCATAACACGACGCAGTAATGGGTCGGTAAAGATAAAATATATATAGTTTGGAAAACACAGAACCAATTCGACGGTGAAGTGTCTACTTTAGGTACTAGCAAGTACTAGGAGGTCTGAGTATGGAAAAACGAATTGACTGCAACCAGGGTGAGACGTTGAATCTTTTGAAGACTCGACTCAGCAGATTGCTAGGGCTTATTTTGGTACTTAAGGCGACCGCGCTCGTGGTCGTGATCACAGGATTAAGCAGTTGTACGACCATGTCGCCTGTTCCTTCTACTTTTCCGAGTCTTCCAGATGTGCAAACTCAGCGAGGTACGCCTCCGAGTGCTCCCGCTCCGTCGTCCCCGCCATCGCAGCCATCAGGTGGTAGTGGGCAACCACAACCTAGTGGTGGTTCACCATCACAGCCATCAAGTGGTAGTGGGCAACCACAACCCAATAGTGGTTCACCATCTTCTGTTCCCACACCTTCAATGCCAAGTCCCAGTTCTCCGACTTCAGGATCTCCGTCATTACCACGGCCCCCAAACCCATTACCATCGCCAGAATCTTCGGACGGGCAACCGTCGATGCCATCTATTCCGACACCGGGGCGTCAAGAGAGTCAAGAGTCAGGAGATGTGAATCAAGGAACTACGACACCTGAATCAGGTTCAACTAGTGAAGGACAACAACAACAAGAGCAAGGGGATAGTCCTGGTGGTGAAATGGAATCACCACCCTCAGGCGATATGTCGCTCCCGCCCGGGGATTCGAACGGACGACCTGAGGATGAGGAGTCTGAGGAGACCGGTGGTGGTGCCATGCAACCCGGAGATGAGAGCGGTTCAGGCGATGGATGGGAGTCCAGCAACCAACTGCCCGACCCTAATGCCAACGAAAATGAACAAGATGGTGGTTGGGAATCCAGTAATCAATTACCGGACCCGAATGCAGGAGACGGTGATGAAGACGAGACCGGTGAAGATGACGAACAGTTGGATGGGACTGACGGGACCGGCGAGGACGCGATGCAAGAAGTTCTCGGCGATCTTGACGGTGAAATATTAGATGAGCGAAATGCCGAAAACTCGCGTGTAAACGATGAACTTGCGGCTGACGGTTCGTTCGAGTCCGTGGAAGGAGATGAAGGTTCGGGTAACGCCGAAGAGGATGAGGATGGTGGAGACCAATCCGCTGATGATGTAGAACAGGAAGCGACTGACGGGATCGGTGAAGTCGATGAGCCTCTGCTACCGGACACACAAGTGATTGCCGCCGACACACCAGACGCAACTGATGAGGAAGTAGTCGCCCGCCAATTAATGGAAGCGGCGTTAGCGGAAGAAGATCCCGAAGTACGAAAGAAACTGATGGATGAGTACGAAACCTATAGAGACGGCCTGAAGTGATATCGCTACGCTTTGCTCTTCTCTCGCTGTTGATCCTAAGCATGCTCGGCTGTTCGACTGTGGTCGTACGACGAGTGGACTTACAACCGCCGAAACAATCTACTCGCACCATCCCGGAAGAGCAGTTATTTGATGTGGGTGTCGTGGTGTTCGATTCCAACATTCCTCAGTTTTACGATGAACTTGTCGAAGCAAACGTTACTCCCGAAGTACGGCAGGCAGAGGCGAACTGGGTCGCAAATTACACGAAGGATTATCTGCAAGCTACAGGCAATTGGGGAGCGGTACGTGCAATTCCTGAGCCCAGTTTAGTAGTCGATGTTCTGATTACCGGTCGAATTCTTCACTCTGATGGCGAGCGACAGGTGTTAGAGGTGAGAGTCACAGACTCTCGTGGTGTCGTTTGGTTTGATGAGATTTTTGAAGGTCTAGCTAGCAAGTATTCCTATGAACCGGATGCACCTATCGAAATCGACCCTTTTCAGACGAACTATCGAGAGTTGTCTAACAAAATGCTCGCCTACCAAGAGTCGCTCTCGGTCGAAGAAATTTTCGAGATTCGAAATACTACTCTGGTGCGGTACGGTAAAGAAGTAGTTCCCGAGGCTTTTAGCGACTACATCCTCGAACAGAAGAATGGGCGATACACCTTGAACCGGATACCCACCCGAGACGATCCTACAATGGCCAATGTCGAGCAATTACTCGATCGTGAATTGTTCCTAATCGACACACTGGACGAGTTTTTCGATAGATTTGCATCCGATATGCATGAGCCGTATCTGCATTGGCGCAAAGAAACATACGGTACTGCGATAGCATTACGCGAAGAACGGGTACGATCAAAAACTCGTTTAACTTCGGGTATCTTGATGGCACTATTTGGCGCGGTCGCCCAACGACAGAGTGGCGGACTCACCGAGATAGGAGGTTATGCAGCTGTAATTGGGGGCGCGACCGAGATGCTAGGGGGTATTCAGGATCGCGCCAATGCAAAACTCCATCAAGAAAGACTTCAAGAACTTGGGATTAGCGCAGGACAGGAACTCAGTCCGGTAACGATAGAACTTGAAAATGCAACTATTTCGTTGAAGGGGACGTTCTCAGAGCAGTATGATAGAGCCGTCAACTATATACGCGACCGACACGTGCGCGAGTTAGGAATCAACCCCGATACCGGCAGTTCCACGGATGAATCATCTGGAGAAGAGACCACTGACGAATTCATCCAGGAATCGGAATGACGAACAAGAACCGGTAGTTCTTCAACCGGTTCATCCCAAACTTGCAGGGAGTACACGTCCCAAGCGATTTCAGCTTTTCAAGCCGAACCGTAGCCAATTAAATGTGCTTGCCGTGCTGGTGCTGCTTGCTGGTGCAGTTGCTTTTTGGTTTTTAGTGCCCAGAGATTGGGTCTCACCAGACGACGGAGTTCTGTCTACAAGTAGCAATGGAAAATCTGATGCCGGTGCGAATCGCTCGGATCGTGAAGCGGCAACACCGTTTAAGGACGCACAACAGGAACGAGCTCGGGAAGCAGTTCGGGACATTATCAATCAGTTCACTGAGTATCAAGACGTACTTGAAACAAATGAATACGGAACAGCGGTCCATTTAGAGAGATATTCGAACATTTTGGAGCGAGCGAATAATGGTGATCAATTATTCCGAGATCGTAAATTTGATGAAGCTGAGCACGAGTATGAACTAGCGTTGCAAGAAATCGAAGAGTTACTTCAGGACATGAACACCGAGTTTACCCACTGGTTTGAACAAGGGGACCAGGCATTACAGCAACGAGAATACGAAACATCTTTAGGTGCGTTTGAACGAGCACAGGCTATTGAGCCTCTCAATCAACAAGTTCATGCAAAGTTGAACCGAGTACAACTGTTACCGCGCGTAAACAAACTAATCCGTGAAAGTGAACGCGCTAAGTTGAAAGAAGAGTGGGTTCAAGCATTGGATTACTTGAATGAAGTGATGCAATTGGACCCTTTGACGCAGGGAATAAATGAACGACGCGAAACTATTTTAGAACAGATTTCTTCACAGGACCTCAAGGACGCGCTTACCGCAGGACACGAACAATTGTCGGCTGATAACTTTGACGAAGCCGAACAAATATTTAAGGATATACTCGTCAAGTACCCCAAGAATATCGCGGCTCAAACCGGTGTAGATCAGGTGGGTCGAGAACGACTCGCTGCCAAGATTGAAGGCTTCCGCGTAGAAGCACTAGAGAAAGAAAACGAGCTAGATATGCGTGGAGCACTGAAGATATATGATGAAGCTTTAGAGTTGGACAGTTCATTGCAATTTGCTAATGAAGGCAGACAAAGAGTCTTCGAAGTAATCTCTGCGATTAACGACATGAACGAAACGTTGATGGATCCTCACGCGCTTTCGTCGGACGAGACTTTTGACGAGGCAAAAGAGACCTTGGAGATTGCACAGAGTCATCGTGGACACAGCGATGAGTATGACAAGTTGTTGAACAGCTTTACGGAATTAGTGAACTATGCTGGGACAAAACTTCCAGTAGTATTGTTATCAGATGATGCCACTGAGGTGACGCTTACTACCCGACATCGAATTGGATCGTTTCAGCGACACGAACTTTCGCTTCGTCCTGGGCGCTATACACTTCACGGAAGTCGAGATGGTTGGGTCGACATCCGAAAGACTTTTATCGTGCGCAGAGAAATGGAACCCGTGTCCATAGTTTGTGAAGAACGAATCTAAAAGTACATTAGCTGATGACGGACGGTAGCACTCAAAATCCTATTCTGCAACCAGATGCGTTTGAACCCACTCGATCGCGACCGCCGCGCCGTGCACGAATTATTTCCTGGGTTCAAGTAATTGCCGCTGTACTGACACTGTTTGTTGTATTCGCGCTGTGGTTTATTTTTACCGCGAAATCAGTGAAACTTGAACCCAACGTTTTAGGTGCAGAGATTGAAATTGTTGAAGGATTACGACTGAAAACAGGCGTTCGATACCTGTTACGACCTGGTGAATATATGGTGCGAGGTCAAGTAGCCGGATATTACGATTTCGACCAAGTCATAGAAGTTGGACAGGAAAACCAACAAACTATTCCAATAAACTTTGTGCGTCTGCCTGGGCTCATACACATCACTTCGACACCACCCAACGCAACAGTTACGTTGAATGGGCAAGAAGTTGGACAGACTCCTGTTTCTCATGAAGTCGCAGCGGGGCCGGCAACTTTTTTGATTGACGCGCCAAAATATCAAGATGGTAGCATTTCGATTGATGTAGAAGGCATGGCTCGCGAACAGAACGTGCACCTGGACTTAGCACCAAATTGGGGCGATATTACCATACCTTCAGATCCAGAAGCTGCAGCGGTGTCTGTCGACGGTCGAGACACTGGTTTCACGACACCCGGCCCTGTGCAAATTCAGGCCGGTGAGCACGAAATTTCCGTAACTAAATCTGGATACGCACCCTGGAAAGATCTAATTTGGGTTGAAGCTGGAGAAACGCGAACTTTAGCTCCTGTACAACTTAAACCGATACAAGGAGTTCTCTCGATTACTTCCAGTCCGTCCGACGCTAGCGTCACGATTAATGGTGCATTTAGAGGAACGACTCCTTTGCGTAACGTTGAAGTCCGCCCCAACGAAAGTTTGGAGGTTGAAGTTTTACTTGCCGGTTATCACGTTGACCGAAGAAAACTCACATTGAACCCAGGCCAAGAACGCATGTTGACGATCGAATTAGAGGAAGAAACTGGAGAAGTGGAGGTTATAACTGATCCTCCAGACGTCGAATTTTTCGTTGATGGCAATCTTGTTGATCTACCAGCGGATAGGATGCTGACGCTCCATGCGATCAATCATGAGTTCGAAATCAAAAAGGAAGGGTACGCGGGATGGACCAAGGAAATTGCTGTGCAACCTGGACAGACTCAACTTCTGAAGGTCCGGCTTCTTACGATTGCTGAAGCAGAAATTGCGTATCTGGAAGAGAATTCTATTACTCCTGACGGGCAACAGCTCGAGCTCTTTATACCCTCTCCCATACTCATGGGAGCTTCCAGATCTCAACCTGGTCGGCGTGCCAACGAATCTTTCCGAACAACGCATCTCGAGCGCATGTTCTACATCGGTGCGTACGAAGTTACCAATGCTGAGTACCGTAAGTTCTTTTCGGCACACGATTCTGGAGACTACCATGGTCATGACCTCAACAAAGATCATCAACCAGTAGTCAACGTAACTTGGAACGAAGCTGCACTTTACTGCAATTATCTTTCAGAACAACAAGGACTGGAACCGTTCTACGTGACTCGAGGTGCAACCGTCATCGACGTTAGACGAAATTCCATTGGCTACCGGCTACCGTCGGAAGCGGAATGGAGTTGGGTCGCGAGACATGTTTCCTCGGAAGACGAACTGTTGCATTTTCCGTGGGGATCAGACTTTCCCCCACCCAAAGACCGATTAGGAAATTTTGCCGATGTGTCTGCGCAGCACGTTGTGGGACGAATCATCATTGGGTACAACGACAACCACACTGTTTCCGCAGAGGTCGGTACTTTCGAACCAAACTCTAAAGGTATATACGACTTGGGTGGAAACGTTGCGGAATGGGTGCATGATTATTACGAAATACCTAAAGTAAATAGTACGGTCGAGAATCTAGGACCTCGACAGGGGCAGTATCGTGTGATGCGTGGATCGAGTTATCAACATGGTACGATTACCGATTTACGAATGTCATTTAGAGACTACGGAATCGACGGTCGATCTGACGTGGGATTCAGGATCGCACGGTATGCCAAGAAGGAATAACGTGGAACGTTTTTTTGAGTCCTACCACTCATCGTCTTCGCTCGTTCGTATTGTTGTGATCGTTTGTGTTCTATGCGTAACGGTTCAAAATTTCGGTCAAGACGAATCAGACGACGAGATTGAGGCGAACGAAACCGACGACGCGACGGTCCAAGAAACTACAGAACACACAACGACGGAACAATCTGATGCTGAGACTGAAGATTCCACGGACGACGAAGTCAAACATCAAGAAACAGATACTCTTACCGAAGATGCTACGAGCATCGACGATTCAGCGGATAACGAGAGTCCTGCGGATAGCGAGGACCTCGAAGAAACTGAAAGCGCACCTCCTGACGACTTCGAACCCACGGAAGAACTATCGGAAGATGTGGCAATACCTTTTCCAGTCGACATTTGATACTTAGGGATTACTTTGAATAAACGTTTTACTACTTCGTTCTTCACTCAACTGCTAGCCCTCGTAGTTGCGATTCTTGTCGTACATACGATCTATGCAACTGTGATTCGACCTCATGCCAACACCATTCTTGAAGAACGACGAGAGGCGATCGAGAATGAAGTAGAAGGATACAAGATTAAGCGATCGATCTATGTTACTCTAAAAGATTACGAGCAGGAAATTTGTTTCATCCTCATGCTGTGGGCCTTTGCAATTATGGCGACCAAGGCTGTTAGCGTGAGGTTCCAGCACCGCCTAACGAAACAGGATCTGGTGAAAATCGTGGAAGGTACCAGTGTGCTACCCGAAGATGCGAGGGTGTATATGCGAACAATTCAGTCGCTCCCCGCAAAATCTCGTGACTCTTTGCTTCCTCGAGCAGCGATGACTGCGTTGCAACGATTTGAATCAACTCAGGCGATCCAAAATGCTTCTGAAGCTGTGCGCACGGTTTGCGAAAGCGAGGCGGATAGGCTCGACAGCGAACTCGCTATGATACGCTACATTTCTTGGGCAATTCCGTCAATTGGATTCATTGGAACTGTGCGTGGTATTGGTGGTGCGCTCGGTCTCGCGCACGAAGTGTTTCAGCAAGATAGTATCACTGGCGTCACGGAAAACCTAGGTATCGCGTTCAACTCGACTCTCGTCGCGTTGGTTATCAGCATTGTCATCATGTTCTTTGTGCATCAATTGCAACGTTATCAGGAAGAGATGGTCATAGACGTTGAAAATTGGTGCGACGAAAATCTGCTCCGACATCTGCAGGTGAAATAACATGTGGATTTTAGAACTTGACGATACCGATATTCGCCTGAGTAAGGATGGCGAGATCGTCCATCAAGAACCGGGTATCGCTTGGGCAGACGTCAAAAAACTCTCGTTTGGTGTCGCTGCACTCAATGTCGCAAAACTGTATCCAGCACGAGTCCATACCCAGTATTGGAACTTGATGGATCAGAGTAATGTTGAACCAAAGGGATATGCTGTCGAAACTCAAGCAGATCTAGTTTATCAACAATTACTTCATATCAAGGAAAGCGGCAAACTATCGGACAATGACAAGGTGCTCATGTTAGTTCCAAGCGACCGAACCGAACTTCAGCTCAGATTGCTGTATGGCATAGTGTTGAAGACTGGTCTCAAACTCGTTGATTTCGTCGATTTGGGGGTGGCTGGAGTGCTCGCTTACCCTGGACAAGACTCCGTAGCGTTCATTGACGTAGGTATGCAGCGTACAGTAATTACGCACCTCAGCGTTGGGGAGAGGGCGGTTCGAGAACGTGTGTCTGTTACACCGCAATTGGGGTTACTACCCCTGATGAACACTTGGATCCGAATGGTGGCAGAGAAGTTTCTCGAAATATCACGATTCGATCCACGAAAGTTTGCCGAAACTGAACAACAGATATTTGACCAGATCTTAGCTTTCGTGCGATCCGATAAAGACAATACGGCGATTGAAGCAGCTTACAAGGGCTTTACACGGCAGATTGAAATCGCTAAAGCGGAAATTATCGAAGCTGCACAAGACCGGTACGCGGCTGCTACGAGTTATTTGAACCAAGACGAAGATGTCGTGATGTCAAGTTCAACACAAACACTGCCTGGTTTGTCCGACTCATTGATTCGAGGCGGCCACAAGCAATTTAATAGTACATTTAGCACAATGGTCGAAGCTCTGACACATTCATTGGGGGAAGATTTAAACTCAGACGAATGCACCTTACATACTTCCCTCGTAAAGCAGCAAGCAACTTTCGAAGAAGGACATCGACAAGAACGTGTGCAAACAGATTGGTCAAATCAGCCGACACATGTTCTGCATCAGGCCACAGCGTATCCCATTGGACCAGAGTATATAGTCAATAGTGATGTGTTAGGTGAGACGTTGCTATTCACATTGCAAAAACGCAGCAAAGGTACTGCACTTAAGATTGGGACATCTGCTCCGATCTCCGTGAATGGCACACTTGTGCGGACTGAGCTTCTCGTTCACACGGGGGATTGCATTTCGGTGCGTGATCAACAGTATGAATTAATCAAGGTTCAGGGGTAAACACATGGGACGACCTAAAAAACGTCAGCTGAGCGTGTTTTTGCTGTCTTTTCTAGACATCATGGCTGGTGGTTTTGGCGCGGTCGTATTGATATTCTTAATCGTAGATCATAACACCGTAAAAACCGTCGAGACTGCGACCCAACAACAACTAGCACAGGTGCGACTTTTGGATTGGGAACAGAAACAAGGAGAGGAAAGGTTAGCTGATATTCGTGAAAGAGTTGGGATATTAAAACTGCAGATTGCGGACGCACGGGAACGCGTAGAAAACCTTGAACTAGAGGTGGACGAAAAATTAGAAGAAGTTGAAGAAATTGAGCGTCAAGCACTTGATCAAAGTGAAACTGTCGTACAGCTACAAAGTGAGATTGAAACTGACGAAACAGAGCTTGAAAGAATTCAAAGACTCATCCAATCACGAGATCCTTCGACCATAGAAATTGCGGGTCAAGGTGATCGACAGTATTTAACGGGTCTCTTTTTGGGTGGGAACCGAATAGTCATAGCTCTTGATTCGTCTGCAAGTATGTTGCACGATTCGATTGTCAATGTCTTGATCCTACGCAGTCACGAAGTTAAAGCACAGTTAAATTCGAAAAAGTGGATACAGGCTGTCGATATCGTCGAGTGGTTAGTTGCTAACGTACCACGCGAAAGTCAGATGCAAGTAGCGAAGTACGACAAGGACGCAACACTGCTGGTCGATGACGGAGATTGGCACGACGCGACAGATGGCCCAGCACTCGTTAAAACCATAGATTTGTTGCGAAATTCTCCGCCAGCAAATGGGACGGATCTCCAAAGTTTGTTTCGCTTAATCGGGAAGATGGATCCATTACCCGATAATGTGTTCTTGATTACAGATGGGTTACCAACTTTGGATGATAGTAACGCTAGCAGAAGACGCACTACAATCAAGGGTGTGGACAGGGAAAGACTGTTCCTTCGGGCACTTGCAGATCTTCCTACAGGCATTACTGTGAACGTAATCCTGCTCCCCTTCGAGGGCGACCCCTGGGCTGCTGGATACTACTGGGCATTAGCGCACAACACCTCGGGTACCTTTATGACACCTTCAAAGGATTGGCCATGAGACGTTTACGAGAACGAAGTGAGATAAGCTTAGCTTTTCTCGATGTCATTTGTTGTGGATTTGGCGCGATCATTCTTTTACTGATGATTACGAAGATTGATCTACCGACGGTACTCGAACCAACCCGGGAGGAAATACTCGCGGAGCTGGAGGAAAGACAGAAAGCGATCAACGAGATATTGGGAATCACCAAGGAACTCGAACGCGCCCAAGTTGAAACCGAGGCGGACATCGAAATTGAATTAGAGATATTGGCTAAACTTCAAGAGGAACTTGAACATTTAACTAGCCGCTTCGAAAACGCTCAACAACTTACAGTAGAACAACGTGAGACCTTAGCCGAATTGATCGACGCCCGCCAAGAACTCACTGATGAAATGATCCGACTGTTAGGAGAAAGTCCTGTTCGGCAAGACCGTACGATTGGAGGCATTCCAGTAGATAGTGAATACATTATTTTCGTGATTGACACCTCTCCGAGCATGCAGGGAATATGGCCGTGGGTAGTGCAAAAATTCGAGCAAGTATTGAACATCTATCCGGAGGTTAAAGGTTTGCAAGTGCTCAACGACATGGGACAGCATATGTACACAACCTCTCGAGGACAATGGCTTAAAGATACCCCGAGCAGACGTCAATCAATCAAAAGAACACTCAATACTTGGAGGGTTCCTTCGAATTCCAGTCCTGTGGAAGGAGTCACTTCGGCGATTGAAACTTACTACGACCCGAAAAAACGTATCAGTATCTACGTGTTCGGGGATGACTTTACTGGTCGGTCTACTGAACGCGTTGTGGACTTTGTCGATACCAAAAATTTGGCAGACAAAGAAGGCAACCGTCGAGTTCGAATTCACGCCATCGGATTTCCCAATCCACTGTATATGCCTGGGGGCAACCCTAGTCCGCCGATCTATAAACTCAGTACGTTGATGCGAGAACTAACCGTGCGAAACAACGGCACCTTTGTGGGTTTGCCCCCTCGATGACATAGTTTCATCCTATAATATGTGCAAGCGGGCATGATAAACTTTAAAGACATACTGGTAGATTGGTTTTCTCGTGCCAGTTGTGTAGCTATGCTTGTCATTCTTTGGGGTTGTGCTGGCGGTGCTCATGTCATACCTGAAGTACAGCTTCCAGAACCTCTCGTCGAATCGTTTCCCAAAACTGTAGGAATTGTTTATCCGCCCGAACTGACCGAGTACGTTTTTGACGAAAAGAAGGTTCGATTAGGTCATTTCATAATAGAGCTTGGGGGAAACCAAAAGCAAGTATTTGAAAACAGCCTTGGCGCTAGATTTGACGAAATGGTAACTTTGGATTCACTGGAAGATAAGAGTACCTCTGTCGAGGGAATATTTAAACCAAAAATTGCTGGAATGATTGTGACTGTCCCTCGGGAAACAGGGAAAGACCACTATGAAGTATGGATTCGCTATGAACTCGAGCTATTTAACCCCAATGGTGATTTAATTCACAAATTTCGCATACCAGCCTACGGCAAAGTGAATCGCCGAGACTATGGCAATGTGATGGAACAGTCTAGTCAAGCTTTGCAGCAAGCTACAGAGAATGCACTACGAGACGCAACTACTCGAATTATCATATATTTTCATCCACGACTCAGGCCACCTGCTGTTCATGACTGGATCAACTCATAGCGGAATAAATAGATGAAGAAAGTTACAGATTGGTCGATTGGGTCAGTATGTTTATCTTGCGTAGCCCTGTTGGGGCTTTTCGTGCTACAAGGATGTGTGAATACGACACAAGAAGAATTCCGAGAGGCAAATACGGGAATTGGCGATGACGAAATCATCGCGATTCTGCGTCGAGTTTCATTGACTGGAGACGACACGGAACAGGAATTTTTGGAGTGTATTGCCGAGAAAACGTCGAGAGGGCGCGATGGGTTTGAAGTTATTTCCAATCAAACATTTGTCGACGCACTTTATCCATGGTTTGAACCTCTTTTGGCACCGAACGATGTGGAAGATTTGGCCGAATTATCTCGCATAGACAAGATTAAGGATCGATTCAACACAATGGGAATTCGATACATCGTTTGGATTGAAGGAGCCACGAAACGCATCAACCAAAACGGGTCACTTCAATGCGCCATTGCTACAGGTGGCATCCCGGGCTGCTTTGGTTTCTTGTCTTGGCGCGCCGAATCGTTGTACGAAGCAGCGATTTGGGATGTCGACCGTGAAATTTCCGTTGGGAAATTGAGTGCCGAGTCAAAGGGAATGAGTTTTGTACCGGCAGTCGTGATCCCTTTTCCATTCATTGCACGGACTCAGACTAGTGCTTGTGTCTCGCTCGCAGATCAACTGAAGGAATTTATTTACGGTGGAGAGGATTAGTGAGCGAGAATATTGCTTCAAGTTTTTCGCACACAGATATCTAAGATTTCACCTGTAGCTCGTGTTGGTTCAAGGGAAAACCAACGGAAGAGTTTTGAATCCCACTTTTTTTTCTTGTCGCATAGTTCTACGAAACGGTAGAAACTAGCTCTACCAGGATCTGAAATTACCACTCGTGGTACTCCTGCGGTAATAGCTCGGTTCACCAAGTTAAACAACACCTTCACGTGATCGTCCCAATAACATATATCCGACCCTACTACCAAGTCCTGGGTTGCGAGTAACGGTCGTTTGATCTGATCGAATGTTTGGTTCAGTTTCTCCACTGTGACGTCGTTCAATGCAGCAAGGAGGTCCAAGAAGGGAAAGACATTGGAGTCTGAGTCTACTGCTGTGACCTTCGCACGTAGTTGAACGGTAGCAAAGACGCTCACTGGTCCCCAACCGCACCCGACATCCAAGACATTCGCTTTATTCTTCGGTGGGTGTCGCTCGAGGTAGTCCATTAAGAGAAAACTGCTTCCCCATGCGCGTGTTCCGTGGGAAACTGGTTGGTAGTATCGCTTTAGTTTTCGGACAAGAGGGTGGTGCCCCCGAAGTAAAAAGACTCCGTAAGCTGAATAGATGTGCGGATCGGGATATTCGATTAGTTCCGGCATTGTCGTACGCGACCAACTTTCCGTCGCTCGTAAACAAACTCTTGATAAAGTAAGCCACAGGTCGTGCTAAGGAGCACGACCTGTGTTCTCACTTTGAGAAGTATTGGCTACGGTTGAAGTTTAGATCGATTCTTTACCAAGACAAATCAACTGTGGCATAGATGGAGCCACCTTCAAAATTCGCTGCAGTTCTTCGTGCATACGGTAAACCCACATTTAACCTATTGGCAAAGGGTTCTGCTATCGTATCGACATAGTTGTCGAACAAATTGATCGCACCGAATTCAAGAGTGCAGTGGTCGTTAAACTCGTACTTTGTGATGAGATCAAAATAAATCGACGCATCTAGTTCTTTTGTCGGAGGAGACCCACCGATGCGACCACGCTCGTCAAAGTGTCTACCGTAATAGTTACTTCGTATCAACACTTCCAATTTTGGTGTTAGATATGTCGTTGAAGTAAAAATTATTTTCAGTTTTGGATAACTATTTTCGATGTCTTCGATATCGGCGAGCGGAACGGGTGCTATACCGTTTATTAATCCTTGACCTTGAACCTCGACGGTATTGTGATTGATCGCGATGCTGAGATCACTTAAATACTCGTCGTAGATGAAAGGAACAGTGTACACAATGTCAAATCCTCGAGATTGAACGTCCAGCGCATTTGTGTAAAACGAAATATTAGTGCCGATTCCTGTACGTGGTTCAATTGCCGGAAGTGTTTGTGTTTTGTAGATTCGGTTTTTGACGTCAATGACATATACGTCGAACGTCATGTTCGCATCAGCATATACTTCATCAAGGTCGACGACAGCACCGACACTGTAATTTATTGAAGTCTCTTCTTGAAGTTCTGTGCCACCGTTATTTCGAGCGATGACTGAAACTGAACTCACAAGACCTTGTTCAACTTGACCGCCGGTATTGGTGTCAAACGTAGTGGTTACTTTTTGAATATTGATTTGCCCTGGTGTCGGAGCATGAAATCCAGTCGAAATAGCTCCGCGACCCGCAATACGGTCGTCGAATTCGTAACGAAAGGCAAGTTTGCCGTTGAGGGTGTTTCCAAAGTCTTCATAGGTTTCAAGTCGTGAAGCAATTTGCCACCGCAATTTCTCTTGTTCACTTTCTAATTCAACATAGCCACTAACGTTTTGTCGGTCGAACTTCCCAGCATCGCGTGGATGGAAGCCGCGAAAGCCGCTGGAGCCTGCACCTTCATAAGATACCGGTTCTCCTGCAAACAGAGTAAACACCTCTAAGCGCCACTCCAGTCCGTATGCTACATTCATCGTCTCGCGCCAAGCAAGGCTGAAATCGGCATTTACGTTCCACTCGTATTGTTTCAACGCGCCGACGTCAAAATCTGTTTGGCGAGGTCCACCGTCCTCGTTCAAGCCAATCGACGGGTTAATAGTATTGTTGAGAGTAAAGTCTATGACGTTACGTCCGACACTACTACTGATGTCGTAGGTCGTATCCCACTTAGTGACGCCAGAGATCCCAATCACCGCAGAGTAATCGTCTGTCTTGCCGTCAAAATAGGGTGTAAACCCTTGCGGAAGGCCTGTGAATCCTTCCTCTGCTAAGGCGGCTAACGTTGGGTGCTCGGGATTTCGATAGAAAAAGCGATAGCGTCCGTTAGCGCGAGAAATGTTCCCGAAGAAGTAAAGATCAATCCTTTCTGTCACAGGACGTCCCGCATTCCAGAAAATAAGGAAGTTCTTACTCTGGGGTCGTCCCCAAGTTTGAGAGAGTTCGTCTCCAAAAGGAGAGTCCGAACCAATAAGTGGGACGCGGGCAAGTTTCAATGCTAGTGCATCGTGTCGTTCGCGGCCACGCGAGAGTGCTTCGTTGTACGTACTTTCAAAACTAATGTTGAAAAAGCCATCCAGACCGAACACTAAACCGATGTTTCCTTCGATTTTGTGGGAACGTTCACCATCGTAAAACGTACCATATGTCGTGCGGAACCTTACTCCGGAATCATCCTCTTTCATTTGAAAATTAATTACACCGGAAATCGCGTCAGAACCGTATTGAGCTGAAGCACCGTCACGGAGTATTTGGACACTTTCGATCGCAATACTCGGAATCATTCCGATGTTGGGACCATGTGCTCCCTTGCCAGCGGCGGGAACGAACTCGGCAATAAGAGCTGCACGGTGGCGTCGTTTGCCGTTAATCATCACCAAGTGTTGGTCGGGTGCTAGACCGCGTAATGAAGTCGGTCGGACAAAGGTATCTCCGTCGCCGGAAGCCATCGAAGCATTGAAATAAGGTACGTACGCACGAAGTGCATCCGTGATGTCAGCAGTGTTCCCAATGGCATTGATTTCTGACTCATTGAAAAAGTCAATGGGTGCAGTGGAATCTTCAACCGTACGTGGTGTTTGACTTCTAGATCCTAAAACGGTAAGTTCTTCAATCTCTTCAGCCTCTTCGAGAGTCGTTGCATCAACTGTCTCGTCGGTGTCTGTTTCATCTTCCTCTTGTGCAAACAAGGAAAAAGGTAAAACTAGCACGACCACGGCTAGTACGCATGAGCGAACCATACGATGTTGGATTGGCATAGACAAATTCTCCTTACTATTTCCTAAATGTAGCTCATTCACACGTTCGTAGTTTGTTCCTGCAGAAATTAGCTAAGAGCTAGTCTTGTTGACCAAGACATAGGCTAACGAAGAACAGTACTCCTCCTCAGGGTATTCTCCACGACCCGTGTATAACGTAACTTGTTGCAATAATTTTAATGCTTAATTCGTTAATATGCACACTTCCTATCACTGGAAGTTTCAAATTTGTGAAGTGAAAGCTCGATTTGTTGTAGAAATTGCTTCGTTAAATGTCGAAAAGTACTAACTTTTCGCTGGCTGAAAATGCATTGATTGGCGGATTTGATGAACTCTAGCCCTACGACTCCTGAGCGGTTTCAAGATGCATTACACACATTGTTGGCGGACGTCAAACAAGACCAGCAGATTCTCGCGGCTATCCTTTGCGGTAGTCTCGCGTACGATGTGGTGTGGGATAAGTCTGACATTGATCTTGTGTTAATTAGCGCAGACGATAAAAAAAATCTATCGCGCTCTGTTGCGCTCATTGTGGATGACATTAACATTCACGCTCTAGTTGTCTCACGTTCCGAGTTTCGACGAGACTTGGAGAGCTCGTTGCACAATTCCGTTACTCACTCCGTGTATGCGCGAGGATCTCTTGTGTTCAGTCGAGATCCTTCGATTGACGCCGTCTTTACGAAAATAAAAAATTTAGGAGCGAGGGATGTGCAAATACAGTTGTTGAACTCTGCACAACTAGCACTAGCTTTGTTGTACAAAGCAAGAAAGTGGTACGAAGTAAAAAACGATATTGCGTACACGACGCAATGGTTACTGGGAACTGCGTCAGCGTTATCCGACATAGAAATTAGCCTACACGGAGAATTAGTAGATCGAGATTGTTTACCACGTGCGCTGCGGTTAAATCCGAAACTCTTTCGAGCAATTTACACAGATTTGGTAGAACGTTCGGTCACCCGTGAGATGTTAGAGAAAGGCCTAGTCGCAGTTGAGGAATATCTTGAAGCGAAAGTGGATACTCTCTTTTCACCCCTATTAGAATATTTGCAAGAAGCAGGTGGCGAGCCTCGATCGTTGACCCAAATCGAACACTACTTTCAGCGAAATTTCGGAATTGAAGGCATGGCCTTAGCGTGTGAGTGGCTAGCTGACATTGGCTTTATTGAAAAGGCATCGACTGATGTCGCGTTGACACCCTCGAGTCGTGTTCGAGTTCAGGAGCTAGCGTTTTTCTACTCGAGATCCATCTGAGACCAACCCTAGATTGAGTGAATCGTACGACAGTTCGACAGGGAATCCCACCGTGCGTAGTACGATCTTGGTGCGGGGTTCGCGCGTACACAACCTCAAAAACCTTACGGTTGAACTACCTAGAGACAAATTAATCGTCGTAACTGGTCTGTCTGGCTCAGGGAAGTCGTCGCTTGCATTTGACACGATCTACGCCGAAGGACAGCGCCGTTACATGGAATCTTTGTCTTCGTACGCAAAAAGATTCATAGCACAGGTAGAAAAACCCGATGTAGATTTCATTTATGGTTTATCCCCGGTGATCTCGATTGAGCAAAAAACGCTTGCTCGCAATCCGCGTTCTACAGTTGGAACTCTCACAGACATATCGAGTTATCTCAATTTGCTATTCGCCACTATAGCGGATGCGCACTGCCCCTACA
Organism: uncultured Pseudomonadales bacterium; assembly: GCA_964511425.1. Lineage (GTDB taxonomy): Bacteria > Pseudomonadota > Gammaproteobacteria > Pseudomonadales > Azotimanducaceae > Bin55. The sequence goes on from CAZEFI010000016.1 coordinate 20,077, forward strand.
CGGGAGAGGCAGTTCCTATCAAAACAACTTCAATGATTGTTGAAGCGTTGATGTCCCTGCCTCAGGGAACAGAGTTTGAACTGTTAGCACCGGTCTTCCAGATTTATGGGGAGGAGCCCAAGGTCTTATTCACAGAGATTCGGAAGCAAGGATGTCGTGCAATTTACATTGATGACGAACGTGTTGATCTGACACAAGAAGTACCCGAAATCATAGAAGGCACACCTAGATTGTTAGCCGTGGTCGACCGTCTCACGTTGATTCCAAGTGTTGAGAAGCAGTTAAAGGCAGCGGTCGAACACACCTTGCGCGTCGGTGACTCGGCAATGACCGTTCGACTCGTCAGTGGCGACGATCCTTCGCAGACGTCAAAGTTTATGCAGAACTTTGGAAGTATGACGCATGGTTTGGTGTACGGTGACATTGTGCCTGACTTCTTCATGTTCAACAATCCCGAAAGTGCATGTCGTACGTGCGGTGGTGTTGGACGAGACAAACAGACTCACCCTGATCTATTGGTTACAAATCCAGAATTAAGCATTCGAGACGGATGTTTCTTGAGGGAAGCGTTCTCTTACAAACCAGACCAATTCTCAGGTTATCTGTTGTATTCAATTGCCGAAGAGTACGGATTGTCGCTTGACACACCTTGGTGTGAGCTTAGTGAAGAACATCGACATCTCATCATGTATGGAACACAAGGTAAAGCTGTAAAGTTGCAGATTCCTCCCGATGTTAAAGAGCGTAAAGAACGTTGGCTTCGCTGGCCGAGTCAATTCCGTGGAGTGGCAGGTCAGATTGAATCACACTATCGCTGGTACAAACAACGCGACGTACCCAACTCAGGTATGGAAGCGTACTTGGATCGGGTCATGGTCGAACATCGCTGCGCTGACTGCAAAGGAACCCGATTGAAACACACAAGGCTCCTCTTCACCATTGACGGATATTCCATCGCGGATCTTGGACAGTTCAATCTTGATGAACTACATTCAAAATTAGGTGAGATGACGGGTGGAAGCCGCAATCTTGAAGCCGGTAGACAAATTCGTCAAGAAGTAGTGAAACGTTTGGACCTCCTACTTGGCATAGGTTTGGACTATCTCAATCTCAATCGAACATCGGGAACCTTATCAGGGGGCGAGGCACAACGAATTAGATTGTCGACGCAAATCGGGTCCGGATTGATGGGCATGCTTTATGTCTTAGACGAACCTTCCATTGGTCTCCACCCTCGTGATAACCAGAAGATGATCAGTACCCTTCGTTCGATGCGCGATTTGGGAAATACGGTCATTGTTGTGGAACATGACGAAGACACGATTCGAGCCGCAGATCACTTGGTGGAACTAGGACCAGGACCAGGAGTACACGGGGGCGAAATCGTGGTGAACGGCACGTTGGACGAAATGTTGCGCTGCCCTAAGTCTCTCACAGGCCAGTATCTCTCAGGAACGAAATCTATTACCGTACCGAGTAGTCGACGACTGCCGAACGGTAAGAAACTTACGATACTCGGGGCGTCTGAAAATAATCTTAAAACCATTGATGTGGGATTTCCTCTAGGCTTGTTTGTGTGTGTAACAGGTGCATCGGGATCGGGAAAATCGACACTCGTTAATGAGGTACTCTATAAGGAATTGTGGAAACGCTTGGTGGACACGCGGTCGCTCGCCGGACAACATCAAGGGTTAGAAGGGGTCGAACACATCACTCGAGTGATCAACATTGATCAAACTCCCATCGGGCGTAATAGTCGATCCAACCCTTCTACCTATGTGGGTGTATACGATTTGATTCGAAACTTGTTCGCGAAGACTGCAGAAGCAGTCGCGCGTGGCTATAAACCAGGACGTTTTAGTTTTAATGTCAAAGGTGGTCGTTGTGATGAATGCCAGGGAGAAGGGGTCATTGCTACCAAACTGTACTTTATGCCGGACGTTGAAGTGATTTGTGGCACGTGTAAGGGTCAGCGATTCAATCAAGAAACTCTGGAAATTGAATACAACGACAAGACGATTGCCGATATCTTGGAACTTTCTATAGAAGAAGCGGTGGGCTTCTTCCGTGGTGTCCCGAGTATCGCAAAGAAGATCTCCGTATTGGACGAACTCGGACTGGGTTATCTCACGTTAGGTCAGTCGGCGACTACACTATCTGGAGGTGAAGCTCAACGTGTTAAGTTGGGTGCGGAACTCTCAAAACTACAACGACGGGGACACACGTTGTACATTTTGGATGAACCTACGACGGGATTGCATCTAGCGGACATCTCTAAACTATTAGAGTGTTTAAATCGTCTGGTGGATGCTGGCAATACAGTTCTAGTTATAGAGCATCATTTGGACGTCATCAAGACTGCTGACTATGTCATTGATCTGGGACCAGAAGGTGGTAAAGGTGGCGGCGAAGTGATTGCGAACGGGACTCCCGAACAAATTGCAAACACACCGTCTTCGTTTACCGGCGAATACTTGCGCGATCATCTAGAACCTCTTAGCGTTTTTAGTAGGGCTTGAGTAAGTCCGCACGCACCTCCAACCCAAAGCCGGGATGTGCTAAACAGCGAGTCTGCGAAAGCGGGAGCTGGCCATAGCGCGCAAACTGAAGCGGTTCTTCTACGAGGTCTTGAGTCAGCAAATGAGTACCAAACGCTCCTTCTGTGGCAAGCTGTAAATTCTGTAAGTATTGGGTGAGAACTACTGCAGCACGTGTTAAGATGCTCGTTTCTCCAACGTGCGATCCAACGATGATCTTGAGTCCTCTTGCTTTCACAGCACGAACCATGTCTAGCGTACGGAGAATTCCACCTAGTTTGGATATGCGGAGATTTACGATCCAATAATCGCCTGAATAGGAGGAGATGTCGTCGGTCTGCGTTACGCTTTCGTCTAGGATGATCTCCGCCTCGATCCTTTGCGCCAATGATGCCAGCCCAGTGAAATTTCTTGGTTTTAATGGTTCTTCTACTGCCCAGAAAATACTGGGTAATTGGTTGAGGTAATCTACGCATTCATCCACAGTCGTCCATAGATTGTTTGCGTCGATGCGAACTCGGAGTCTATTTGTTCGTTTACTCTTCCAAAAAAGTAATTTCCTTCGATCTCTATTGAGACTACCAGACAACTTGATCTTGATGTCTCGAAAACCGTATGCTCGATAACGAAGAGCAAGGAGCCAGTACACAATATGAGGGGAATCTCCAAGTACAGCGGAATAGTCAGTAGTAACGTTCAGCCGTTCAATTCCGAGAAGTGTTTCTACAGGAACAGCGTGTTCTTTTCCAAGTGCATCGAGTATGGCTAGTTCAATCGCACAGAATGCACTCGGACTTTGATTGATCGTGTCTGCATGATTTGAGACCCAAATCTGTAGCGATGTGAGGTCAGTTATGTCTATTAGGGAATCATGGTGGTCGCGCAAAAACTGCTTGCACGTAGCAATAGTTTCTCCAGTTACGTATTCCCGTGGACAACTTTCACCCCAACCATTGATTTGATTTTTAGCGTTAGCTTTCACGATGAAGTTTTCAGCTTTTCTTCGCGATGCCGATGAATGTCGGAATACTCGCTTGAATGGAACGGGAAAACTGAATACTTCAAAACTCAACATGCGATTTATGCTCTATCTAGATTTGCGCGCAACGTGATCCGGTGTGTCTGGAGTGTTTGTAGCACAGGTGGTGTGCCCGAGGTGTCTAATTTAGTTGTAACGACGTGGTTCTGAGATATTGCAGGTGTTGGTATTTGAACTGTGAATCTCGCTGTCCAGCGGAGACCAATTCACTCCGATATGCATACCCCGATCCTTGGGGTAAATGATGGTACCGCATCGCACCTAAGCGCTCGCTCTTACGTTTCGACTCGTACTCAATATTAAGTTGTTGCAGAATGTTGTCGAATCTTTGGACGAGGGTACTTGGTGCGTGTTCAGAATTCAGTTCGATACACAGCAAGTACGACGATTTCAGTTCATCGGCTAAGAGTACAAAAAAGTCTGGATCGATAGATAACTCGTGACACAGACGTTCCATACCTTCCATGACTTGCGATTCGGTGAGCTTTTCACCCGTTATGTTGGTAACGCCACGTCCTTTACGGACGAACTCTAGTGTTGGAGTCTCGTTGATCCTACCCGTTACTTGGACGACATCGTTAATGTCATATCGATACAGTCCATTAGAAGTAGTGATGAAAATGTAGTAATAGGTATGTTCTTCGAGTTCGTGTAAGCCTAGGAAGTGCTGTCGTTCGTTCTCCCAGTCCTCTACCTCGACAAATTCAAAGTAAACATGCTGAAGCGAAGGTAAGCATAGGTTCTTTCGGACGTTCACATTGACCGTGCCACGCACTTCACTCGCGTTATATCCCAGTTCGATGACCTGGGTGGTAGTTGGCAACAACTTTCGTAATTTCGAAACCGCGAAGCGGCAGCTTCCACCACACCAGACGACGACTCCTTTCACATTTGGCCAAATGTCTCGATAGGTCAAAGTTTGTTTTTTGGATCGCAGACTTCGAAGCTGTTTTGCTCGAGCTGGATTTGGTTTTATCAATGGGAGTGAAATTTGACACTCAGGAAATGTACCGAGCTCAATGTGATGAAGAATGTCGTCGATGTTGTTGTTGATCACGTCAAGCAAGCGTACGAACGTCGAAGGATTAGCAGTCGCCATTGTCGTGACTGTTGGTTCTCGCAGTCCGTAGACTGCCATCACCACATAACGGAGTTCACTGTCTTGAATGTCGAAGGATTCTGGTGGAATCGCATATCTTGTACGTACGAACCGTGATTGTTGGCGATATATTAGACCTGAAGCAGAGCCGATAGGGATTCCGTTACTCGTGGACGCTTCGACTGCCGCACCACCAATAGCGAACACCTTGCCAGTAAATATCGATGTTTGTTGGATTAACGCGTATGCCCCTAATTGACTCAGTTGCCGAGTTTCTGCGACTCCAGTTTGAGTGATTGGGACATCTTTCGGCGTGCCGGTCGTACCACTAGTTCGGTTGTAATGAATAACTTTTTCAGTTGTGAGTGTTTCTGCACCGGTGTCACGTTGTTTCTCAATGTATGGCCGCAAGAGTTCAAAATCATGCACCTGGACCCGCTCGCGAAATTGTTCCGCCGAGTCAATGTCTTCAAATTGATGCTTGCGGCCGAATTCCGTGTTCCGGTTTACCCGTACGATTCGCTTCAGCACCTCTTCTTGAGTGGTCTTTGGGACTTTTGCAGCATTCATCATAGCTCGGTAAGACGGCCGTTGCTTGATAGTAAGCACGGTTTTGAATAGAAAGTAAGTTGTTAGACCCATCAATGTCAACCTGTATCTGGGTGTCGCCGAAACGGTGCTGCTAATTGACTCAAAAAACTCATAGGATAATTTGCCACAGGGATTCCCAGTTCACCGACCTGACGGTTGGCTGGCAAGAAACGAGTACCAAACAAAGCATCCCAAATGATGAGATTGTTACCGTAGTTGTGATTGGATTCCTCAAGATTCAATGAATGATGCCAACGGTGAAGCTCAGGTCCTGCCACAATCCAGTTTAACGGACCAAGACGCACGTCACAGTTCGAATGTTGATAGAAACCGTTAACTGCATAAAAGACAAAGTACACGTACAACACTTCCGTTTGTACGCCGATTAGGACGAACGGGAGAGCGTCCACGACAAATTGTAAAGCTTGTTCGATCGGGTGAAATCTGCCAACATTGACCCAATACAGTCGCTTCGGTGAATGGTGTACTTGATGAAAAGCCCACAACCATGGTACGTTATGAAATAGACGGTGTAACCAATATCGAAAGAAGTCACCAACGGTTAGTAGCAGAATAGCCTGCAACCAAATGGGCCACTCGTGGGGCCAGACGCTAGGGACTTGCCAAGTAACGCTTGATGCGAGTATTGCGATGACAAAAAAAGAAACAAAAAAGAGGAGGCGCTCGAGTAGGACTTGCCCTAAAACCATGTAGGCTACGTCGTTGATCAAATCGAAACGGGTAGGATGCCATTGGACTTTGTGTGGCGTTAACCACTCATGTATTGTGATGCACAGCAACCCCCAAAACGTCGCAATGTAGGAAGCTACCAACATTGAAAAGATCTCTTGTAGCCAATAGAACAACAGGAATGCACTGCACATCACTAACGGGTATGCTAGTGTTAGAACAGAAATTCTCAGCGCACGGTGCATAAATCTGAACGGAAATTACCGTTGTCAGTTCATGAGTGATATTGACTTGCTACGGATCGAATTTTCTGAATGAGTGCACGTAAACCATTACCTCGAATTGGGGATAGGTGCTTTAGGAGATTTAGTTCGTCAAAAAAATCAGTAATGCCGAAGGACAATATGTCTCCTGGAGATCGCTCAGAATAAACAGAGAGCAGAATTGCGATCAGCCCTCGAACAATATGTGCATCACTGTCCATTCGTAGGGACACAAGGTCTTCGTCTGAGTCATAGTCCGTTAATAGCCAGACATTACTCTGGCATCCTTCCACTAAATGTTCCGGACAGCGTTCGGACTCTGGTATACCGGGAAGAGAATCGCCGAGTTCTAGGATGTAACTGTATTTGTCTTCCCAATCCGTCAAGTACTGTATAGATTCTTGGATTTCTTCGAGATCGTAGAGCATCTCAAAACAACCCAAGTTCTAATTGTGCTTCTTCGCTCATGAGGTCTCTACTCCACGGAGGATCGAACACTAAGCTCACAGAAACCGTTTCGACAAAAGGAACCCGTTTCAAACGCTCTTCGACATCTCGTACCAGAACCGGTCCCATCCCACATCCGGGAGCAGTTAGTGTCATCGAAACTTTTACTTTAGTATTCTCGATTTGCACATCGTAAATCAAGCCCAGATCAACGATGCTGACTGGGATTTCGGGGTCGTGTACGGTTCGCAGAGTGTCCCATACTTGATTTTTCGATATCTTTCCATCTGCGGGAGGATCGTAGTGAAGGATTTCTGGTTCAAAACCGAGAGCATCCGCGTTTTCGCTCTCAATTCGCGCCATATTTCCTTTGTAGACTATCGTGTACGTACCACCAAGTGCTTGTGTCAACGTAACAAACACTCCAGCAGGTACGATTACTTTGTCCCCCGTGGGAACTATTCGAGCTTCAACTTCGCGTTGAATCGGGAGTAATTTACGTTCCACGGATCGAAAAACTTTCCCCACAGCCACACAAAGTGTCAGCGTTGGGATTTTTAAATTTCAGCGCGGAGTTGAGTCCCTCTGTGACGTAGTCGATCTCAGTTCCTTGTAGAATCGGCCAATGTTCGGTAGCGACAATTACCTTTACGTTGTCATTGAACTCAAAAACCTTCGCGTCTTGCTTTTCTGTGAGTTCAGTTGCGTACTTCAGCTCGTACATAAAACCGTTGCAACCAGTTTCGACGACATCGAGTACGACGGCACGAGCGTTTTCTTTATCCAACTGACCGCGAATATGTTCCAAGGCTCGGTCACTAACGTTTAACTGCGTAGGGTCAAAAGATTCAACTTGCATGATGACTTATTTTCTAAGAACTCGTACCGCGGTTTTCAAGGCTTCATAAAGCCGACCGACATCTTCTCTAGAATTGTATAGACCAAAAGACGCTCGAACCGTTCCTGGAATACCCAATGCTTCCATCAGTGGAATCGCGCAGTGGTGCCCCGTTCGCACCGCGATTTGTTGCTCGTTAAGGAGAGTGCCTACATCGTGTGGGTGTGTACCGTCTACCAAGAACGACAATGCACCACATTTTTCTGCGGCTGTACCGATAACACGTAAGCCGTCAATTTCTAGTAATTTTTCGGTCGCATAACTTAATAGATTATCCTCATATTCAGTAGCCCCCTTCGCCTTTTGCTGCATCATATATTCGCTTGCTACAGCCATTCCGATCGCACCGGAGATGTCGGGCGTACCTGCTTCGAATTTATGCGGAGGTTCTTGAAAAGTAGTTTTCTCTAAGCTCACATGTTTAATCATTTCTCCGCCACCTTGCCACGGTCCCATCTCTTGTAGTAGTTCCGCTCGACCATAGAGAATACCAAATCCCGTGGGCCCGTACATCTTGTGACTCGAAAAAGCGTAAAAGTCACATGCCAATTCTTGCACATCAATGTCTCGATGTGCTGCAGCTTGAGCCCCGTCAATAACGACTTTAGCATCGTTTTCGTGAGCGAGATCAATGACTTCGCGCATCGGATTGACCGTACCCAATACGTTAGATACGTGGGTTATCGAAACTAAAGCGACCCTGTGAGATCTGAGTAGTTCTTGGTAGTGGTCGAGGTTTAGGGAGCCATCTAAATTGACTTTAACCGCACGAAGCGTCGCTCCCATGCATTCACAAATGAGTTGCCAAGGCACGAAATTGGAATGGTGCTCCATTTCCGAGATCAGAACTGTAGTTTGATCGTTTAGAACAATTGGTGCGTAGGTATACGCAACGAGGTTCAGGCTTTCCGTGGTGCCACGTGTAAACAAAATTTGATTGGGAGTAGATGCGTTCACAAAATTCGCAATGGTTTTGCGCGCACCCTCGAACATTCCCGTCGCTTCGTCGCTGATTTGGTGGAGTCCCCGATGTACATTCGCATTGTGATGCGTGTAGTAATCAATCAGGGCGTCGATCACAACCTTGGGTTTTTGTGTCGTTGCTGCGTTGTCAAGATAAACAATAGGTTCACGATTAACGAGTAATGGAAAGTCTCCCTTGGGTGGTACGAATGTCGTCATAATTCTGCTAGCTGTCCGTGCTCTATTCCCAAAACGCGCGCACCCTCTTCATGTTCTACTATCTCCGCAAGGAAACCCTCCAAGATCAACTCTCTGGATTTTTCGTCAGCAATGCCACGCGTCCTCAAATAAAAGATCTGTTGCTCATCTAACTGACCGGAGGTCGCGCCGTGGGAACACGCCACATCGTCAGCGTAAATCTCTAATTCTGGTTTTGTGTAGATTGCAGCTCCATCGCTTATTGCTATGTTCTTGTTTTGCAGGTGCGCGTCTGTTTGTGGAGCGTTACGAGCAATATAGATTCGCCCGTTGAAGACCGCTCGTGCGGAGTCACCTACTACTCCGTGAAACATCTGCTGGCTAGTTGCGCCCTTAGCCAGGTGATTCACAGCAAGTTGGGTATCAATGTGCGAGGAGTTCGCGAGCTTCCAACCGCCCGAAATATCGACTCGCGCACCTTCCCCCTCAATGTTGACGTCGATATCGTTGCGCCGCAGTTGTGCTCCGACGGAGTATTGCACCATCTTATAGCTGGATTTTTCCTTGACACTTACCGTGAGAGCGTTGTATTCAACATTCGATGAAGCAGGTTGTATCCGTCGGTGTAAGAGCTGTGCTCCGGGCAATACGACACATTCAATAACTCGGTTACCACCGCCAGTGTGTTCGATGACTTCAAGATTCGAATGTTCCCGAACGACGATCAAGATGCGTTCGCATGAATCTGATGACGGAATGTTGATCACTGGACATGCGGATCCACTGTTGTTGTGTGCGACAATGGCATAGCCCTGTTGTGCACGAAGCAGATTGAGAGAAACCAAGACATTGGTAGGACTATTCGCAATGTTGTTTAAGTACTTTCGCGCCAGAGAAGCAATCTTAGGGTCGCAAAAGTCCCCAACACTTACACCATTGCCATTCAGTGTTGGCAACTTTTCGTTGTCTTCGAATGGACTGTCAAGACGTTGAAGTACCTGTTTCAAGCTGGTGTACTTCCAAGGTTCCTTTCGTGGTAGTGGTATTGGCGTGCGTTCAATTGTTCGCTCGAGGTGCGTCGCGTCGAGCCACGGTGCGACTTTGACCGGTTCAGCTGGCATGGGAAAGAAAACTGCGGTTAGGGGCTTGCGTCCTGCTCCAACCAAGCGTACCCCTTGCGCTCGAGATCAAGAGCTAGTGAAGCGTCACCCGATTTCACAATGGATCCGTTCAACAAGACATGAACAAAGTCTGGAACTACGTGATTGAGCAATCGCTGGTAGTGTGTTACCAGGACAACGGCGTTGTGTGGCTTACGAAACTCGTTGATTCCTTGCGCGACGACTTGTAATGCATCTATGTCAAGTCCAGAGTCAGTCTCGTCAAGCAACGCGACCTTCGGATCTAAACAAAGCATTTGTAAGATTTCGTTTCGTTTCTTTTCGCCACCTGAAAAAGATTCATTGACTCCGCGCTTGAGAAATTCAGGGTTGAACTCCAGTTTGGCGACCAGAGCCCGCATTTTCTTAATAAATTCAACAGAGGATAGCGCGGTTTCGCCACGTTGCTTGCGATGGCTATCAACCGCAGTCTTAAGAAATTCCATGTTGGTGACACCAGGGATTTCAACAGGATATTGAAATGCCAAGAATAGCCCTGCATACGATCTTTCTTCCGGTTCTAAATCGACTAAATTCGTGCCATTTAGCCGCAAGTCTCCAGCGGCGACTGAGTATCCTTCTTGACCAGCGATGGTGTTAGTCAACGTGCTCTTCCCCGAGCCGTTTGGTCCCATGATCGCGTGGATTTCGCCGGGATTTACGTCGAGATTTACTCCGTTGAGAATTTCACGATCGGCTACTCTTACATGTAAATCCGAGACTTCAAGTAGGCTCAACCGACCGCACCCTCTAAACTCACTTCTAGGAGTTTCGATGCTTCGACGGCAAATTCCATGGGTAGTTCTCGAAAAACGTCTCGACAGAATCCATTCACAATCATCGAAACGGCTTTCTCGGGTTCAATTCCTCGTTGTCTACACATAAACAGCTGATCATCACTGACTCTCGTAGTAGTAGCTTCATGTTCAACTATTGCATCTTTTCGGCGAGATTCAATATATGGAAATGTATGGGCGGCACACTCAGATCCAATAAGTAAAGAGTCACATTGTGTGTAATTGCGAGCATTTCTTGCTCCTGGGTTCATACGGACGAGTCCACGGTATGCGTTGGAACTGTGTCCTGCACTAATACCCTTAGAAACGATCGTGCTCTTGGTGTTTCGACCAATGTGCGTCATTTTAGTACCGGTATCAGCCTGTTGTCGATTATTTGTAAGCGCGACCGAATAAAACTCACCGATTGAGTCATCCCCACGTAAGATTACGCTTGGATATTTCCACGTAATTGCAGAACCTGTCTCTACTTGCGTCCAACTGATGTGTGAGCGCGCTCCCCGACATGTTCCACGTTTAGTTACAAAGTTGTAAATACCGCCAACCCCATTCTCGTCTCCTGGATACCAATTCTGCACCGTGGAATATTTGATTTGGGCATCATCTAGAGCAATGAGCTCAACTACAGCGGCATGAAGCTGGTTTTCGTCTCGCATTGGTGCTGTACAACCTTCAAGATAGCTTACGTAAGAGCCTTCGTCCGCGATGATGAGAGTTCGTTCAAATTGCCCGGTGTTTTCGGCGTTAATGCGGAAATAGGTAGAAAGTTCCATAGGGCAACGAACCCCTTTCGGGACGTAAACGAAGGACCCGTCACTGAAAACGGCAGAGTTTAGCGCAGCGTAAAAATTGTCTTGTTTGGGTACAACCGAACCCAGATATTTTTTGATAAGATGGGGATGTGTTTGGACGGCTTCGGAAAACGAACAAAACACTACTCCGTGTTGTTTTAATGTGTCCTTAAAAGTGGTAGTGATCGACACACTGTCGAAGACTGCGTCTACAGCCACGCGAGGTTGAGAGGGTTCTTCCTCGACACCGGCCAGTATTTTCTGCTCGTGGAGCGGTATACCTAGTTTCTCATATGTACGCAACAGTTCGGGGTCAACTTCGTCAAGGCTCTTTGGTTTTTCTCCTTTTGGTGCCGCGAAATATGATATCGCTTGGTAATCAATAGGTGGGTATTCCACATGTGCCCAAGTTGGTTCCTCCATCTTCTCCCAGCGGCGAAACGCGTCTAAGCGCCACTCGGTGAGCCACTCCGGTTCGGCTTTAATACGAGAAATCTCGCGAACGACCTCTTCGGACAGCCCGGGCGGTAAGGTTTCGGTATCAATATCTGTTACAAATCCGGCCGTATATTCTTTCCGGATCAGTTCTTCTGGTGTTGTAGCTACGTTATTTGGCATAGAGATTTGAAATGTATTAGTAGATATTCTATTCTTGAAAACATAGTCAATGGAGGATGAGAAGGGTACGAAGCAGCCGTCGACTTCGCCAGCCACGGGGCTATTTAGACTGTACGGTAGTGAAAAGAGCTGTAGCTACTCAACCACATTGGAAATAAGTGTATGGATCACCAAATCGCGAGAATTACTCCAGCGATCACACAGTGAAGAATGCGGTATACCGCTTGGATGGATAAAAGTGTCCAGGACCATCGACAAAATGCTCCGTCTGAAATGCTTGAGCACGCAATGAACGCGACACCAACAATTGCACCTAATAGCGCTCCATACACCCAAGTGTTAACTCCGAGAAGAGAAATTAACCACGCTAATGTCAGACAAGTGATGAATGAAGTAATTAAGGCTACTACGAAGGGCACCGCAGAGGGAGTTAAGTCGTACTCAGATTTACCAAGCGCTCGCAACCATTGCTTACCAAACAACGGTCCGTACCATAGGCCTCCAAGCACAAATGAGGATAACGTCGCGACGAGAATAGCCCACCAGTTCAGTGCGAAGATATCAAAAGTCATGGATTGTTAGCTCCTGTGACTGATTCTTGCCCATTATAAATCTAAATTAAAATAAATGTGGAGTTTTCTTATACTCAACATGTACAGTAATGATTTCCACCAAGTGCATCTAGGCCACGTGACGGCTAACCAATAGATGCTCGAATTATTTCGATGGAACGACGGATTGGACTCTTATCAACAGCAAGCACTGCAATAGCGGTGAGTTTCTCTACTAACAGGTAGTGAACCGAAAGTGGTAGATACAGACAAACAACCGGTCAAAGGGAGTAATGCCTGGGTACAGTGGATCGTCGGAATACCCGTATCTCTAGTACTGCTAGTACTGTTCCTACTATTCGTTCAGCCCTGGGGTAAACCTCGGGAATCGATCACGGCTACCGCCCCAAAAGATGGCAACTTCTACGATCCTAGCTCTGAACAAGGCGTGGAGAATTCCTCCGACACCACATTTATTGAAGAAAATTCATTAACCGAGGAAATTCCAACTCGTTCGGAAGGTACGCGAATTGTCGATGTGAATCTAGCATCTTGGAAACCGGTTGACGAAAGTTCTGTGCCCGAAGACCAACTTCCTACCCATTCCGATGACGTTGAGGGACGAGTATTGGTTGAAATTAGCTCGGCCTTGTGGTCCAAAGCGGTTGGGGAACTAGTCCAATTTTCGATCCCACAACTGGAAGATGTCTTGGTTGGAAAGGTCACAAAGGTCGATGCGAGCATTGCGCAACTACGTATTTTGGACGGTACTATTCAAGATGGCTCTCAAGAGTACGCATTCGTACTCAATCTAGGTGATACTGCGACATATGCACACATCAACACTTCCACAGGAAGTTATGAATTAGTCGGGACACGAGATTATGGGTGGTTAATGGATAGCGCAAATATAGCACCAGACGTCGATTTTTCCTTGCCCGATCACTTTGTTTTAGAGCCAGACCTGCAAGATCGAGAAGTAGAATCAGAATCATCACGTAACAGCAACGAGTAACGAGTACATTGCTTTCCGAGCGAACTCTCGCCGGTTTGAGTCAGGTTTCAGTTGTTATTCCGATTCTGAACGATCGAAAGCACCTTGCTCGATTATTACCGACATTGGCGTCTTATAAAAACTTTGAACTTATAGTTGTCGACGGAGGTAGTAATGACGATCCACACGAGATTGCGAAAGATACCATTTTTCTACATGCTATTCGACCCAGCCGAGGGGCTCAAGTGTCAATGGGCATCATGCATGCAAGTCGAGATCGGATCTGGGTTTTACATGTGGACTGTCTTATCGATGACGGGATCGTTGAGAGTCTGGTAGTTGCTCTCAACCAAGCTCGATGGGGTCGTTTCGACGTGACTTTACTAGGATCACGTTGGGAGTATCGCATGATCGAATCCCTTATGAACATTCGCTCTCGGCTTACTGGTATTTGTACTGGCGATCAGGGCATGTTCTTTCATCGCGATATCCTTACCGAGATTGGTGGATTTCCTGAACAACCTCTCATGGAGGACGTTGAGGTAAGCAAACGTTTACGCAAACTTGAACGACCCTTTTGTAGCAGGAATCGATTGGGGGTTTCGACGCGAAAATGGGACACCAATGGTGTTTTCCGAACCATAGTTCGCATGTGGGGTTATCGAATAAAGTACTTTTTGGGAGTTTCACCCGAGTCTCTCTATGCGGAGTACTATCGTTGACTGTGAACGACGCGCAATCGGAACATATAGCTTTACTTGCGCGCTCACCGGTGCTCGGTCAAGTCAAACATCGCTTAGCGGAGAAAATTGGGACCAAACAAGCTCTCCATTGTTATCGCGTTTTACTTCAAAATACTTTGGAAGCCATCACTCAGTTCCCCACCACAATTTGGTACGAAGGTGATGTTGAGATCTGGGATCAGATAGCACCGGAGCAAGAATTGAAAATACAACCTCAGGGTGATTTAGGGCACAGGATGTTCACAGCATTGAACGATGGAGCTCAGTTGGTGATTGGTGCGGATGTCCCTCTATTGAACGCAGCTTATATTGAAAGTGCGCTGGATCAATTAGCTTCGGGACACGATGTGGTTATTGGACCAACAGAAGATGGTGGATATTGTTTGATTGGCATGAATGAGCCGCGCGAGTATTTGTTTGAAAACATTCCGTGGGGAAGTGATCGAGTGTTGGAACAAACTCTTTCGCGAGCTCAGGATCTTGGAGTGAACGTCACTTTACTCGCCGCGCTTTGGGATGTGGACACCGTTGTCGACTATCAACGTTGGGTGATTCAGTTTCCAAATAGTTAGTGTCAAACAACTGGAAGTCTGACTCAATCTTGGCGCCCCGAGAAGGACTCGAACCTTCGACCTGCCGCTTAGGAGGCGGCCGCGCTATCCAACTGTGCCACCGGGGCGGGTAACACAGCAATTATGCACCTTGTTCTTCTGACGTTAACTAGATGCTAAACGTTGTTCAGCTCGAAGCGCGTGACAATTTCTAATCGGTTCGTTTCCATTCCTAAACAGAACTCGCCGTAGGGCTGACGGTCAAGTCATCCAGAAGGCCACAAATACACGAAGTAAGCAACGATCCCGTAGACTTGGCAACAGCTGGTAATGAAAGCTACTACAACATGGTTTTGTAGATTCACAAGCGACTTTTGAAATTTGCCACTTGGGTTCATAATGCTCGATGATTCAAACCGAACCAAAGAAGATTGCGCTGCGTCCACAGATTGTTTCGCGGAATGTCGTACAAACGCGCAAACAATGTGCTCGATAATCGGTAGCAACAACTGTGGTTTTGTCAGCCGAGGCCTGCTACGCCTCCGCTGGCTCGAACCTGATGTCGACGGAGTTTGCCATATAAATCGAGTATGTGGACTGTCCAATACAAATCGAGATTGCCACCAAACTACATTTGCCAACATAGGGCAAAGGAACGCAAACACAAAACACAAGATAACGTAGTAACCACCAAAAAAAGAAAGTACTACACTCGCTATACCAAGCACAAAGATCAAACATCGCGAGAACTGAAACCAAGCAGTTTCGTTCGGCGTAAGTAATGAATGGTCAGTACTGGAAGTTTGTAAGGAATCGGACATACGCGTTTACCGAACTGTGTAGTGGAAGATCTGAATTGTACCTCTGATTCCGTAAATTAACCGTGGTAAACCAACACCTAGGAACTTTAACCAAAAGGTGTCCTTTCGTTGGAACAATGCGATTAAGGTAGCAAACCACAATATGCCAGTACCCACGTTAAAGACAGAGTCGTTCGAATTCCACCAACGTCGTATAAAGGTGATCGGTTCGGTGCAATGCTGATGTTTTTCATGGACCGGTCATTTGCGCTAACTGTTCAGATCGGCAATTTATTGGTAAAGTACAACTCCTCTACCCACAAGTATTGTGCTCAGGCTGATGTAGTTTTTCTAGTATATTACGGCGCGATCAATCCTTCTTGTTCTAACCGATCTACGACGACGTCCTGCACCTTAGACCAAATATCAAATCCAACGTCACTGACGTTTGAGTCTTTCCGCCGCCAGACAAGTAGTCGCACAACCACAAAACGGGTCTCATACGATCGACCCTTCCCCCGCTGCCCGCAAGCAGAACAACCAAAATAAAAATGTATTGTTTCATTGACTAGCGTTCTGATTTCGCCGAATCTCTTTCAATCGGACTTGGTAGTATCGGGTTCTAGAATTTCGACAATCCAGTTTTTTTTCGAGGATATTTGTCTCAATCCTATATAACAACCGATAGAAAGACCTAAGAACACAGCGAGCATATAAAAAATTGTGTCCAGAACAGGTTCCCTCAATATCGATCCGGCTCCCAAAATTAATGCTATTGCTAATGACCACTTCAACACAAACTTTAAAAGTTCCTTACGAGACTTAAAGGTCAAAAATGGGTTCTCTTCATTTGGGAAATCAGTCATTCACACAATCCTGTTGCTTTGCTGAAATT
>CAZEFI010000016.1:36801-38196 GCA_964511425.1 uncultured Pseudomonadales bacterium
TCGATGCACGATGTCCCACGCGATCACAACAAGAAATGGACCACCACAACCGATCACAACTGTCGCAACTAGGATAATCCAGTGCAAGGATGCTACAAAAGTGGCCATCAATAATCCAATCGACGCACACACGTAAGCCAGTGCTCGATAACGGTAGAGAGTGTTCCAAACAACGGATACACGTACTGTTGTGTCCATGTAGAGATTTTATTCGCTGCTGAGACATTGACATTGGGAGCGGCACCAAGAATGTGTATGGACTCTTCCTAACCGAAAGGTAGAAACGAATTCCTGTCAATCTACAAAAATTTCTCGCCAATGAGATGCGTAATTGTTTCAACTCAGTCGAGAGAGCTTTGGAATCCTTTATTGCGAATAAACCTAAAGGATTGAATTCTTCGACTTTTTCAGGAGCGGATAAACAGACCAATGCCGAAAAACTTTTGCTACAATCCTGTCTTCAAAGAAGTTATCTGAAAATATTATCAACGACGGCGACTGTTTCTCTCGATTTCTGAATGTACAAATTGGTACATCAGGAGATAAGCGAGCACCTCATAAACCTCTTTTGCTTTTGTGGGCAATTGGGCGTTGTTTACGCAACGAGGAACGCTTGGTTTCCTACGAACTGATTGATCGAGAACTTAGCCGCTTGATGCGTAGGTTTGGACCACACGGGAGATCATTCAACACCCACTATCCGTTCTGGCGTCTGCGAAACGATGGCATTTGGGAAGTGGAAAACGCTCATCTAGTTAGAACCACAAAGAGTGGAGATGCATATAGAAATGACCTGCTACGCTTTCAAGTTCGCGGTGGACTAGCAGTTTCTGTATACACAATCCTTCGCAATAGTCCTGTGCTGGTACAGC
Organism: uncultured Pseudomonadales bacterium; assembly: GCA_964511425.1. GTDB lineage: Bacteria > Pseudomonadota > Gammaproteobacteria > Pseudomonadales > Azotimanducaceae > Bin55. The sequence continues at coordinate 37,674 of CAZEFI010000016.1, forward strand.
GGATAGTCGAAGCTCTGGTCGGCCGACACTTTCCTCCTTCAATACATGATGAGATACTCGAAGCCTCATCCATTCCATTTAGCACACCTTACCTTGTTGACGCGCTGCATCCAGATGAATATTTACGGACCACATATCGTAGACGCGACCCCAAGTTTCGGTCTATAGTCCTATCGGCTTACGATAGTGCATGTGCAGTTTGTGAGTTTTCTGGTCAATTTTTCGACCGACCTTTAGGCATCGAGGCTGCACACATTCAGTGGCACCAAAGCGAAGGACCAGCGGTGATTCAGAACGGATTAGCGTTATGTGCTCTACACCACCAACTGTTCGACTCGGGTGCTTTCACAGTGCTACCTGATTTGACGATCAAAGTTTCACCTGAAGTTCAGGGAGATGGCATAGACAGAGTATTAGGTCAATACGATAGTTTCTGCTTGCGAGCACCCCCGCCCGTACAGTCGGCACGACCTGCCCCAGAATATTTACTGTGGCATATTAGAGAGGTCTTCAAAAGCCCAGA
>CAZEFI010000017.1:0-1124 GCA_964511425.1 uncultured Pseudomonadales bacterium
TAGGGATGCTAGGTCCCAAAGCGACGGACTTTATGTTCCTATTCGCCTCAAGACTGGTGTGGAACGGGACCAGGTCATAAATGACGTTGTCGAACAAATTAATTTCATTGTGAAAAAGGTTTTGACGACCATTTCCGATTAGCTAGCTAGGACCGCTCGTTCAGTACTCCAAAGCAAGACGTTCGTTCAAAGCATACCGTACTATTGTGGTTTGTTGCCAACGCATATCAACCAGCAAGGATCGTCTCGCTCCTCAATGAACCAAAAATCATCACCGACAGGCTTCGCGTACTCCTGCGGCCTCTCCATACCAAGATTGCGGTAATATTCGGTATCTTCGGGCTTCTGCTTGTTGTACATCAGAAGTGCCGACCCGCCGGGCTTGAGAAGCCATTGGACTTTCTTCGAAAAGAAGTCGGATTCATCGATATAGGAAGGTACGCCAAACAACGCTACAACTAAATCAAACTTCTGATCCGGTTTCGGCCAATAATCTTCAAACGCTGTTCGAACCAGACGATCGCGAAATTCCGAATGCTTGTCTCCAAAGACGCTTAGCATTCCACGACTGGGGTCAATGCCAGTATATTGCTCTGGGCGGATATTCTTAAAACGAAAGTCTACAAGAGCCCCGGTACCACATCCGATATCGAGAACATCCATATTGGATTGGATCGACAATAAATCATAAACTTGCTTGCTTTTTTCTACGTCGGATTGTCTTTTGTGAAACCCTAAATCGTAATAATCGGCTATCGCCGTGTAGGGATCAAACTGCGCGGCATGAGTGGCTCGATTGATCAAAATGTGGTCTAAATTCGCCCCCATCGTCCAATATTTTTAGCCGTTCGCGTTGAATCGACGATACCAGTATCCTCTAAAGAACTCCTCTACTCGCTCGACAGTTCGCAATTTTCGAAGTGCCTCCACAAACTCTTCTTCGCTCGGCCAAGTTTGCTTCAGCGTATATATATATGTGGCGTGCTGGGCATCGTGACCGCAAAGCGGTACGAATTCTGCTCTAAAAGTTCGGCTAATTCCGAACAAGTGTCAAAGATCGTGTCGCTCCATTCGGGAGCCGTATTAAGAATGCGAAATTTTTCTTCCCTGCGCATCAAATTTCC
>CAZEFI010000017.1:1224-14302 GCA_964511425.1 uncultured Pseudomonadales bacterium
ATTCAATCTCGACACTTTGCATTCAAGGTTAGCGAGCAAGAGTTCGATGAAATTTTTGCCCGAATTCAAGCCAAGGAATTGCCGTATTGGGCAGACCCGGCGAAGAATCGACCCGACGAAATAAACAACCGCGACGGTGGTCGAGGATTTTACTTCTACGACCCTAGTGGGCACTTTCTAGAAGTTCTTACCCGATCCTACGAACTAACCTAAACGCGCAAGAGTGCTCAAGCGATAACTCGCTTGGGCACCACGATATTGGAGGACCGTAGTCCCGACTATTTATTCCGTAGAAGAAGTCTCGGGTTGTTCCTCTGTTTCCTCTACTTGTTCCGTTGAGGAATCCTGAGGCACTTCTTCAGTCGGTTGAGTCTCAATTACTTCTTCGATTGCTGGTTGTTCTGTAGAACGTGGTTCAAAATCTTGAATAAGTTCTTGTGCGCGCTTTCGAACAGCATCAAGTTTGGCGATTGTAGAATTAATAGTGGCTTGATCTAAATAGTTAAGCACGGCGTCTGGGTCGGTATCGTTAACACTCAATACGACATTTGGTTCTGTTGTACTAGGTACTCCAGCCGTTTCTCCCGTACTCGGCGTCGAGTCCGGAGCATCCGGAGCTGATGCCATTTCATTTAATTTCTCAGTTGAAAGGAACCAAGGCTGTAGTTTCTTGTCTTTAGCGGTCTGCACCAATGCCGAACGATCTTCGTCGGTCGCGACGGCAACAACAACGCGGAACACATTACGATCGTTCACCGTTGCCTCCATCGTTGTCGCTTTCTGCTCCAAAACCCCAGATAGACGTTCTGCGTCTGTCGTTGCTTTCTCCAATGTGTCCCAACTACTAAAAATCAACACGCCACTAGCAATGGTTGATACTGCGCAAAATGTCGAAAGAAGAAGAAACAGTGGTACTAAGACCTTGCTAGCCTTTGTGGTTCCACGGCTTTTCATACTCTTTGTCTCCGAATGACGTCTGTCGGTCTACTGTGTACGCTTGTACGAACACAATCCGACGATAACACTACTTTTAATCTAAATTATTCTACAAATTGTGGGACGAAATAAGTGTTCTCCGATACCAAAATACCGATACAGCACAGGCACCACCAAAATTGTCAACCCAAAAGTGATACTCGCCCAAACAAACGAACCGGTACATAGATAACTAAAACAGCTAGTAAGAATCGGAACTCCTAATGTTAAAAAAATCGCGAGAGACAAAGCATAGGTGGGCAACTTCAAAATTACCTCGGTACCAACTTTCATTGGCTTCTTGTATCGAACGAGGTTGTGCTTGCTACGATTACATTGCTTTGTACAACCAATACAACGGGGGTAGGCAAACCGAATGATTGAGTTGCCATCCTCGATAGCAACAACTGCCCCATGAGCTTCAATCACCGCGTTGGTACGCGCTAACGCTCGAATTTGACCCCTTCCGCAATTTTCCAAATTGTACGGCGCGGTAGATCACCGACAACGGTAACAATATGAGGCCGGCCGCGTGCATCGGCGGAACTGCGCGAAACGATAATTGTTGGGCCGACCATCGTTTCTAATTGAATGTCGTCATTGTAGTTTCGAGGTGCTGGGCGGGTCTGAATTGTGAACACATTTAGTCCGTCAGAATAGGTCCGGTTATACAGTGCGCCCTCTTGGGTTTTTGTACCTGACAACACGAAGCCGTCGGGAATAAAATTGGGTTCCCAATCTGCCTGAACTGTCGCTGTGACTGTCTGGTCTTCACTCACCAAATTTACCGACAAATCTGAATCTTCCTCTGTATCTGCATTAGTTGTAATTTCAGAGGAATCCTCCAATACTGTTAACTCGGTAAACTGCATTACACTTTTTATTTTCTGAGAGTCGTCGCAATCACACATGTCCATACGGAGAAGTAACGCCGTATCTTTGTCAATCCAAATCTTAAATCCGTGACGATCTGGCTTCTTGGGCATGATCGAAACTCCAACAGCAGAACGATCAGCAATGCGTTTGTCCGGTAGTTTGGAGATGTTGTAAATTTCACTGAGCTTTGTTGCGTTTGGTGCTAATAAGCGGGAAAGGGAGTTTCCACTCAATTTATTACTCACCTGACGTAATTCGTCGTCGGCGGATAGTGTCAAGGAAAGAGCCTCATCAGTTCTGGTAATCTCACGTTCCGGGCCGTTCAGAGGTTTGAGTTTAACGTGCGCTTTCCCGTCAACCACATGCTGACTATACTCGATTGGAGTTAAATCTACGCCATTCCAGAAACTTAGGGTTCCCTCAAAGCTCAGTTCCGCTTGCGCTTCGTTCATTGCTTGAACCCACTCGGTAGCAGTGCGTTCTGTCGCTTGCACACAAAACACGCACAAAAGCGTGCAGAAGCAGTAGAACAACGAACGCATGAAGAGAAAGTTCGTTCTGATCATCGCTCCTCAGATACTTTTCTTGAAACTACACTGGCTGCTGGCATCACGGAACCCGATATACCAGAACGACTAATGTCATATGCGTGTAATGCTTCAAGTGTCATTTGGCGAAGTTCTTCGCGAATGTCTGGTGAGATCGGAGACACAGTTATGCTAAAACTTTCGTTAAAACTGAGCGGTTGTAAGGGGGGGTCTTTAATTGGGATGGCTTCCAAAGTTCCGCCATCGTTGGGAGTGCCGATTGCTAGGGAGGAATCTGATTCGGTGGGAGGATCGGAGAGTATTAAAAACACTGCAACCATGATGCACGCCGCAATACCAGCACCGATTCCTCCGTGGACTAACATCGACTTGAATCGATTGCGTGGTTGAAACTGCAGAATGTCGCCGTTCTCGGGAAGTTCCGCGGCAAGCGCATCCCAATCCATCGGCGATTGCATCGAAGAAACATCTTCGTTCCTCAATACCGACGCTATCGCATGATAATTCTTCCACTCCGATTGTAGATCTCCATCTTCAATTAATCGTTGTGCAACCTGCGCGGACTCTTCAGGGGAAGTTTCTCCATCGATAAATGCAGAAAGTGACGATTTCATTGCGTCGGACATTGTGACCCCATGGTTATAGATCGGTTACCCAAGGTATAACTCCGTTGAATTACATTCAATTTTATACGAAAAAACACGGTGTTCTCCACAATATACGTTTCATTACCACTGTTATGTATCGTTTAATCCTTCTTGACCCCTCGTTTCGCGTTCTTGAATTTTCTCAGACACTGCAGCACGCGCCCGAAATATGCGCGAGCGAACCGTTCCGACCGGACAATCCATGATCTGTGCAATTTGGTCGTAGCTCAGCCCCGCATGTTCTCGAAGCGTGATCGCGCTGCGTAGATCCGGTTCTAGGTTTTGGACAGTTTCTTTAATTAAAAGTTCCAGCTCTTGACTTTCTAGTAAATTTTCTGGGTTTTCGTTTTCTTGGAGATTGCTATATTCGTTACTCGCGGCTTCTTCATAAATGTCGATGTCGGTGCTCGTGTGTTTGCGCGCCTTCGAAACTAGATGGTTCTTGGCTGTGTTTGTTGCAATCCGGTACAACCAAGTAAAGAATTGACTCTCGCCGCGAAACTTTGGTAATGCCCGGTAAGCTTTGACGAAGGCTTCTTGGACAACATCGTCCACATCCTCGCGTGAGTCTAAGATTCGACTCACTGCTGACCGTAATCGATGCTTATATCGGTGAAAGAGTAAGTCAAAAGCCCGATTATCGCCAGCTTGAACTCGCCTCACCAATACTGTATCTGTGTCTTCCTGTACTGTCAACTGAAATGTTCCTGTAGATCATTGACCATAAGGGTTACGCAGGACGCGGGTCCATTCCCATTTCTTGGTATTGTAAAGCATCGCTGTTCGATCGAAAATCACTTAACTAATGCAGTTTGTTGTTACCTAGTTTTGAACCAACGAAACGTAGGTAGTTTCTAGAATGTCGGGAAAATTCACAAAATGTACGTTCAAACTTAAACTCAAACCACCCAGTTAAAAGCAAATTTTGAGTAGTAAACCAGAAATTCTAGTAGTTGGTGCTGGCGCAGCAGGTCTTAGTACAGCTTTGCATCTTGCGCGAACCCATCGGATCCTTTTAATCGCCAAGGAAAACCTTGATGCCGGCTCGACCGTCCAGGCACAAGGTGGGCTCGCTGCAGTGACCCACGAAGGGGATTCTTTGGAGTCGCACGTCAACGACACTCTCGCGGCCGGTGCTGGGTTATGCGACACGAACGTCGTGCGCTTCGTAGTCGAACAAGCAGACAAAGTTGTCGCCCATCTAATCGAACTCGGATTGCCTTTCGACCGCAGTATTGATGGTTTCAAACTTGCAAGTGAAGGTGCCCACAGTTTCCCACGGGTATTACATGTAGCAGATGGAACCGGCCATGCCATGGCCGCCACACTGATTCGACATGTAAGCGATCACCCCAACATTGAGGTACGTGTAAATCGCGTTGCTATTGATTTAATTACCAGCAAGAAACTTGGTAAAGATCCAAATAGAGTGCTCGGTATGTATGTTTATGACCGAACTACGCAGAGCGTCGAGACAATTAAGATCCCCTGCGTCGTACTCGCAACCGGTGGTGCTTCCAAAGTCTACAAGTACACCAGCAATCCAGATGGCGCGACCGGCGATGGGATCGCCATTGGGGCACGAGCGGAATGTCGTGTTTCGAACATGGAATTCAATCAGTTCCACCCAACCTGCCTTTATCATCCCAGTACGACCACGTTTTTGATTTCCGAGGCGGTACGTGGTGAAGGAGGAAGGTTGATCTTACCCAATGGGGACCGTTTCATGCATCGATTTGACGAGCGCGAAGAACTGGCATCTCGCGATGTTGTCGCGCGTGCGATTGACTTTGAAATGAAACGGTTAGGCGTATCTTCATTGTTTCTTGACGTAAGCCAGTTATCGGCTTCCTATATCCAGCAACGGTTTCCTTCGATCTACGAAAAATTGCTGAGCATCGGTATTGACATGACACGCGAACCCATTCCGATTGTTCCCGCTGCACATTACACATGCGGTGGATTGTTAGTGGACCGCAATGGACTCACTGATGTTCCAGGTCTTTACGCAGTGGGTGAGACAGCATGCACGGGACTACACGGAGCTAATCGATTAGCGAGTAACTCGTTGCTCGAATGCCTAGTTTTTGCCGCAGCCGCAGCACAACACATTCAGCAAAATTGGACCTCACTTAAGCAACAGGAAATACACATTCCTGAATGGGATGAGAGTCAAGTCACTGAATCTGACGAAGATGTAGTGCTATCGCAAGACTGGGGAGAACTTCGTGGTTTTATGTGGAACTACGTCGGTATTGTCCGTACTAACCAAAGGTTAGAACGAGCCGCCCGACGCATTGATATGTTGAAACGAGAGGTGCACGAGTATTACTCGAAGTTTAAGATTAACAGTGATTTATTGGAACTTCGAAACTTAATACTAGTCGCGGAACTCATCGTCAAGGCTGCCCAATGGCGACAAGAGTCCCGTGGATTACACTTTAACAAAGACTATCCCGATACGAACGCCCGTGCGATCTCGAGTATTATCCGTCCGTCTATGGACCCACTCGATGTCTTTTGACCGATTAAGATTTTGGGTCAGATTCCTCAAACGTGCCAGTTTGCTGGAATTGGATCACTGTTCGAATCAGAGTAGTGTAGTTAGGACTTGAATCTGGATTCTGTGTGAGTTCCAACAATTCTATGTCATCCAGATTCAGTAGCTCGTCTAATTTTTTTTGCCTATCCGGAGGGAGTCGCACAAAACAAGCTTCCACAAACGGTCGAAACAGAATGTCGAGTTCTAGCATTCCTCTCCGAGAACGCCATAGTGCTCGTTGATGGAGCAATGTTTTGTCCATACTCTTCACGACTTGAATTTCTTTAACCTGAAACTCACATTATTCACGGAAGTTTGCAAATGGTATTAGTATGTCATCTCTTGTATCGTTAAGAGTCGAAGGTATCGACGCTGCAAAGTTTCTTCAAGGCTACTTGACCTCTGACGTGGAGTCTGTGCAACCGCAGCTCGGCGCACCGACGGCTCTAACCGACATCAAAGGTCGTGTAATCGCTAATGGTTGGTGCTACGGTACTCCCGCATGTGTAACCATGGTGTTCCATAACTCGTTGGTTGAAACGGTCAAAAATCACTTGGGAAGATACATGGTGTTCGCTAAGTCTGAGTTTTCCGATGAAATATTTGAACTAGGTCTTTCTGCTACTGTTGTGAATGGTGAGGTCGAATTAGCACCGTTTGGATGGGGAGTAGAGTCTGTTGCACAATGCGAGAATCAAACGAGTCAACTTACTGTCGAGCATGAGTTCCCAATCGTAGAACAGAGTACCAGCGGCTTATTCTTACCGCAAATGCTCAATCTCACGCAACATGATGCGGTGAGTTTCACAAAAGGGTGTTATCTGGGTCAAGAGATCGTTGCTCGAACTGAACATCGAGGCCAGGTGAAGCGACAACTATTTCGAACAAAATTACCTTTTCAAAACGTGTCTGTTGGTTCCACCGTTGACCTCACAAATAGAGGTTCATGTACAGTAGTCGGTGTCCACGAAGACCAGATGCTCTTGGTGGGACGATCACCAAAAACCAATTAGTCAGTGTGTATCTAACACTAGAATGACTTGTCGCAGAACTTAACCATGGATTGATACTTTGTACCAGATTCTTGAAATCGCACCGGGCGTCGTTTTCGTAGTTTCATACTTCTTTTTTGTAGATCAGAATATTTACTGGGCAACTGCGTTTTTTATGATTGCTCTAGTAGTCCAATTCATCATATGTCTGCTCTTCAAATTAAAGATTTCTAAGCTAATGTGGGTCGTTCTGGTCCTAGGAATGACTGCGGGTACGATTACGATCGTGTTTCAAATGCCAATCATCATCAAGTGGAGACCCACAGTGATTTCGTGGGCGATGAGTATTGCGTTTCTACTCACACACATTTTCGGTCGTCGGAATATTCTGAAATGGCTCCTCGGAGATTACGTAAAGCTCTCCGACAAACTCTGGAACTATCAAACTCTAGTATTGGGGATTGTGTTTCTACTATCGGGTACTGCAAATATACTGGTTGCCTACTCGTTTTCGGAGCAAACTTGGATGCTTTACAAAGCGGCCGCTTGGTTTGTCTGGCCGTTGCTCTCCGCTCTTCTGTTGGGAGTAGTGTTCTGGGCAGAACATCGCCGGACCGGTGGTGCGATCTTTGAACAAGATCTCACCGATACGGTTTCAAGGTCACTGGAGTCAAAAGAGACGGAATCGAGCAAGTAAATCGAGGTGGAGTGTTGTTGACCCAAGGAACACAAAATATTCTTGGCTTACACCTTGCAGTGCTATAATCGAATAAATCAAAAGTAGGAATTGATTGATGTTTTGGTACGGGATAACTGACGTTGTAGCTGCTCTCGCTTTTGTACTGTCGTACTTCTTTTTCTTCGATCAGAATATCTACTGGGCTGCGGGACTGTTTATGATTGCTCTCGCTACTCAATACTTCATCCTCAATCTGCTCTTCAATATGAAAATCTCCCCGTTCATGGGAGTCGCATTTATCCTTGGGGTGGCAACAACCATCATTGCTGTTGTGTTGCAATTGCCGATAGCTATTCAATGGCGACCCACTGCGATTTCTTGGTTTTTTGCTGCGGTTTGTTTGATTGCGCTCGGTTTAGGACGCGAGTATGTCCAAAAGTGGATATTCAAGTATTGGATGCTTCTTCTCCCCGGTCGTCTATGGAAGTATCAAACATTGGTGAATGTGACCCTGTTTCTTTTGGGAGGAATAGTCAATCTAGTCGTTGCATACTCTTTCAGTGAACAGATTTGGGTACTGTACTTGGCGATTGCTTGGATCCTCTGGGCTCAGTTCGGTTCGCTCTTATCTCGCTTTATAGTCTCGATGGAACACCGACGAATCGGAGATACCATAATCTTTGACGGAGAAGAAATCGACATGGATGTTGAACAACTGCCATCGAAGCAGTAAGTGAGTACCGCCCTATCGGTAAACGTCAACAAGATTGCGTGGCTCCGAAACGCCCGTGATGGGAATCAACCCAATGTCGGTGTGGCGAGCAGAAAAATCATACAAACCGGTGCGGCCGGAATTACGGTCCACCCACGACCAGATCAACGGCACATCCGGCCAAACGACGTATACGAGCTAAGTTCAATAACGAAGAACTTCAATGTTGAATTCAACATTGAAGGTAACCCTACTTCGAAAGCTCAAACCAACGGCTATCCGGGATTTATGAAGTTGGTTCGCGACACGTGTCCAACACAGTGTACTTTGGTACCCGATGCTTTAACTCAGCTAACTTCCGATCATGGTTGGAACTTGCGTGAAACGAAGCAAATGGAAACGGTGTCCCATTTTGTTACTGAACTTCACAAACTCGGTTGTCGGACGAGTATTTTTGTCGAAGCAGACCAGGAAATCGTAAGTCTCGCACACCAAACCAAAACTGATCGAATTGAGTTGTTCACTGGACCGTGGGCAACGGTCGTCGCTCATTATGGAATCAAGAGTAGCGAGGCTACACAACAGCTCAAGAAATACATCGAAGCAGCGGACGTCGCGCACGATATCGGACTGGGTGTGAACGCCGGACACGACTTAGATTTACTCAACGTAGCGGAGTTCTGTCGAGCGGTCGATGTTCAAGAAGTATCAATTGGACACGCGCTAATCGCTGATGCATTGGACTTTGGCCTTGAGAAGGTCGTACAAAAATATCTTCATGCCATAACACAGGGGCGTGAGTTACGAAACAGTCAAAAACCCACCATTAAAATTACCGAAAATCCAAAAAATTAATCAAAAATGGGAGACAAACCATGAACTTGTGGCGAACTTTATCCGTAGGTCTTATAGCACCACTTCTTGCATTAGTCGCCTCCGGTGAAGAGATCGAATCTGTAGAACTCAATGCTGGCGATGAAGCACCAGACTTTACGCTACCCGGCAGTGACGATGAAGAATACAAACTAGCGGACTTGTTGAAAGAAGGACCGGTAGTGCTTGCATGGTTCCCGAAAGCGGACACACCTGGGTGTACCGCAGAGTGTAAGTCAATCACGAAAAACGGACATCTAATCAGGAAGTTCAAAGTGAACTACTTCATGATCAGCGTGGACCCTAAGAAAGACAACGAAGCATTCGCAGAAAAGTATGGTGCTGATTTCGCGATTTTGTCCGATGAAACGCAGGAAGTCGCCAAATCTTACGGCGTGTTGTCGGAGCGTGGTTACCCTAAACGCCACACCTTCTATATTGGCAAAGACGGGAAAATCTTGAAGGTGGACCGCAAAGTATCAGTCAAAACCTCCGCTGAAGACATTGCAAAAAACCTTGAAGAACTGAAGGTCGAAAAAGTCGAAGATACTTAATTTAGCGCGAAAAAACTCAAATGGCTTAGCTTGAGATTGGTAGGATGTATTTCCTGCTACTCTGTAGCTAATGACCGTCACATCCATCAGGGAGTCGGACTTGTCTCGTAGTTTGAGCGCGCAACTTTCTCTCGTGGTTTTGTCGTTATTCTGTTTAACCGGCGTAATTGTTGGAAACGAAATCTCAGATGAAGCACAGACAGAATTGGAAGAGATGGTCGTTGAAGGGGATCCGCGCGACATACCAACAAGGTCGAGCCTTGGAAGTTTAACGGTAGTCGATAATCAAGAGCTTGAGCTCATCCGACCGCGGCATCCTCACGAGGTTTTCGCTCGAACTCCTGGAATTTGGGTTGTTCAGAACTCAGGTCAAGAACATCTTACAGGGCTTCGCTCTGCAGTACTCACTGGATCGGGTGCATGCGGTTCCATCCTCCTTCTTGAGGACAACATTCCCATTCGCCCCGTCGGTTTTTGCAATGTCAATGGCTTGTTTGAACTGAACATCGAACAGGCTGACCGGGTTGCAGTTCTTCGAGGTCCAGCTAGTTCTTTCTATGGTGGGAACGCTATGCGCGGAGTAATCAATGTGCGTCCCTTCGTAGGGGTTGATACGAGTCGTTCGTTCAGTCTGGAAACTGGTGACCACAACTACCGTCAGATGCGCGTCGCTTGGCTCAATGAAAACGTAAAGACAAAATTCCATGTGACCGACACGAATGGATTTCGCGATGAAACGAGCTATGTACAACAAAAACTCAATGTCGGATGGGCTTCAAACATCGGTAACTTGGAAGCGAACCACTCTTTGTCTTTGACATCTTTGAAGCAAGAAACCGGGGGGTATGTACTTGGTTATAAATCGTACGAAAATCAGAGCTTAAGACGAACGAATTCAAACCCAGAGGCTTACCGCAATGCAGCGTCGCTCAGGATATATAGTCAATTAGATAATGGCAATGATTTCTATATCTATCCATATGCGCGCATGTCCAAGATGGATTTTCTGCAGCACTTTCTTCCTGGACAACCACGCGAAGACAATGAACATGTAAGTGTTGGGTCTCTGTTGTTTCGAACGAAACAGTTCAGGGCTTTCAGTGTTAACTTAGGAGCACATTTGGAATGGATGAGAGCATCCCTAATTCAATACCAACAAAATCCAACGAAAGGTTCAGACTTTTTACGAGCGACTCGGCCAACTGGTACACACTATGACTTTATGGTCACTGGAACCACTTTGGCACTATTCCAAAGCTCTACAGTGAACTGGTGGAACCAGCATGCATTAGAACAGAGTGTCCGTGTAGAGCACACCGGATACCAATATGACAATCGTCATTTAGACGGAAACAGCCGAGACGACGGTTCTATCTGTGGTTTCGGCGGCTGTATTTACACTCGTCCAAGCGATCGGACCGATAGTTTCACGAACATCGCAGCACGAATCGGCTACAAGTTCTTAGCGACCGATCATTCCCATTTTTGGATACTCTCGTCGCTCGGATATCGACCACCGCAAATAACAGAACTCTATCGACTCCAAAACGGACAGTCCGTTGCTGACCTTGAGAGTGAAAATACACGCTCGGTTGAGATTGGTTGGAGAACTTCGTCGCAGAGGATAGATTTCTCGGTCGCAGCTTACCTCGACAGCAGTTCGAATCTCATCTTTAGGGACGCTAATGGTCTGAACGTCAGTGACGGGGCGACAAAATCTCAAGGCATTGAAATTGAAATTCATTGGAAAATTGACAACTCCCACGAGATCTCCGTTGCAAGCACTTTCGCGAACCATGAGTATGACTTTACGCGTGATCTTGCGCGCGGAGAATCCATTGTGGCGGGAAATCAAGTGGACACCGCACCAAAGGTGCTAGCACATGCCCGATGGTCGGTTGCTTTCAGTTCGATCGGAAAGAGTGAATTAGAACTCAATTACATTGGTCCACACTATCTTGACGCCAACAATTCAGCGCGCTATCGTGGGCACAGAGTTGTGAACTTTCGCACGGAATGGCAGCTGAGCAATCAGTGGACGGCATTCGGTAGAATACTCAATGTCCTCGAATCCTATTACGCTAACCGTGCCGATTTCGCGTTCGGTAATTACCGTTACTTTCCAGCAGATCTGCGACAATTTTTTATAGGAATTAACCATAGTTTCTGACAGAAATTTTCGGGTGCAAAAAAGAAAGTCCGATAATTTCTCCACGCTACTCATTTTTCGTTGATATCTTCTGTTGAATAATTCTTTTGCTCGAACGATCGCGATCGCCAAAGCGCAAATCAGAATTTGTTGGTCCTTAGTACGCTTCTGGGTAGCTTTCGCGCTACTCAATTTAGTAGCACTCGTCGGCTACATACAGTCCTGTGTCTGGAAAACTTTAAGCACTGCGTATTCCCCATCCTATAGCCTGACTGAACCAAAGTATTTGTTGAGCAATGTCGACGCACTCGTAATTCTCGCGTTTCAGTTAGTGGCGGTACTGCTGACGTACGACATACGTGAAAATCACAGAAAGAATCGCATCCTATTAGCATTGGAGAGTCGTCAGCTAACCAATTTTGAGTACTTAACAGGTAGCGTATTGGGAGTAACTTTTTTGCTCTACGGCACGATTTTTTGTAGCGTAGCCTTGATCGTCGGAATCGGAGCCATCGGCTACTTTACGAGCGCACCATGGAGTGATTTCCTCGATCCGACCTCAGTTTTCAACCTCCTGGTCGTAGATGCATTTCCGTCTCTCTTTTTGTGGTGTAGTATCGCGCTCGCGCTGACATGCATCCTCCGATCTAGTTTGGTTGCTGCACTAGTCTCAGTTTTCCTAATTACGGTGTTGTATATTCTGAGTTTGCTGGTTCCATTCTCGTGGCTTGACGTCGTTACTCCGTCTTCAAACTTCACCGCCTACCTCTCAGATCTCGTACCAAACTTTGCTACATTGGAAACTATCGGCATGCGTGCGGTAACGGTACTGGGTGCTCTCGGACTTCTCGCAGTGGCTGCATGCGTTCTAGGCCGGCGCGATGCGCGCATCGGAATTTTGAATCTGCCTTTGGGCGTCGGCTTGATGAGTCTTAGTGTTGTGGGTTTCTTTTTGTTGTCTCACCAACTGCTCCAAGCTTACTACCAACCAGTAGAGTGGTCCAAGATTCACGCCAACCATGAAAAAAATGTCTCACTGGATATCGACGAGATTCGCGGTTCGGTGAATATTGATCCTGGCAATCTCTTAGAGCTTGACCTTAAATATGCTTTTCGACTAACACACGACGACAAAGTTACAGAATTAACTTTCGCGCTGAACTCAGGGCTTAACGTTGGTCAGGTTATATTGAATGGGAAAGTTGTAGAGCACGAGTTTGAGAATGGTTTGTTGACTGTACTTGCGGATGTCCCGTTACGCCGAGACGTACAGCAGACTATGGGAATTCGAGCCCAGGGAATCCCAGATCCTAAATTTGCATATTTAGATAGTCCAACCGATTACTTGAATGACCGTACCATACCGCGACGCGCGGCGCAGCTTTTCGGCAAGGACGGCTCTATATTCACGTCCAAGTACGTCGCATTAATGCCGGGAATGTACTGGTATCCCGTACCGGAATCGCAAAGTCTTGAGCGGTCTCTTAAGTATGGAATCGACTTTTTTCACACCAACATCGACCTTTCGGTA
>CAZEFI010000017.1:14402-35830 GCA_964511425.1 uncultured Pseudomonadales bacterium
ATTAAGCGTATTGAACGCTGGGAAGACGATCCGGAAAACATGGAACGCCGCAAGTACTGGGTATTGGTAGACTACTTTGGAGATGCAGTCGGGACTGACAATGTTTGGACAAATTTTGCAAAAATTTTCTGGACGCATTCGACGTCTGCAGCCGGTAAGGATGCAACCGCGCTGAACGACCTTGTGTTGAACGTAATTTCTCGACTTTCACCTGCACCTGACCTGTGGTTTTCACCCTATGCGACGTATCAAATATCTGACTTCACCCACATATTTCTGCCTGCGGTCGAATGGGTAATAGACGAAGGGAGCGGTGGAGAGTTAACCAATTGGGTTCGGAATCTGTCGCAAGAGTATCTACGTCGCCACGCGGTCTGGGAAGCTATGGAAACCAAGTCATTACT
Source organism: uncultured Pseudomonadales bacterium (assembly GCA_964511425.1). Classification (GTDB taxonomy): domain Bacteria; phylum Pseudomonadota; class Gammaproteobacteria; order Pseudomonadales; family Azotimanducaceae; genus Bin55. The sequence goes on from CAZEFI010000017.1 coordinate 14,807, forward strand.
CAACCTCCCAACATCCGACTCTCACCAGAGTGACTTTGAGTTCATGCTGACTAAAAATCGGTTGATTGCTCGCGTCATGGTTCAAAGTAACAAAAGAGAGGCAATTTTTTCCTGGCTGAGCAACTTACGCAACGGGTACACAGGGAAATCTTACACCCAAAAAGAACTCTTAGAACACGCTGAAGCAGCGGAAGTAGATATCCACCCCTATCTAGATGTGTGGCTGAGTGATGCTGAGTTGCCTGGATATGTGGTCTCTGATCTCACACACCGCAGACTGTCCGACGACGAGGATGGTACGACAAGATACGAGACTTCGTTTTATGTTCACAACCCAAGTGACACGACTGGGGTGTTTTGGACGGCTTATCCGGACCAATACGACCGCGAATGGCCACGTACGCCAACAGTCGTTGTCGAGGCTCAGTCCACAGTACGTATAAACATCGTCACCTCCTATGAGATCAATTACGTCCATGTTTTCCCAAATCTCTCGTTAAATCGAAGTGAATTCGGTATACGGCGTGCGCAAACCGTAATATGGGAAGATCTGAAAGAAGATGGTGAGCCAAGACCATCGTTCGAAGTCGTCGAGTGGCAACCACCAGAACTTGGAATCGTCGTCGACGATTTAGATTCTGGATTTTCCGTTGAACAACCCGCTGCATTTAATAATGCTTCGTCCATCGGGCCATTAGGTTGGTTTCGTATTCCCCGCCTCCAAGCGGATAACGACAATGGCTTACCTTCACGTCGCAACTATGCTTATCGAACCAGTAACGGAGTTTGGGGTCGAATTTCAGATGATCGTTCCTATGGTCACTTTCGACGGACAGCTACCGTCACGCGCTATGCCCCGGAGATTCATCCTGTTACGTTTTCGACTAAACTGCCAGACACCACGCGCTGGAAGTTAGAATATTTTTTTAATACGGATTGGTTTCGTCGGAGTAGTAGAGATGGTATCTACCACCTTGAAATCGAACATGCTGAGGCAACCGAAACGAGTACATTAAGCTTCGAAAACTCGATCTATGGTTGGAACTTCGTCGATGAGTTTGAACTCTTGAAAGGAGATGTCAGCGTACGGGTAATAAGCGCGAGTAACGACACACCTTGGCTTTATGCTGACGCGATCCGATGGATGCCCGTTACGATCGATCAGAATAGGGAATTCAAAGGTGGTGGAGGCGGCGGGAGTTGAACCCGCGTCCGCCAGAACGCCATCCTCGGCTCTACATGCTTGGTCCGGTTCTCAAGTTTAACTTTCCGTTAGCCCAACCGGACGGGGCCACGGACCGCGAGTCCAAAGATTTAGTGTTAGTTGCGCGGACACGCAAGCAACACGATCTCATGAAGAATGATCCCGTCTATCGTCCCATGAGCAATCAGATAAACGGAACTAGCGGCTTTAAGCTGCTAGAGCGTAGTTGTCGTCGTTGGCAACTAAGTTTGAATTGAAGGATGTTATTACGAGCTATCCTACACGCTCGACATGCACCTGAGACTTTGTATCCGTCGTCGAATCCAAATCGCCCCCAGAACGTAAACGTAGAACTAAAAAATTTTCTACTTAATTAATTATATGAAGTTTAATCGTTGAAAGCGCACGGGTAAACTCAACTGATGGGTGAAGCATTACGAAATACCAAGATTATCTTTGATGCCTTCGTAGAGGTGAGTTGTACGGGAACTCGCGCCGTACGACCCGGCGATCTGGTCCAATATATGCGAGAGCAAAACGACCCTATGGGTATCTGGAAAATTATCGGAGAGCTAAATAAGCTCAATGACCTAGGTCTCATCCGGCTCGAGGAAGAGTCTGCGACGTGGAACTTAGTCGTGTCGAATTGGGACCCGACTTGGTCCAATACAGCGTGACAGTTCACCCTTAATGCTGTCGGTGCACGCACTCCTCTGCAAGACGTTGAACTATGTTCATGTCACCTTCCATCGATTCGAGGATACCAAAGGCTTCAGTCAAAAATTGAGTCGCCCGATTTCGAGTCCCTTCGATACCTAGAAAAGTTACCGCGTTCTTCTTACCAGCTAGTAAATCTGCACCGACCGGTTTCCCGAGCTGTTCCGCCGCTGCTGTCGCATCCAGTAAATCATCGGTAAGTTGAAACGCTATTCCAATCTTGGTTCCAAAATCACTCATCGCGCGAAACGGCGCCGAGCCTTTTTCGAAACCCGCAACAATCACTCCCATTTCTACGGCAGCACGAAAGAGAGCACCAGTTTTACCTTCGTGCATAGTGAAGAGTTGATCAAGGTCGTGCACGTCATGATTCATCAGCTCCATGTCCATCGCTTGACCACCGACCATGTAGCGCCAGCCGCTAGCTTCAGCGAGAATCGCCGCACAGTCTCCACGTTGTTGTGTCGTTAATTCGCTGGCATCCAAGATAGTCGAAAACGCTAGTGTTTGAAGCGCATCACCAGTAAGAATGGCAATCGTATTGTTAAATCGTTTGTGGCAACTGGGTTTCCCACGGCGGGTATCTGAATTGTCCATGTCCGGTAAATCATCGTGCACGAGGGAGTACGCATGAATAAATTCAATCGCTGCAGCGGGTGCTAAAGCTCTGGAAATTTCCGTCCTTAACCCAATTGCAGTAGCACACACCAATACTGCGCGTACTCGTTTTGCAGACCCGCAGACCGAGTATTGCATAGCTTCCACCAAGGCGGCAGAGTGAACTGATGTGAGTTGAAGGCGGGCGGTTAAATCTGCTTCGACTCGATGTCTAATTTGCTCCAGATCATCCATGTTCACAAGGTCGTGCACCGACCTAGTTCAATCTTCAGCATCAAAGTTCATTTCCTTCATCAACTTTGCAACGCGGGTTTCCGCATTAGCGAGCGAGCGCTGACAACGGCGGGCTAAACCGACGCCCTTTTCAAACGCTAGCAATGACTCTTCTAAGGTCAAGTCTCCGCTCTCCAATTTCGCAACAAGGGTTTCCAATTCAGCGATGTCTTTTTCAAAGTCCACAGCCGATTGCTCTTCCTGTTTGGCCATAAAGTTCTCCTCGATTAAGCCTGTGTAATCCAGATCAAATGAGTGATCACCAATGCTCCTATACCGGCGATTACATCGTCCAAGATCATCCCGTACGCACCTTTAATTTTTGAGTCGATCCAGGAAATAGGCCACGGTTTCACAATATCGAAAATTCTAAATATCACAAACGCGATTACGTAAAGCCACCAAGTTTTGGGTACCAGAAACATCGCGATAGCCATCCCCAAGAACTCATCTAACACGACACACGGTGCATCGTATGAGCCGTATTTTCGCACCAGCAAGCCCAAGGTCACTCGCGCGCCGATAAACAAAGCAAAAATCGTTACGTATTGTGCGAGTGGTGATACAGGAATAAAAAACCAGAAGATCAGTGCCATCGCTAGGGAAGCCAGCGTTCCTGGCGCGAATGGAAACCAACCCATTCCAAATCCGGTCGCGACCACGACTGTGGGATCTTTCCAAGCGTGATTTCTCAACTGCTCCAGGTTCGATTTGATTTGAGTTGATTCCTCTTCCATACAACGTAGTATCAATAGTGCGAATAACCCTTCAAGGGAAAATCTACACTAATTTCGGGGTTGAACACACGCTCCGCGGTCGCATGAATAATACCGACTCGAGAAATTGGAGTCTCGGTATGGCGTGCGTGCTCGAGAACGACATCGCGTTTTTTTCTCGGTGCAGTGAACAGCATTTCGTAACTATCGTCGCGCGTCAGTACGGTCACAATTTCCGACCCGTTCCAGAGAGGAAGATCGTCCGTTTCAATACGATAGCCGTAAGATGAACCCGATACTAGTTGCTCGAGCTCAACAGCTAGCCCGTCACTGATATCCGTACAAGCACTGGCACATTCCCTAAGACAATCTACAAAGTTCGACCGTATCGGTGGGAGTAAATAGCGCGCGACAACATCTTCCCGCGTTTTATGTTGTAATTCCTTGAGTGGTCGCGGAACCCAAGCGTCCACAAGTTGTAGTGCCAGCGTCGATGCACCTAACACCCCGGTGATCCAGATGTCATCGTCCGGTTGGGACGTATCGCGTCGTACTGACTGACCTGCGGGTACAGAGCCAATTGCCGTCATTGCGATGTGCTTCGTGCCCTTCGCGAGATTGCCGCCGATTACCGTCGTGTTGGCTTTCTCACAACCTACACGCACCCCTTCCACGAAATCTTTGACCCATTCCACATCCGCTCGTTCGATAGTGAGCGCAAGTGTTAAATACTCAGGATTCGCGCCCATAGCGATGACATCCGACACGCTCATCGCAACGCTACGATAACCCAACAGGTCACCCGGACAATCACCCGGTACGTGGACTCCGTCTAAACATACGTCGGTACTCACGACAAGTTCTCGATCAGCAATCCAAGAAACTACCGCTGCATCGTCACCGGGTCCAACACTGAGTCGTGCATCACGTCCCGCAGTGCCGAGCCGCTCTAGAATGAGGTCAATCAGTTCAGTTTCATTCATTCGAAACTCGTGAATTGTGTGCGACCGCATCAAGTACGGCGTTGATATATCGATAACTATCCTGTGCACCAAACACTTTCGCTAGTTCCACCCACTCGTTGATCACTACCAAAGTAGGAACATCGTCTCGTTGTAGTAATTCGAAAGTTCCGGCCCGTAAGCATGCTTTCTCAACTGGGGTAATGTCGTCGAACGAACGGTCAAGGTAAGGTGCGTAGTTACGATCAAGTTCTTGCACTGACCGGATAATTCCCTCCAAACACTGCGTAAAGAACCTACTGTCGGCTCGCGCAAGAGATCCTTCATCGTTCATGAATTGAATGAGGTCCGCAGCACCAGTTTCAGCGACGTCCCACTGATAGAGGCTTTGTAAAAGTGCTCGACGACTTTGGCGACGTTGCTTGGGCGAAAATTTCTCCATCTCACTCATCGCGCACATCTTTGATGATTACTAAGCGTAAATCTTTCCCTACCTGATCTACGGACTGCAATTGACCTTGCACTGCGTCACAAAGAGCATTGATCGACATCTGCGTAACTGAGTGGGCATCAGAACCGAGAAACTTAGGGGCGACATAGACAATCAATTCATCCCACAAGCCCGATTGCAGGTAACTAGTGATGAGCGTTGGACCAGCTTCCACCAAAACTTCATTCACTCCGATGCCAGCCAACCGCTGGTGCACATGGTCGAGATCGGCGCGTTTCGATTGGTGCTCCCACTTCACCGCAGTTGGAGGTGGAGTTGCGGAAGAATGACACACCACAATGACTTGACCTGGATGTTTGAGTATTTCGGCGTCCGCACGTAACTGACCTTGTGTATCGAATACGACACGCATGGGGCAACTCGATTCGAACCGAGAGTCTCGAACGGTAAGCCGAGGATTGTCGCGAAGTACAGTATTAATTCCGGTAATAATCGCACCACTGCGTGCGCGTAAACGTTGTACATCCGACCTCGCTTCGGAACCTGTAATCCATTGGCTCTCCCCGTTCGCCATTGCGACTCGGCCATCCAACGACATGCCGGCTTTTATTCGGATAAATGGACGCGCCTCTTTCATCCGTTTATGAAATCCTGGATTCAACGTTCGAGCCTCTGGTAGCTCGAGCACAGTAACGGAAATGGAAGCTTCTTTCAGAGTCTTCACTCCAGTGCCGTTTACGAGAGGATTTGGATCAAGTTCGCCAATAACAACTCGTTGAATCCCTGCGGAGATTAATGCGGTCGTGCAGGGTGGAGTCCGTCCTTGTATAGAACAGGGTTCCAGACTAACGTACGCGGTCGCCTCCGAAGGGTCTTCCGACGCAGTATTCAGTGCTTGTATCTCGGCGTGCGCACCACCGTCACGACGATGGAAACCTCGTCCAATCACCCTACCCTGTTTGACCAAGATGCAGCCCACTCGAGGGTTATTGCACGTTACCGTGTATAGCGCGTTTGCTGCAAGACGGATGGCCGCAAATGTGTAGAGTTTGTCAGCGGTTGGCCGGTGCATTGCCAGACAGTCTGGATCGAAACTCGACCGAGAATAGCTTATTGAGGTTCAATCAATGCGAGTAAACTGGATGTTTCTCACACAGTCTTCGTACTTTTATACGAACGGATGCAACCATGTTGTCGTTGGAAATGTCGTCGAGAATGTCGCACATCCACTGAGTTAAAGTGGAACATTCCTCCGTACCAAAACCGCGTCGCGTCGCAGCGGCGGAACCAATGCGTAATCCACTCGTAACGAAGGGCGATCGTGGATCCCCCGGTACCGTGTTCTTATTAACCGTGATATTAGCTCGATTCAACGCGGCGTCGGCAGCTTTCCCTGTAATCTCTTTATCGATAAGATCCAGCAAAAATAAATGGTTGTCAGTTCCACCCGACACTACTTTGTAGCCACGATCGACGAATCCTTGAGCCATCGTACGTGCGTTATCGACTACCCGAATCTGATATTCTCGAAATTCGGGCGTCGCAGCTTCCTTGAAGCACACCGCCTTCGCTGCGATGATGTGCATTAACGGTCCACCCTGTGTACCAGGGAATAGAGCTGAATTAAGTTTCTTCTCAATTTCGGTATTTGCTCTTGCTAAGATCAATCCACCTCGAGGACCTGCTAAGGTTTTGTGGGTGGTCGTCGTTACTACATCCGCATGCGGGATCGGATTGGGATAAACGCCCGCAGCAACCAAGCCCGCGACGTGAGCCATATCTACCAATAAGTATGCCCCCACAGAATCTGCGATTTCCCGAAATTTTGACCAATCGAGCTCTCGGCTGTACGCGGAAAAACCCGCTACAACGAGTTTAGGTTTGTGTTCCTGAGCTAACGCAAAGACATTGTCATAGTCTACTAAACCATCATTTGATCGAACGCCGTATTGAACCGCTTGATAGATGCGTCCGGAAAAATTAACAGGCGAACCGTGCGTCAGGTGACCTCCTTCGGAAAGACTCATACCAAGTACTACATCGTGTGGTTCGATCAACGCCAGGTACGCCGAAGCGTTGGCTTGACTGCCGGAATGGGGTTGAACATTGACATAGTCCGCACCGAAGAGTTTTTTGGCTCGTTCAATTGCTAATACTTCAACTTGATCAACATAGTCGCAACCACCGTAGTATCTTTTACTGGGGTAGCCTTCTGCGTATTTGTTGGTCATACCGCATCCTTGTGCTTCCAGCACGGCGGGAGACACGTAGTTTTCCGATGCGATGAGTTCGATATGTTCTTCCTGCCGACGGTCCTCGGCAATAATGGATTCCCATACCTCGGGATCTAGGTCGCACAGTTTTTGTTGATTGAACATAGGTAGGCTATCGATTTCTCAGATCACGTAAAAGACGTATTTTAGTTTTGTGTCAGCCAGCTATGTCGGTACAACAATTCACGAAAATGATGCGAAACTGAGGCGATACTAAAGTCTAGAACACCGTCTATAATGGACTGAAGACTAGTCATGCGGAGGAAGTGTGGGCATTAAAACGTCAAAGCAGATCCAACTTCATGTTATCGTGCTCATGTTGACCACCGCGCTAATTTGCGGCGTTTTGACTCAGGCGGTGACTATAGTCCCAGTTGAAGGGAATCTTCTTGAAGAAGTAACTGCCCCGCTCCCAGCATACCCTAAACAGAATTGGGAAAAGAGTCCGGATGGCACGGTCACTTTAATGTTCGATGTTACCGAAGGGGGTTTTGTTGAAAACCCCTGCATAGTTGAATCTACCCTACCCGGTGAGTTTGAACTTTATGCAATACACGCAATTAGAAATCATCGATACAAACAGCTTGGCGGACTTTCCCAGTATATAACGGGAGTAAAAAAGCGATTTTCCTTCACATTAGATTCCAATCCAGCGGTTTCTGTAAAGGCGAAGTATCCTCGACCCGCATTGGAAATCGGGGCTGAAGGTTATGTCGTGGTCGAATTCAGCGTTTCACCCCAGGGCACTGTCAAAGATCAAGTAGTCGTCGGAGCTGATCCGGTTGGTCTGTTTGACGCCGCCGCGCTCGAAGCTGCAAGTAAGATGGAGTTTGAAACAACACGATTCAATGCTGACGACAAAATACTTCACAAGTTCACTTTTTCCCTAGACAGCAAGCCCCGTACTGCCGTAGGAGCGGAATTTCCCGTAGAAGCTCTGGAGCAAAAGCTATTTGGTCACGTAATCGTCGAATTTGATATCAACGAACTCGGTGAAGTCGAAAACCCCAATGCGATTTATTCCGACTTCGGTGTCTTCGAGACCGCTGCAATCACGGCAGTGTCCCAGTTTGGTTTTGATTCGGCTCAAACTGCAACAGGAGTGCTGCACAAAATTGAATTCAGCCTCACCCAAGACTACTATCCTCTAAGCAAAGTTTTACCAGATTATCCAGAACAGGCATTGTTGGACAACATTGAGGGCTACGCAATTGTGCGCTTTGATGTAAATGAAACCGGTTCGGTTGAAAACCCAGAGGTTGTAGAAGCCAAACCACCCAACGTCTTCGATGAATCAGCTCTAAGTGCAGCGAGACAGTTCAAGTACTTTCCAAAGCACGTAGACGGCAAACCTATGCGAACTGAAGGTGTCCTCAATCGAATCGTTTTCGAAATTGCAGATCAAGAGGGTGAAGAGGACAACAATCCAGGACGGGCTCTCGTTGACAATTCACCTGATGCTCGACAACAGTATCCAATTCGATTGCCTCCTATGGACACAAAAAAATTCTTTGAAGACCTGAGAAACGCTACCGAGCAGGAAAGAAAACAGATGATGGATGATTTATTAAAGAAAGGGACTGTGGTGCGTCCCTCAACACCGACCCATTCATTGTCGATCCAAGGTGACCAAAACGACGGTACCATCATCGTTGAATTCGACGTAAACGAAAAAGGAGTCGTCGAACAACCTAATATTGTCGAGGTTCAAGGTACGGTTCTTTCTCCAGATGTCACTCAACGCATCTTAGAAGAAATAGGTTACTACCGGTATGAACCCTTAGTGATTGATGGCGTTCCCGAACGCACTAATGGCGTACGACACTTTATCGAACTACGTTTCCATGAAGACTAAACTCTCTAACGGAGCAGTTTCTCAGCACACGTTATGTCGCAGTTGTGAAGACTTAACGGGTCAGAATTTCGCTTAGAACATCCAGCGCGCTACTCAGCGTAGGTACATAAGAAACTTCAACACCTGCGAAGGGTTTCTTTGCTTTGTTCGCTAGGGGCACAATGGCGCGCGTAAAACCGTGTTTTTGTACCTCGCGCAACCGCTCCTGCCCATTCGGTACTGGTCGTATTTCACCCGTTAGTCCAAGTTCTCCGAACACCACTAAGTCGTGAGGTATCGCACGATTTCTGAAGCTTGAATATACTGCCACCAGTGTCGCTAGATCTACCGCGGTTTCCGCGACTTTAATCCCGCCGGTTACATTGGCGAACACATCCTGATCTGCTAAGGAAATCCCACAATGCCTATGCATTATGGCTAAATGCATTGCCAATCGTTGGGCATCTAAACCTACAGAAACACGACGTGGATAGCCGCCCTGGACGTCGTCAACGAGAGCTTGAATTTCTACCAATAAAGGTCGCGTACCTTCCCACGTCACGGTTACAACACTACCAGGTGTAGGTTCTGTTGTTCGCTCTAAGAAAATTGCCGAGGGATTAGCGACTTCTCGCAGTCCTCGATCGGTCATTGCGAACACTCCGAGTTCGTTCACGGCACCAAACCGGTTCTTTATGCCGCGGAGTGTCCGAAAACGACTACCGATGGGAGCTTCTAACATGACAAAACAATCAATCATGTGTTCCAATACCTTTGGACCAGCAAGATTTCCTTCCTTGGTTACATGCCCGACCAGCACGAAGATCGTACCGGTTTGTTTCGCTAATTGAGTCAGCACAGAAGCACATTCGCGCACCTGCGTGACACTCCCTGGGACACTCTCTATTTCATCGGAGTGCATAACTTGGATGGAGTCGATCACGACTACGGTCGGTTGAGTTCGTTGTACGAGCTCAATCACCTGTCCAACACTTGTTAGCGTAGCCAGTTGAGTGTCTCGGTCCGATATTCCAAGACGTATCGCTCGACTTGCGATTTGTTGAATGGACTCTTCCCCACTCACGTAAACGCATCCCAAGTCGCGCGCGATCTCACTTGCCATCTGTATCAGTAAAGTAGACTTTCCTGCGCCTGGTTCACCTCCGATCAAGACCACTGAACCAGGTACGAGGCCCCCGCCTAATACCCGATCGAATTCCTGAATGTGGGTAGAAATTCGTTGCTTGGCTTCAAGTTTAACCTCTGCTAAGCGAGTGACCTCGGTTGAACTTCCTGCATAACCAATGCTCGAAGCACCGCTAGACTTCTTTTTCTGCGAAACTCTGACTTCTTCTAAACAGTTCCATTCACCGCAAGTAGCACACTGTCCTTGCCACTTTGGATAAGAAGCACCGCACTCGCGACATGCAAACAGCACTTTAGTTTTCAGAGTTTGGACACCTCTCAGTCTCCTCACTCATTTGCTGCAAAGAAGCGCTAGAAATCTTGACGGTATCAACACCGATAGGTCAGCATATCATGAGTCGTTAAGGTCCAGATACGGCCGGCAAGAGAACACGAGAAGTGCTGACCCGCTTCAAAAATACCCCAAATTCTGGACTCACCAACGCAGCGAACCACGGACCGCAATGCTGTGATTTGCTGATCGTTGTAAGCTCTCTTGATGTCCAAGTTCTAGACCGGCCTTGAAGCCATCGTTCGAATGGAACTGTAATCCTAACTGCAAGACTCGGTACTGGTTATCGTTTTTGGAACCCCCAAAGGAAGACCAAAGACCAAGCCCGTTCGGTTTATTGAAGTCGTAACGAACTTTGGCGTGAATCCAAGGAGACGCATTCACCGACGCTTCACGTGCTGTCTGGACGCGAGCATCTTGAATTGACCCTGATGGATATACATCATGATTCGGTTGTGACAATCCCAAAGACGAACCTATCGACATTGACAGTCCGTGACCGTTGGTACTTGGCAGTAGAGATACCATACCACTCATGCTCCAATCTGCGTAATCATCGGCTTCTGAGTGTGTGAGCAAGGATTGAGAATCAAGCTGAACTGCCAATCGACCGAATGTGTATCCAAGTCCCGCACCAATCTCAAAACCGGAACCTGTTTCACCATCGCCACCATCATTTCTCCAACCAGCTGTAATAGACGGTGTGAAGACAGCGTCCGATTCAAGTGTCTTCGTGTATGTTCCTTCAAACAACACACGGTGCCGGGATGCATCCAACTCACTGTTCTCAAGACTGTTCCCTTCGTCGATTTCGGCCCGAGTTAAAGCGGTCTCGCCCTGCAATTGCAAGCTCGTCGTCCCGCCTCCGATCAATTGTTCGCTCGACCACAAGGATAGATTAATTCCCGCGGCGAACATGGTTTGGGATAAATCGGAAGACTGAGAGTTGGTTGATTCCTCGAACTCAACTGTACCCCAACCAAAACCTGCAGCGGCCCACAGACGGGCATTTCCTGACAATCGCCAGCCAAGATAGGGGTTGATGCTTGTCAACGAGGTCGCGAACTCCCCTTTCGCCAATTCTGGATCCGTGTAATCTACCACGCTACTCGCAATGGATAGAGACACGCCTCCAATTAATTTCTCTCCAATTTCACCATCAAAGCCAAGGTTTGTACTCGTTACGTTGCCGTCATATGCCATCACTAGCATGTTGTCGTCAGAGAGACTGCGATAGTCCGCATTGCCCCAAAATGTCAGGTTGCTCAATCGCCCTTTTCCATTGTGCGACGCGTTGAGCGGAAGGATAAAAGATGAGCCCTTGAGTAAGTTGTTGGCGTCAAATAATCCTCTCGCGCCCGCAAACAAGGCACTTGTAAAGTTCGTCGAACCACCTAGTGTAAATACTGTGGACGGGGACGTGTCAGTGCTGCTAGTCGTCTGTTGAATTCGATTAGAAATAGCATCTACCGTACTCGCAGTCATCGATCGCATGATCTGCGGAAGTACCGTTTCGACTACTTTGTTTTGCCGCAACGCTACCACAGCAGGGTCAGTTAGGTAAAACCCTGAACCAACGATGTAATGCGTAGGTATGACTCCTCCATCGGCTCTTTCAATCGAACCAAAAAACTCGCGCGCATAACCTATTTTTGGGGTATCAGCACTGTCAGTATCGTTAGTTGGATCGTCGAAGTAATACCTAATGTATCCTCCCTCAGGACCACTCTGTGCCGCTTCTATGACTTGAGTTAAGATCAGTTCACCAGTAATAGCATCACGCGCGGTTGGGATAAGCGGTCGAAACTCGTACCGATTGGGGTTCGCCCCGTGAATGAAAATTATGTTACTTCTCAGATCCAGTACGTAAACATACACCGAACCATGTCGCCAAGGTCCATTAATGTCTCGCATGGCAACTTTGACAAGCGAACCAATGAGTCCATCACCAGATTTTTCCTGAGCAGAGACAAAGAAATTACCGGCTTCAGTGACAAACTGTTTGAGTGTATCGCGGTCCACCACGTCTTGAGCCGTTATGCTCGGATTTCCGTAGTCAATAACTTCGTCAACTACATGTTGAGCACTCAGATCAAATCCTACAAGTGCTATCAAAGGAATCCGAAATGTGCGACCGACCCAGACTGCTGCATGGCCGGAGGCACCGGGAATACCGGGTCGAACACCAGGAATTGGTGTGGAAGCGTCAAAGGACGCATCTCGCTCTTCAGCCAAGGTGACTAGGATCGCTTGTCGAGCACTAGCTACGACATCTGGGTCAGTGGACCGAAGGGCGGCTATATCACTTCGGCTGACACCTAGTGCGGCATAAATCGTTCCTAAGATGTTCGGATCGAGTAGACGACCAGACAAAGACATGTCCTTGGTGTGAAAAACCACTCGACCAAACGGGGTCAATAAGATAGGATATACCGAATCTGTACGCCATGGCCCGCCTTCCTCCCTTAAGACACATCCAAAATACGCAATTTGTGCCATACTTGTAACCGACAAGGAGTAGTTCTTAAGTCGATCTCTCACTATTCGTGTGAAGTTCCCTAACTTGGAACCATCCGCGACGACCTGTTGTGCCGTCACTTCCGGATCTTCGACGGGGTCGGTGTCAGGAGGGAGAGGGCACTCGTTTTCGGTCTGTGCTACGAGCGAGTGCGTAAAACAACACATGCTTACCAAGAGAACCAAACTGAATATTAGCTTTTTCGAGAACGAAAAGATGCTAGATCCAAGATTCATTGTCATAGGTTTAACCTCCAAAAAAATTACTTTCTAGTCGACCGTACTTTAAAGATCGTGAAAAGTATGGTATAGATTGACGGCAGATTCCTCATTCTAATCAAAAATGTAGCGGTTCCCGAGGAAAAATCCGTGAGTCGAGAAGCAGTGGAGACGCACGACCGGTCGATTCACGTAGTGAAAGTCTTACTACGCTACATTTTTCGATCTGATCAGCGTTTTCGCAGGCGTAGCATAGCAACAATTTCGATCCTCATGGGTGCTCCTACAACTGCAGCTACTATTTTTTGAGACAATCTTTGTCAAAAATTGATACGGAGTCTGATTCAGTTCAATGCTAACGTAGTTACTGCGAACCTAAAACGGAGGGTTTCCTTCGTCTTGTGCATCTTCGTCTTCAAAATCTGACTCAGCCTCATCAGCTGTACTTTTCTTACTGTACTGAACAGAAGCACGATACGTCGGTTCTCCCTCGTTGGAGAACTTCATGAGATTGGCTTGAAAATCTAGCGTTAAATCACCACGAGGACCGTTACGATGCTTTCCAATGATGATGTCCGCTTTGCCTTTCTGTGCTGAATGTTCGTCGTAAACCTCATCACGATAAATGAATAGAATCAAATCGGCATCTTGTTCGATTTCACCGCTATCTCGGAGATCTGCCATTCGAGGACGTTTGTTTTCTCGATTCTCGACGTTTCGATTGAGTTGAGCAACACTGATTACCGGTATCTCAAATTCTTTCGCTAAAGCTTTTAAACCGCGAGAGACTTCACCTAGTTCAATCACACGGCTAGTCCGTTCTCTTGAGGGTTTGACCAGTTGGAGGTAATCGATAACAACCATTGCCAATTTGTTGTCTCGATCACCGTTCGGCGGTGCTGTTAACTCTCGATTAATTCGTCGTATCTGCGACTTCATGTCATCCAACGTGATACTCGGGCGATCTACGATAAAAAATTCAACTTGGGCGAGACTGTGTCGGGCACTATGCAACTGCTCCCAGTCCTGAGTTGTTAACTCTGTTCCTCTATCGAGTTTACCATGAGATACTCCAGCGACTGCAGACAGCATACGGCGTATCAGTTGTTCACGATCTTGTTCCAACGAGAAAAACAAAATCGGTTTATTTAGATTTAGTAATATGTTCGTGCAGATATTTAGTGCTAATGCCGTTTTACCCATACCAGGACGAGCGGCGAGAATGATCAAATCGTTTTTACGGAATCCGGCTGTGAAGTAGTCCAACCGATTAAATCCGGACCTAAGACCCGGTAGGGCACCGCCTTGTTCTTCCAGGTTCTTGATGTGGCTTATAGCCTTATCAATTCGGAGCTTGAGCCTATTGATTACATCTTCGTCGTCACGCTGCTCACCTACCTTTAGTACTTTGGTTTCGGACTCGGTGATCAGCTCGTCGACGCTGCGATCTTTGGGGTGTGTAGCTATCATTCGAATATGTTCAGACACTTCAATGAGTTCCCGGCGAATTGCAGTCGCACGGACAATATTTTTGTAGTCAAGGAGCTTTCGCCAATCGAATAACGTCTCCTCTATTTCCATCAGGTAGTTCTGACCACCGATTTTCCCGAATAGATCAGAGTCTTTTAGAGCACTACTGACCGAGATGGGATCTAACGACTTATTCTGATTTGCAAGTAATCGCATGGTCGAAAAAATGCGGCGATGTTTGTGGTCCGAAAAATCGGACTCATGAATGAGTCCGGTGAGTTCATCCCAAGAACTCTCGTGTTTCATTAAACAAGCCAAAATGGCCCGCTCTGCGTCCGGGTTTACTAGTGCTTCGTGGAGTTTTACCGGTTGAGAATGTTCGATATCTTCGTATCCTGAATTCGCGTTAGCGTGTTCGTCATCGGAATCGGAGTGCATCTATGTGTTTGCTCGTGTTGGTTTTCGCGGAATCAAAGTGTTATTTAACACTAATCCGTGCGATATGTTTAACCCGATCGAGCAATTTTGCTCAACTTTTCATCCATCGATGGTGAATCGTTGATGTCGGCTGGATAACCGAGTGGAAAAGTCTAAGCTAACTTCGCGAAACTATGCAGGTGCGACAATTACGTGAACCGTACGTACGACATCGGCATGAATTTGAACGTCCACGTCAAACTCTCCGATTTCTCGGATCGGTCCAGTTGGCATCTTAATTTCGCTCTTGGAAATTTCGATTCCTAGATCTGTTAATGCACGGGATATTTCAACTGGGCCTACGGAGCCGTACAAACGGCCTTCACCCAGAGCTCGTTGCAAGATCGTTACTTCAAGGTCTTCAAGTTGTGCAGCACGGCGTTCCGCACCTTCTAATTTTTCGATAGCTTGTGCGCGCAGTTCTTCCTCTCGATCCGCAAATATTTTGCGATTCTCGGGAGTTGCTTTCAATGCTAGTCCCTGAGGGATTAAGTAATTACGGGCATACCCATTTTTGACTCGTACCTCGTCACCAATGTCGCCGAGGTTCGTTACTCGATCAAGGAGTAAGACGTTCATAAGTACCTCTCTCGACTAATGTTGGTCTGTATAAGGTAAAAGTGCTAGATAGCGAGCGCGTTTTATTGCACGAGACAATTGACGTTGGTAACGTGCGCTCGTACCCATCATACGAGCAGGAGTGATCTTTCCGGTTTCTCCGATGTATTGCCGGAGAGTTTCGAGATCTTTGTAATCAATTTCTTTTACACCCTCCGCGGTGAATCGACAGGTGCGTCTGCGACGAATATTTCTGATCATTCTTTCTTCTCCTCTTCGGTCTCTGTTTCAATCTTTTCTTTGGAGGACTCCGTTTCGGACTCGTCGACCGGTTTATCTTCTTGAACTGGCTCCTCGGCGACAGCTTCTATCTCCTCGGGTAGTTGATCAGTTTCAACTGTTTTCGGCGAATCGACTTCGTCGGAATCATCAGACTCGGATGCTGCTTTTTCTTGTTGAACTTTGGAAGTGTCATTCTTGTCATCTCGAGCACGTTGCCGGGCGGCCATATCTTCTTCTCGTTGTCGTTCTCGCTCTCGCTCTCGCTCCTGTTCCCTTAACTCGGCAGCGTACAACTTAGACATTTCGGTTACCGCTTCTTTTCTGGACAAGATCAGGTTTCTCAAAACAGCGTCATTGAAGCGAAAAGAACTTTCAAGTTCTGCTACGGTATTCGCCGCGGCTTCAATATTTAAGAGAACGTAGTGGCCCTTATGAATTTTGGCGATCGGATAGGCTAACTGTCGTCTACCCCAGTCTTCGCAACGATGGATTGCACCTCCATCGCGTTCGATCATGGTTTTGTAGCGTTCGATCATTCCAGGTACCTGTTCAGATTGATCTGGATGAACGATGAACACAATTTCGTAGTGTCGCATGGATTGTTCCCTTCGGCAAAAGTCTCCGACTCTACGTTGAGTCGTGAAACAAGGAGTTGGTAATGCAGTTTGTGAACTGCTGGGGCGGGTATTTTACAAATTCTGCTTCGTTCTATTCGCGTGCAATCGAGTAGCTAATTCATGAGTTCCATAGACTCTCCGGTAACTGCCAGATCTCGATTCTCTTCAATATCGTCAGAAGCAAGCTGGTTGCATCGGGAAGTATCGGAAAGATTACGCCAAGTGTAAGCTCCCTACCTTTGTTCTGCTTGGTCAATGTGGAATTTCAATTGAGCGATGAACCAAAGCAAGTGGTCGATCGGATGTCGAATTGATCCAACCAAAATGTCATCCCAAACCTGTTGAATTTGTGCTGCGGTAGAGCGTAATGACTCCATTTAGGATGCAAATATAGTGAGACATACACACTAGATATCGTGCACATTATTATGAACATAGAAACACTAGTGATGATTGGGTTGAACACGCGGAATCAGGACGTCGAAGTTCAACTTGTCGATCGTTGACGTTTTACCTCAAACAAGATTATGCCGGTTGCTACAGCCACGTTCAAGCTAGGTATGGCTCCATACATGGGGATGGACACGAGTTTATCACACATCTCAGCAGTCAGACGTCGTAGCCCTTTAGCCTCACCACCCACAACCAAGACTATTGGTTCCCGAAAGTCAGTTGAGGTGTAATGGTGTTCTGTGTGATCCGAAGCACCCACAATCCAACATCCTCGCTCCTTTAGGCGTGAGAGGCTTCGCACTAAATTAGCCACCTCCACTAGGAAAATGGAATCGAGTGCGCCGGCCGAAGTTTTGTGGACGACGCTAGTCAATGGAGCACTACGATTTTTCCCCACAATGACGGCATGTACTCCAGCTCCTTCAGCGGTACGTATGCAAGCACCTAAATTTCGTGGATCCTGAATGGAATCTAGCGCGAGAATCAATGGATTTTGCCAACCATCTAACGCACTGTCTAATTCAGCTTCTGTATGTCCAAGGATTGATCGGATTTCTAGAACAACGCCTTGATGTGCGGTATCAGGTACCATTCGGTCAAGGAGTGCTCGCGGGACGGGTTTTGTTTGAATTCGACTTTTCTTCGCCTGCACAACAATATCATGCAACTTTGCACCATGGTAGTTTTCCGCAATGAGTACCCGACGGACTTTGTCAGGTTGTGAGTTCAGCATAGATTTCGCACTATGAATTCCACATACGAAGTTTGAATCAGTTGCCACTTTTTCTGTGCTCTTGGTTGGACTTTTCAAATCTTAACTTACCCTGACGATATTTGTGCCGCTTCTTGCGTGGTTTTGATTCGATAAGGTCAATTCGACCCAATTCAACATCCACCGAAACGATTACTACTTTTATACGATTGCCTAATCCGTATTTAATCCCCGACTGTGTTCCTTGCATTACCGAACCGTTAGCGACAAAGTAATCGTCTCCGAGATCGCTTACGTGAATCAGACCCGAAACACAGTAATGATCAAGTTCCACAAAGATGCCGAACTCCTCAACTCCGGATATGATGCCTCCAAAAGTCTTCCCCACCATTTTCTGAAGCAACTTGCACTTCAACCAAGAATCGACTTTTCTAGATACACCTGCCGCACGGCGTTCACATTCAGACAAGTCCTCGCCTAAAAACGCGATGTCTGAATTTTTCAAAAATTTCGGTTTCGATGATTTGAGTGTGGCCTTAATTAATCGGTGAATATAGAGATCTGCGTATCGTCGAATCGGTGAGGTGAAGTGTGCGTATTCAACTAGTGCAAGACCGAAATGTTGGTTCGGCATGAATGAATAACGTGCTTGATGCATCGCACGCAGGACCTGCAGTTCCCAAATCCAAGAATCTTTGGTCCCATGGCGTAGGTTCTTGAGCAGGAGTTGGAACCGTTTAGAATCACATTTTTCTATGTCAAAGTCGAAGATGCGACATTGCCGCAACGTACCTTGAAGTGTTTCTAAGGCTTCAGGGCGTGGTATAGTGTGTACTCGATACAGTGGTTTTAGATTGTGTTTCCGGAGATACTGAGCGGCACACACATTCGCCAAGATCATGGCTTCTTCAATCATCCGGTGCGCCTCGTTCTGGTGTATGTCCAACACCTCAACAGGCTCACCGTCTAAGATTCGTACCATGGACTCACGCGATGTGAAGTCTAATGCGCCTCGTCGCTCGCGTGTGTTCCGCAATGCTCGAAACGCTTGATAAAAAGCGGTTAATGACGTGTTTACTGTTTTCGAGCGACATTTCAGCTCTTCACCGTGACACACCGCGACAACTTCGGAGTAAGTCAGACGTGCAGCACTCCGAATCACTCCTTCGTAAAAATCAAAATCGTCGGTGATGCCATCCTCTGTTAACTGTATGTCGCAGACCACCACCAATCTATCTAAATTGGGTTTGAGAGAACATACGCCGTTCGACAGGTCCTCGGGCAGCATCGGTATAACACGGTCAGGAAAATAAATCGAATTCCCCCGTCGTCGAGCTTCCTTATCAAGTTCGTCATTCGGTTGCACGTAGTGCGCGACATCCGCAATAGCCACTAACATACGCCAACCGCCGTTCGTTGTTCGCTCAACATACACAGCATCGTCAAAGTCTTTAGCTGATTCCCCATCTATCGTTACTAATGGAAGGTGGCGCAAGTCAACTCGGTCCTGCACGGCCTTTGTGTTAATGGATTCAGAGAATTTTTTTCGTTTTGGATTCCAAGGATTACCGTGTGGAACCTCAAAAGCAGCTAAGAGCGCGAGCACAGCTCGGCTAGCTTCATCTTCTGCAGAAATCTTGGCTACTACCTTACCGTAATAGTCTTCTATATTGACCTTATCAATTTCTACGATTACGATTTCGCCGTCAGTGAAATCAGTGCGGCCCCGAATTTGAATTTTTGGTGGAGTATGCGGTGTTAGAGAACGAACATAGCGATGACCGTTAGCAACAACAGCTATCCCTGTGATCGGGCGATTTAAGTGCGACGGTATCCGATTCGATAATAGAGATTGGCGAGATAGGACGTAATGGCCGTGCTGATCGCAAACGATCGCGCCACTGTCTTCTAAGGCATACAGAATATCCGCTAATTTTTGCGTAGCGGTAAAATTTTTTTCTAGTTGGGCAAAACTCAGTGGACTCGAATTCTTCAGTAGACTAAGAACGCGGCTAGAAGTAGCTCGTTTCAAATTAATTTAGTCTATAGCAAGAGACTCGAGATGGTGAGAGTTTTGTTTGGATAAGTCATGAGTGGCTAGTGTGTGATCACTTTCCAAGACTGGCGCAAGGCGCGCCAAGAGTGAGAACGGCGTGATAGGAGTTTGACCTCAAGTAGCTCAATTCGTTCGCGAATCTCATACACTAGCACAATCAGTGAGATTCGCCGGGGTGGTGAAATTGGTAGACACGCCAGCTTCAGGTGCTGGTGGGGGTAACCCCGTGGAGGTTCAAGTCCTCTCCTCGGCACCAACTGATTCATCGAGTGGGGGGAGTTGCTTGTAAACCACCGGGTATGCCCTTAGCGACCCAGCTAGCCACGTTGTGAGCGTGTAGACTCTCGAAGTGTTCCACGCGAACGAGAAAATCCAATAGGTTTGATGTTTCGTCCAGTGTTCGCTTGAGCCTTCGACACGCATCTTCACAAAACATAGGATTTTGCCCATTGAGGACTGCGAATTCTTGTTCATCTTCGCGTTTCACAGCAGTTTGCACCGGTGTCGCAAGTGCGTGCTCAACCCGATCAATTAACTCTGTGAGTGGAAATTCCGATAACTGTTCCGATAGCCGAACCGTGACATCCGCTTCACTTCGCTGCCCATGAGGAGTCGCGACAATCCCACTACTTGTTCCTAACCATTGCGTAACTTGTTCAGGTTCGATTGAATTTGATTGTGCGAAATTCTGTTTGAATTGATTCTGAATAGACTGCCGGGCTAATGCGGCAGATGCGGGACAGGTGCTTGAGTATTTCACCGTAAAACCTAGTTCCGTGGTATGTTCGGTCGCATTTCGGCCGCCACGAATCAAAGCAGGATAAGTACCCCAGCCTGTATGGGGGGAAACAAGCGCGTTCCGCCGCAATGGACGTTCAAACTGAATTTCCACGTACGCTTGAGAAGAAAGATCCGCGTGTGAGTCGAGCATCTGTTGTAAAAACTGTTGCAATGAAGTTGGAGAAAACGTGAGCGTTCGAGAAGCCTCATCCAGCAACACATACAAACGCGACATATGAATTCCTTTTGCTTTGGATTCCGTTAAATCAACATACAGTTGTACCGACCCGATAACATCACAAATTTCTGGTCCGTCTTGAATGCGTACCGGTAACCGAATTTCTCGCATACCAACCCA
>CAZEFI010000018.1:0-15462 GCA_964511425.1 uncultured Pseudomonadales bacterium
CAGAAGGGCTCTAATCGTCGGAAGAAAGCTCGGTATCTTTGCGCGAAAACCCAGCGTAAATTAGCGAATCAGCGAGCAAATTGGTGTCACCAGACGTCCAGAGTACTTGCGAATACTGCCAGTGAGGTGGTCATCGAGGATTTACACACACAGGGTATGACTCAATCAGCGAAAGGTACGGCGGATGAGCCAGGTAAGAAGGTCAAAGCAAAGAGCGGATTAAATCGGGAAATATTAAAGAGTGGCTGGCACCAATTAGCAATCTATTTAGGATATAAAACACATACTCTAACAAGAGTGTCAGCGCGCTATACTTCGCAACAGTGCCATCAATGCGGACATATTGATCCCGAGAATCGTAAGACCCAAGCACAGTTTCAGTGCGTGTCTTGCGGACACAGTGGCAACGCAGATATCAATGCTGCGTTGAATATCTTGGCCTCCGGGATTGGGGCATCTGGACGGCGAGGAGCGTTAGCGTTAGTTACTCCAATGAACCGTCAAAAGGTAGGATTCTTACACTTTGTGTAATCATCCCTATAAGTCCCCTTCTTTTTCTAAGCGATTCAACGCGTTTCGGCAGTAGCTAGAGTCGATTGCAACTCCTGATCCCTTCGCCCGAGGCCACCTACAACGATCAAGGTAAACTCAATAAAAAAGGGCACATGATTCGATTTTAACAACAGTGCAGAAATTTTAGAAGTCAACAGTGGTACTCGTTATAACCAACGGGAACGGAAAACACTGAGCGATACATGATCGATAATTCAAGGTTCTTGCTCTGTTGTTCCAGTTATTTTAGAATGTTTGCTTTTGCCTCGAAGTTAGATGCTTTCGTTTGTGAGATTTGTCTTTGTTGGATGTGTTAAGCAACAACAGATAGTTGTTCGTTGGACTTTCTCTTGGATAACAGTATGACACTGCGTCATGCTACTGCTACAAATTTTCCTTTACGAATTGGTGACCTATCAACGGCTTCAACGTATTCACGCTTAGCAATATCTATAACAGTTTGACTAAATTCCGGTACATTCGCTACTACGAAATGATCTATTGTGAACGGTACGAGAGTTTTCTTGATTTCGGACATTGCTGTGGGTTCGATTGTGATCAAGTAATTCGTAGCTTGAACGTACACTTGTTTTAATGCCATAGCCTCATGGGCGGCCTGTTTCCACCTATCTCGAGCTTTTGTTTTGCAAGAGATGGATACAGGGTGCGTTTCATGGTACAAAAACCAGTCGAAAGTTGCCAGAGGAACGTGTAGAACATCTGCT
The DNA here is from genome assembly GCA_964511425.1 of uncultured Pseudomonadales bacterium. Classification (GTDB taxonomy): domain Bacteria; phylum Pseudomonadota; class Gammaproteobacteria; order Pseudomonadales; family Azotimanducaceae; genus Bin55. Next base: position 1,278 of record CAZEFI010000018.1, read on the forward strand.
TGATGGTACATGCACGTCACGCCGTTTTGTGCTAGCGCTTCACCGATTACATACTCAAAGTACTTACCATGTATCGATCGATCGGGTTTTGGCTTTAATTCTTCGAATCTAGTCATCATGGTTTCAACAAATTCGTGAGGAAGGAGTTCTCTAGTTTCTACGCTATCAATAATTTTTAAGTAGGTCTCCTTTGAAGCACCTTTTTGACCTAAGTGGGGTATGATCAGAGATTCCACAATTTTTTGTATTCTTTTCTACGGTTTCGGAACATCTCTCGATATTCTGGGGAAAGATCGTTCAATAGATAAGGTAGCTTAAGTTCCATCGCAGCGATTCCGACGGTACCACTTCCCGCGAAGGGATCAGCTATTGGGCCATCGACCAATTTCGCTAAACGGAATGCTAATTCAAGTGGGAAAGGTGCGGGATGTGGGTTCTTCATTTCCGGATTAATACGCCAGACATCACCCCAATATCTAAACTCTGATAGATATTTTTTTGGCAATCGCCACTTATTCCCGGCGATCACATAAATTAGTTCATATATAGGTGGAAGGATGGTCGGTCTTTTACCACCTTGATTGTGAGAACTTCCGCGATTCCAAATTATGACTTGACGAATTGGAAAACCGTTTACAATACGTTCTCGTCGGTCTTCGTAAAGATTTTTAATCTTACGTCCGATGTTATAAAGAATCACACCCTCATCACCTACACAGTCCAATGCACCTTTCAGTACCATTCGTTGCCATTTGATGTACTGTTCTTCTGGAAGGTTGTCATCAAAATGCGAATAGTTATCCGCCATCAATTTACTATTTTTCCAGTTTGAACCAGGTTTTTTTCCTCTACCATTAAAAGCTTTGTTATAGGGTGGTGACGTAGCAATTCCCGCGATCCCCTTGTGTTTTATCCGTTGTAGGAAAGAAACAGCATCATCAACTGTGTAGCTGTTAAACCTGATGGGCGTTTTGGTAGTTTTCATTTAAACCTACGGACAGTATATTACTAATTCGTTGTTCCATTCTTCGATACTAAAGAATTTTTCATCGTATGGATATTTTAACAGTATATTTGCTGATTTGAGCCCGGTTGCGTGGCGACTTGATGGCTGCTTAAATTCATCGATACCATAGACAGACCATAGAGTAGAATTTCCATTTGAAATTTGTTACTATAATCTAGTACATGATAAATTTGTACCAATTTCGCTTCTATTTCAAAAATTCAAACATGGAACCACACACGTGCAGTTAATAAATCGGACACAGCGAGTCAGGCATTTAAAGCCTTCAGACGGTCAGTTTTAGGAGAAGTAGTGTCATATCGTGTTGGAACTAGCTAAGGACTACACCCTCAGTGTAGACGAAATTCCGGACTTCAAACCAGAAGACTTGTCCGAAAACGAGGTTGTCCGCCTGAAACAGGAGATCGCAGAGCTGTTAAATAAACGCGATGCGGTGCTCGTCGCTCACTACTATGTGGACGGCCATGTTCAAGATATCGCCCTTGAAACTGGGGGGTGTGTATCAGACTCTTTGGAAATGGCGAGATTTGGACAGGAACATTCCGCACCAACACTAGTAGTGTCTGGAGTTCGGTTCATGGGAGAGACCGCGAAAGTATTGTCACCAGAAAAGACCGTGTTGATGCCAACGCTCAAAGCGGAATGTTCGTTGGATTTAGGATGTCCGCCAGATCAATTTGCTGCATTTTGCGAGCAACATCCGGACCGGACCGTCGTGGTATATGCCAATACCTCGGTTGCGGTAAAAGCACTATCAGATTGGGTTGTGACTTCTAGTGTAGGCCTCGATATCGTCTCACATTTGAAATCTAAAAATGAAAAGATATTGTGGGCTCCAGACAAACATTTAGGACATTACATCCAGCACAAGTGCCAAGCGGACATGTTGCTTTGGTCGGGTGCGTGTATTGTGCATGAAGAGTTTAAACAACAAGCACTATTGGATATGAAAAGAGTTTATCCTGAAGCTGGGGTGCTCGTACACCCAGAATCGCCTGCTGCAGTGATCGAATTAGCGGATGTGGTAGGTTCGACGAGTCAGATTTTGCGCGCGGCATCGGAACTGCCACAGGATATTTTCATTGTCGCCACAGACCGTGGATTATTTCACCAGTTGAGGCGCGCAGAGCCACAAAAGCGATTCATCGAAGCCCCAACCGCTGGTGATGGCGCAACCTGTAAAAGCTGTGCCCATTGCCCGTGGATGGCTATGAATGAACTACGAACGTTGAAATCTTGTTTAGAAAACTTCGATAACGAAATTTTCATTGATCCAGCATTAGGTGCGAGGGCAATGGTTCCGCTGCAACGAATGTTAGATTTTCGTGCTAATCAGGCGTAGTTGATCACGAATTCAGTTCAGCGGCTTCCCGTAGCTCCAAGATCCTTTGGTTTAAACTAGCGTCAATGATTGAATTTTTGCCATCATTGATTTGTTTGGCGAACTGAAGATTTTCGATCGCGTCAGAAAACTGGCCACGCAATGCGTACCACTCAGCACGTGCGCGGTGAACTTCAAAAATATTTTTTGCAAGTCCTGCGACTTGTTCCAGTTCTAACCAGAGATCGGTGTCGGTGCTTGATTGCTGGACGACACGTTTTAAGATCGAAGTAGCATCTTGATAACGTTCCAGCTTTCGAAGTGCTTGCACTTTGAGTAATGACAATGGTTGGTTATTGGGTGTGTTAGCTAAAGCTGCATCCACAATGTCAAGTGCTTGTTCTGATTGTCCCGCTTGATTGAGTAGGTCAGCATAACAAGCTATGGTGACGATGCTATTCGGTTGAGCAGCGAGTATTTCCTGCATCAGTTCAATCGCACGCTCTTGTTGGTCATTTCGAACTAGTGCGAGTGCGAGATCGTACTTTTCCCGAAGAGAATCTCCCTTCAGAGAGTTTGCATGTACCATAGCCTCGCTTGCACTATCAAAGTAGCGATGTGCTACGCGAACGCGCATCAATTGGTACTCCAATGAACTTTGGTACTCTTTCGCTACACCAGCCTGTGCGAGGGATCGGAGTTCAGAAATCCGGTCGTCTGTGAGCGGGTGAGTATGCAAAAATTCTGGCGCACTGGAACTAAGGGAATCGAACCGATAGCGTTCTTTGATACGCTCGAATATACGCACGGCACCCATGGGATCATAACCGGCTTCCGTCAACGTGTCTAAACCGATTCGGTCAGCTTCATGTTCCTGTGTGCGACTATATTTAAAAAACCAGCGCTCGTTTATAGAATTGGAGACCGCCATTGCTGCCATTCCTGGGTCCGTTCCACCAACTGCGAAAATCGCGGCAGAAATGAGGAAACCCACCATTTCCGACATGTTTAATTGACGTTCCTGTTCTAGGCGTCGGGCGAAATGACGCTGACTCAAATGGGCGAGTTCGTGTGCCACGACAGAAGAATATTCATGAATGTCTTCCGCGAAAATCAACAATCCTAGATTCAGACCAATAATTCCACCCGGTGCAGCGAACGCGTTTAATTCGTCCGATTGGATAATGATGGGAGTAAGCCTAGAAACTTTAAGATCAGAGTGTTCTGCAAGTTGAAAGAGGTTGTTACGTACGAAATACTTAAGAATCGGGTCGTCTACGGTGGGAAAAGCGCGCCGCATCTGCATCAGATAGCGCTGACCGAGAATTTGCTCTTGATAGGGTGAGAGTACGGCGGATTCTCGATCCCCTAAGTCGGGTAATAGTGTCTCATCTGTGCGAACACCATTCGCGAATACTAGGATTGCGAAGAATCCTAGGATTACTTTAATTTTGGAACTCATTCGAATGTTCATGCGTCTAAACTTATACTTTAGATGTTCAACGCCACCTAATGGTTGCGTGCTCTCAATTGTTCGATATTCTATTGTATTCACAAAGAAGCAGCCCAATTAAAGAGCTAGATCATTAGAGCTCGAGACCGCACGTTTTTTATGAAGAATAATTCAGTCATAGTTCTTGATGTCAAAGGACTTCAATGTCCGATGCCTTTACTTAAGACCAAAAAAGCACTCAACGACGTCCCACCGGGTGGTTTACTTCGCGTGTATGCAACCGATCCAGGTTCCGTAAAGGATTTCCAAGTGTTTTCACTTCACAGCCGCCACACTCTTCTAGAATCAAAAGAATTAGACGGAGTCTTTTCATACTTGTTGCAAAAGAATGTTGCATAAGCAATAATGCAATTTGTTGAGGTCGTAAAACAGTGGATTAATCGGTATTTCCCTAATACCGAAACTATTTATCTGTTAGTCGCAGCACTGGTTTTTCTGTTGCTACTGCTCTCCATCGGACGCTATCTTGCGCCCATACTGACTGGTTTTGTATTCGCTTATGTGTTACAAGGTATTGTCGATCGTTTGGTGCGGTGGCGAGTACCCAATCTGCTAGCCGTCATCATCGCGATGTTACTGTTTGTGGGTGGGTTGTTCGCATTAGTACTCGTGATTTTGCCTGTGGTGTGGACCCAACTCCAAGAAGTGGTAACCCAGCTACCTAAATTGGTTCCCCAAATTCAAAAAGCGTTAATTAACTTTAGCGAGCAAAATCCGATTTTACTGTCAAAGGATCTCATGGACGGAGTCCTCAAGAATTTTCAAACAACACTCGAAGGATCAAGTGACGACATCGTAGGGTGGTTTGCAAGACAACTTCCTCACCTGATCGCGACAGTGATTTTTCTCGTACTTGTCCCAATAGCAATGTTCTTCTTTTTGAAAGATCGGGTTATTTTGTTGCAATACTTCTCACGCTTTTTGCCAAAGAAACGGCCTACGATTGATCGTATTGGACAGGAGTTGAACGTTCAACTGGGTAGCTACATTCGCGGCAAGTTTTTGGAGATACTGATCGTTGGAACGGTCACCTACGTCGCATTCTTGCTCCTTGGGCTCAAGTACGCGGCTCTCTTAGCTCTACTGGTCGGGCTATCCGTTATATTTCCTTTCATTGGAGCAGCTGTCGTGACTATTCCTGTCGTAGTGGTAGCACTAATGCAGTTTGGATTTACTGCAGAGTTCTTATGGATCATTCTGGCATATACGGTTATTCAGACCTTGGATGGCAACCTACTGGTGCCGTTACTGTTCGCAGAAGTAATTAAGTTGCATCCGCTAGCAATCATTGTTTCCGTGCTGATTTTTGGTGGTTTAGGTGGAATATGGGGATTGTTCTTCGCGATACCACTAGCCATTCTGATTAAAGCGGTTTCAGACGCTTGGCCGCGTGAAGAATTATTGGTTTCGTCTTGATAGTTTTTTGGACTATTTCGTATCATAGCCTGCTTTTAGGTCATCGGAATTGACTATCAGTACCGGATTACTACAAGGTAGTATCGTCGCGCTTGTAACTCCCATGCAGGAAAACGGAGCGGTTGATTGGAAGAGTTTGGATGGACTCGTGGATTGGCATTTGCAACAAGGCACTCACGGGATCGTCCCTGTTGGTACGACTGGTGAATCGGCGACTTTGTCGGCAACGGAACAGGCAACGGTCATTGCTACTGTCGTAAGACGAGTAGATGGTCGTATTCCGGTGATTGCAGGGACAGGTGCGAATTCAACCCAACACACGATCGCGCTTTCTCAAGCTGGACGGGCGGCGGGAGCAGATGCCTGCCTTGTAGTTACACCATATTACAACAAACCTCCCCAAGAAGGTCTTTACAGACACTATTGCACTGTGGCTGATCGGGTTGATACGCCCATAGTCCTATACAACGTTCCTTCACGAACTGCTTGTGATCTGCTTGCGTCCACGGTTGCGCGGCTCGCACAGCACGAACGGATCGTTGGAATAAAAGAGGCTTGTGGTACGCCGGAAAGAGTGCGGGAAATCAAGGGACTGGTTGATGATGGCTTTTTAATTTTGTCAGGAGAAGACAGCCAAACATTGACTATGATGCAGTTGGGTGCGGTCGGTACAATTTCCGTAACTGCGAACGTCGTACCGAATTTAATGTCCAAATTTTGCCAGAGCTACCTTTCGGGGGATCAAGACTTGGCAATTGAACTGGATACGAAATTACAACCTCTGCATGAAGTGTTATTTTTGCAAACAAATCCTATACCAGCGAAGTGGGCTCTGCATTCGATGGACCGAATTCCTTCTGGATTGCGGTTACCACTTGTCGAACTAGCAGAAGAACATCACGACACATTACGAGCGCAACTAATAAAGGTCAATGCGATATGAAGAGTTCTAGTTATTTTTTGTTTTTTTTACTCTTTGGTGTTGTCTTCTTCAGTGGTTGTAGTACTTTTGATCGAGAACACTCGGATGTAGGTGCAGCGTCTGATTATCTCATTATCCGAAGTACGCCCGAGTTAGTCATTCCTTCGCACATGGATGCTATCGAGACAGAAGATCTGTGGGTTATTCCACGAATTGAATATCGCCCTCTAGCACCATTTTTTCCAAACGAAGCTCCTCGACCTGCGCCAATCATCGGGGATGCGAATCCAGATTTAGTTCGAATTCAAAATCTTGGAAATCGAAGTTGGATGGTGGTCCAAAAAGCTCCAGAGACCGTCTGGCCTGTCGTTAAACAATGGGTTCAAGATTCTGGATTGGACATACGTCACGAAGATGCGCGCCAGGGTATTTTGTTTACCGATCAGGTATCTCTCGATGGTGCTGAACCGGAGACTCTCAAAGTTCTCATCGGAGAAGGAAAATTGAGCGCGAACATCGGTGGCGAAGCGGACTGGCTGGCGGTTCGGCTCGAAAGTGGCATTCGACACGGGTCAACCGAAGTTCATGTGCGCTACGTCAACGAGCCAACGGAGGAGGCGATGACGACGACCGTATGGCCGGAGACATCGGTATCCATTGACATTGAACGAACCGTTCTCAATAATCTCGCAAATTACGACGCGGCCGGGTACGTGGCTCCGACGGTTTCGATTGAAGCTACAAACATTTCACTTCAGCCGAAAGCGGAAGTCGCAGAGAACGAGGAGGGGTTTCCCCTGCTCAATTTGTACGTTGACTTTACACGTGCTTGGGCTACGATACAAAAGGCATTAGAAAACGCAGAGTTCGACGTTCTTTCTCAAGAGTCCGGCGACGGGTACTTTGATGTCCAGGTATCGGAAGAAGTCCTACGAAGCAAGCAAAAGAATTTCTTTCTCCGGCTCATTCGGCTTGGAAACGAAGGATCGAACCAATATCCCAGTACCGTGCGTATTCACATTGAGTCATCAGGAGAACCCGACGACAAGAATACGGTTCGATTGTCGAATGTGGAAGAAGGTGTAGTACTTTCAGTTGAGTTTGCTCGAGAACTACTCAGGATACTGCGGGAACACGCGGTCTAAAACTTAACGAATTCGATCCAACCATTGTGACCATTAGAAGGAACGGTGTGTGAAATACGCATCGCTCGGTAGTGGCAGTCGCGGTAACTGTACCGTAATCGTTTCACCGCACACATCAATCTTGGTCGACTGTGGTTTTGGTTGCCGAGAAACCGAGCATCGGCTTCGTAATAAAGGCGTAGAACCAGCTTCAATTAAAGCTATTTTTGTCACCCACGAGCACAGTGATCATCGTCGTGGTGTCGGTCCATTTGCCCGAAAACATGGTGCTTGTGTTTACGGAACAAGGGGAACGTTGTCGAAAGTAGACGTAGACCGCTGCAAGTTTGTCGAAATCGAATGTGGTATTCCTGTAAACGTCGTCGATCTAGTGGTCCGTCCTATAGCAGTACCTCACGATGCGCGAGAACCTTCTCAATTTGTCGTGGAAAGCGGGGATCGAAGAATTGGGATACTCTCGGATATGGGATCCATTACGGAAGAAGTGGTGGAACATTATCGACATTGCGATTCCCTGTTTGTAGAAGCAAATCATGATGTGGACTTGCTGTGGAACGGGCCGTATCAGTATTCTCTTAAGGTACGAATCACAAGTGATCTCGGACATCTTTCAAATGAACAGACCGTAGAATTTGTGAATCGCGTCGGACACGCGAACATGCAGTCGTTGGTACTCGGTCACTTGAGTCAGGAAAATAACGAACCTACACTTGTGAATGATTGTTTTCACGAATTACGTGAGACCATGGATGTTTGGATCGCCACTCAGGAAGAAGGAACGGATTGGATCTACGTTAGCTAACTTCTAGGTAGTAGCTCTGTATTCAAACTGGTACATTATCAAAATTGGTACTCGCTCGGAGAGGTGCCAGAGTTGGTCGAATGGGCCTGACTCGAAATCAGGTGTGTCCTTTGGGCACCCAGGGTTCGAATCCCTGCCTCTCCGCCAATTTGGCGTGTCTGATTAGCGACACTAGGTCAATCGACGTGATTTTTTTATGGTGTCCCAAGCCTCGTTGATTTCACTCGCTTTAGCTGTTGCGGCCTCTATTAAAAATGCAGGCAAGTCCTTCCCCTCGAATTTGTCAGGGTGCGTTTCTGCTATTTTGCGTTGCCATGCTCGTTTGATCGTCGAATCAGAGTCATGCCTCGACACTCCGAGTGTTTCGTAAGCAATGTTAAGCTCCTCAGATTGGGTACTGGTTTGTCGGTTGTTTTCGGAACTACCGTAGGAGTCACTTCGCGAATGTTGTCGACGCTGTCGGAAATGTTCGCGGTGTGACTCATAGCTCGAGTACTGTTCCCAGTAACTATGATGATGTCGGGCGATGTAGTTTTGTGCGGTCTGCGAAGCAATTCCTAGGGCGTCCGCATAAGCGAGCAAAAGTGCATTTTTTGTGTTGTTTACGCCGTCAATAGCGGCCAGGTTGACCATTGCTTCAAAGAGCAATTCGCGGGCAAGTGTACCCATCCCCGTCGATGCCCTAAGTTTTTCAAGACACCGATTGAGATCGAATGTCGAACTCTTACCATCATTGAAACTCTCGATCGCGACGCGACGCTGAGTGCTATTGAGAGAAAGCCGATCCATAAAGTTGTTGGCATGTCGAATTTCCAAATTGGAAACCCGGCCATCGGACTTAGAAATATGACCCGCGATTTGGAAAAAGGTATTGAACCCGGTTTCTGTGATAGTCACCTGGTCCGACTCCCGTTGAGAATCAAATCGTCCTGCGAAAGATCGATAACTACGAAAACTTCCCGACGACGAACGCGAACGACTGCGGTTGTTCGGGGAAAAAGTGAGCAGCGACGAAGCTAGCAACATGCCGGGAATAATTCCCCAAGCCCCTAAGCCTATCAGGTTTGCACCAATTACAATCAAAAAGAAAATGCCTATCGCAGAGAGAAATCGCATTAGCTTAGTAGAGAAGTGTGTTAGTTGTCACAAAAGTCTTGAACCAAAAACCGAGCACTATGCATGGGGTTTCGTCGCTCGACTCAGGGTTATCGTAAGCATGCACGATTCGTTCCAATGTCGCCCGTCATTGAACAAAGTATACCCTACATGTGCACGAGAAAGCTAAACGACGCAGAAACCATCCGGTGGTCGATAAAACATTGGCAAGAACTGTCGTTTGCTTTCTGTCAACTTGCTTTTATACAATTTTGCGCAGCCAAAACGTGGAAAAGTAATGGATAACAATCAGTTCGTCTTTGAAGTTCTTCCGGAGACCTTTCAATCCGATGTAGTGTCCCGCTCACGAGAGGTTCCTGTCGTTTTACTGTGTTGGGCCGAACAGATTCCAGACTCCGTCGACTCCAAGAGTATTTTAGAACGACTCGCGTCACAATTCCAAGGAAAGTTCGTGCTAGCCTTGATGGATGTTGCGAAAGATCCTCGAATAGCTCAACAGCTACAGATTCAAGGTGTACCGAGTATTCGAGTTGTCGTTGATGGAGGTATCGCTGGGCAATTAGAAGGACCGCAACCTGAAGCAAGTTTGCGACAACTTATTGAACAGTTTACTATGTCGACTGGGGAACAACTTCAGAACAGCCTTGAGGAAGTTTTAGCGAACAGAGACTGGGACCACGCACTGGCGATTATCGATGCCTCATTACAGCAAGAACCAAACAACCCAAAATATTTGGCCGAGCAAGCCGACGTTTTGATTTGTAAGGGTGACTGTGAGACTGCGCAACGCGTACTAGATTCCATCCCTGATGACAAATCAGAAAAACATAAGCCACAAAGTCGTATGGAATTGGTTCAAGAAGTCGCAGGGATCCGCCCAATGGAACAACTGGTACTCAGATTGCGCGAAGAATCTGGAGACTTAGAGGCAAAATATGAGATTGCGCTTCATCATGCAACAAACCTCTGCTACGAAGAAGCACTGGATGAGTTAATGTTCATACTGGAACGTGATCGTAAGTTTCGCGATGACATTGCACGCACTACGATGATACGTGTGATGTCGTTAATGCCACGAGAATCTCAGATTGCTCAGGCGTATCGCCGGCGAATGTTTAGCTTGATGCACTGAAGGTAACTCCCGAGCGAGACTACCAACAAATTCATAATTGATGTGCTACAGAAAGGCACCGTAGGGGTGGGACTGTGCGTTGCTGCTGCAAAACTCAACAGAAGAGGAAATTTTGATCAGACTAGGAATCATTAAAGCCGACGAGGTAGACGAAGCACTTCAACCTAAATTTGGTGACACTATCGGAATGTTTCAACGCATGTTTAGTTCTGCGGGGGTGGAACATCTTTCGATTCGTAGTTACGACGCTCGCAATTACTCCTATCCCAATCATTTGGATGAGTGTGATGGCTATCTGATTTCAGGAAGTCGGTATTGTGCATTTAGTAAAACTCCGTGGATTCAACAGTTGATTGAGTTTGTACGAACCTTAGATCGAGCGCGAAAGAAGTTGATTGGAATCTGTTTTGGACACCAGTGCATCGCCTTAGCACTGGGCGGTTCGGTCGTTAAGTCGAAAAAAGGATGGGGACTAGGCGTCCAGGAGTATGAAGTATTAACACCAGGAGTTTTCGCGGAGGATATTGGGAATTCGCTGAGGCTTCGCTGTAGCCATGAAGATCAAGTGTCTAGACTACCGGAACGCGCGATGCGCTTACTTTCGAATGATTTTTGTGAAAATGCAGGAATGGTAGTCGCAAGTCACATTGTCTCTTTTCAAGCTCATCCAGAATTTGATAGAGATTTCGCAGAGCACTTGATTTTGAATCGAGAGCAAGAGTTAGGACTGGACTTCGAACCCACGCTAGCTTCGTTGGAAAGCGAAGTCGACAGTATTCCCGTCGCACGATCGTTGATACGATATCTCGAGAACTAGTTCCCGTTTACGCGAGATAGATTCGAGCGTGAGTTTTAGTCTGTCGCACGCTAGTCGTTTGAGTAGGTAGCTCCAGCGTTGGATGTCTTAGCCACGCCGGTGGCGGAAAAAGACTACCCAAACGAGCAGATATACCACGATAGTCTTCAATGGCATGAAAATCAAAAAACAAACGGTTATGACTCGAAGAATGGCTGGATCAAATCCAAACCGATTCGCAATTCCCGCACAAACCCCTAAGATCCACGCGGAGTGCCGGGAGAGTGCTTCGTCCATATAGTCGGCAGTTCGGTTACGTGTGGTATATCGGTTACTCATGGTCGTATTACCTTTGAGATAAAATGCAATGGGTCGCCTTGAGCTGGTATTTCAAAGTCGATAGTATGTACAGTAGTCGGATGTTTTTCCGCGCCAGCGTGCTCGGGTTCAGCATCTGGTAAATGAGTGAGTAACGTCGCTACGAAAAGTGCCAAAACAAACCCAGCAGTAACACTCAACGCTAGTAGCGAAGATCTCTTTGAACTGTATCGCGCTATTCTGATCATTGGAAATTACCTCCTATGACTTGATTGTTGTTCTTCGCGAGTAATTCGGCTGATGAGAGCGAGAGAAAACCCGTCTGCTTTTTTTCTTCCGTCATTTCAGTCATCAATTCTCGTGTGGTGTTACTCTATTAGATGCACAAAGCGTGCCAATCGTTGCATTGAATTTCGAAAAAATCGACTATATGGGAACGATTGGTTTTCAACTGTTCTGTCGACAAAGAGTGAGGTTTAAATCATTTCAGAGTGCTTACACGCTTTCGTAGTGTCTTGTTAGAACTCATATTGATAGAACTAACAAAGTCCGGATTTTTATTTTGAGATTCAGATCCGCACCTATGGTATACTCCCAATTCAGATTGTTCAATTTAGATTTTGAAATCTCTTCGATTTGATGCAGCGAGCCTATCAGATTTCTTGATGTGCGAACTTTGTTGTAGATGGAATACACTTCTGGCCTAAAAGTGGTTAAAAACTGCTTACTGAATCGAGATTAGAAACACAATTTAGTCATGTCAGGGGTACTTGATGAAGCCGAAGATCTGGAACGGTACGAATGTTGCATGATCGATTACTCCACTATAAGTTAAGGGAACTACTACACATGAACAAACGATTTATCGCACATTACCTTGTGCTGTTATTTTTGACATGCGGACTGATTACAACCTTAAGTGCAGACAACCGCTCGAAAGCGATTGAAAAACACATCGAATTGGACGGAGTCAAGGGAATTAGTCATTGGTTGCCGATCGAATTCAGTGTTAAAAATGGAGACCAAAGTCTACTAACAGTGACTGGCTCTCAAAGGGTACATGATGCGCTCTTAGTTACGAACACTCGCAATCGTATAGCAGTAGATCTCGATCTCGCAATTCTTTGTCCCGACTCCAAACAAAAATTTGCTCGAGACAAGAGCTTTCCCGCGAAACTCCACAGGAGCAAGAGTCTTCGCCGATATCGTGGCGATCATTGGGCGATAGAGTTTGGAAAGGACTGTGTTGTGGATTCTCGAGACTTAGGCTCCCCTGTGATTGAACTAACAACATCGACTTTAGCACGGATTGACGTCACAAATTTCGGGAAGCTTTACGCACAGGAGATGAACGACAACCAGATTCGGCTCAATGTTGGAGGACTAGCTTGGGTCGAAGTTAACAATATCCAAGGTAAACACGTTCAGGTTTCAGCTAGTGGGCAGAGCGATCTCGTGATCAATTCGATCGACGCCGTTTCGTCAAAGATAGCCGTTAACGGACTGGCGAAACTTGCATTAGATTCATTGGTAAGTACAGGTGTCGAGTTTAAATTGAGCGGATCTTCCGAAGCACAGACAACTTCTATCTCCACGGACCGATTGAATTTGTCAATGAATGGACTCAGCGACTTTCAAGCGGATACGGTACAAACAAATTCCAAGCAGGTTGAAAGTATGAATACGGCAATTTCGTCGCTCGATTTAAGTGGATCGTGCGATGTAAGCATAAAGCATCTACAACTACCTCGATTAGAAGTGGATGCGAGCGGTTTATCCGATTTAACTCTAGGTCAGGTTTCCACTAATCAATTGATACTAAGTGGTAGTGGATCGTCGGGCATGTCGTTTGAAGAACTGACTGCGAAGGAGTCTGAAATTGAAACCTCCGGGCTATCGGACTTAAAGATCGTTTCACTGGAAAGCAAAATGGTTGAAATTCACGCCTCTGGAAGTTCAGATGTCGAGGTGCGAAAGGCGAAAGTAGAACAGTTTGATGTTCAAGCAACGGGGATCAGCGATGTGACTCTGCGAGGTAGAGAATGGACAGGAATTTGGGATGGTTAGCAGACGCGTAGCCCACACTCGACCGAGTTATATCTAACAGGATTTGACTGCTACAAACAGAACAACAACTTTTCGATTCTTTTGTGCTTGTATTAGCACTTGACTTTGACTGAGAGAAAGTCCATGTCGAAGTACTTTTCGTGTTTGACGTGTGCTGAGATGTGGCGCAAGATCCGAAGCGAGTAATCATCCTCGTTAAACTCGGAGGGTGATTCTTGGAGAATAGCAAGTCGATCTTCGATATTGTCCAAATCGAGTGCGAGTACATACTCTAGCTCGATCGTACCGAGTTCTTTGTGCACAGTGAGAATCAGTTTTCGCGTTTCATTCTCCGGCCCACTGCTCTGCAAGATATGTAGAGTTTCTTCATTTGCCAACTCGATATTTCTCTTGATGGGCTCGGACACTTTCCAACGACTACATGCCTGATTCAAAAAAGACCGGAGCTCCTGTATTGCGAGCGGAGTGAGGTCACATTGAGTTTTTAGCCTTCGGGATGAAGTTAACCGCCATAGTAACATTAGAAAGATGGCAGTGAGGCCTCCGACGGTCATCCCGTTTTGTAGAAGTTCCCCCCACATACCCGTGAATAGTTCGGGAAATATGAACT
>CAZEFI010000018.1:15562-32844 GCA_964511425.1 uncultured Pseudomonadales bacterium
CCGTTTTGTAGAAGTTCCCCCCACATACCCGTGAATAGTTCGGGAAATATGAACTTGTACTGAAATCCAACACCTAGCCACATGGAGATGCCGACGATCAATCCCGTGCGATAATCTAATCCACTACGTGCAACCATTTGAAGTCCGACCACAAAAAGTAAACCTAACACTATCAACAGATACGCTCCTATTACCGGTGGTGGTAGCGAGACTATGAGAGCTTGTAATTTCGGTAGAAAAGCAGCAAAGACAAATATTCCGCCAATGAACATCCCTACACGCCGTGAAGCAACACCTGTTAGTTCGGTCACCGAGATAGAACTGGAATATGTGGTATTTGGTACGATAGCTAAACATCCTGAAAGTAAATTGCCGAAACCGTCAGCACCTACAGCACCCTGAACGACACGGTAGTCGGGAGATTTTGGATTCCGATTTGATACTCGTTGTATTGCAATAGAGTCTCCGATGGTCTCGACCATCCCAATGATTGTGACAAAGATGAAGGAGGGTAGCAGTGTAAAAAATGAAGAATTCAGCGAAAAATCAAATGACAACTTCGAAAAGTTTGGTATACCGATCCATGCGGCTTCTCGTACAGCGGTGAAATCATACAACCCTAGGAATGCTGCTGTGATCGTACCGACAACTATGCCGATAACCGGTGTCCACAGTCGCAACATGCCCTTTGCTAAGATCCCTAGTCCCACTCCGACCAGAATGGTCAGAAAGACCACAAAGGGGGCTGCGAACGGTTTTTCGACTCCTTCGGGTACGGTCGCAAAGAAGTCGAACGCAATTGGTAGTACGGTAACCGGTATCAACATGATCACAACACCGCCTACGGCTGGAGTGACCACTTTTCGGAGCCAAGATAGTTTAAACGCTAGTGCGAATTGCACGAAGGACGACACGAGTACTAGTGCTCCCAACATCACGGGACCTCCGGCTTTAAGTGCTGCAATGCTCACGGCGATAAACGCACCTGAGGTTCCCATGAGCAATACGTACCCCGAACCGATACGCCAGAATGGTCGAGCTTGCAAAAACGTGCATACACCACAGACTAACAGTGATGCGAAAACTGCGTACTCCAAATAACTTGGACTTCCACCCGCGGCTTGAATCACTATTGCGGGTGTCACCACGATTCCAGCAATAGCAAGTATCGTAAATTGGATCGCTAGACCAAAGGCTAAAGGGGTGGGAGGATTTTCATTAACGTCAAAACGGATTGGCGAAGACATAAACTACGAGGTCCTTAGTTGATGTGCGAAGTACGAATTCAAGTCAATGAGATTTGATTCATTCCAGTGGTTTGATTTAGGTCGCCCGGTCATAGGTCAACGGCATACCGACCTGTGAAGAACAAAAGTTGCCATTTTGGAACATCAAGTTGCCATTAACAATCGTGTGAGTAATTTCGTGAGCAAAAGTGTAGTCTTGAAAGGGAGTCCAACCACACTTGGACCACACTGAACGCTCCTTAACTGCCGTTTCATTATTAGGATTAACAACGATAACATCCGCGTAGAAACCTTCTCGGAGGAAACCGCGATCTTTCAGTTCGAATCGCTTTGCTGGTGCGTGGGCGATCTTCTCGACAATCATCGTGAGTTCAAAAATTCCTTGAGAGACCAACTCTAAAAGTGCTGGTACAGCATATTCAACGAGAGGTAAACCTGCCGGTGCATCGACAAATCTGACTGAGTTCTTCTCTTCGTAGGTATGCGGTGCATGGTCAGTTGCGATCGCATCAATACGGTTTTCGATTACTGCTCTTCGTAAAGCATCCCGGTCTTTAGTTGTTTTAATCGAAGGATTACATTTAATCGCTGCCCCTTGGCTTGCATAGTGCGAAGCGTCAAAGAATAGGTGATGCACGCAGACTTCCGCCGTGATGCTTTTTCGGTCGATTGGTCCCGTTTCAAATAAATCCATTTCGCGCTCTGTCGTCAAGTGTAATACATGGAGTCTGGCACCATATTTCTTCGCCAACTCCACTGCTTGAGAAGATGAGAGATAACATGCTTCTGCTGAACGAATTTCTGCGTGTAGTTCGGCTGGTGGGTCACCATCATAGAGGCGGCGAGCTTCTGCTTCGTTCTTCTGAATGGTTGGCGTATCTTCGCAGTGAGTCGCGATTACGAGAGGGCACGAAGAGAAGATATTTTCGAGAGTATGTGGGTCGTCAACCAGCATATTGCCAGTAGAAGCTCCCATGAAGACTTTCACACCGCACGCCAATGTCGAATCGACGCGCTTAATTTCCTCGAGATTGTGGTTGGTTGCACCGAAGTAAAAGCCATAATTGGCTACAGAACTACGTTGGGCTCGAGCGTGCTTTGCGACGAGATTTTCGTGCGTTGTAGTTTGAGGGATACAGTTAGGCATTTCCATATAGCTAGTGATGCCTCCTACCAGTGCGGCTCGAGACTCTGTCGCTATGGTCGCTTTGTGTTCTAAACCGGGTTCGCGAAAGTGAACTTGGTCGTCGATCATTCCCGGCAATACCCATGAACCGGCAACATCAATTTCTTCGATTCCCGAAGTGGTACCTCCTACCTGAGTAATTCTGTTTTCGCTGATCGCAAGGTCTCCTTCCTGGATTCGACCTTCGTTTACGAGTTTTGCGTTTTTTAGGACAATAGTATTTCGCACGGTATTGAAAATTTTGTTGGGATACTACAATCGAACCTGTAGTTGTTGGTTCCCAATCGCGCACAACGCAACGATGTTTAGGGTAAGCTTTTTATATTTTGTGAAAAAGTATGTTACATGTCCAGAGGTGCTCACCAACCTACTGTCGATGTACAAGAAAGCGTAACATGCAATATACTCTCTTATGATCCCTGAATTTGCGCTTGCACAACTGTACGCTGAGCTACCCAAGAGCGCGGTACTCACAGATCGTTACGAGAAAGAACCGTTTGAATCCGATGCATATACAGTCAAAAAGGCACTTCCGGGTGTCGTAGTTTTAGCCGAAAGCGTCGAACACGTCCGTACTACCCTACGGGTTTGTAATGAATGTGATATTCCTTTAGTCACGAGAGGTGCAGGTACGGGACTTTCAGGTGGTGCCCGGCCTCATCAAGAGGGCGTACTGTTGGTACTTTCCAAACTCAACAAGGTTTTGGAAGTTGATCCGCAAGCGTGCACCGCGACGGTTGAACCGGGTACTACTAATCTAAGAATATCGGAAGCAGCCAAAGAATTTGGATTGTTCTATGCACCGGATCCGTCCTCCCAAATCGCGTGCAGCATCGGGGGGAACGTAGCAGAGAATGCTGGCGGAGTGCATTGCCTAAAGTACGGACTGACATTGCACAATGTCATAGGTTTAAAGGTTCAAACGATTGAAGGCGACGAATTGGTCCTTGGAGGTAAAGCTTACGACTGGGAGAGCTATGACTTTATCGCGCTCATAGTGGGTTCAGAAGGAATGCTCGGAGTGGTCACCGAAATTACCGTTAAGTTATTGCCTATCCCTGCTGTGCGACATGTCTTATTGGGCGGGTTCGACGACGTTGAAATTGCGGGACACTGCGTTGCTGGAATTATTGCTGCAGGCGTAATTCCCGCTGGATTAGAGATGATGGATGAACTGGCAGTACGAGCGGCCGAAGATTTTGCTCAGGTAGGTTATCCGCAAGATGCGAAAGCTGTTTTATTGTGCGAGCTGGACGGAACTTCGGCGGAGGTGTCTGCAGCTGAAGCGAAGGTCGTAGAAGTCATGAAACACTTTGATGCCTCAGTTATCGAACTTGCATCGGACCCTGAACAATGCGAACGATTATGGTTGGGACGGAAAGTTGCGTTTCCGGCTGCCGGACGAATATCAACGGACTTTTATTGCATGGACGGAACGATACCGAGATATCAAATCGGTCCAGTTCTAAATACTATCAATGCCATGTCCCAACGTTATCAACTTGGAGTTATGAATGTCTTTCACGCCGGGGACGGAAATCTACATCCACTCATACTTTACGATTCATCAGATAAGAATCAACGCGAAGCCGCGGAAAAGTTTGGTATAGACATTCTCGAACATTGCCTAAGTGTAGGCGGCACGATCACTGGTGAACACGGTGTAGGCATAGAAAAAATCGATCAAATGTGCTCTCAATTTACCCTAGCTGAGATCGCTCAGTTTCATAGGCTACGTGATGTTTTCGACGTCAGTCGAAATATGAACCCAGGAAAAGCTATCCCTACCTTAGCTCGATGCTCAGAACTAGGGGGTATGCACGTCCACAAAGGAGAGATACCCTTTCCGGAATTGAGTCGGTTTTAGCTCGGTGCACGACGATACTTCACGATTATGCGAAGCGGTTATGGAGGCAGTTACACAAAAACGACCAGTACGAATCATCGGTGAAGGTAGCAAGACCTTTCTGTATTCTGGAGACAAGTCGACACCTTTACTAGAAACTTCGGATCATAACGGCGTGATAGAGTACCGTCCGGAGGAACTTGTTGTAACCGTACGCTCGGGCACACCACTTTCGGAGCTAAGGCATGTTACTGGTGCGCACGGTCAGATGTGGGCATGCGATCCACCGGAATTTGGTGGTCACGGAACGGTTGGTGGAGCTATTGCAAGTGGTTGGTGCGGTCCTGGCAGACCGTGGTACGGTAGCGTACGAGACAGTTTGTTGGGAATCGAATTAATTAATGGTTACGGAGAACTACTTCGATTTGGAGGTAAAGTGATCAAGAATGTTGCAGGGTTTGATGTTTCGCGTCTATTAGCCGGGTCCAGAGGGTCGCTCGGGGTTCTCCTCAGTGCAAGTCTGAAATTACACCCAAGACCAGAATACACGAGGACAGCGGCAAAGTCTTGTAATTTTCGAGAGGGCTCGAAAGTGATCGCACAATACGCTCGAAAGACATCGACGTTAACCGGCACGTGCTATTTTGACGATACTTTGTACTTGCGGTTTGCAGGTGAAAAACCAGCGGTTGATGACGACATGCGTGAATTCGCCTCAAACGAAGAAATTGATCCAAAATTTTGGTTTGAGATCCGCGATCATTCCCATCCTTTTTTTGTTGATGAACTACCCCTTTGGCGTGTTTCCCTTCCACGCGGTACTGGGTATCAAAAGGACGTTTCGAACAACCAGTCGCTAGCCGAGTGGAACGGGTGTCTCGTATGGTACAAGACACCAACCCCGATCAGGCCAAGCTTAAAGTTGAAACCTAGTGTGATGCAGAGTTTCCGCAACATAGAGCATGAGACCTCGCGGAGTAGTAAGTATGCTGTGCGATTGAAGCATGCGTTTGACCCCCAGAAAATCTTCAATCCTGGTGTCTTAGTTTGATGCGGACGATACTCGCTCCAACACTCAAAAACGAAGACGCCATAGAAGATCTAGTCGACGAGATTAGAAAGTGTGTACATTGCGGATTTTGCAATAGCGTTTGTCCGACATACCGACTGACAGGGAATGAACTTCAAGGGCCGCGCGGACGAATATATCTTGTTAAAGGGTTGCTGGAACGAGACGACTCCAACGAGACGCTTGAAGACAGTTTGAGTAAGTGCTTGACCTGTCGTGCTTGTGAGCCAGCATGTCCATCCGGAGTACAGTATGGAAAGATCGCCGAAGAAGCACGATTTTTCATCTATGACCGTCCTAATCGGCGATCATTCTTCGAAAGGGTGTTGTTGGAAGTCTGTCTCGACTCATCAAAGTTTCGGAAGTTCTATCGACTGGGTCGCCGATTCCGCTTTTTTGTGCGATCGCAAAGACTGAGAGAATCTTTACATAGAAGACTACCTCCTCGGTCAAAAATTTCGGGAACCAAACACGGCAAAGTGATCCTCTTGCAGGGGTGCGTTCAACAAGCACTCACACCGGAAGTCGTGGATCACCTTGCGACACTTCTATCATCGCGTGAGATTCCATTTCGATTGCTACCAAAAGAAAGTTGTTGTGGGTCGTTGCCACTCCACCTCGGTAACAAAGTATCGGCTCAAAAAACCATGGACTCGAACTTTGCTCACGCTGAACTTGCAGAAGACGACGTTATTTTGTCGTGCGCGAGCGGGTGCGGGGTGACTTTGAAGGATTACGGACGTTACCTACCAGAGACCAAAGAAGCGAACACTTTCGCACGAGCTGTACTTGATGTGAGTGAATATTTGTCTCAATTCGAGTTCAAAAAAGCCCACTCCGCCGAACGTGTAGCGTTTCAATCTCCTTGTACCTTACAACATGGGCAACAGATTCGCGGAGTAGTCGAAGAAATTCTGACTCGCACCGGTTACGAGGTGCTACCAATTCGTGACGCTGACCAGTGTTGTGGTTCGGCAGGGACTTATTCGCTGCTACAACCAAAGCAAGCAAGAGAACTTCGTGCACAGAAGGTACAAGCGTTGACCGACACAAATCCTGATGTGATTGTTACTGCAAATGTAGGGTGTCAGCTCTTTCTAGAACCCGCACTAAATCAACCGGTGATGCATTGGATTGAATTACTCGCTTGAGTCCGAATTTTCCGGCGTGTTTTCAGTAGATTCAGGTTCAATAGATGGTCCTTCGGAGGACGACGCGTCTTCCTCGGAACTAGGTTCCGCAGATTGCTCATCGGTAGCATCCTCGTCGATTTGATTTAGTTCTGAGTCAGGTGGTTCCTCTTCTTCAGGTAGAGGCAACTTTCCAGTACGAATATCGTTCAAGAGTTGTTGTAAGGTTTGCATCATAACGGGTGGGGTGTCGAAATGAATCACGTATTTGTTCGCGACGAGAAGCGAAGGTGTTCCGAGAATTCCTATTTCGGCTGACTTTTCGGCGTTTCGAGAGACTAATGCTTGGACACGTCTTCCTTGGTATAGGTTTTCAAATCGGGATTTGGTGATCCCGTGACCGTCCAGAAAATCACCAATCTTGTCTAGCGAATTGAACGAGTTCTTGTTTTTCGTAGCTTCTTGAAATATTCGATCATGATTTTGATCAATAGCATTGCTTAGTTGGAGTGCAACATGCATCCTTGCCATGCGCCGCGCTTGTACATTAAACGCGACATGAATTCGAGAAAAACTGACATTATCGGGGAGGCTTGCTTCAAATTCCTGTAACTGTTGCTCCAGTCTCTGACAATGAATGCATTCGTAAGAGAAGAATTCGACGACTTCAATGGGGTCTGTTTGTGCTTGGTGGTCCGTTAGAGTGGAATATTTCTGCGTCGGTGAATCAAACACGCCTGATGAGTAGAGCACGGCGTAAATCAGAAACGCTGTGATGATTAAGCCAACTGTACCCAAGATACTCCATCTTACGATTTCGACGGATTTGTCGTGTTTATGCTTCTTTTTTGCCATGGTATTTCAAGTGAAAAAATTTTTAGTAGTGAAAAGGATCGGACGCTGTTATCTAGTTATGAGTAGTCATGAGGTCATTGATATTATCCGCAATCGAAATTTGTAGATTCCTTGCACTCGGGCGTACTATAACTGTTGGCGTAGGTTGAAGAAACTCAAAATATTATTGAAAGTGCGCTCATTAATGACACGATAGGATTTGCGTTTGTGATTTCACAATCTATTGGACACAAAAAATTTGCTACGTTAAGCGTTGAATTGCTACTTATCCCAAAAAAATCAACACAAAATATTGAATAACAAGTGGATAATCGCTATCATTCACGCTCACACTCCCCAACATCAATATTAGATCTAAATTGAAAACTGTAAGTACCCGGCCAAGTGATGTTGTGCATGACTGGTACATTGTGGACGCGTCCCAGTACACTTTGGGTCGCTTAGCCACTGCGCTAGCTCATCGATTAAGAGGGAAACATCGACCACAGTTTACACCACATGTGGATACCGGCGATTACATAGTTGTTGTTAACGCGGAGCAAGTGCAAGTGACCGGCCGTAAAGACGAAAACAAGTTTTATTACCGGCACACTGGATACCCAGGTGGGATTAAGTCTCGGACGCTCCAAGAAATGCGAGAAAAACATCCGGAACAGATCATTCAACTCGCTGTGAAAGGAATGCTCCCACGCAATCCTTTAGGGCGACAAGTAGCGCGAAAGTTGAAAGTTTACCGTGGTAGCGAGCATCCACATACGGCGCAGCAACCCCGCGCACTGACACTGTAGGGGCTAGGAGAGTCTTTTTATGCCATTAAATGCAGGATATGGTACAGGTAGGAGAAAAACAAGCACAGCGCGAGTTTTTTTGTCCCCTGGCAAAGGCGAAATATCGGTGAATAAAGCACCGTTAGATACGTACTTTGGCCGGGAGACTGCACGAATGATCATCCGACAACCGCTTGAAGTCACGAAGACTTTGGAGACAGTTGATTTGCACATTACCGTTAGTGGTGGCGGTAGTTCTGGTCAAGCGGGTGCGATTCGGCATGGAGTTTCCAGAGCTCTTGTGGATTACAACTCGAACTTTAAAGCAGAATTGCGTGCTGCAGGATTTCTCACTCGCGACGATCGCGCCGTGGAACGAAAGAAAGTCGGCTTACGTAAAGCTAGGAAACGACCGCAATATTCCAAGCGCTAATATTGCTTCACTATTCACAATTTTTTTGCTCGATTAATCGGACCTATTGTCGTTGATTTGTTCGTGTTACTTTACCTCGGTTTGCAACGATCGAAGGCAAAGCTGGAGGAGTCACTAATTTGGCCGAACGGAAAACTAACTCAGTCACTCGTAGATACCTTTTGATCTCGACCTCGGCTGTGACCGCGGCGGGTGCTCTCGGTGCCTCGGTACCATTTGTACGTTCGTGGACTCCAAGCGAGAAGGCTAAAGCCCTTGGAGCTCCGATTGAGGTTAATATTTCGAGATTAAAACCAGGCGAGATTTTGAAACCAGTTCCAAAATGGCGTGGCAAGAGAGTGATTGTGGTTTCTCGTACGCCAGATATGATTGAACGACTTCACGAAGACCAGAGAAATCTCGCGGACCCCACGTCGAAACGAAGTGTTCAACCCCCGTACGCAAAAAATCCAACGCGTTCAATTCGTCCCGAACTCGGTGTGTATCTAGGCTTATGCACGCATCTTGGGTGTACACCTAAGTACTACGGAAAAGTTCAACCAGAGAATTTTGATTCCAGTTGGAAAGGGGGCTTCTTTTGCCCGTGCCATGGGTCCAAGTTCGATCTTGCGGGTCGCGTTCATAAGAACTTGCCCGCACCAACAAATTTAGAAGTGCCAGTTTATCAATTTGAAAACGATCACATCATTCACGTAGGAATCGATACTCAAGACTTCGATGAGTGAGTCTATGGAACATCGCGGTTTAATTGCTCGATCGATGGCATGGATCGACACGCGCTTTCCATGGACACCAACCATGGAAAAGCACGCGAGTAAGTACTACGCGCCCAAGAACTTTAACGTTTGGTATGTATTCGGAGTCCTCGGCTTTGTCGTCCTCGCAATACAACTCCTGACAGGTTTGTTCCTTACGATGAGCTATGTACCGACCGCTGAAGGAGCTTTTGGCTCAATCGAATATGGCATGCACGAGACAGATTTCGGGTGGCTTATTCGGTACGCACACTCGACCGGTGCATCGGCATTTTTTGTAGTGGTTTACCTTCACATGTTTCGAGGGTTCGCGTACGGGTCTTACCGCCGGCCGCGAGAGCTTATTTGGCTGATTGGTATGGGAATATATTTGGTACTTATGGCTGAGGGGTTTTTCGGTTATTTATTACCATGGGGAAATATGTCCTACTGGGGTGCGCAGGTGATTGTCTCCCTCGTCGGTGCGGTGCCCATTGTTGGAGCGGACCTCGCCGAGTGGGTACGTGGAGACTATGTGCTTTCGACTATCACTTTGAATCGTTTCTTCGCGCTTCATGTATTTGCCTTACCTGGTGCTCTCGTGGTGCTCGTGTTCGTGCACATGATTGCTTTGCATCATGTCGGTTCGAACAACCCGGATGGTATTGAAATTAAAGAAAAAAAGGATCAAGAAGGTGTGCCTATAGATGGAATACCGTTCCATCCCTATTACACGGTACACGACTTTTTTGCGGTGATCGTGTTCCTTATCGGCTTTTGTGCGGTCGTCTTTTATGCACCAGAAATGTTTGGTTACTTTATCGAGAAACCAAATTTTGAGATCGCCAATCCTGTCGCTACTCCAGATCATATTGCTCCAGTGTGGTACTACACACCGTTCTATGCGATGTTGCGTGCCGTGACTTATCCAATGTTTGGTTTAGATGCTAAGTTCTGGGGATTGGTAGTAATGGCTGGGGCAATCTTAATCCCAATAGCACTTCCTTGGCTCGATAAGAGTCCTGTGAAGTCGATTCGCTATAAGGGGAGAATATCAAAGTTTATGCTAGGAATGCTGGTTGTAAGCTTTGTGGTATTAGGGTATCTTGGTACCATTCCTCCGTCAAGTGTCGGTACGGCTACGGCACAAATCGCTACCTTAATGTACTTCTCGTACTTTTTACTGATGCCTTGGTATACCCGACGTGAAAAAACAAAACCTGTACCTGAACGGGTCACTGGGGGGCACTGATGCATCGAGCTACCAGCTTTGTTTGTTCGAAGGTTTTGTGGGGTGTTATCGTCGTTCTTGGCACTTTGACTCTATCGGCAGCGTCCGATTCAGACTGGGAATTAGAACCGATGAAGCCGAATCTCCGCGACAAAGATTCACTACAAAGGGGTCTCGGTCTGTACGTCAATTTTTGTTTGGGCTGTCACTCGTTGCAGTATCGACGATACGAACGCACGGCAAAAGATCTCGGCGACATTCCCAAAGACATTATGTTGGATCATGTGATCTTTACTGGACAGCCGATTGGGGACTATATGAAGTCTGCTATGTCGACGGAGGACGCCGAGTCGTGGTTTGGTGTGGCACCGCCGGACCTAACGATGGTTACCCGTGTACGTAGTCCCAAGTGGGTCTATAACTTTTTGAAGACGTTTTATGTTGATTCGTCTCGTCCTTTCGGGGTCAACAACAAGGTATTCCCCAACGTCGGGATGCCGCACGTTTTGCTTCCGTTACAAGGAGTAACTGTCGAAGAGTGTTACGGCTATAAAGCAGTCGACATCTTAGAGCTGGAATCGATACTGAGAGACAAGAAGATAGAAGGGATTTTGACCAGAAGTGATCGAGAATCTGAAGTTGAACCACTCGATCGAGTCGCGGGTCGCAAGCCAAATTGTCCCGAGCTGTTCACGTTTCCAGGTACCGGTTTGTACAGCGTTGAACAATTTGACCAAGCTGCCTATGATCTTGCAAACTTTCTTCATTACATGGGAGATCCTTCTCGCGAGATTCGCATGTCTATGGGGGGATATGTGATTGGGTTTCTTGTGATCTTGATGATTTTGGCGTACTTTCTCAAACGAGAGTATTGGAAAGACGTTCCAAAGTCTCCACCTCGCCCACGTCAAGAACACACGTCCGAACTCTAAATATGGCCAGCATGAGCATTTCTGGGCGTCGAACGCCTATGGTTCTGTACTCGAATAGTTCAGACCAATACAGCCATCGAGTACGTCTCGTACTCCGAGAGAAGCGCATCGCAGTTAAAGAAATTGCGGTAGACCTCGTGAATTTAGACGAAGATCTCATCTTGGCGAATCCGACCGGAGAAGTTCCAGCATTGGTGGACCGAGATTTGCAACTCTATCACAGCATCGTGATCATGGAATACTTGGACGAGAGATATCCGCACCCTCCTTTACTGCCGATTTACCCAGTCGCACGTGCGGAGGCGCGTTTAATGATTCATCGAATCGAACGAGAGTGGGCAGATCGGGTCGACGTGATCGCGGGTAAAGGTATTCGATCGGGGAAACGTGAACAAGCACGAAATGAATTGCGCGAGAGCATCATCGCGTTTGCGCATCACTTTTCAGATCAACGAAAATTCTTTCTCAACAACGAATTTACCATCGTAGACTGTTGCGTAGCACCCATACTTTGGCGATTAGAAAGTATGGACATCGTGCTTCCACCACAACAAACCAAAAATTTGCGTCGCTATATGAACAATGTGTTTGCACGGGAATCATTTCGCAACAGTCTCAGCGAAGTAGAAGAAGAGATGAGAAGGTCGTGACCTCGTTCAGGTATTATCTCGTTGATGCTCTGATTCGGTGGTTGCTTGATAATGATTGTGTGCCGCACATCGTGTTGCAATGTAACCTTCCGGACGTCGTTGTACCAGAGTATTTTGTTCGCGATAATCGGCTCGTACTCAATGTTGCTCCGAGCGCTGTAGACAACTATTCGCTGACGCAATCAACCATTGCATTCGATACCTGTTTTAATGGAGTGTCGCATCGTATTAGTGCACCAATAGGTGCAATAGTTGGTGTGTGTGCGCGAGGAAGTTCTGTCGGTATGATGTTTGAAGCCGAGAACGAAATAAATCTGCAAACATTGGAGGTAGACCCTCCCGATGTTCATGCACAAGCGAGATCTAAGTTTAAATTTGTCGAGTAGTAGGCTTTAAGTTTCGGGCATCGCTGACCAGAGTGAAGGTCACCACCGAATTTATACTGGTTACTCCACGTACTCCATCACCCGAATTACTGCTTTGATGCCTCGAACGTTGCGAATTATTTCCGTGGCTTTATCGACCTCTGCCTTAGTCGCATATCCCATCAAATAGGCGTTTCCACGATCGATAACAACATTGAACTTGTCAAAATCCACGTCTTCGGCTGTATGTAGTTTGGCACGAACTGTACTAGCTAGGTATGAATCACGAGCTCGCTCCACCACTCCGCGAAAGTTATCCGTGGTAAGTTCGTTTTGAACTGCCCGCACATGTTCCATCTTCTCGACGGTGTCGGTAGCCCGTTGCTTACGTTCTTCAGTAGTGATTTGACCCGTAAGCAGTACTATACCGTTGTAAACAGAGATTCTGATGCGCTCATCTTTTTGGTGTTGGAGTTCGTCTCGGAGAAGATTACGGGCTTGTTGTTGGATGAGTAAGTCGTCAACGACTGTACCTGGTGTACGTAGTTCCGGGGGTGTCATTGACGAGGTGCACGAAGACAACGTTAGGTACGAGAGACCTAGCACTATCCAAACAATGCCTATTTGTAAATATGAAGTTGTAGATATTTCTCGCATCGTCTAGAACAAATAACGGTTGATGCCGTTACGCGATATTATGTGCTTTCGTGGCGTTAACGTACGACCTCGCACGATTCCCCAGAGGGGTTCACGTACAAGAGCTCCACTGTCGTTCCGTTGAAGATATCCGGTGTAGCCAAAAATCGCCTCGCCACTCAACACGCCTTCGACTTGCATTGTGGTTCTATACGCATCAACTCCAAACACATAAAGTGGATAAAGCACACTAGCGTCCGCAAAAGACTCTTGAATCTGCGTTGTGAGGGAAAAGGGATACAGATGCGCTGGTGTAGTAGTAAACGCGGTGCCATCTGCATAACTTCCTGCTCTTGTTATGTCGCGAAAGGTAGGCTCTATTAAGAAGACGGGGATGTTGCCAGCGAAATGATAGTGTAGCGCGGCACTGAGTGCAGTAAATTCGTCGTGGTCTACGAACGCAACAATCGCGTCAATGTCATGTCTACGACGCGCGGTGAACTCAACAGTTCTGCGTGTAGTACGGACGATGTCTGATTGTCGTGCGGTACTTTGAGAAACTCGTAGCAAGTTTGCCACGTTCTCGGTGGCTTTACTCAGGTCAGAAAGAACCGTTTCGGCAGCAATAAACACAGAGTCTTCGATTGTATCTCGAAAGCTCAATGTGGCGCGCACGCACCAATGATCGTCCCCAAGCACTAACAAAACTCTTTGGAGGTCTTGCCGGTGTAGTTGTCTTGCTACCGCAACAGCGTCGTCCTCGACAACTTGTGCTAGTTGGACGAGATTGTGCTGAGGACTATTTTGAACACTGTGCGACGGCCGATTGAGTGCGACAATAGGAATGTTGGCTGAGTTTCTTTCCAGCACTCGCCGCACATTTTCTTTATCCAAGGGACCAACAATCACATCGACTCCCTCGTCGACAACTTGCTCAATTAATGTCGTGATTTCTGTAGTAGATGTGTCGTAAACATCAACAGATACATTTTCGGGGAGAGCTGTTTGAAGGTAGGCACTTAGGAAACCGTTTTTTATTGCAGTTGCAGCACTGGAGAGGGGTCCGGATTGCGGTAGTAAAAGAGCAATCTTCTGTGGAGCTTCATATTGTTTCTGAAAGCTTGCCGGCGGGTATCGCGCCGCGAGGTGATCACCATACTTAAACTTCCAACTACGGTACTTACGTATTCGTTCTTCTTGTGAGTTGCTAGTGATCATGATTTCGGCTAAGTCCCACCACCCTTGAACAGACACATTCCCTGTTCCATCAAGGAACAAACTTTGGTAGGCACAGGGGCTAGCAAGTACCGACCACATTCTTGCAGACCAAAGTTCGCTTTCGAGCTCAGTGGGTGGCTCATGGGTCGAAAGCGCGGTTATCGCACTTTCACAATCTTCGTCCCATAGGTAGAGGTACGAAAGTAATACCACCTTAGCCCGAAACTGTTGCACGTCTTGTGTTTGGAGCTTGTTGAGCTTGACTTGCGCGCTTGCGGGATTTTGGAAACCTTCGAGTGCCAATGCGGAGAGGGTTTGTACATAATTCCAATGATCAAAGTCACTTGATCTGCTTTGTTTAGGGGGCCATGCTTCAAATTGAGATTGAATAGATTGAACACGTTCACTGATGTTTGATCGATGGGCGAGATCTAGCCGACGCACAAACTCCTCGACTAGGGAATAAGGTGAACCTGGTACGGTACGGTTTAATCCGTTGTTTCTGTCCTGTTCGTCGTAGCTATCCTCAGGCATTCTTACCGTCGTTGTGTTTTGACATCCTGAAATCGTGAGCACAAGTACTAAGTAGGTTAACAACACGGTGGTGCAGCAGAATCGCAGAACCGGCTGTTTGTATGTCGTCGCGACACCGATCGGGAATCTAGACGACATCACGCTCCGTGCGGTTCGCGTACTTTCAAATACTGCTGTCATTGGTTGCGAAAATGTGGTTCGAACGAGGACTCTTTTGCATTCCTTACAGATCGAAGTGAAAGATAAGAAATTTATTGTGTTGAACGACGCTCGCGAAGATCATGCTACGATAAAGATACTCGCAATGCTTAACGCTGCTCAAGATGTAGTGATTGTATCCGACGGTGGAACTCCGTTAATCTCCGATCCCGGGTTCCAATTAATTCGTGCAGCAAACAAGGAGCAGATTCCAACAATTCCGGTGCCTGGGCCGAGTGCCGTTATAACGATCGCTTCCATTTGTCCGATTCCATTGAACGAATATCGGTTTTGTGGATTTCTGGTAAAGAAAGGCAAAAGACGAAGCACTCAATTGATGCAGTTGAAGACAGCTGAAATACCGACCGTATTGTTTGAGTCCCCACACCGAATATTACGTACGCTTCAAGACATGCTTTCGCTCAACATGGGAACGAGGAATGTCTTCGTCGGTCGCGAGATGACCAAGCGATTTGAAGAATATATTTGTACAACGCTACAAGGTTTATACGATGAGTTCTCCAATAGGTTGAAAGTCAAGGGTGAGATTGTGTTAGTCATCGATAGCAGCACCAACCAATATTCTTAGTGGTTGAAAATATCGCTATAACAAAATTAATTACCTTAGCTCAAACCGGTCGAACATGAAGCTCGTATATTGTTCATGACTCTTTCGCTTGAAAGCAACGTCAATGGTTCCTAATTTTGGGATATAATATTAATCCATAGAAAGCAACGATCCCAATGGAGGTTAGTTTACATGTCAGGTAGTAGTACAACAGTTTTCGACAGACGATTCCAACTAGACAAATTTTCTGCGTGGATCTTAGTTATGGGATTAGTCTTTACGATGAGTGCTCTGAATGCTGAAGACGCTGATCCATTGGAGGAATTGGATAAAGTGGTGGTAGCGGATGAAGAAGAAGAGGGGATATCGGATAAAGAAGAAGAGGCGGTATCGAAGAGTTCAAATCAAGACGAGCCGACAGTGTCGCCTGAGTCAACGAACGATAAAACCGACCTTGAAAAGTTGATCGAAAACGAAAAAAAGCCAAAGTCAAAGTCTCAATTAATTTCAACAGAGTTGGCCAAAAACTCAGAGGTCGCAACTGGTACATTCTTACCAAACGGGGATTCAACACTAATAGGCACAGTGATCACCGGGGACGCAGTGAGGACGTGGTATGAAAAAGTTGAGCGTGATGGACGATTTCGCTAAACGAAAAACGCCCGCTGCACTTACAAGAAGTGCATAGTAAGAAAGACTGCTAAACGAACGTCGGTAGCTTTCTTGTGGAGTAATGGCCGACCACCGTGAGATATTCTGGACGGCTGTTATTTAGTTGAGCCAAACCCAACGTAAATTCAATTTAGAATTTTCCGATTACCATACACCCTATCCTCAACTATCGAAGTCATTCGGAGTAAAAGGACACAGAAACTTTTCGGAACGAAAGCAGACGTAATGTGCTGTGCTTTTCAGATGTGGTCCTCATCGTAGTCTAATTTCGAATCAAGGTACTATCGAAAATTTAGATTCACCGACACATCGTTAATAATTCTTTGGAATAATAGCAGGTGAAATTCAGGCTACGTCGACAAGGTAGGAGCAGGTTTTGGTGTCGAATCTCCGACGGGCAGGTCGAGAGTTCAACCTTACAAAAAATAGAATTTTTTCTTTTGAACCACCTCAAAAATTTCCGAATCTTAGGATATAATGATTGAGTCATTAATGAGCACCGAACCAAGAGAGGGTTGTTTCAATGTCACGTCGAAGTTCAACAGTTTCCTTAGGACGAGTTCAAATAATCCAATTTCCGTTGTGGGCGACAGTGGTAGCTTTGATGTTCACCATGAACTTACTAAATGCTGAGGATGGTGACGCTTATGAAGAGTCAGAAACCGTCGTCGGCACTACAGACGACAAAGAGAAATCTGGTTCGGAAGAAACAAGCGACGAGGATGGAACAAAGTTTGAAAGCAACACCCTTAAAGATGAACCATCTTCGGCCGAATCAGGCAACAAACAGAAGAGCCTCAAACAACTAATCACAAAAGCACAGGAATTGAAGTCTGAAGAAGATTCCGATGAAGACTATACAAAAAGTGACACTAAATTGGGGAGTTACTTACCGGACGGTGACCCGTCTTCAATAGTCACTGTGATCACAAACGAGGACAGTATAACAAGGCTGTATGAGGAGATAGAAAGACTGTCTCGTTTTCGATAGACAAAATTTCTACAGTGCCA
>CAZEFI010000019.1:0-31752 GCA_964511425.1 uncultured Pseudomonadales bacterium
GACGCTCTTTTTGCATAATTTTTCTCCACAATTTGTTTTGTTTATCAGGTGAACCGGCTCGGGTCACGCATGCGTACGAATCATTCTTCTATACGAGGTCGCGAATACAGTGACTAGGTCACCGACATCGTGCCATCAGTGAATCACGTCGAGTGCGTGACCGACCAAGCTACAATGCGGGTCGCTACGCGACACCACTGCTAAAACGGTCTCTTTCCGAGCCGGTTCACCCTATGATAACCACTGTTCCATTCCTGAATATGAACTCGGTAAAACCGAGTGTCGGGGCTACAATGACTCTTTTGAATGTTGCACCCACAGTCGCTGAACCTGTTAGATGACTCTGGTGCATAGAAGAAAGCCGCATATACAGATACACAACATGAAACGAAGAGAACGTGGGATTCACGAGTTGTTCGCGCAGAATCCCGAAAAAGCCGACTGGGAGGCTTGGGGTCGTCGTGCTAATACTGTCACTCGAAGAGGATTTGTGACTGGATTAGCAGCCTTCAGCGCACTAGTGGGAGCAAGAGTTCCGTACGCGAGTGCGGTACCACAAGGAATGATTCCGGCAGCTCTTGCAAACTCCGAATCTGCTTTTCACATTGAAGGTAAAGACGGTTTGACGTTGCTGAATGATCGACCTCTCAATGCTGAAACTCCTCCTCATCTTCTAAACGACGACATAACTCCTGCCAATCGATTGTTTATCCGGAACTATGGTTTACCACCAAGTAAAGTAGACGTAGATGCTTGGACGCTGACTTTTGAAGGTGAATCTATTGGAACTTACAAGGCATATTCAATCAACCAATTGAAACAACGTTTTGAGAATATCAGTCGACAATTGGTACTGGAATGCGGCGGAAACGGTCGATCTGAATTCGACCCACCCGCTTCCGGCAATCAATGGACACTTGGAGCCGTGGGCTGCCCGCAGTGGAACGGAATTCGACTAAAAGATGTCTTAGAGGACGTGGGATACAAAGAAGACGCAATGTACGTAGCTTTTTATGGTGCGGATTTGCACATGAGCGGGGATACAGATCGTGTAACAATCTCCCGTGGTGTACCAATCGAGAAAGCGGTCGACGACGAGTCCATGATTGTTTGGGGTATGAATGGTCAAGAATTGCACCCGATGAACGGACATCCTTTGAGGCTTATGTTCGGTGGTTGGCCAGGATCCGTTTCAGGTAAATGGTTGACGCGAATCACGGTCCGAAATATCGTACATGATGGTCCAAAAATGGAAAGTCCCTCTTATCGTGTACCCTGTACGCCAGTTGCACCAGGTACGTCGGTCGATGACGAAAATATGTGCATTATTCATTCAATGCCTGTGAAATCGTTAATTACTTCGCCGAAGACCGGTGCTCAAATTAGTGCTAGTGACTCTCTCGACATTCGTGGCCACGCATGGGCTGGAGACAACTCGGTGAGTAGTGTCAAAATTTCGATCGATTTTGGTCGGACTTGGTTAGATGCGACTCTCAAAGAACCGGCGAATCGATTAGCATGGCAACATTGGAATCACAGTGTTAAGTTTCCCACGGAAGGGTATTATGAAGTCTGGGCTCGCGCGGTGGACGATCAAGGAAATTCACAACCAATGGTACTACCGAGTTGGAATCCAAAAGGATATTTAAACAATGCATGCCATCGTGTCGCGGTTTACGTCAGCTAGCATTTTGCTGGTCGGTGTAACAGTATTCTGTTTGGCCGACGAAGAAACTGCCAAGATAGACCCAATATCGGGTTTAAAGATAGACGTAGAAGAGAACTGGAAGTTGATCAAACCCAACTGCACTCAGTGTCATTCAGAACGGTTGTTAATCCAACAACAACTTGACAGAAAAGATTGGTTGAAAGCGATCAGACGAATGCAATCAAAAGAAAATCTCTGGGATCTTGGCGATGCAGAATCCAAAATTCTCGACTACCTATCCACCTACTACGGTGCTAGTGATAGATCAAAAAAACAAAGAGTAAGGCGAGCACAACTGCAACCGGTGGAACCAATAGACTCACCCCCAGCAAAATTGGAATCCCCTACTCTCGAAAACAGTTCAAACTCAGCCGAAACAGAGTCGACCGACTCTCCGGACAGAGAGGAAAACGAAGACGCAACAAACTGAGCGTGGGGTTGTACTAGCGTCTTTCTTGACTCCAAAGTATCAGCAGTTCTTTCGTAGAACAACATCTCGAAATTTGGTTCCACTATCGAACCGCATACCCTGCGCCGTTCGCGAGGAGTGTTCGAGTCGAATTAAGGCGAAGAGGATTTTTGTCTAAACAACGCTATCCGAGTTTCGTCAGAGATCCCGCGCGCAAACAAACGGCCAGAAAGCGAACGCACACCTATCACGCTTAAAAGCATAACAACGACGATTGCCAAGTACACCGGCCAAGTTGGTAACGAGCCTGATCGAGCGACCATGACAAAGGGAGTACTAGGGGGAAAGAAACTAATCATATCTTGGACCAAAGTTATCGGAATTAATGGAACCACCACAGCAGGGGTTAGGAGGATTGTGAGACCAAAAGTGAATAGCATGAAGGCACTGATTGCATGGTTGAGCGTGCTAAACATCGACGTGAAGGCTACTAAAAAATATCCGTAGAAAGCGTATACCAATATCAAGAACACAACGAAATTCATCACGATAATCGGTTGCAGGATGACGTCTACAACTGAGGTGAGATATTTCAGTTCTGAAACTCCTAATACCAAGAGAATTGGTGGAATCAACAGAGCCCAGACCAATATTACCGTAAGAGAGGTCAACGCCGTTCCCCACAATTTTCCGTCCAACAAGTGAAGAACGCTCATATTCGCAAGTAGATTATCGGCTAATTTGCTTGACTTTTCATCAAACACGTTTGAAATGACCCTTCCCGTAGAACCCATCAAAATGAAGAAAAGAACGATAGTTAGCCCAATGAACAGGAACTGATGAAACTGTTCAGGAATCTCGAAGTTTTCTGATGTATCAACCGAGAGATCCGACGTTACCTCGGGAAATTGGTATAACAACTGGTACTGCAACACTGGATCGATGCCAGCCTGTACGAATCGTTGCTTCCGTATTACAGTCGAAACCAGGCTACGATACCAATTTACAAGGACTAAAAAATTCTCTCTTGTCGCGTCAGTGTTAGTTACAAAGGAAACATCGACATTGTTTTCTCCAACGTTCTCTGGTATTACGAAATAACCGACGATTTCGTTGTTAGAAAGTAAAGATCGAACCGCTCGCTCGGAGTTATCCGCTGCAATTACCTCGGTGAAGAAATTCGTTGATAAAGTTGATATAGAAGATGAGATACTGGATCTATATTGTTCCCAGAATACAGGAAATTGTGCTTTGAGAGATGAAAGTTCAGTTGTGGCAAAGTCTGAAGGAATCGGTATGTTTTGCAGCATTTGATCAATTAAACGAGCTGTGGGTAAATCAAAATCATGTTTGCGGATCGAACGGAAATTCCGTTCGAATTGGGCTAGGACTTCATCCCCACTTTCCGCAGCTACCGTTTGCAAGAAGTCGTTGAATTCTTTGTCATCCATTGCGAGCACGGCCACCAGGAATGAATATCGGTCATTTCTTTCGATCTCGGAACGAATGTTTTCAACGGTGTTTTCACTCAGATCTAATACGGCGTAGTGTTGCATCTTCGTGGGTCGTACATCTTGTTCTTCAAGTTGGTTTTCGATAATAGATTCCCAACGTTTGACATTCTCGTCCTCTAGCCAAGACTCTTTTGGATTCTCACCAATTAACCAGATCACAACGAAATATATGACAAGAATGATGAATGGAGTTATACAAGTAGCATACCAAAAAATCGGTGTTGTTACAGAACTCATCCATTCGTTCCGCATCACGATCCAGGCCATTCGAAAGTTGCTAATACGCATGAAAAGGCCTGTCTCGGCATACAGCATTCGGCGTGTATTTCACGCTGTTTGAAGAGACACAATTGATTGCTTTGTCGTACTGCATTAAATTACGGTGCTCGTCGCGCGAGTTTTAACATTTTTCCCAAAGTTGATGTGGTTTGTTCAAGCAACAAGCCATTGGCAAAAAGAGATTTAGAATATCTTCGAACGAGAAACACCCCAATGATCATCAACGCTACGATCAGCAAATAAGACGACCAATTTGGTAACGAGTCCGAGCGAGCGATCATCACATACGGTGTAAAAGGAGGTACGAAACTAAGAAGTTCTGCCAAATCCCCGCTCGGTTTACTCACGACAAAAAACATAACAGGCAATACTCCGAATGTGTAGAAGAAGCGAACTGGATACAGGGTCATCATGGTTTCTTTTGTGTTGTTGCAAAGAGAACCTAAGGCAATTTCGACATATCCAAAGAAAGCTATTCCCAAGAGTAAGAACAAAAACCAGTTGATCACTTTGATGGGATGTAACAGTGCGAATAAGAACTCCGCAACGTAATCCGAATATAGTGCTGCCGATCCAAAAATTGAACCGTTTACTAGACAAAAGACAGAAATTCCAATTAACGCGATGATTGCATTTGCAAGCAACTTTCCATCCAATACTTGGGCCGCATCAACGTTAGAAACGAGAATTTCACTGAGACGATTTGATTTTTCTTCCAGCGTGCTTGTGAGCGCTGCATTACTTGTCCCAGTGAGTACGAGAATGAAAAATACTACAAAGACAACAGATACGATTTTGTATAAATTTGTGTCGAGAAAAGGCGAAGATAAGGGCGTTTCTGCGGTTGCCAAAACGGGAATTTCTGGTTTGACCCGTTCTATAGAAATGTCAATTCCTTGAAGTAAATCTGGTCGACGACCTGGTTCAACGCCCACAGTTTCTAAAAGGTATGAATGAGTCGCACGTTGAACGATATCTAGGAACCAATCCTTGAGTTTTTCTATTTTTCCGCTCAACCTCAGTGAGACGCTTTTATCACGTATGAAACGTATCGGTTCATCGCTGGTTAATAG
Source organism: uncultured Pseudomonadales bacterium (assembly GCA_964511425.1). Taxonomy (GTDB): domain Bacteria; phylum Pseudomonadota; class Gammaproteobacteria; order Pseudomonadales; family Azotimanducaceae; genus Bin55. The sequence continues at coordinate 4,984 of CAZEFI010000019.1, forward strand.
ATTTTCTGGTATCACGAAATATCCCGCGATCTGTTTATTTTCAAGCCAGTCATCCAGACTATCGGAGGAATCCTCGGTCCACAGGATTTCGTCGAACATGTTTCCAGAAAAATCGTACATACCTTCCAAAAATCTAGGTTCTTCTGATTCATATCGATGCAAATCAGCAACCGTGGTGGGCAACAAATTCTTGAGGCCATCTGCAACTATCTCATAACGAATATGCTTATACAGCTTCCCAGTTTTATCCTCTATCGAAAATTTCACAGCATCTCCAAAGAAAAACTTTTGCAGCATTTCTTTTTGTTCGCTCGAGAAATACTCGTACTGCCAGGCTGACTCGACAGTCTCTTCTTTTTCAATGAGGCTGGAAATAGAGCTACTCAATGGTACCAGAAGGAAAGGTGCTCCTATGAGAAGGGGATACGCGGCAGCAAACAACCAGAATGTTTTAGTTTGAATCACCGCCAACACTTCTCGTTCAGCGACAGTCCAAATACCGCGAAGATTTTTAAACATGATCTAAGCCTAATCTAGATGAAGCCATCGATGAGCATTGGATGTAGCGTGAGTGAAAACATTAAGTTGATACTAGTCCGATGTAGACGCAATCTTCAAGATTTCTCTAAAACCCGTAGGACGTTTCTCTAGCAGTAGACCTTTGCCGTACAGACCGACGGCGATATAACGTGATACTAGGATCGCAAGCACCATGAGTACAACAATGAGTACAAAATTTGGTAAATTCGGAAGTTCACTAACACCTTGAATCATGGCAAATGGCGCAATTGGGGGAATGTAAGACACGACACGTATAAGTGTGTCAGAGTTTATAGCTTGTACAGCAACTGCTAATGCCAGAAAGATATTTATCGGTATCGTTAAGGTTTGGGCTTCCTTAGACGTTGTACAAAACGATCCCAACGCAGAGTTTAAGTATCCGTAGAACGCAAACCCGAGAAAAAGGAAGAGTAAAAAATTTGCGACGAAAATTGGGTTCAAGTAACCAAGGAAAACGTGCTGTTTGAAGATGTCCATGAATGGAGGGTACAGTACAAACGGTACCGCAAACAAAGTCATCCAAGCCATCATATAAGTAAGGATTGATAGGAACGTGCCGAGAATTTTGCCATCAAGCAGAATGCCCGGGTCTACGACTGATACTAAGGTTTCACCAAGACTCGACGATTTTTCTTCTGTTGTGTTAGTCAGCACTAGATAGATTCCAAAAAACATGACACAATACATTAGAAAAAAAGCCGCAGTGAAGCGGATGTCGAAATCTCCGGGCGTCCAACCATTCAATCCATCATCGTCGAGCACGTCGGCACCACTATTCGTTCGCTCGGTGCGATCTGCGTCGCTCATCTCGAGTTCGTTGTACGTATGCTCCGCAGGTGCGGTGGTCGAACTGGTGTGAGGATCGTAGATGATCGATGTCAGTACAAGTAAAAATACTGGAACCGAAACCACAATCGGCCAAAACAATCTGCTCTTAGTCGAATCGCGCCAATCTCGTGTCGCGATTAACCATCGGACTTGTATCTGTCCCCAACCCCCTCGGTTAGTCGCGGTGTTTAGTTGCGAATCGGCAGATCTGTTGCTAGTCACTGTTGAGCGAGTATGCCCAGACGCAACGGTGCTAATGCCAGCACTAAGCCCCATCCGCTGAGTCTGGTCACCTGCAAATCGACCGCTAGACTTACTCTCTCCTTGCATCCCTTTTGTAAAAGTCTTCGCTGCAAACCACCGCATTACGAGTATAGACAAGACAATCCAAACGAAAATCAGGAAGCTTATCGGCAATGAAGGTAATTCTGTCACCAATTGGAGCATTGAGAACGGTGTAGTGAGAGGAAAGATTGCTAATGTAAACGAAATGAAGGTTCCCGATACGAAAAATGGTACAAGGAATCCGGCAAGTGCGATAGTGTTAATTGGAATCGTCATGAACCGAGCTTCGTCAACGTTAGAGCACGATGATCCTATAGCAGAAATTAGGTAGGCATAAAGAACAAGTCCGCTCACGAGGAAAAATAAAAAATTTAAAAAGTTCAAGGGATTGAACAAAGTGTCTAGCATGAATACTTGCCCTAATTCAGTACTCGCTGGAATTCCTGCATTAACGATCGTTGCTGGAATAAAAAACACAATCCACAAGAGTATGAAAGGAAACATCCAGGTACCGACCATCGTCAGCACAATCATGAAAGTTCCTAGGATTTTCCCATCCATTAACTGATGTGGGGTTAGCGAAGCAAACAACATGTCCGCTACTTTTGAAGACTTTTCTTCTAAGGTGTTCCTCGCCAAAAATCCGCTAGTCAACACGATACTGACAAATAAGATGAATCTTAAACTCCCAGATACTATGTCCTTGAAGCTTGATACGAAATCTTCGTTTTCCAACCTGTCATTTGCTGTCTCAGCTACCTGCTCTGACGTTAATTGGCTGTTGGCACCATCACTGTTTAGTTCTTGGTGCAGATGAGGTACATCGTTCGACAGCGAATCGGGTGTTGATAGATTTAGAGTAAGTGTTGTGATGAGTGGAATCATTACACCTAACACTAGAATGAGTAGCGGTAGCAAGACTCCTACCCAGAATAATTTCGACCGTATCGTCTCCAGCCAATCTCTATGTGCGACGAGCCACACAGTTTGGAGATGGTTTTGAAACTGTTGCGTGATACCTGTCAACGCCTAATCAAAGGGAACGGCACCCTACTCCACGTTGCAGAAATCTAGCTGGAGCGTCCAACTAGTTGAACCAATCCTCGAATGCCTGCTGGTTTGTTTTCCAGTAAGATTCCTTTTGTGTAAATTTGTTTGGCAATCCAGCGAACACCAAGCGTCCACGCAATCATCCACAACAAAACCAATAGGTAGCTGTACCATGACACTTCAGCCACAATATTCATCATGACAAACGGGGTAAACGGTGGGATATAAGACATGATTGTCGCGAGCATACCGGTCTTATCTAATGCAATAGGAACCATTAGGATTAAAGGAACAATCACGACTAAACTGACTGGTGTCGCCATCATCTGCGCCTCTCGAATGTTCGAGCACACAGAACCTAGCGCAGACAACGAATAGCCGTAGAAGGCAAATCCCAGTACGAAGAAAATCAAAAAATTTATCACATACCATGGATTGAATATCAAACTCAGCGCACCGCTCCCAAGAAATTCGTTGATCTGTGGAAAGAAAGCGGCGAAAGTACTGGCGCCCAACAACATCGGTAGAGAAATCAAAAATATCCATAGCCCAACCACAGTGAGCAAAGTGAGTGCTGATCCCAACAATTTTCCATCCATTAATTGAACTGGCTCTAGATCGGACAGAAGTACTTCAACTAACTTAGTAGATTTTTCTTCTACTGTATTGGTCATCAACACGGTAGCTCCAATAAATACTAAGAACCAAAGTATGTATTGGTAGATTGCTGGGGCGAATTCTCCGACGGTTTCCCACACTGTGACGTCCTTCGTCGTTTCCTTTGACGTGCTAGGTGTCTCATTCGTTCGAGGTGAACCTCTTGGTGGAACAACCGCTCTACTCGTACGAAATGACGCACTTTGTAGCAACATCATCGCGGTTTCACGACTGATATTTGATTCGGCGAATCTTTTGTTTTGTACCACTCGGGTAGCAAATCTCTCGTACCAGTTCGCGAGATCGTGTTTTAAAATATTTTCCGTCACGTACTTCGCATCTTCATTTGAACTCAGAAAGCCTTCGGGGATCACGAAATAACCCAAGATCTTTTCCGCTTTTAGCAATGAATTGAGTTGTTGTAGAGACAAATTTGGATCGAGAATTTCTCTATAACGAGCGAACGACACACTCGGTGCAATTTCCACGATTTGATCGTTATTGTTTGTCCACCACATACTAAAGCGTTCAGCGATCGATATTTCGCTCAGTGCCGTGGAATCCGACCGGGGATGTTTAAGAATTTCGAAGATTGAGTCTACGAAATCGGAGCGACTGCCGGATTTCAACTCGTTGTAAACTTCTTTGAGGACCTCATCGTCTTCCGCTACTGGTTCACGGTTGGACAGAGTACGTGCAAAGTTCGCGATATCTGATCGCAAGATCTCGTTTCGGATCTCGAGTCCGAGACCGTTACTTTGGTCTACGACATAGTACGAACCCACCGTAGCCGAGCTACTTGCTAAGGTAACGGCGAACATGCCAAAGATTGCAATAACAAAGGTGACGACCGGCATAATCAACGCGCCGATCCAAAACATTTTTGTGGACGTGGCTTCTAACCAATCACGTTGGGCTATGAGCCAGACGGACTGTAGACGGTCAAGCATCGACCGTGGTCTGAGATGTCACTTCTGTCCCGCCAACTTCACGTATAAAGATCTCATGTAACGATGCAGAATTTGCATTAAATTGCGTTACTGTAGTACGGTCAAAAATGGCTTTCATTAAAGTTTGTATGTCGTAATCGGGTTCCACTTGCAATGTGGCAGCGCGCCCTACTTGTTTCACTGAAACAATTCCTGCTAACCCGTCAAATACGCTAATTGCGCCGTCGTGATCTACGGAGACAACATCACCTTTCCGAACTTCGTGAATTGGACCTTCAAGGACTGCTTTGCCCTTGTTGATCAAAACTACTGCATCACAGAGGGATTCTGCTTGTTCCATGATGTGAGTGGACAAGATGACAGTTGAGTTTTCCTTAACTTTGTCGAGGATGATTGATCGGACAACCTCTACATTAACGGGATCTAAGCCACTAAACGGTTCATCTAAAACCATGAGTATAGGATCATGGATTAATGTAGCCATGAGTTGAACTTTCTGCCCCATGCCCTTGGACAGTGCTTGGCACTTTTCTTTTTCCCATTCGGTCAATTGAAATTCACTCAATAGCGCTTTCGCGCGTGCTACGGCATCTTTTTTGCGCATACCGTTTAGACGACCAAAATAAACGATGTAGTCAATGACTCGCATGCGTTTGTATAAGCCTTTTTCTTCTGGGAGATAACCTATGAGATGTCGAACGTCTTTGACGTCGTCAGCATCAAGTACCTTGATGGAACCGGAAGTCGGTTTACTGATCCCAACGAGAATACGCATTGCGGTGGTTTTACCAGCACCGTTCGGACCAATAAATCCATATACGCTACCCCGTGGTATTTGCAGGCTCAATTTGTCCAACGCGACTAAGGAACCAAACTGCTTGCGGGTTTGTTCAAATGCAACGCTTGGGGTTGAATTGTCGTTCGTCAATTTTGATGTCTCATATGTGGATTAAAAGATTTGTAGAGTCGCCAAACTATAACAGTTCATTGCTCAATTTCTGCACGAAATTCTCCTGCCAAAAGAAACTATTGGAACCTTTGACTAGAACTATATCACGAGGCTTTATCTGTTTCAAAACGTGGATTAGAAGTTCGTCATTCACCTCGTCAAAGTAGTACTTTTGGATCGAAGGTTCAATTTTGTCATAAAGATGTCGCATGAGAGCTCCGACACAGTAGACGATATCGACATTAAGGGTTTCAGGTGCGATGCTTTCATGTAATCGTTTGGCGTGTATTCCCAATTCATTCATCTGTCCGAGTAACGCGATCTTGCGACCAGAAGTCGTTCTTTCACACAACTCTTTTAACGCAGCAATCATGCTGATGGGATTAGCATTGTAACTGTCGTCGACAATGGTAACGTCATTGATCGTAATACTGTTTCCTCTTCCCGGAGGTAAATTTCCCTCAAATTCTCGCAACTGCTCTAATTTTTGCTGTAGTGCGACGAGTACAGCCCCACATGCAGCAACGGATTCAGCTCGATGTTGACCGCCACCAGGAACTTTTACGCGGACGCGTTCTTCTCCATATCCAAATTCGTAGTGATCGTCGTTTATGTGTTCGATCTTTACGTCTGCTTTGTCTTCAAAACCAAAGGTCACTTTCTCGACGCTCGATGCCAGATATTTCGTGTCTCTCAATGAATGTGGTAAAACTAAGCACCCTGTTTCGGTAAGTCCTTTACTGATTGACATCTTCTCCTTCTCTAACGCATCCAAATCTGTGAAGTTACCGATGTGGACGGGTAGAACATTGAGAACCACGGCTACGGTGGGTTGTGCAAGCTCACTTAATGGAGCGATTTCACCGGAGTGGTTTGTTCCGATTTCATATATTGCGATTTTTGAATCTTTTGGGGTCACCGCCAAGCTGAGCGGAAGGCCTATGTAATTGTTGAAACTGCCTTGCGCGCAAAAGCCAGCCGTAGCAGATTGGAGGAATGATTTGAGAGTAGTCTTTCCACTGCTTCCAGTGACCGCGACTACAGGGCAGTTGAGCTGAGCCCGCCGGTACGCGCCTAACGCCCAGAGTGCATCAATGTTGTTTGAAACCCGTATAGTTCGGACTGAGCGTTTGACATCCCTGTCGGTGACAACACCGATTGCACCATTACTTTTAGCACTTGAAATGTAGTCGTGTCCATCGCGTTCGGATCTAGCGGCGACTTGAAACCTCGGTCCTGGATCACCTGGTAATGGTAGAAATAGATCCCCGGGTGCGATCGACCGAGAATCAAAATGAATCCCAAAAACATCAGGACCAGAAACCGCTGTTAGACCTAAACCATCACAAAGTTCGGGCCAAGTCCATAACGGTTGGCGTTCAGTCACTGCTCGTGATATTTAACGCGCGGATGTATGCAAAGCATTTCGTACACAAGATTCGCCGCTAAAAGCGATGTGTTTTTCGAAAGATCAAAAGGCGGAGATACCTCGACTAAATCGCCACCTACGATGTTTAATCCACGACAACCTCGAATGATCTCAAATGCTTGAATGACCGTTAAACCTCCCGGTTCTGGCGTACCTGTACCAGGTGCCACAGACGGATCTAAACCATCGATGTCGAAACTTATATAAGTTGGATGATCGCCAATGTCCGATCTGAGACTTGCCATGAGTCGTGTCAAAGATTTATGCCAGCACTCCTGCGCTTCAACTACTCGAAATCCTTGTTGTCTGCACCAATCGAAGTCGTCGGGGTGATATCCAGTTCCACGAAGACCAATCTGTGCGACTTTGTCGCAGGCAAGCAGATCTTCCTCCACCGCTCGTCGAAACGGTGTACCGTGTGTATAGCGTTCTCCAAACATGTGCTCGTTAGCGTCAGCGTGCGCGTCTACATGAATCACGGCCAATGGTCCGTGAACTCTCCGCATCGCTCGAAGAATGGGCAAAACTATGGAATGGTCTCCCCCTAACGCAAAAGGTACGCATCCACTGGCAAGAATCTGTCCGTAGTTGGATGAAATGATTTCGTAGCTTTTTTCAATGTTGTAGGTATTGATTGGCAGGTCGCCGAGGTCAGCGATATTTATTGAATCAAACGGCATCGCACGCGTTGCCATGTTATATGGCCGTAATAACCGAGATTCGTCTCTGATTTCACGAGGAGCTAACCGGGCGCCAGGACGGTTTGAAGTAGCAATGTCAAACGGGATGCCCACTATTCCAGCATCGACTTTTTCGCCAATTTGGGCACTCGGTAGTCGCATAAAAGTAACCGGTCCACCGAAGCGCGGCATGTCATTTCCCGACATTGGTTGATTGAATGATGAATCTACGGTCAACGCGAATGTTTACTCCATCGTATCGGTAATCGTTAAGAGTATTGAGTTGTTCTACTGTAGTAGTTGCTGTCTCTTCTGAATTTTAGCCTTCGTGAAACCACTCGCGCCTCCAACACGAAGCACCGTGGCTAGAATTTTTCTTTTTTTTCAAACAGAGTAATGACTTTCTAGCATGAATGATTCAGTTGATTCGACTACAAATAGAGTAACACAAAAGAAAGTAAACCTTTTCCGTCGAATATTACGCGGTATCGCGGCGATGTTCCGGTTTTTACGGGTTAGTGTGGCAAATATACTGTTAGTGATCTTTCTAGTGTTGATATTTGGTTTTTTGTTTTCTGGTCCCACTGTCACGGTCGAACCAGACTCTGTGTTGGTGTTTGAACCTAATCAGTCTTTCGTCGAAAAACGTCAAAACACTAACCCCTTGTTAGAGTTATTTCTTGGTAGTACCGGCACTGATGTAACCGACATTCACGAAGTGATTTCGACGTTACACCACGCTGCAGAGAATCCTCGTATCCTTGCGCTCGAAATTCGTCCCGAAAGTTTAGCCGGAATATCTTTGGTACATCTAGACATGATTGGTGAAGCGATGCAATCTTTTTCTGAATCGGGAAAACCAATCTATGCATACTCGGGAGATTTCGGTCAGAGTGCATATGTGATGTCGACGTACGCGGACGCTGTATTTTTGAATCCACTCGGATCATTAAGTTTTTCAGGGATAGCGTTCGAGTCAATGTATTACAAAGCAATCTTGGATAAATTTGACGTCAATGTTCACATATTTAGAACAGGTGACTACAAGAGTGCTGTGGAACCGTTTATACAGGATGCTATGTCTGATGTAGTTCGAAACTCTTATCGACCAATAGTAGATCAGCTTTGGGATTCGCTTAAATCTCACATAGTAGTTAACCGTGAACTGAACGAAGCTGCTGTAGATCAATTCACCGAAAACTTCGCCGAGTTTCTTCACCCAACCCGAAAAAGACTCGGTGAAATTGCTGTTGAACAAGGCTTTGTCGATGAATTAGTCACATCTGAAAAATTAGCTGAAGTCGTCCATGAGCGATTTGGATTGAGATCTCCAAACGAATCAATTTCGCGTATTTCAACTGAAGATTATTTTTCCACGATTGAAGAGAGAAGAGATCTCAAAATTGCTAGCACGTCTCCTGAAGATTCGAACGTTTTGTCCAAACGAAGCGGAACGATAGCGGTTATAACAGTGGAAGGAACGATTTTTGGATGGTCCGGTGAAGAGAATGCACAACTAGTAGACTCTACCGGTGCCGTAGAACACATACAGCATGCCATTAATGAGAAGGTTGATGCCATCGTGTTACGCGTAAATTCTCCTGGTGGTTCTGTTATTGCATCGGAAGCAATTCGCTTACGAGTTGAAGCAGCGCAAAATCACGATATTCCTGTCGTGGTGTCCATGTCGGGTACCGCTGCCTCCGGCGGTTATTGGATTAGTGCTGGTGCAGATCGAATTCTTGCGTCTGACTCTACGATCACTGGTTCAATCGGTGTGTTTTCGATGATTCCGAGTGCTGAAGACTTACTTCAAAGAATTGGAATAAGTAACGACGGTGTGTATTCAAGTGATGGACACTTTCGCGTTGATCCTGCGATAGGAATCTCAGAATCAGAAGCGCGCATGCTACAGGCGAGCGTGGATGATGCTTACAGTAAATTTCTGGAAATTGTCAGCACAGGTCGAGATATTCCAGCGGACGATCTCAAACCACTGGCAGGGGGACGGATATGGACTGGGCGACAAGCGTTGGCCAATGGACTAATCGATGAATTGGGAGATTACGACGAAGCGATTGACGTCGCCGCGAGATTGGCGGGGTTAAAGTCGTACTATGTCGAACGATATGGGTTCGTAAAACGACCACCGTTCATGAACTTGTTGGCACAAGCTTCTAGTTGGTTCCCACAGATCGCACCTCAATCTCAAAAGTTCGCGCGGAGAGTACAACACTCTTTGCAGGATATTCATGACATTTTTCTAATCGAACCAAGAAAAGCCTACGCGTTCTGCGAATTGTGTCCCGATTTCTGAGATGGTATCACGATTCTCGCGGCGTTCTCATTTGATGGACGAATGCCGAATTTCTCATAGGAAATCAACAAAATACGCTACGACGACCGACATCCAATCGCGCAGAAATTGGCTTTGTGGGGTATCTTTGAGTAGATTGGCTTTTCCGAATTAATGGTGGGTTGCTAACTAATAGAGTCTTTAAAACAAAGATAATAACTTGTATCGATTGAGTAAAAACCAATTCCCATGATCGCTAAAAACGACAATCGCTTTCCGTTCACATCCTTTCCGTACGGATGGTACTGGGTGGAATTCAGTGAAAATCTCAAAAAGGGAAAGTTGTACAGCAAAAAATGGATGGGGCTACAAACGGTGTTTTGGCGTGGCGATGACGACCAAGTTTGCCTTGCGGAAGCAATCTGTCCACATTTAGGAGCGAATCTCACTCCTGAATTTGGAGGGCGGTTAAAAGACGGATGTTTGGTTTGCCCCTTTCATGGGTTTACCTACAACTCGCAAGGCGACTGTGTGAACACGCCTACGGGACCTTTGAATACCTCAATACAACTGAAGACCTTTCCTACGTACGAATCTGGAGGAGTAATTTTTGCGTATTGGCATCCTACGCAAGTTGCAGCGGATTGGAAATTACCCAATCTAGATGAAAGGGGTTGGTCGAAGTTTATTTACTCATCTCAGGCAATTCGAACTCATCCCCAAGAAACCTCGGAAAACGGAGTGGATATAACGCACCTACCCTACGTGCATGGGTATTCGGAAGTAGAGAGTTTAGCACCGCTCCACATTGACGGTACTCTATTGCAAAACAAGTTTAAATTAACACGTTTAATTGGTCCGACTAAGAGTCTAAGTATTCGACTTAAGGTTCAGGCAACAGTAACTATGTTGGGTTTGGGTTTCTCGATGATTGAACCAGTGATGGAAAGTGCTGGGCTATATCTTCGTCAACTTGCATTGTGTACGCCTATTGACGAAGAAAGAGTAAATTTTGTCATGGCGTTGCAAATGAAAGACATTGAGAAGCCGAATGCACTTTTTCCCGGTCTTGGCCTGATACCACCTCGATTACTCAACTGGATGTTATTACGTTTGTTTTTTAGGGTCTATCTGACGGATATCTCACAGGACTTTGATATCTGGGAAAACAAAGACTATTTGATATACCCTCGGCTCACTACTACCGAGAGTGCCATCATTCACTTTCGACGCTACTGCGAGCAGTTTTATGTGACTTCAGATTAGAGATTGAATAGACAAAGGTCTTGTGAGGGTGGATAGGACACCTGTTCACTAATAGACAATGTCTTGGATATTTGCTTGATCCATAATTGGTCTAACATAGCAAATATGGTATAACTCTCTGATGGTTTGGACGGTCGAAATCATTCCGGCGGCCAAAGAAAAGAAATCGAAGAATTGCCAGAATCATTGAGCACTAAGGGTCAAGAGCAAAGATGGAAAAGCTCTTGGAATTTATTCAACAGTTTCTGGTCTGCGGATGATCGTATTGCAGGTATTCCGGAGAAAATCGCGCAGAACTCTTCAACGAGTTATCGAAACCGCACACCGTCGTTTGAAAAGGGAGAGATCATGATCACGCTTGAGGAATCAAAAAACCATTGTCACGAAACTCGAGATTTTTAAAGGAATACGAACGAACAGATGCAGAGTATTCACTCCTGGAATCTTTGATCGGAGCTCGCCTGTTCGCGGGCTTGACCCAAGCACAAGTTGCGGAGCGAATGGGTACCACACAGTCCACGGTCGCTCGGTTGGAAAGTGGGATGGCTTCACCATCTTTCACGACGCTACGCCGTTTTGCTGAAGCTACCCGTACAAAGGTCCGTGTAAATTTTGTTCCGATAGAATCGTCGGTGGAAGACGAGTGAGCGAATGGAACTTAGCATGGAATAGTCTTTGACTGGTTGTTGTAGATCGAACATCCTCAACGCGCAACCGTTTTCTTTGTTCCTAAATTATTTGTGTGAGTACCGAATATTCACAACGAGAAGATTTTTTCCCCCACTCGATCAATATTGTGTGCCCGATTAGGAATCGGTTTAGCTAGCTAGCACTCATCGGTCCCCAAGGTGCACACTGGAGTGATCGGATATGTTCCATCGGCACTTGGTAGAGCACTCTATACGATTCATTTTGAATTGAGCGTACTTTCCGATTACTTTTGAGCTTGGCAATCTCATTCAGTATCATAGCATCACCGTACTTCATACGAACTGGATTCGAACACATGAACATCAATTACAACTCAATAAATTCGTTGCTGATCGCGGGGGTACTGTTTCTCGTTGCCCCATTTCAGATGTTTGCCGACGAGATGGAGACCAATACAAAAAGCATTACGACGTACATCACCACGGAAAATTTCGAAGCGGAAGTTCTTCAAGCAGACTTGCCTGTACTCGTCGACTTTACTGCCACGTGGTGTGTTCCATGTCGTGAAGTCGATCCTATCATCGACGAATTGTTTGTGGAATTAGACGGAAAAGTCAAGATCTTCAAGCTAGATATAGATGAGTCTCCCGGGATTTACCGAGAGTATCGCGTTAATGGAATACCGCACATTTTGTTCTTTCGCGACGGAATCGAAGAAGACCGAATCGGCGGAGCTCAAAAGAAGTCGATCTATGTAGATTACGTTGAAGGAATGCTTGCGGGTAAATCAGCGTATGACATCACTTTAGAGATGCTCGAAGGCGACGAGTTCCGACGATACTTCATACTCGGACGAGACTTCGAAGTGGTAGAGTCAGCGGTCCAGAGCGTTCCAACCTTGCTTACAGAAGCATTTGAGAATGGGCAAACTCCGTTATCCCTCATCCTGAATCGTCCAAGCGTCAAACAAAATGATTTGATCACTTTAGCACTCTCGTTCGAACCGGAAATCAGCACACATGACTTAGTGGGACTCGGTCGATGTGACGAATTCTTGGAAGCGATTAAGGAGGATCCTGAGGCAGTAAATCGACTTGATCCTGATGGCAACTCGGTCTTGATTACGGCAATGCTGCGTGCTAACCGACTGGGTGAAAAGGATTGTACGCCTGCGGTTCTAACCACAGACATAGACTTAAGTAAGCAAAAATCTCCGATATTTTCGCTGGGACGTGTAATAGCTTTACACCAAGACAATAATTTGACGGGACAACTCATTGATCTCGGCTGGGATGTGGATCTCCAAGACGAGCAAGGGCAGTCAACTCTTCAATGGGCAGCACTTTATGGTTATGTAGATAGTGTCTTATACCTCTTAGAAAAAGGTGCTGATGCAACGTTGAAGTATCCCGACGGACTATCAGTTATTGATCACGTAAAGAGAACGTATGCTCGTTCAAAACAATCCCTAGATGCGATGCAGTCGAATGAGGAAATGGATTTTTCGGAGCAGATTAAAAATGTCCAAGCATCAATTAAGAAACATGAACAGGTTCTAGCATTGCTTGAAGAAAAACTAGAGAACGACCTCACGAGCACCGAATCGGAAACGACTCTGTAAGCGCATGCTGAACGATTAGTTTGACAAAATCAAACTCTATCGCGAGTACTTATTACGGTAATATCTCGTCCTATATCAACTATTTCACTGGGTGACCTAAATACATGGCAAAAGCGAACGACTTGAGCATTACACTGGGCGTTGAAGAAGAAGCGTTTCTCATCGATCCGAACACAAGAGATCTGATTTCAGATCCAGACCCTAACATCTTTGACGAATGTGAAAAAAACTCCGTACCGCATCAAGTAGTTCGTGAAATGCTACGCACCCAAATCGAAACTAACACACGCGTCTGCCATTCGGTAGCAGAAGTTCGTGAAGCTTTGTGTGAAACTCGCAGATTAATTTCCACTACGGCGAGAAAGTATGGCGCAGAAATTGTGGCGATGTCGACCCATCCCTTTGCGGCTTGGCAAGATCAGATACCCTCGCCGAAAGAACGTTATGAGACGTTTGCGATGCTCTACCAAGAAATCATTCGTCGGTTTCTCATCGGAGGTATGCACATCCACGCGGGATTTGGCGACGCAGATTTGCGCATTCGAGTGATGAATGTCGTGCGGCATTATCTTCCCCTGTTTCTGGGACTTTCTACATCATCGCCATTTCGGGAAGGAACGGAAACGGGTTTTAAAAGTTCTCGCATGAATGTATTGGGCGGCTTACCACGTACTGGAATACCTAAAGCTTTGTCAAGCTATCAAGAGTTCAAGTCACTCGAAGCGGAATATCAAAAATGGGGTTTTATTTCGAACTCTGGTGAAATTTGGTGGGATATCCGCCCCTCACACACCTACCCTACTATTGAGATGCGAGTCTGTGATGTGTGTACGCGCATCGACGATGCGATGACGATTGTTGCCCTCTATGCGTGTCTGATCAGAAAATTCATGCGAACACAGTCTGCAGGAGCACTCGTTTCTGACGAAATATTGACCGAAATCATTTTTGAGAATCGTTTCCAGGCACAAAGGTACGGTACTTTTGCGTTCTTTGCAGACCCTACGGACGCTACTCGTACAGATATAGACGATGTATTAAACCGTTTGTTGAATGAGTTACGCGAGGATGCTGAAGCACTCGACTGTGTTAAAGACATTGAGCATGCTCGAGCTATCGTTAAAAATGGTACCGGCGCTGATCGTCAGCTTGATCTTTACCGATTAGCTAAACTCGATAACAAATCTTCTCACGATGCATTGTGTGAAGTTGTGGATGTAGTTGTAAAAGAAACTCTCGAGGGTACGTGACCCATGTGTGGTGTTTGAAGCCATCATCGAGGAAACGTTGAGATCAAGATTTCAAAGGAGGAATTTATGAGAACAGTTCCCAACCGTAATAGTTTCAATCTGATCTTTGTGGTCAGCGCGTTCCTCTTGGGTGTTATCTGTACCCTGCTCATCGGTGCAGTAACAACAGAACGCACAATGGGCTTTGACGTAGACCGCGAGGAAGATCAACTAATTACCGTCTTTAACGAAGCACTGGAGAATTTTCAAAACGAAGTCGGCAATGAAGAATTAACACTCACCAACAACGAACTGTGGGATTTAGTCGAACTAGGTTATTGGCTTGGTGTTCATTCTCATACGGTAAACACTGGGCAAATCGTATCCTATTTCGACTTTGCTTTACGCGATCCCCGCGAAGTTGGTACCAGTCGCTTCGCGCATATGAACAAGTTTATTTCAGAACAATGCGAAATTCAGACTAATCGCTTAGCAATCGTCATGCGCAGGAAATTTGAGGGTAACAAACCCGAGTTCAAGCGTACGTTTAGAGCTCTGCACAAATTACTGAGCTACCGCGCCGACGCGCACGCCGCCAATGTAATATGTCCCTTTGACGAAGCGGGTTTAGATCTCTACGACATCAAAGATACCGAGGAAGACGCTCAATAGAGCAACGTCTCTTGAGCTCTACTCAAAATTCGCGTGTTGCGCGATTACGCGCGAGATCGCGTACGGCTAACTTTTACCGTTAAAAAACTCTTGCGTGGTTGATTTCATCTCTTTGCTCAGCAGAGTGATACCGAATAAGTTGGGTAACGCCATCAAGAAAAGAGTCACAGCAGAGATTTTCCATACTAACGATGTGTCGAGAATCGCACCGATGAAAAACATCACAGTATAGGCAATTCTGTAGGCAGTTAGATAGTTCACTCCGACTAGGTAAACTACCGCACGATCACCGTAATACGACCAAGCCACGGCGGTTGTAAAAGCAAAAAACACGAGCGTGATCGAAACAATGTGCGGTCCAAAATCACCAAAAACACTAGCTCTAAATGCTTCTGCAGTGAGCGAGACAGAATGAATCAACGACTTTCCACGCATTGAATATCCGGGAGCTAACCGCCCATTAACGATTTCGACTGACCCGGTGTGTAGACTCGGTCCAGAATCCAAATTGTGCTTATACACTTGAATAGCTTCGGCAATGGATCGATTGTGAACTACCGTAATATCCGATTCTTGTATATCTCCGTCTATTACGTTTAACGTACCATCAAATCGATCCACCCATCCTGCCTCCGGCGCGGAGAAGTGTTTAAGCAGAGATTGTGCGTGTTCTTGATTACCGTCCTCGTAAGTTCCTTGTACCACTTCCAGGGCTGACAGTTCAAATTCATTATCGAACTTCTGGGTCCAAACTCCTGACGATAAGATCACCAAGGCAGTAAGCGTACAGATTACCAATGTATCAATGAACGGTTCTAATAGTGAAACTAATCCTTCAGAAACCGGACTTTCGCCTTTTGCACTAGCGTGGGCAATGGGGGCTGATCCCTGCCCCGCTTCGTTGGAAAACAGTCCTCTCCCAACTCCCTTGGTAAATGCAAAGGCGAAGCTAGCTCCCAAGAAACCGCCCAGCGCGGCAGAACCGGAAAAGACGTGCGAAAATATTGAACCTAGCGAAGGCAGAATTTGATCGAAATTGGTCAATATCACGGTCAATGCACCAACCACATAGACCATTCCCATAAACGGTACAACTGAAGAAGCGAATGTCGCGATACGCTTGATACCACCGATGATGATCAATCCAAGTAAGATCGCTAAGAGTGCGCCTGTGATCCAAGGTGGGATCGAAAAAGATGCCTCTAATCCCACCGCGAGATTATTGCTTTGAGGTAAGTTCCCGCTACCAAGAGTCGAAAAAATGGTGGCTATCGCAAAAAATACAGCTAGCCACTTCATATTTAACCGTCGTTCCATGAAGTACATGGGTCCGCCAGCCATTTCCCCTTTTTCGTCCTTAACACGGTACTTATGTGAAAGCGTGACTTCTACGAATTTCGTCGTCATTCCGATGAATGCTGTAGCCCACATCCAAAAGATCGCCGCTGGACCTCCTAAAAAGATTGCAAGAGCGACACCGCCAATATTTCCAGTGCCGACCGTACCTGAGAGTGCCGTTGAGAGTGCTTGAAAGTGCGTCGTGTCTCCTGGGGAATCCGCAGGCGTTTCTTTCCCAGCGAGGATTCGCCAAGCGCGTGGGAAGTGCCGTATTTGAGGTAAACCCAGATACAGGGTAAACCAAATTCCCACACCTAGGAGGACGAACGCGAACCAAGGATGTCCGCCAAGGAAGCCATCCAGTTTGTCCAACAAACCACCGAATGCTTGCAGAAAAATATTTACAGTGTCTTGCATAGTTCTCCTTGCAGATCTAGTAACTCTAGCTTGGTGCTTAGTAAAGATTTATAACGATTGAGGCGATTCTACAAATTAGATGAGATTGGTTTTAGCGCATAGTAACGAATTCTTCTGCTGTTGTAGGATGAATTGCAATGGTTTGATCAAGGTGTGCTTTAGTCGCTCCAGCGGTGATTGCAACAGCAAATCCTTGTATGATTTCCCCAGCCTCAGGTCCAACCATGTGTGCGCTAATAAGTTTGTCGGATTCTTTTTCGACTATAAGCTTCATGTATGTTTGTTCGGCCCGACCAGTCATCGTGTGTTTCATAGGTTTAAATGAAGATTGAAAGATCTCAAGTTCGTTGTACCTTGCTCGCGCCACTTCTTCAGTAGGTCCGACCGTACCAATGTTTGGTTGACAAAACACGCAAGTAGGAATCGCAGAATAATCTACGGGATTAAGCTGATCGTTAAATTGGTGCTGCGCGAATGCCTGTCCTTCAGCTATCGCAACAGGTGTTAGTTGAAACCGATCGATAACATCTCCAAGCGCAAAGATATTTGGTCTGCTAGTCCTATATTCGCCGTTCACGACGATTGCACCTTTCGCACTAGTTTTCACTCCAACTTTTTTGAGCTTTAAGCCGGCAGTATTTGGTCTTCTTCCCGTTGCATAGAGCACGAGATCGGTCTGTAGTACCGAACCATCTTCGGTGGAAAGCGAGATGTTCTTTCGGTGTTGTTCAACTTCTTTAACCTCAGTATCAAATTGAAGTTGGACGCCTTTTTTCTCGAGTTCCGCTCTAACGTTTCGCCGGATGTCTTGGTCAAATCCGCGAAGAAAAGTAGGACCTCGATACAAAAGCGTAGTTTCGACTCCAAGGCCATTCATGATTCCTGCGAATTCGACTGCAATGTATCCACCTCCCACGACGATTATTCGCTCGGGTAACTGATCTAGATAGAACATGTCGTCAGATGTCATGACGAGATTGGAACCCGATACAGGAGGTACAAACGGAGTCGAACCCGTAGCAATTAAGATTTTCTCAGCAGTGACACGATTTCCCGCCACAGTTAATGTGTGATGATCGTGGAATTGGGCGCGAGAAGAAAATATTTCAACGTCTGAATTCTTCAGTAGTCCTTCATAGATTCCATTGAGTCGTAGGATCTCTTTGGTTTTGTTGTCCCGTAGCGTAGACCATTGAAATTCAGTGCCTTTAATACTCCATCCAAATGCGGAGGCATCCGAGAAATTTTCGGCAAAGTGTGATCCATACACGAAAAGTTTCTTTGGTACGCATCCAACGTTTACGCATGTGCCACCTAGCTGTTTTTCTTCCGCGATGGCGACTTTTGCTCCGAAGCCAGCCGCCATACGTGCTGCTCGGACTCCACCGGATCCTGCGCCGATTACAAAAAGATCAAAATCGTAGTTCTTAGGAATGTTTCAATCCTTGGAATCATGAGGTTCGTAAAAGTTTTCCATTGTGTGTATAGAAATTAAACAGTGAAGCTAGGTGCCGACCGGGTAACGGAAATATATGGGGAAGACGAAACGCGTTACCCGTTTGTAGGGCGGTGGAATCGACACCTCGCCTCAGAGTTAAGAATACTCAGAATCTACTTCCTGTTCAAGTTTTCTGAAGTTCGTATTGGGCAAATTCAAAGAGCATTTAATACAGTGAATAGAGTACGAGACAACGATCGATTTCTCCGAATACTGGATATGGTGGTTTTTCGACAACGCAACGAACAGTTCACAATTCTTCGATATGAGTACTTAATTGCGGTCTTCTACCAATCAGCATCTTCTCGCACCATCGTCTTAAAATAGTGCCATTACGAACGATCTGATACTGGTGACATATCGATTCCGTAAGTGTCAGTTTATCACCTCATTTCCTAGGCACGAACATTAGTCAATTACACGAAGCGTTAGCACTTCAGCGTCAACAACTAGTCGACATTGGTAAGCGTAATCCACTGACCAATACTCCCCTTGATTCGGCTCGAGCAAGGCACTTAGAAATCGTCGATGAACTTTCGAATCAAGTATTCGACCGTCTTGTTGAACAACGTAAAAAGTTCACTTTTCTTCCGAAATCATCCAATGAGTCAAGCGTGGAGGTTCCCAAGGATCGTGAGGTTTACGTTCCAGTCGAAGTAGAAGGAGCAGTGTTGGAAAAACACACCGATTCCAAACTCCAAACTGAACTGGTTCCCGACGCATTGCATAAGAAACTTCTCTCGCTTTACCGCGAAACGAGACGCATCGAAGAAGAACAAGGCATCAATGTGCTGTACCTAGCACTGGGCTTTCTTACCTACTTTGATTCCGAAAAATCCGAGCGACCACTCTATGGTCCGTTAGTTCTTGTGCCAGTTGACTTAGAGCGAAGTAGCGTTCGATCACAGTTTAGCCTAATCGGTCGGGATGACGATATAGAACCCAATCAATCACTTACGAATTTGTTGAAAAATGACTTCGAGTGTTTCCTACCACAGATGGGCGAAGATGGTAAAGAATCCCCCCAAATCTATTGTGATCGCGTGAGCAAAGCTATAGCCGTCAAAGCACGTTGGAATGTTCAAGTAAATCGAATGGCATTGGGATTCTTTTCGTTTGGTAAATTTCGGATGCTACGCGATCTTGAATTACAGGAATCTGAAGGCGAAGATGGTAATCAGTTAATTAAACGGCTCTTGTTAGGTACTGCAGAGGAGAGCGGCAGCAGTTCACCAGTTTCGATTCACGCTAAATCTGAAAATCTTGACAAGATATACAGTGAAGTCAAAGATTTAGGTCACATACTTGATGCAGATACTTCGCAAACTCAGGTAATCACGGCTGTGAAAGATGGCAGAAATCTCGTCGTCCAGGGACCGCCTGGTACGGGTAAAAGCCAAACCATTGCCAACATTATCGCGGTGATGGCCAAGGAAGGTAAAAAAACACTCTTTATAGCTGAGAAACGGGCTGCTCTTGATGTCGTCTATAAACGATTAGAGCGATGTGGATTAGGTCCTCTATGTTTAGAACTCCATTCTCACAAGAGTAATCGTAATCAGTTCTACCAAGAATTGCGCAAGACTATGGACTTGCACGAACCAGTTGAGGTAGCTCAAACTAAATACGAAGAAATTCAGCAGGTACGCGACGGTCTCAATGAAACCTCGGCGTTGCTACACCAAGTTGACCAGCAAACGGGAAATACCCCATTCCTGTTGATGGGGCGTATGTCTGAATTACTGGGTAGAGGCACGCCGCCACCTGACTTCGACATTGACGGGATCGACTCATGGAGTAAAAGCACCATGGAAGATCACCTCAAAGCAGTGGAAGCATATATTGCTCAGGTCAAATTGGTTGGTCAAGAGAACACTCACCCATGGCATGGTGTAAATCGGCGGATGAATACCGCAAACAGAATTCGTTTAGCCGACGCGCTCACTCAATTGACTGAGCGAATAAGAGAGACTCATACAGTGATTGTGTCCGCAGTGAAAGAATGTTCTCTCTGCGCCGAACCAAGTCTTGAAACATGTGATGCAATCATTGATCTCCTGAAATTGCTAGCACAACCACCACGTGAAGTCATGACAATTATTCGTTCAGACGTGGTAAAAAGTCAATTTCAAGCTCTAATCACACTTTGTCAAGACATCAAATCAGCGCAAGAATCCAAGATCGCCCTTGAATCAAAAGTAGTTTCAAGTGCGTTTACGCAATCTTGGGAGATTGTGCTCAATGATTTAAAGAAACACGGCAACTCAGTATTCCGCATTTTTAATGGTGCTTTTAAACGAGCACGTCAGCATGTATTAAATGTCTCGAAAGAACATAACAAGAAGGTATCGTTCCTCAAATCAATAGCCGAGGAACTATACACGCGCGAGCAACTGGTTGATAAGATTTCGAAACAAGCCAACATAGGACATGCATTCTTTCAATTGAACTGGCAGGTAGATGATACTAACGTTCAATCAACTATTATCGCCTTAAATTGGATCACGCGCATTATCAATATTACGGATGGATTCAAAAATATGCAAGAGGTTGTTGAAGCTAATCCTGTTTCCGATGAATATGGGGCTATTGCAGACTCGCTCAAGGGACGAATATCTCAAGTACAAGACGATTTAACGCAACTGCAGAAATTCGGTGAAATTGATTGGTCAGTGATTTTTCCTAAACAAGATCTTTCACGGGTTCCTCTCCCAACTATCGTTTCAAAATGCGAACATTGGATGGAAAATTTGGATCAACTTGACGGATACCATGTGCTACAGTCTCTGGGTAACGAACTCGATGTTCTTGGTTTATCTGCGATTCGGGAAGGAGTTGCTCAAAACATTCTTCCGATAGAGAAATCCGTTGATATATTTCGCTTGCTTCGCGCGGAGTCGGTTTTCTATCGACTTGCAGAAGCGGAACCGAGAATACGGCAATTGGACGGATCGGATCGAACCCGAAACGTACAGAGGTTCGTCGAACTCGATACCGAACTACAACATCTGGCAGCTCAAGAACTTGCACGAGAGCACTACCTCAATATCCCTCGAGGCCAGACTGGACAACTTGCCCTTATTCGTGGAGAAATCAATAAAAAATCACGACATATGCCGATTCGTAGGTTACTTTCTGAAGCCGGTGAAGCAATCGTGCAGATTAAGCCTGTGTTTCTGATGAGTCCCCTATCCGTAGCACAATTTCTAGAACCTGGTCGACTAGCATTTGACCTACTTCTCATCGATGAGGCCAGCCAAATCAAACCAGCCGAAGCTCTGGGTGCTGTCATGCGGTGCAAGCAAGTTGTCGTCGTTGGTGACCAAAAACAGATGCCACCAACATCGTTCTTTGATCGACAAATGTCTGGCGACGAAATGGAAGAGGATGACGATGTGGGCTTAGGACACCAAGCTGTCCACATGGAGAGTATTCTTTCACTGTGCGATGCACGCGCGATGGAACGAGCCATGCTCAGTTGGCACTACCGATCAGAACATCCGTCGCTCATTGAAGTTTCTAATCATGAGTTTTACGACGCAAAACTCACCTACCCTCCTACACCGTTTTCTGGACATGTGGGACTGGGACTAAGCTTAGTGTCTACCGAAGGTATCTATCAGCGTGGTAGACAACGAAACAATCCTATTGAGGCGGACACGATTTGCGAACATGTGCTCAAACACATACAAAACTATCCTGCCCAATCGCTCGGAGTAGTAGCTCTATCAGTAGCACAGCGTGATACCATCGATAACAAAATGGAATTTCTGTGTGCTTCTCATCCAGAAGTCGATCAATTTTGTGCGGAATCCAAAGAAGAGCCGTTTTTTGTAAAGAACTTGGAGAACGTTCAAGGCGATGAACGGGATGTTATTTTCATTTCTATCGGTTACGGGAAGGATAAGGACGGCTACTTTGGCCAGAATTTTGGACCGGTGTCCTCACAGGGCGGCGAACGGCGATTGAACGTTCTATTCACTCGAGCGCGAAAACGTTGTACAGTGTTTGCTTCGATGTCATACGAAGACATTCGTACGGATGTTAGTGCACATGAAGGGCCGAGAGTGCTCAAAGCATATCTCAAGTACGCAGCGACGGGCGATATGGACGTTCCCCAGCTGACCGGTGAAGAGATGGACAGTCCCTTCGAATACGATGTAGCAAATGTCCTACTTTCACACGGATACGACGTAGAAGCGCAAGTAGGATCGTCGGGATTCAAGATAGATCTTGCCGTAAGGAACCCAGATCGAAAACAGGATTACCTTTTGGCCATTGAGTGCGACGGTGCTCGATATCACTCGTCTGCCTGGGCACGTGAGCGCGATCGCTTACGACAACAAGTCCTAGAAGGTAAAGGATGGAAATTTCATCGTATCTGGAGTACCGATTGGTTCTACAATCGCGACACAGAAGTAAAGAAGTTACTCATGGCGATTGAAGTAGCACAGCGAACCGACGATGCTGCCGTCAATGTGCCCTCCCCCTCCGAATCGAATCTAACTACGCCGCCGATCATAGAGCGTACACCTACCAACTCTACGAACAATAGTCAGGAAATTGACAATGGTATAACTGCCTATGTCGAGTCTGAATTTTCCGCCGCGACTGCGAGTTCGGCTGTGGGTCTTGATATTCATGAAGTACGAATCGACGATCTTGCGAATCTCGTCACTCAAGTAGTCGACATAGAAGGTCCGGTACATGTGGATGTCATCATTGCACGTATTGTGAAGTTATGGCACGTTAGTCGAACTGGGTCGCGCATCCGTGAAGCAATTGTTGGTGCGATTCGACATGCTCGTCGTGCAGGTGCGATACGTCAATCTGCAATGGATGGTGAACACTTTTTCGTGGTCAATGACTACATTCAACCTAAGACTATACGAGATCGCTCAGCCGTGGAACTTGCGATAGTTCGCAAACACGACTACCTACCGCTTGGGGAATTGGGTAGAGGAGTACTAGCCATCGTACAAGAAGGGATCACCATTTCACGAGATGAATGCATCAAAGTGCTAGGAGATCGTTTAGGCTACCGTCGGCTAACCGCAGGACTTAATGAACGTTTAAATGGGCTTATTGCCGATTTGCTTGAGCAGCGCAAACTTGAGAAGCTTGACGGTAAGTTGCGTCTGAGGACGGGCTAACAGAGTTTAGTTAGTCTTCCTCTTCTGAGTTTTGATTTTTAAGTTCTTCAAGTTTTTGAAGAGCTTGTTGGGTGCGGTATTCGAGACCGATTTCCGTGCCGATGCCGTAACCTTCGGGGCGAACGAGCGTCGATCCTTCAGGAGGTAGAAGATCTGATGCTTTTGCAGCTTTTACAAGCAAATCAAAATGCGAAATTGCACGTTCTCCATGTGCGACAATGGAATCGATCAAATGTGCGCGCACAGCCCTGTCGCCGGAGTCTCTTTCTAATCGATCCACTAATGCAATAAGAACTTTCTCGGACTCAGTAAATCCCAATCCAATCGCAGCGAATATCAATGTCGGTACGTCAAGTGAAGAGAGCGACTTGAGACGTATTTCAGTAGCTTCATCGGTCGTGAATTGGCCGCGATTTAGCCAATCCAATATGATCGCAGGATTCTCTGGATCGTGTCCTTCCCAAAGAATTGCGTGAACTTCCTTGTCCTTTGGAAAAAGCGCAGCCAATGTGGGTGGTACGTATGACCAAGCAAAGTCATGCGCAAGCACTAACAGCTCATTTCGAAACTCGACAGAGTTATCGACGTCATCAGCTGTGAGAGGATAGGAATCCTCAGTTTTGTTAGTGCGCCAATAATTGATGAGCTTTTGTTTCAATCCGGGTACGGAAGTCAATCCACGGTCAAACCGAGGATTACCGGACTCATCGCGTTGTGTTATAGTGTGGACCGCATACCAAGCTAATGAACCGACGGTCGCGCTGAAAATTTCAGCACTCTCACTCTCCAACCCCTGCGCTACAAAATTCTGCAATTCTTTGTCTGAGTAGTCATCTGTGTAGTAGCCGTCATTTCCAAGCCAGTCGTACAGGTCGACTCCCCCCGTCAACAGACTGTGATCAATAGGCTCGGTTTCAGAATGGTCGTGCGTGTGCTGTGCTGATACACATAAACTCATCAACAGCAAGACGGAGGTGACGAAAAAGATAAGTACTCGTTGCTTCATAAAAGAAATTCTATCGAGCGATGAAATGTATGCTCCAGACGAAGTCGAACAATGTGGACTAATACATACCTAACTCAAAACAAACTCATGATTATTTGGATCAACTGGATGATGTCTTGAATTGCGAATGTCGAAGGGGACGTTTTTTCGGAGAGGGTGCACTACATCATGCTATGAAAATGAAAAACAAAGTGATTGGCCAGACTATTCAATTCCACATCGCGACTAGCACTCGATGTGTTCCAACAAAAGGAGTTTAAAAGGAATGCACCAATTGGTATTCTATGGAATGGATCGATTGGGGTTAATGCGCTAATAGCCGAACTTAAATCACCTCAGACCTCAGTGAAGAATCTTTCGAACTGGTGTTTGGATGTTGAGCAGATCGGATCGACGACGTGCCCAACGTAAATGACTAGATCTCTGTATCGAGGGACGAATCGCCCGCACCTATTTCCTCGAATTGGCTAACAAGTGTCTGCTCAAGTAATGTGGTAGTAAGGTCTTTTTGGAGTATGCAACCTTCACTATCGATGAGATAGCTCTTCGGGACGAAATGAACACCATACAGTGTTGCAACGTCTCCATGCCAACTTTCGAGTTCGCCGAGGTCGATCCAGGGTATTTCATATTTTTCTGAGGCTTCAACCCACTCTTCACGAGTGCGATCAATAGATATCGAGACAATTTCAAAGCCTTCTTGACTGTAAGTAGCGCGTAGTTCCTTCAACTTCGGGAAACTCGCTACGCAGGGTCCACACCACGAAGCCCAAAAATCAACTAGTACTAGGTCATTTTTGTCGAGAGAATCTGATAAAGACACCTTTTCTCCATCAGAATTCAGTAAAGTAAAGTCTGGTACTTTTTGACCCGAAACAAGTTGTTTATCGTTACGAAAATGCTCTCGTCGAGAAGGTATCGACGGATTGTCACTTCCAATGCCAGGCAACACATTGTCAAGCGAAATGTGTTCACACCCTATCGCGGGACTGGTAGGTATGACAATGTTAGGTGCGCAGGAACTAAGGCATGCTACAAATAAGAAAAGCGCAATTAGTTCGAGAAGGCGATTCATCGGATTGCTCTTGCCCGATTCAGCTATCAGTCTCGGCGGGAGGATCTTCATTAAGGACTCTGTCAAATTTGCTCACAATTACCTGTTCTAGCAATTCTATAGGAAGATCTTTCTGAAGTATGCAACCTTCACTATCGATGAGATAACTTTTTGGTATGAAGTGGACACGGTACATCGTAGCGACTTCTCCATCCCAACTTTTGAGTTCTCCGAGGTTGATCCATGGTATTTCATACTCTTCTGAACCTTCTGCCCATTCCTCGTGAGTCCTGTCGATAGATACCGCAACGATTTCAAACCCTTTCTGACCGTAAGCGGAACGAAGTTCTTTGAGTTTCGGAAAAGTCGCTACGCACGGTCCACACCAAGAAGCCCAAAAGTCGATGAGCACTGTGTTATTTTCTTGGAACACGTCAAACAGCGACACATCTTCTCCATCCAAGTTCACCAAAGTGAAATCCGCCACTTTCTGGCCGGGGACGAGCTTCTTGTCGTTTCGTTGTTGTTCCAGTCGATATGATTTTTCCTTGCCTTTGATACCTAGTAAGGCGTCTTCCAACACAACATGTTCGCACCCTAATGCAGGTTCTGCCGGTTCCACCGAAACAATTTGCGAGCAGGAACTCAGAAAGGTCACGAAAACAAGGAGTCCAAAAATTCCGAGCGAGGCTCGCATGGGATTTAGATGTTTGAACGCTCGCATACAAGTCTCTCCTAGCACATGTTCGCACTTCGAATATTAAGCAAATTCCATGCCGATCCGGGAACACGCATCCATTTTGTACAACACACCCCTATCCATTCTTGACCAACGAAATCACAACTGCTTGATTTGACGCTGATGTGTGTACCTAGTTATAGATTCGTACCTAACTATAAGAACTTCTTGCGACGCTCAATATCTTTGGTTCACGAAGTTTCCGAGCATCAAAGCTCCCACTCTCGGATTGAAAACGACTTTAGACACTGTCTTCGAAATCTCGTGTGTTCCTTCCTTGGGTACAATTTTTGCTTACATAATAGGAACCATTGTGTCATCGGAGAAATTGGTATGATTAAGAGACTAGTGTTGTTTTTCGTGACGGCGTTCTGCCTGTCAACGGTATCGCAGGTCTTAGGTGAAGTACTTGAGGGTCCTCGAGGTCCAGTGGAATTCAT
>CAZEFI010000020.1:0-31306 GCA_964511425.1 uncultured Pseudomonadales bacterium
CCTGCCTCTCCAACTCCACCCGGAACCATGGCAAGGAAGCCATCCACCACTGATCGGCAGCCTCCAATCTCCTTCTTTGTTCCACGTGCACCCATTCATGGATCGCCGTCTGCATAAGGAGGTGCCAAAAATTTGATCTTTCGTTATATGCGTGGCTTCTGATCTGACTTAAACCAATTCGAATCTCTTTAATATCGCCGTGTATCGTTTGTGCAAGTCTGTTATCACTGAGGTTTTCTACTACGACGAAACGGTATTCATTTCTCCGGCTTATTTCTAGTGCGTTTTGCCAACATTGATTAAATTTTTCAACGGCTTTTTGATACGCTCGAATGTTCGCTCGTAGTATTGATCTTGCCTGTTCAATCGTATAAACAGTAAACTTGTTTGGCAACTCTTCAACGATCCGCTCTCCGACTACGACGATGGTTTCCATGTTCTGACTTCGAAGTTGGTAGCATGTCTCGGGATTCTCGATCGTATGAAAAGAACCAAAATACCAAACGACGTTGTTTTGGTCAGAAGTTCCGTCGTGCTCCTTTAGCTCTTGATAACTTCCAAATGTTTTAGACCGCTCGCTGGAACATGTTGTGTCTGGGAAGCCTACAACCGGTTCCCCCGCGATATCATTTTCTGAAACTGGTTTGACACCATAGACTGTACCTGCAAATAGCATTGACAGTGTAAGTACATTAAATAAGATCCATGAATGTCTCGACGACATTTTGCAGCCAAATCTTTGACATCTCCGATTTCCACCAATTATGCTATCGTTATCGCACCAGTGATAAATTCGAGTGAGAAATCGATTGCGAGTGTGAGTATGTGGTAAAGGAATATGTTGTGATCGTCGGGAGTTTTCATTAGAAACTTGGTGTTTGGTGAGCATCGAGTACCTGAACTTTGTACTTTTCTTAAAACGAACATCTAAATCGCTAAATTCTTTACTAGGAAATTTACGTACGCGCTGTATGATCATCCAATTATTGGGGAATGACAAAATTTAAAAACCTCTCAGTTCGTTAGATGATATGGCTATCAATATTCTCATTCTACTCAACGAACAGCTTATCAAATCCTAGTCGATCGCGCAAAACAGAGTAAGATGGAGTTGTGCTCGCCGTGTAATTGGTTGAAATCTTACTCATATACCCTGTCTGGTTTAATTTGCGTCAATAAAAAAGGGCGCACGGTTAATCAAGAACTCTTAGATAGACTGAAAAGAGGGTAGTAAGACAAACATGCTTGAAGAATTTCTTTTACGGGTTGATCCTACGCAAACCCAAAGGACTGGTCTAATACGCGAACTGCTTAACCGCGTAAATCTAAGTGGTTATGTACGAAGTCACCCTCATTGTAGGGGGCGGGTGCATATTCCAATTCCTTAAAATTTCGTTCAAGTTCTTGGAATTCTGTCATTGCTTTTTCACCGCACGGTTCACCTTTAGACCATTTCACAGCTAGATTAAATCCGGAAAGCTGCATTTGTTGCCTGTTAGTTGACCTCGACGCGATACAGTTTTTATTAAGGAGATTCACGAAGTAGGGATGCTGGAATGAGGCACATCATCACCGCCGAAGAAACGGCAACTTCTACGTACGAATTGGTAACGTTTGCGTTAGCGGGTTTACCGGATATTCCATTACGGAAGCCGGATCGAATCAAAATTCGACGCGAACGATCTTTTCATGATACGATCAAAACAGTAACGCATAAGAAGCACTCCGATCCACAAGTACTTCTTCTCGATTCTGGTCGATGATGTATGGAAAACCGCTCCCCGATCCAATCCAAGAACTTGCTTTGATAGAGGGTGTGGATCTTCGACTCGAGTCGTTTGCGACGGTAGCCAATAGGACTGAAACGACCCTAAATGTGAGCTCAACTATCTCTACACAACACCTACCCAAGCTTTGGTACACGCTGCGATAGTTGTCAAGAAAGATGCAGGATTCGGATAGGTATCAACAGCACCGGAAGAGTGTCGTGCAATTGCACGAGAGGATAACTCACGACGGTACACAGAATTGTGTCACCTTGTCTTGCGGCAAGTTTACACGTAATGATATCAAGGACATCCGATTAGGTATTCGGTACATTCTTGCAATGCTGCGCAGTATCTAACGTTCATCAATAAAACGAGTGGACTAGACTTCTAGCTCAGAATTGGCTCAATTTTTGTACTGCATTATCATCAGCATTTTTCCTCGCAATCTTCCAAGAGTATTTTGACTGTATCACTATGATTAACAATTTTTTCTTGATGTTAAGTATGCTTACACCATGAACGAAGAGCGAGTAGTTTCAGGAATGCGTCCGACAGGACGACTTCATCTTGGGCACTATCACGGTGCGCTTAAGAATTGGGCAAACCTTCAGCACGAGTTTGAGTGTTTTTTCTTCGTCGCAGATTGGCATGCACTAACGACAAATTACCAGTCCACAGAGCCTATCGAACAAGACACCTACGATATGTTAATCGATTGGTTTGCCAGTGGTGTATCTCCTTCGTCGTCGACTGTATTCGTCCAAAGTAAAGTTCCAGAGCACGCTGAACTGCACGTGTTACTGTCTATGATCACACCGCTGTCATGGTTGGAACGTGTACCGACTTATAAAGATACGATCAAGAAGCTTCAGGATCGAGATTTAAATACGTACGGATTCTTAGGTTATCCAGTACTCCAAGCAGCTGATATTTTGATGTATCGTGGGGGGCGGGTACCGGTCGGGGCGGATCAAGTGGCTCATGTTGAACTCACTCGTGAAATCGCTCGATCATTTAATTTCACTTTTGGTCGCGGCCATCAGTGGGAATCGGTCGCTCAGAAAGCCATTGAAAGACTCCCAAAGAAACTTAGACAGCAATACAGGACAGTACAGCGAAAATTTGTTGAATCCGGAAATTCTGAAGGTATCGAGCGGGTACGAGCACAACTGTTTGAACAGCACTATTTAACAGAAGATGAACGAGAACGACTACTAGGTTATTTAGAGGGAATCGGTAGGGTGTTATTACCTGAACCTGAGGTGTTGCTTACGAAGACAGCAACATTACCGGGCCTTGACGGCGAAAAGATGTCGAAATCCTATAACAACACAATCTATTTGCGTGAAGAGCCGAAGCAACTAGAACAAAAAGTTCGCACCATGCAGACAGATCCTGCTCGTGTACGGCGAAACGATCCCGGTAACCCAGACAAGTGTCCCACGTACTCACTCCACAAGATTTATTCAACATCAGATACCTTGGAATGGGTAACTCAGGGTTGTACGTCAGCTGGTATTGGTTGTTTAGACTGCAAAGGTCCGTTAATCGATGCATTGCAAAAAGAACAACAAGTGTTTAAGTCCCGTGCTGAACCTTATTTGGAGGATGCACAACTGATTCGACACGTCATTCAGGAAGGTTCCGAAAACGCGCGAACGGTAGCGAAGGAAACATTAGAAGACATGAAGTCTGCAATTGGGTTGAATTATCGTTGAGTGGAGAAATTGAAAAGACGCAAGGCGACGTGGTGGAAGAGTTAAAAAACTCTTACGTCGACCTCATTCCTGAGGACTTATACATACCGCCTGATGCGTTGATCGTTATTCTGCAAGCATTTACCGGACCTCTAGATTTGTTGTTGTATCTAATTCGACGGCAGAACCTAGACATTTTGGACATACCGATAGCAGAAGTTACCAAGCAATACATGGCATACATCGATATGATGACGACGATGCGATTAGAGTTGGCTGGGGATTATCTCGTCATGTCCGCAACACTCGCTCAAATTAAATCTAGCATGCTGCTTCCGCGTCAATCAGAGGAGGTCGATGATGAAGCTGACCCACGTGCGGAACTTGTGCGACGGCTTCTCGAGTATGAGATATACAAAAATGCAGCAGGTGAACTAGATTTGTTACCGCGTACGGATCGGGATGTGTTCCCAGTACATACCTCCTATGACGAACGATTGGTTAAAACGATACCGAGCCCTGTAGAAATGCGGGAGTTATTGCTCGCGTTAAGCGACATTCTTGAACGTGCCCGTTTAGTTAAAGACTTTGAAGTGAGCACTGCGCCTCTTTCGGTCGAAGAGCATATGAATCTCATTCTTGAAAGAGTCCGAGCTGCTGCAAAATTTCTATCGTTTCAAGAGTTGCTTGGAGAAGCTGCCAGCCGAGATGTCGTAGTAGTGAATTTTTTAGCGATTCTTGAATTGATTAAAGTGGGACATATAGTGTTCGTACAACACGAACACTTTGCACCAATATTCCTCGGTGCCTCGGATACCGAAAACTGAAAGATGGCCGCAAGTACTTTGCAATGAAACAGCCAAACCTTACCATCGTCCTCTCAGTCAGCTAACGAGTATTCGATTCGAGTGTCTACTGCAATAAAAGAAATCAAGCAAATAGTCGAAGCGCTACTGTTAGTTTCAGAGGAGCCGCTCACGCAGCAACAAATCATCAATGTAATTGAGGAAGATCCAGAAAAACAACCGGAACTCTTGGAACTTGTACCGCGAGCACTGTATTTAATCGAGCAGGAATGCGAAACTCGCCCATATGAGTTGACTGAAGTGAAATCAGGTTTTCGATTGCAGATTCGTACCGAGATGAGTTCTTGGATTGCTAAACTTTTGAGACACAAACCACGGAAATATTCTCAAGCGACTTTGGAAACCTTAGCATTGATCGCGTATCGTCAACCGATTACACGTGGTGAAATCGAACAGATTCGCGGTGTGAGTGTGAATACGAACACGATAAGAAATCTCATGGACCGGGGGTGGGTAAAGGAGCTCGGCACTAAAGACTCTCCCGGTCGGCCGATGACTTACGGTACAACATCGAAGTTTCTAGATTATTTTGGGCTAAAGTCCCTCATGGAACTACCAAAACTAAAAGAGTCTGAAGAGCTTTCGATGCATGCGCCTGAACTAGGCATCGAATTGGAACCAAACTCTCTTCCAAATACAAGAAATAGTGCTACCGATACAAAAAGCACGCACGAATCTAGTTCTGACTGAGGACATGGTCGTGAGCAGTCCACCGACTCAAAAGTTACAAAAGTATCTCGCTGACCGAGGCTTAGGGTCGCGACGTGAAATGGAGCGGTACATTCTGCAAGGCCAGGTAAAAGTCAATGGGGCGGTGGCTCATCGCGGTCAACGCGTTGGTGTACTTGATCGCGTTGAAGTGGACGGTAAAAGAGTCGTTAGGACAGATCGCAACGATCACGTGCGAGTATTAGTCATGAATAAGACACCTGGCCAGATAGTCTCGAGGAAACGTGATCCTAAACATCGAGTTACCGTATTCGATGAGCTTCCATCGTTATCTCGTCAACGATGGATATCTGTGGGTCGGCTTGACGTTGCTACTAGTGGATTGTTGCTTTTTACAAACCATGGACTATTAGCTCATCGTTTAATGCATCCTTCCTTTGTTATCGACCGCGAGTATGCAGTCCGAGTGTTTGGGACGTTATCCGAAAAGCAATGTAGAGAGTGTTGTGAGGGAATTGAGTTAGACGGAAATCTGCATGGTTTTAGCGACATTCAACACTATGGTGGTACCGGTGCTAATCAATGGTATCATGTCGTCCTCATGGAAGGTCGAAATCGAGAGATTAGGCGAGTCTTTGAACACTTTGGTTTCACTATTTCACGTCTCAAACGGGTTCGCTTTGGTCCTGTGGTCTTACCAAAACGGCTGAGGGTGGGGAAATATTTAGAGGTCTCCGGAGCCGATGTGGACGCACTGTTGAGATGGTTAGACCTCGACTTAAAGGTTGCAAGTTCGCCCAAAGTTGAAAATCGCGAGAGCTGTCTCATCGACTATCCTGGCGTCGAACCACATCCATATCACGCCGTTAAATCCTAGCGCGTTTAGATTACGACCAGCCATTAGCGTCAAAGGCTTCTCCGCACACTCCGATTGAATCGGGTCCCATTAAGTAGAGATAGAGTGGCATGTGATCTTCGGGCGTAGGAAGGGTATCGGGATCTTCGTGTGGAAAAGCTTCGGCACGCATTGCGGTACGAGTTGCACCAGGATTCAGTGAATTTACCCGAATGTTGCTTACATCCTTGAGTTCATCGGCGAGTACTTGTGTGAATCCTTCAGTTGCAAATTTAGATAACGAATATGCCCCCCAACTAGCAATACCTCGCCGTCCAACACCTGAAGACGTAAACACAATTGAAGCATCGGATGCTTTTCGGAGTAAAGGAAGTAAAGCCTGAGTAATTAGGTATGCCGAGTGTAAGTTTACTTGGAAAACGCGCAACCAATCGTCGTTTGGGTAATGCTCGATCGACATTTTCGGACCTAGGATCGAGGCGTTGTGGAGGATTCCTTCCAGTCGCGGATATTCTTTTTCTAAGCCTTTTTTTAATTCGACTGCTGAATTGACATTGAACTGCGCTAGATCAATTGGAACAATCAATGATTTCCGGCCTGTTTTCTCTGCAATTTCGT
Source organism: uncultured Pseudomonadales bacterium (assembly GCA_964511425.1). Lineage (GTDB taxonomy): Bacteria > Pseudomonadota > Gammaproteobacteria > Pseudomonadales > Azotimanducaceae > Bin55. Next base: position 6,476 of record CAZEFI010000020.1, read on the forward strand.
CATGCACGAGGTCAAGTTTTTGTCGAGTACGTCCTAATAATATCAGATCAGCACCGTACTCGGCATAGGTAATTGCCGCGACACGACCGATACCGTCTCCAGCTCCTGTCACGAGAACTGTTCGGTTTGCTAAAAGTTGCGAGTGTGGGCGGTAGGGACTACGAGGCTGCGTTTTTTTCGGCATGAATCACGTAATTTACGTTTACGTTGTTGCTCAACTGTGCATGTTTGGTAAATGGGTTATAGTGAAACCCAGCACACTCCTTCACGACTAAACCGGCTTTGCGCATCGCGCGAGCAATTTCGGAAGGTCGTTGAAACTTGTCGTAGTCATGGGTACCTCGAGGGATCGCATTGAGTACGTACTCGGCGGCCACGATTGCAAGTAGATACGCTTGGAGCGTCTTATTAATTGTTGCAACAAATACCGAGCCTTCAGGCTTGCAGAGGTCTGCTAATGCTTGAATAGTTTCGTTTGGATTAATGACATGTTCTAAAGTCTCCATGGCGATCACGATATCAAAGCTGTCGCGTTTCTCAGCAGCAAGATCTTCTGCGGTGGTGCACAAATATGTCACTCGATTGTCGACACCAGATTCGATCGCATGCAGTTTCGCAACTTGAATCGTTCTCTTTGCTGGGTCGATACCTGTCACCCGACCTCCCATTAATCCAATGCGTTCAGACAGGATTCCTCCACCACAACCGACATCTAATATTTCCTTCCCCCGAAGCGGAACACGATCTGCTACAAAACGTACTCTAAGTGGGTTAATGTCATGTAATGGACTAACTTCAGAATCTGTGTTCCACCAACTCGGTGCTATGTCATCGAATTTAGCTACTTCGTTTAAGTCAATAACCATTTGACAGATCTGAAATCTTCATCTAAGTACTGTATAACGAATGTACAAATACTCACTTTAAGACACTGAACTTTATCCAGTACAAATTATTTGTTAGTATTGTTGAGAATTGCATGCATTGCACACACTGTTTTCGTTACAATAATAGGTTTAATTTTCGCTATTTTAAGAAAGTAAACACGTTAAATGTCAGACGAGACTACTTCTAATGGTCCTCCAGAGGATGATGAAGAAGAACAAAGCGATAACAATACTCCAAATACACGTACAGATACTAAATACACTCGTGTAAAGCTTGAAGACGAAATGCGGCAGTCGTATCTCGGCTACGCAATGAGTGTAATCATCGGGCGAGCACTGCCAGATATTCGGGATGGATTAAAGCCCGTGCACCGCCGCTGTTTGTTTGGGATGCATGAACTCAATAATCGTCACGACCGCCCGCCGATGAAGTCAGCTCGTGTGTCAGGTGAAGTCATGGGAAAATATCATCCTCATGGCGAACTTGCGATCTACAACACCATTGTCATCATGGCGCAAGACTTCAAAATGCGTTATCCCTTAGTAGACGGTCAAGGAAACTTTGGCTCAATAGACGGTGATCCAGCAGCGGCGAGTCGGTATACCGAAGTAAGAATGTCCAAGATTGCTGGAGAAATGTTAGCGGACCTGCGGAAGGAAACCGTCGACATGATGCCGAATTACGATGAAACCCTGCGAATGCCGGTCGTACTGCCGACTCGAACCCCAAATTTACTGATCAACGGTGCTCAAGGGATCGCGGTGGGGATGGCGACAAATATACCACCCCACAATATTGGCGAAGTTGTCGATGCCTGCATCGCATTAGTTGATGACGAAAGTCTGGACACCAAACAACTCATGGAATATGTAAAGGGTCCCGATTTTCCTACAGCCGCCATCATCAACGGCATAGCCGGCATCTATGAAGCGTATGAAACTGGTCGAGGTCAAATTCTCGTCCGTGCTCGCGCCTCGGTTGAAGTTGATAAGGCAGGACGGGAATCGATTGTGATCACAGAGATTCCGTTCCAACTGAACAAGGCGAAATTAGTAGAAGCGATTGCTCAGTTGGTACGTGAGCAACGCATTACTGGGATATCGGAGTTGCGAGACGAATCTAGCAAGGACGGGCTTCGCGTAGTGATTGAAGTCAAAAAGAGTGAAAAGGGGGAGATCGTACTCAATAACCTCTACACACAAACCCAACTGCAAACGTCGTTCAGCGTGAACTCTGTCGCACTAATAGACGGCCAGCCACGAGTGGTGACCTTGAAGGAAATGTTGATCGAATTTGTTCGACATCGGCGTGAAGTCATTATTCGTCGAACTATCTTCCAATTACGAGAGGATCGTAAGCGAGGTCACACTTTAGAAGGTCAAGCCGTAGCACTTGCAGATATTGACGAAATAGTCGAACTGATAAGGAGTTCAAGTTCGTCAGACGTCGCACGTGAAGCCCTAATGCGTCGAGATTGGCTACGCGACGGTTCAGAGAGTATGCCGGCGCGGGATCGTGATGCTCGTGTGGAAGGAGTTCGTGCATTGCTTCGGCGGGCCGACGTAAAACTCGCTCGACGTCTCGACATTGAACCGGCTTTGGGATTCAATATTGAGCAGGGTACATATCGTTTGTCTCTCGACCAAGCCAACGCGATACTGAGCATGCAATTGCATCGACTCGTGAGCTTGGAACGCGAAAAACTCATCAAAGATTTTGAATCGATAATCGAGAACATCAAGGAACTGCAGAAGATTCTCGACTCTGAAGATCGAATGAATGAAGTCGTAAAAGAAGAGTTGACTGAGATTCGCACACAATACGGCGACGAAAGAAAAACTGAAATTCGTTCATCTATCGAAGATCTATCGATTACTGATTTAATTACTCCAACTTACGTTCTATTAACTATTTCTCATGGTGGATACGCAAAAGTACAACCACTCAATGTGTACGGTACGCAACGCCGAGGAGGGCACGGCAAGATCGCGCTAACAACGAAAGACGGGGACTACGTCGAGCACGTCCACGTCGTTCACAACCATTCAACTCTGCTGTGTTTTTCCAACAAAGGACGGGTGTATTGGTTGCCAGTCTACAACATCCCTGAAGAGAGTCGAAATTCACGTGGAAAGCCTCTGGTGAACATGATCGAAATTCACTCGGACGAGCGAATTACTGCGATAGTGCCAGTACCAGAAGAAAGTGAAAACAGATTTGTGTGTATGGCGACTGCAAAAGGACTGATCAAGCGAACGAAGTTGGATGAATTCTCGATTCCTCGGCGTCTTGGAAAGATCGCGATTTCGCTTCAGGAGGATGACGAACTCATCGGAGTGCACATCACGGATGGGCATCAAGAGCTGATGCTCGTTCAATCCGCAGGATATGCTGTTCGATTTAAAGAATCAGATGTGCGCTCAACCGGGCGCAATGCTCAAGGAGTTAAGGGGATTCAATTGCGTGGAACCGAAGAACGCGTGCTTTCATTTGTGGTCCCGCAACCTGATTGCTACTTACTCTGTGCGTCGGAATATGGTTATGGTAAATGTTCTGATTTTTCGCTATTTCGACGTATGAATCGCGCGACCCGAGGAGTGTATGCTTTGAAACCATCTGAGCGTTATGGAAGATTGACGTGCGCGGTTCAAGTATTTGATTCAGATGAAGTGATGTTTATCAATGATCGAGGAGTACTGCTGCGCACCGCCGTCAGTCAAATAGCTAAGTCGGGTCGAATGACGATAGGTGTTAAACTCATTGATCTAAAGGATGAGGTACGCTTGGTGGGAGTTGCTGTTATTCACGAAGACGCACTGGCGCATTTTGAAGACGACGTACCGAAGATTGATGATGCGTCAACGGACACAAATAACAACGAGACAGAACAAAATAAAGAAGGTCAGTCTTCACCGGATGAAGACATTTAACGTCCACATATTCAGATAACCTTTTCATGGTTCGAGCATACAACTTCTCGGCCGGTCCTGCGGCACTTCCTACGGAAGTTATGGCAGAAGTTCAACATGATCTTCTTGATTATCGCGGTACAGGAATGTCCGTGATGGAAATTAGCCACCGATCGAACACATTCATGGACATTGCTTCACGCGCGGAGCACTCATTGCGGAAGTTGCTTTGCATCAACGACGACTATCACGTATTATTCTTGCAGGGGGGTGCCAGATTACAGTTCACGATGATTCCACTTAACTTATCCGCCCCTGGTGAAGTCGTTGAATATGTAAATTCAGGTTATTGGTCCAATAAAGCATTACAGGAAGCAGGGCGACTACGCGATGCGAAGCCGGTCGCGACGGCACACGATCACATCCCACCTGAGGCGACGTGGAAGCGGCATTCTGATTCAAAATATCTGTACATCACAACCAATGAAACAATTTCTGGTGTACAGTACCAAGACATTCCAAGTAGCGATGAGATTCCACTTGTAGCGGATGCGTCTTCCGACATACTGACGCGACCTTTTGATGTTGAACGTTTTGGCTTAATATTCGCCTGTGCTCAAAAGAATTTTGGTCCATCAGGACTGACAATTGTTGTTGTTCGTAAAGATTTGTGTCGTGTTCCTCTTAAGGACGAATCAGCTTTTTTGAACTATACGACCCACGTAGAGAGTTCGTCAATGTATAACACACCCAACACGTTTGCGTGGTACATAGCCGGTCTGATGTTTGATTGGATCTTGGCTCACGGAGGTGTTCAAGCCATGCAAACGCAATGTAAAGAGAAATCTAAGAAACTATACGATCTTATTGATGCTAGTGAGTTTTATCAATCAGTGATTGACCCGGAATATCGATCTTCTGTTAGCGTTACGTTTACGTTATCGGACGATACACTAAACGAACGATTGATCGACGAGGCGAAGAAGGTAAATATTCACAATTTAAAGGGCCATAGAGCAATTGGTGGCTTTCGTGCTAGCCTTTATATCGGTGTGCCAATGACGGCCGTCGACGCCTTGGTGGAATTTTTGGCGGACTTTGAGCAACGGCGGAGCTGAGTACGTACAGATTGTACGAGACGCGATTTTCGTATCACTGACACAATCTCTCGATTCTCCATACTACGCCGGTCCTCGCAAACCATGAAAAACGTCAATGAATGTATTTCAAGGCTTCCCTCATATGCTCCGGCATATTCGACTGAAAGTACGCAGACCAACCTTGATCTGGAAGAATTTCTTCAATTAGACTGTAATGAGAATCCCCGCGGTCCAAGTCCTGCGGTTATGAATGCATTGAGTAGTGCTCAAAGCTCGCTTAATCGATATCCCGACTCGGATGGGGTGCGATTGAAATCCCAATTAGCAGAACAATTGGATGTCTCAGTAAATCAGATTACACTTGGCAATGGATCCAGTGGCATATTGGATTTGGTCACCAGAGTTGCGCTTTCTCCAAATTCTGAGGCTATTGTCGACCAATATTGTTTCACTCTCTATCCGATTCTGATCTACTCAGCACACGGCAAGTTAAGGTCAGTGCAGTCCAAGAATTGGAACATTGACTTCTCCGCTTTTCTCGATGCAATTACTCCAAGAACTCGTCTGATTTTTGTTACGAATCCGGGTAATCCTTTGGGCACTTGTGCAGAAAAATCCGATCTTGTCGCCTTTCTTGACGCATTACCGAACGATATCTGGGTCGTATTGGACGAGGCGTATTTTGAGTACGTACGACATTCTGAATTTCCAGACGGCGTGCAACTTTGTCGAAAGTATCCAAACATCGTCCTCACTCGCACATTTTCTAAGATCTTCGGTTTAGCTGCGCTACGCGTGGGGTATGGTATATCGTCGGAAACTATGACGGAAATGCTCAATAGGATTCGTCCACCATTTAACGTTAACAGTATGGCATTGGTAGCAGCAGAGGCCGCGCTAGCAGACAGTCAGTACGTCCAAGAAGGTCTTGAGCTGAATGACCTGGGACAAGCTTATCTCTATAGAGAATTTGAGCAAATGGGTCTAGACTATCTTGCGTCTCAAACGAACTTCATAACTTTTAATTGTGGCTGCGACGCAGCTCCAATCTACCAAGACCTCAAGTGTCAGGGAGTACATGTTCGGAAACTCACAAATTACAATTTGTCCAATCATTTACGAGTCACGATTGGACTTCCAGCTGAAAACGAGAAGTTCATCGTCGCACTAAAACGAGCTCTGCTAAATTAGACCTAAACGAGACCAATTTTTTGACTGACCAGAGTGTTGCGTGTCCCAAAGGGGAAGTTCCAGTAATTGCGATTGATGGCTTAGCAGCTTCTGGTAAGGGAACCGTAGCAAGTGAAGTGGCCACTAAACTTGACTGGAACTTACTTGATAGTGGGCTGTTATACCGCATCACCGCATTCTTAGTCAAGGAGCTTGGGATTGACATTGATGATGTAGAAGCGATAGAGTCTCTGCTTTCCCATCGAGTGAATATTTCATACTATCGCGTGGGCATCGATGCATCACAACAAGACTGGCTATCTGAATCAATGCATAGGAAAGATCGTGTGTTTGTGTTAAGTGATTCACAACGGCATAGCTACGCCCGTTGGAATGGTGTTGACATTACGAGCACGATAAGAGCGGACCCAATCTCGCGAATCGCAGCGCGGGTCGCAGCTTCTCCCAGAGTACGTCAAATGCTCATACCCAAGCAACGCGAGCGTCGAATAATGCCAGGTTTAGTGGCGGACGGTAGGGACATGGGCACGGTGATTTTCCCAGACGCACAGCTCAAAATATTCCTAGAAGCCACTCTGGATACGAGAGCTCGAAGACGCTTGCAACAATTGAAATTACCCGAATCAGAGTTTCAAAGAATTCGAGATGTGATGGAAGAACGAGATCAAAAAGATTCGTTGCGGGAAGTAGCTCCCGCAATACCAGCAGATAACGCTGTACGATTAGATAGTTCACATATGTCTATCGCTGAAACTGTCGATGAAGTGCTTAGCCTTGCAAAAAAGCACAAACTGGTCGATGCTAGCACCGAGAGTCCCTAAATTAGAGGGGCTCTTGGTTTGGTTCACCTTCACACATTCGACGATCGCGCTCGCTTAAATTCGACGTACTCGCCCCATGTCGAAGTAAGCTTTGAATGACGGATGCAGTTTTAGAACGAGACTTGATAGTAGAACGGAGCGCGTGTTGTAACGGTGTCAAACCTTTGTTGTCGAAAATTTCAATGTTTGCTCCAAAGGACAAAAGTAGCTCGATCACCGCAACAAATCCTGCTTTACTTGCACAATGTAAGGCAGTCTCACCTTTGTGATTGCGAATACTAACGTGAGCGCCTTGATTCAAAAGTTTCTTGATGACCTTGACGTTTCCACCTCGGTCGCCGCGCGACTCGTACACGAGAGGAGGCCAGCCATGTTCAGAAGCGTTAGGATCAATTGAGATTCCGAATCGTTGTAACAATCCTCGAAGTTCAAGGTTCGTCGCGAATGCTGGTTTCCATCTGAGCTGCTTCGGAAAAATACCGGACTCCAGTACAACCTGTATAACCTCCAGATCGCTTCGCCAAATAGCGAACTTCACGAGCCAATGCGCGTACGGATTTGGATTCGCACCGCGATCTAGAAGTAACTTTAATATTTTGTAGTAACTTTTACTGATTGCGTAATGTAAAGCTGTGAACCCTGATTCTCGGTCTTGTTGTGGTCGTTCTTGATTGACAACGTTCCGATCTTCGTTAATTAGTTGCTCCACTCGCTCAGACTCTCCCAAGAAAGCCGCTGAGAAAACGTTTATTGGTTCGTAGATTTCGCATAACAATTGCACAGTTTCTGTTCGTCTTTTCCATTTTGCGGCGACATATGCACTAACTTCGACCAATATCGGTTTGAAGTAACATGCCCACACATGAGGATTCGCACCAAGCTCGAGTAAATGTGCGACTATCTCAGTTCTACCTTGGTATGCAGCTTCCCATAGCATCGTACGACCATGAGGTCCAACATGATGGAGCCAATCAGGTCGAATTCGAAGTATTTCTTTTGCCTCGACAAGGTTTCCCTTTTTCGCAGCAGACAAAGCTATATTCACGAAATCGCTAGATTTCCCGGTTAGATTAATCATGGGCAACAATATAGGTCAATATGCGACGTGTACGAGGAATGACTTAGTTTACTAGATTTGGTTAAAATACGACAAGTTCTGGCTTGGAACTTTGGACAGGTACCTTTGGTACCGCCGCGCACAGCTAATAATTTGTGGGAACCTACCCACATTTCTTTCATACGTGTGGATTTTCTGAATCGACACGCATATGTTCCGTTACGCTTCTACATTTTCCAATGCCTGGTGTCTAACTGTACTTAATCCTTGGAGGGATATGACCGAAACATTCGCTGAACTACTGGAAGAAAGTGTCGAAACCGTTGAGATGGTACCTGGTTCGATTGTCGTAGGAACGGTAGTCGACATCGACAATGATTACGTAACCATGCACGTTGGCTTAAAGTCTGAAGGTGTTATACCGCGCGAACAGTTTCTTGATGTGGAAGGAAACTTCAGCCTCAATGTCGGAGATCAGGTTAAAGTAGCCATGGAAGTCGTAGATGACGGTTTTGGCGAGACCAGACTTTCACGTGAAAAGGCAAAACGTGCAGAAACGTGGGAACGTCTAGAAGAAGCTTTTGAACGTGAAGACCCTGTTAGTGGGAAACTTTGTAGTAAAGTGAAGGGTGGCTTTACGGTCCTCATAGAAGATATTCGTGCATTTCTACCTGGTTCTTTGGTAGATTTAAAGCCTCTTAAGGAAACAACCGACCTTGACGGCGAAGAAATGGATTTTCAGATCATCAAACTTGATCCACGCCGAAATAATGTTGTTGTTTCCCGACGTGCTGTCTTGGAGACGGAAAACAGCGAAGAGCGCGATGCTCTACTAGCCTCGCTAGCAGAAGGACAAGTTATTCAAGGAACCGTTAAAAACCTCACTGAGTATGGTGCGTTTGTCGATTTAGGCGGAGTCGACGGTTTGTTACACGTCACTGACATGGCTTGGAAACGTGTCCGTCATCCGAGTGAAATCGTGACTGTAGGACAAGAAGTCACCGTGAGGGTACTCTCATTTGATGCTGAAAAGTCTCGAGTGTCCTTGGGTATGAAACAATTGGGTGAGGATCCTTGGAGTGATATATTAGAACGCTATCCTCCCAGAACGAAAGTCTACGCGACGGTAACTAATATCACGGATTATGGATGTTTTGCCGAGATTGAAGATGGTGTCGAAGGTTTGGTTCATGTATCCGAAATGGATTGGATTAGCCGGAACGTTAATCCAGCAAAAATCGTTACCGTCGGAGACACGATAGAGGTTATGGTACTCGGTATCGACGAAGAACGACGTCGAGTCTCACTAGGCATGAAGCAGTGTAAAGATAATCCGTGGGAAGTGTTTGGCGACACACACGAGATTGGACAGAAAGTATCCGGTACTGTTAAATCCATCACCGACTTTGGGATATTTATTGGACTTCCCGGAAACGTCGACGGTTTGGTTCATTTGTCAGATATGTCGTGGACCGAACCTGGTGAAACGGTGATTCGACGATTCAGTCGGGGAGAACAAGTAGATGCAGTTGTACTAGCGATCGACGTTGAGCGCGAACGTATTGGACTCGGAATCAAACAGCTAGATGTCGACAGTTTCGGTGATTACGTTAAGGAGAACCCTCGTGGTTCCGTGGTGGCCGGTGTAGTTTCAGAAGTGTCGCAACAAGAAGCGACGGTCGAGTTAGCTGAGGGTGTGGTGGGAATTGTTCGTGTTAGCGAAATTTCCCAAGACCACGTTGACGATGCACGTCATGCTTTGAAAGTAGGAGACGGGATCTCTGGCAAGATTCTCACTGTGGACAATCGCAATCGAGTACTATGGTTGTCGATTAAACAGAGTCAGGAGGACCACGAAGCTGAAGCTCACCGCGAATACCAACAACAGACTGAAGAAGAGTCCCGCTCGACCACTTTCGGCGAGTTGATTCGCTCACAACTGAAAAAGAAGTAACGCAGCGGAGAGGCTAACGATTTGGTTCTTTCAGAAGTAGCTCAAAGGATAGCTAGACTTCATCCAGATTACGATGAGGACACCATCAAGCAGTGCACCCGACTCATTGTGTCACAATTAGATGAGTCTCTAGTGATGGGAAGAGAGGTCCAAATTCGCGGTTTTGGTACTTTTTCAGTACGTAGACGGGCGGCTCGAATCGCACGTGATCCACGCAACGGCGCGAAGGTTACGCTTCCCGAAACGCACGTCCCACATTTCAAGGTCAGCCCAAAGTTACGCGACTCACTAAAGGAACCATCGTCGTAACTATCAACTGAGAGTTTGTGCAGAAGGACGCTTCGGCAAGCCGATTCTCAGATCCGTAGGTACTCGCGTTAAGCGAGTAAGCTCTGGTTACTCTGACTCGCTCAGTTTAAAGTTAATCGACGTGGAGAACTTGAGCTGAGAGCCAATTTTTTCTACCAGCGCAGTAGGGAATTTTGGGAATGGTTCCGCGCGTTCGATTATCGCCAAGGCTTCTGCGTCGAATATGTCGATATCGCTTGAAGTGGTGATTTTTTTATCTCGAACACTCCCATCGGATTTGAGCGTCAATTGCATGATTACTGTGCCTTCTATTTTGGCAATTCTAGCTTCTCTCGGATATTGTTTGAACCTATGAATACGAGTACTAACTCGCTTTAAATAGTTGTTTTCTACACTATCTTTACCGCTGCTTCGAGCGGATTCATCTGATGTGCTACTACCATAGAAAAGCGCGGTAGATTCACCTAAGGTATCGAACGAATCGGTGAAACTCTCGACCTCCAATGAGAGTGCCGGCAGTTCTGAGACTTCCTCAGGAGAAATGTCTATCGTTGGTGTAAAGTCTAGATCAAAGGGTTCTATCTCGACAGTCTCCGGCATCTTAGGCAAGGCATGCAATTTTGGTGGTGCTGGTAACGATTGTTTCGTTTGTGTCCGTTCGTCATTTTTTGGATTTTCGAGCGAAAGTTCCACCTCTAGGTAACCGTCGTCGCCATGATCGGTCGCACTTTGATAGTACAGCATGAAGATAACAAAATGCGCTATGACCGATAAAGCAATCGCGATGGTCCAAATTGTCTTTGAGTGAATCATTGTTCAAAACGAGCTATTGTCCGTCTGATCTAGGCAATTTTAGAGTAGATTACACGAATCGAACGTAAAGATCTCAGCAACGTTTGTCGAATGCACTTCGAGTACATGCCTGATATCAGCTTGAGCCGGACACGACCTGCGAAGTTGCCAAGGATATTCGTTTCAGTCCCAAATCTCTTAAACGCTTGAGAACTTCTTTGGTAGCTTGAGCGGATAGGGTCGCGTCTGCCCTTATCAACACTTTCGCGTCCGCAATCTCGCTCGCGGAGAGTGGAAATACATCTACTATTCTTTCAATAGTTGTACGAGTGTTGTCCACCAAAGCGAAATTAGGTTCTACTATGGTCACCACAACGTCGTGTTGCTCTTGATCAAGTTTACTCGTCGAGAAAGGAATATTCAGTTCTTGTAGATCTGCATGACGTTCGTTCGACTTCTCTATATTACCCGTAATCAAAATAAAAGCTAGCATCAAAAACACCACGTTGATTAAAGGAATCATTTGTGAGTCGCCGACGCTCGCGATGTTGTGTTCTAAGTTAAGATTCACTACTTGCCGAGCTCAATCGTTACGTTGGTAGCAGAAGCTTGCTTCATTCGGTCTAGTAGTGTTATCAAGCCTTGGGTGGAAACATCCTCTTGAAAGTCAATCACGTAGTTCGAGTTCTGCCCCTTTTGTTCAATCCAAAGTGCCAGTTCGTCTGGGTCTGAACTTTCAACGAACAACCCGTCAATTATTAGCAGTCCCAAGTCGTTCTCCAACCAAATATCTACGGTTTCTTGTTGTTGTGACGGCATCGCTTTGGACGTATCGAGACTGAGTTGTTTTTCTGCGACTACCGTTTTAGTTAGTATGAAAAAAAGTAACAATATAAAAACAATATCAATGAGTGGAACCATACTCACCGTTCTTTTCTTTGTCGTTATATACTGCGAGAGATCGAGCATAACCCTTAGTTACTCTTTTCGAAGATGAAACGAGGTAAATATTTGGGTTACAGTGTCGTTGATCAGTATCGCGCTACGTTGTATTTTGCGATCCATCCAATTGAATGCTGCAAGCACTGGAATAGCGATCGCAAGGCCAAGTGCCGTGGTCAACAATGCCTGCCAAATTCCGCCTGCGAGTACTGATGGATCAACTTGATTGCCAGCAACTTCCATCGCTTGAAACGCATTGATCATGCCCAGTACCGTACCTAAAAGTCCTAATAGAGGACTCAGAGTACCAATGACTTCAAGGGCTGGGAGGAGAGATCTAAGCTCCGATAATTTCGCTATGGATAAACGTTCAATTTCTTCCTTCAGTACGGCTTCATCACGGTCACTTTTCGTCAAGTTCTCCATCGTGAATTTGACGATATCGTACGCGAATCCTTGCTTATTGAGTTTCGATACTGCAGTTGAATAGTCGTTTTCAATCCACGCTAGAAGCGCGGGTTGAAGGTGGACATTGTCGTCTGGCCGAGCTTGCACCAGTTGCCAAATTTTGTAGATGACGATGGTGATTGCGACGACCGAAATCACCAGCAACAGCCATACGACCGGCCCTCCGACCTGGAGAAAGTTAATCAACGATTGAAACATGTTCAAACGTTAAACTGGATTCTGTTCAACCGTCGACTTACTGGTCACAGATGTTCGTAAACAATGAACTGATTAGCTTGAGCGCTAATTGCGATCAATATCCTACCTAAAGTCCACTCCCAGTTCAATCCAGAAGCGACGACCTTGTGTGAATCGGTGACGGGTATCAAATCGGCTTCGGTCCACTACCTCATCGAAGAGATTGTTTACTTCAAAATTCACGAACCCAGAAAATCGATCGGATATGCGCCCGTTCCATGATAGCTTCGAGTTGACGGTAAGTAGCCCATCGAATTCAAAATCTTCATAAATGTCATGCGACAGGCCGGTATTGGGATCCATGTAATTTTCCCGAGTATCGCGCGCGATGGTACCACCTTGACGATGGTTGAAATGATTGGTCCAGGTGACATCCCAAACAGGAAACCTGGTGGTCGTAAAAAATCCAACTCCGAATGGAACGTTATAGTCCCAAGCGGGCAATTCTTCAGCTGAGATCAATTTGCCGTCGTAGTAGATTAGCTCTTCGTCTAGCGTATCGTCGTAGCCGCCGTCGTCCTGTCGGTTTGACTCACTATTTTTGTAGCTTACACTTAACGAAACGGTAGTTTCGGATAAGCCAAAGAGTACCGGTTGCGAATTGATGAACGATGCAGAAACGCTTTGTGTGGAACTTCTTCCGTCGTTCGTGTAGAAGTAATTTCCGTCGTCGTCGCGTAATCGCGAGACACCTTTTTTCGATTCACGAGATACATACTGTAAACTGGTATCTATCGCGAACGCAGTAGTCGACCAACCAATCATCCATTCATCGGAGTATGGTGTGTCTAAATCTGATCTGCCTGATCTGTCGTCAAACGTTCGATGAGTACAGTTCACGAAATCGGTATCGGAGCAGGGGATTTCTTCGCCGGGTCGTCCTCTTGGACGAGTGAGATTGAGGAAGATTTCCCTCCAGCCGTAGATCGCATCATTGAGCTCGTATCTGAAAAAGCTTCGTCCGTAGTACCGACTAAGACCGCTAACGATCGTACCGTCAAATAGCTGTCGACTCGCACTAACTCTCGGCGAGAAGTTAAAGTTCTCGAGGTAACTCTCCCAATCCGCTCGAACTCCCATGGTCACGTCTATCGCATTGTTCCCCGTTTGGTTGCCAATGGAAAACTTATCCTCAAAGTACGTCGAAATTTCTTCATAGGATACGTCCACTTCGCCCGCGAACCAAAATGATCTGGACTGCAAGTATTCATCTCCCGCACTACTCACGCCATCACCATCTTGATCCCGACATCCTTCTCTTCCGTTATCGCGAACACACCAGAAATTCTCGAATGTGATGTCTTCAGGACGCTTATAAAAGCTGGTCGTCATTTTTACCTCACCGCCCAGTGTTAGTTGGTGCGAACTCAAAAATCCTTCAGATTCTAGTGGAGCGCGAGTCCATTTAGGTTTAAAACTCCAACGTGTTTGTTGTTGCTCGGAGTCTCCGAATGCTCCTTCATACCGGGACATCCCGCTACTCTCTAAATGTTCGTGGTAGGAGAAATAATTAGTACTACTGTCTAGGATATCGGATAGTTGGTCGAACGAAAATTTAATGTCCATGTCTCCGTTTGCTATCGAGTACTTTGTGCTAACCGTATAACCGATTCCATTGTGTTCCTTCTCAAACAGTCCAGTGTAATTCGTCGAGGTTAGACCATCGTGCCTCCGAGATGTTGAACGGAAGGAAAACTCCAGACCTCGACCACCAATGACGACGCTCAGCTTTCCAACGATGTTTTGAATACGATCTTCATAGTCAAGTAGTCGTACGGTATCGGTGTCGTCCTCGAATTCTTGTGCAAAAGTTGAGTGTCGATTAGTAATACCAAGAGTGATCCCGACGCCGTCCAACAAACCCCATTGGAAAGCGAGTTTGTAGTTCGATTTTTCGTAGTCCGGTGTGTAGACTGCACTGTATCGGTCTGCAGCCGTGATATCGTCTTCACTCACATGGAAGCTCTCCCACTCGTCGCGCTGAAGTCCCCATTTAAAAGAAATTTTGTTGTCTCCGTCGTATGTTTTGAGGTCCGCAGAGACTACTCCGCCTGTAAAGCCACCATACTCCACGGGAACATTGCTGTCGAAAACTTCAACTTTCTCAAGGAGGTCGATATCGATGTAATATCCTTGCGGTGAGCTACCACCGTGAGGAGCAACCAGACTAGGCGTTCTCCAGATGTCCATGCTATTGGCAGGATTTAAGTCATTGGTAGCGTCTGCACCGTCTATTAGAAATAGATTTTGATAAAACTCTTGACCATGGATTGAGACTTCATCCGGTCGTAAACTTGCGGTTCCCGCAGAAAGGTCGCTGTCGCGCGAAAAATCTACATTGGGGTTAAGTCTGAGTAGATCGCTTAAATTTCCCTCTCCGGTAGGAGATTTTTCGATCGTTTCTTCAGAGTATGTGGTTTCGCCGGGCGTGACTTCTATAGGTAACCCGGTTACGTCAATTTCGATTGTCCATCCTGGAGATACTACGGTTTCTTCCTGTGGTGAGGATTCCTCTTCAGAGTCCTCGTTGGTTTCATCCTCATCTTGATCGTGCTGAGAAATAAGCGTGCTGCATAACAGAGTCGCAAGGACTGCTAAGGTTAATCTTGAAAAAAATGAAGTCATGATGGTCTCCGGAAAGTACCTGTGATTCGGTCAAATCTTGTCTGATTATGGGTGTATCTGTTCGTAACGATTTTAACCAACGCGAGGTTTGCTTTGTCTGCTACAGATATCAAGCAATTGGTACTTCAATATCGACCAACAGTGGAAGGTTCGTGTAATAGACCGCACACTTGATTTGCCTGTTGTCACACATTTGCATGATGGATGCATATTTACACAATTGATCTCGATACAGTCGTTGGGTGTCTTGACTGATTTTTTCGGAAGAAACGTCTTTACTGATGGATGTGGTTTTGTAGTCGATGATCCAACGAATACCTGCATCATCTACAAACGTTCGATCAATGACTACTTCCGTAATCTCCCCGTTACGAATAGCTGTGTAGGCAGTTTCAGAACTCGCGTCCTTTTGATTTGGGTTCAAGATCCATAATCCTTGATCATGATTTAGGACGTTCGTGATTTGATATTTAGTTTGTTCTACCAATGTAGCAATTTCGTCACCACTTAAACCTTCGGCTCGCAAGAATTTCTGCCAGTTTTCGATCCGATCGACGGTAAAAATATTGTCTCGTTGGTTTGTCTGTGAAAGCCAATTCAATTCTCGATGTACCAACTTGCCCAGTACCAACTGTTGCCGAAATTGGGTGGGTACTGGCATATCAACACTGGCGGTCATCGCGGGTTTTAAACTCTCATCAATAGGGTATGCTGACTCCGGTTCGATCCATTCGTACTCTGGGTCGATGCGAGTTAGGAGATTTCCACGAGTGACTTGCAATTCTGATTGTTCTGGTTCGACATCGACCTCTTGAGCTTCATCAAAAAACGGTTCGAGCAATGCTAGTAACGAACCTGATCTAGGTTTCTTTTCTGTGGAGTTGAAGCGTCCAAAAATAGAGAGCGTCTTTTTGGCACGAGTCATCGCAACATATAACAAGCGTTTGCTCTCGTTCGCGTCGCGCGACTTTTCTTCCTGTCGTAGAAATTCGTAGAACGGGTCTTCGATCTCAGAATCCCGCACGGCAACGAGTAGTGATTTTTCATACTCAGCCCAATGTACGAGTTCTCGTGGATTGCTTCCTGTAGCATTGCTGATATCCACTAAAAGAACATGGTCAAACTCCAAACCTTTAGCTTTATGAATGGTCATAATGTCGAGATCGGCATTTTCACCAGATTCCGAAACAAATTCAGATTGAACGCGAGTCCAAAGATCGTGCAAACGAATCTCACGTTCTGTAGTTGTTTCCAAGAGTTCAAAGAATCGTTCGGCGTTGAGCAAAGAGTCAACATCTTCATATGCGTGGTTCCCACCTAACCGAAACCACAATCGTTCAATTTGTGATCTCAGGGTCAAATGTGTCTCTCTGCGTGATTGTTCGACCGCTCGTCGTACGCGCGCTAGACTTTTTGCTCCTGCACTTGACAAGCTCGAACACTCCAACATGTGGCTGCCTGTCTCATTCTCGGCTAGACGCTCCAGATCTGGGAGTGAAAGTCCGCATAACGGTGAACGAAATAGCGATAACCACGCGAGACGGGAGCGGTCTTCATTAAAGGCTTCAACCAATGAGTAAAGATCTCGAACAACGGGGGCAACTTCGAGTTTAAGGATTTCAATACCTTTCCACTGTATTCCCTTGTCCTTCATTGCGTCGAAATACTCACCCAATCGAATTCGTGTAGGAACTAGCAGCGCGATTTTGTCATCAGGACCGTATGTTGCGATGAGCTGTTCTATTCTTCGTGCTACTTGCTGCGCTTCGCGCTGACCATCTGGATCATCAAGTGTGAGGACGAACTTTACCGCATCATCATCACACTTTTCTCGCAGTTTGGTATTTGCCGGCGCGGATTCCGCGAATGCGACTTGTCCGTACTCTGCGTTGTCGTCGCTTCCAAACACTCGTTTAAATACACGATTATTGAACTCTACCAACGAGGGAAGTGAGCGGAAATTACTGTTCAATTTGCGTGGTTGTACTTTCAAATTTAGTATGTCTTGACTGAAAGTGCGTTGAAAAAGTCCAAGATTGGCATTTCGAAACCGATAGATTGATTGCATCGGATCACCAACAGCGAAGAAGCTATTGCCGGAATCAGGATTCCAGGTCGTCATGATGCGTTCAAAGAACGCAAACTGTGCGTCCGAGGTATCTTGATACTCGTCGATGAGAATGTGCGCAATCCTGTAGTCCAGCGCGAGCGCGAGTTCAGTTGGCATTTCATCACGTTCTAAGGCACGTTGCGCGGCGAAAGACAATTCCGTGAAATCGATACATTCGCGACGTTGAAAGATTACGTTGAGTTTTTGAATAAGCGAAGGTAATCCAAGACATAGAGCATCGAATGCCTCGCGGTGTCGAGCTAGTATTTTCCCTGTCGGAATTCCATAGATCCGTCGCAACGCTTCATCAATGTTTGCGGATTCAATTTCAGGCTTGAGCTCACTCCACAGCCGCTTCGCGGTGGAATTCGGTGGACATCCTTGAGTTTTGTTAACCAATTTTCGAAGCGACTTCGATCTCGTTAGAAATATACTCGCTAATATGGCCCAGTCTTCGGCTTGCTCAAAATTGTGGAACGGTCTTTCTAAAGTTTTGCAGACCATCCCACACAGTTTTTTGCACTGTTTAAACAACGCGTCGGGGAACGCACGACGTGTTGCGTCGATCACATTTCGCACGTAACTGTCCCGTGTTGCTTCTAGCTGTGTAAAGATTCCGTCCGCAGACTGACCTTCCCGTTTGGCATTTAAAACACTTTGTACGGACTTGATCCAATTTTGTCTATGGCTCAACATCGTAGCAAAAGTTTGAATCGCTTGATCGATGTTGTTTTCGAACAGGGCGAGAATATCGGTTGCATATTCGGTATTCGGTCCTTTTCGGAGTACCTGTTCAAAAAATTCAATCGCCGCTTCTTGATAGATTTCGTCCGATTTTTCCATACTCTGATAATCGAGACTCAATTGACTTTCTATCGGCATTCGTTGCACGAGGCTGTAGGCAAAGCTATCAATTGTTTGGATCTTCATACGTTGAGGATTGAGTTCCAAATCCCAATGCAGTTGCTTACTTCGCTCATGTACTTGTTCAGCAATTCCGTCCGGTACGGACAACTCCTTAAGTACGCGCGATTTCATTTCTCGCGCTGCTTTTTCGGTAAACGTAATCGCCAAAATTTCTTCAGGTTGGCGCACAACCGTAAGGAGGTTTAAGTAGCGGTCGACGAGTAGGGTTGTTTTGCCCGATCCAGCTGGAGCTTGAACGATGTACGACGAAGAGGGTGAGACTACCTCATCTCGCGTGGGAGTGTCCGATGCTCGATAGACACTCGCACCGAGGGAGGTTTGCTTAATCGACATTGTCTAGCTCGGGGGTTTCAAGCTCAAAGGTGATGTCGGTGAACTGCCGACAAAATCCCATTAAATGGCAATATTGACAAACTGTCTTGACGTTTATTGGATTAACACTCGCTTCACCATTCTTGAATTCTCTAACAGTATTTTCAAGCGTGTCTTTCCATTTAAGTTTTGCTTCGTAGAAATCCTCACCCAACAGTTCAGGGACCGTTTTCAGTTTCTTTTTCTCGTCTTCTTTGTTGGCAAAACCAGTCATCGTTATTGACCCAGAAGCAGGAACCCTTTGAAATGCGATCCCATCGGTTTCGGGGATCGTCACGGCATAGAGTGGCATTTGTGGTTCCATAAGTCGAGGTGGTAACCACGAATTAGGTGAGGCTGTTCCGGTTTTGTAGTCGATGACTAAACAAGCTAAGTCCTCGGTAGTATCAATTCGATCAACCCGTAGCGACAAATCCAGACCAGCAAGCGTAGTGGAATATTTTTTTTCGAGTGCGACTACTGAGAACTCTTGCCGGTTTGTTTCAAATTCAATCCAACGGAGAGCTAGCTTGGTTAGACGTTCTCGTTCGGTTTGAATGAATCGAGCCGGTAAACGCCTGCTACGTTTCTTAAGAACGCGATCTACGGCCACAGCGATTTCAGACTCTCCTAGCTTGCTAATCTCATCACGGCTCTTCGCGGTTTGTAAGAGGTTCTCAGTCAGTTCGTGCACATCTGTACCCCGGTCAAGAACATTGGGGATTCGGTGTGGTTTCACCTTGTCTGGTAAATCAAGCCGGTGAATAGCCCATGCTCGGAACGGGCAACGTGCCTGATCACGGACAGTAGACGAACGAATCCAAGTAGTGGTGCTTGGAAGTTTCGTTCCCCGTTCTGGCGAATATTGTCGCAATATATTTTCTTTCGGTAGTGTACCCCAGGGGTGATCTCGCGCTGCCAACTCCCACTGCGTTAAGATTGACAACACTTCGACATTTTGGTGTCGAGCAAGAAGACGACTTGACTCCACGAAGAAATCTGCGTTGTCTTGTTCTTCATCGACATAACTGAAAATCGCCGTAGGTGCAGTACGTGCCCAATCCGCGGAAACTTTTTTTGCCCAGTTTAAGATTTGTCCTTGGGTAACGCGGGGCACATGTGCTTTGCGTTGCACAGAAATGGGAATCATTGGATTCAGATCTATTTTCGGGGGCCAAGACTCTTCCGAGGTTCCCGTAACCCACAAGGCATCAAATACTAAGCCAACTGCTTCTTCTCGAGTGAGAACTTGTACCGGTGTATTTCGAATGTCAACAGTTAGTGTTTGAGCACGAAGCGCACTCCGGATCAATGCAACGGCTCGCGACCAAGAGACCGGACCAAGTAGTGGCGACAATTTCGCTAGTTCGTTGAACAGTAACATGAACGCTGCTTGCGCACGACGGGTCTCTTCATTGTCGTAGGAACCCCATCCAACTTCGTCAAGCATGGTAATGGTTCGACTGATCCAGTCACTCAGATCTTGTTTCTTCCCGGAACAGAGTTTTAATATAGACTTCAATCTCGGAACGGTAGTTTTCTCTTTTTGATGAAACACGAACTCTCGAAAGTACATTCGTTCGGGGAAATTGTCGGGAAATGTACATGGAATACCCAAATTACCTAGGTATGGAGATCGTCCGAGTTGAAGGACTTCCTCGTATCCTAACTCGCGGGTGGTCCAATCCAAAAACTGTATTACATCTTTGCACAAGCGGGTGTCCCGCAGGGGAAATCCCAATCCGATGTTGACTACTCGATCAACACTATAACAGTCAAAAAACGATGCTTCAAACTGCCGCCGAAGTCGCGGTGCGACGGTTGCTAGGTCTGGTACAATTACTCCGATACGACTATTTGCACCTAACTCGCTGAGCTTGGAACGCACCCAGGTAACGAGTGTGCTTCTTTCGCGACTTGATGATTCAAACTTAATAATTTGATGGTGTTTTTCATCCCCTAACGCAGGTTGAAGATGTGAGACCTCACAACCATATTGGTTGAGTTGCGTGATGAGTTCTTGCCTTGAAGGCGAGATGTCTACTAAACCAAAAAATGTAACCGCTTCAGGACGCCATAATTTCTTCGTTAACACTTGATTGATCAATGCCGGAAGTTCCGCAAGGGTTACTAGTCCTTCTTTGTTTTGAAACCTCTGAAATCGACGCACCCACTTGCGAAATAATCGTCCGTTTTCGGTTGTGTCTAAATCGGGCTCGACGCGTTTCAGATTCCATTCAACATACGTGCGCCACGCGCGGGTTGTTGCGAGTACGTGATTTTCGTACTCAGCATTGGGTGTACATAATTGAAATGCTAAACGTAGTGTTGAATGAGTGATCAGAAATCGATTTGCCTGAGGTATTCCCTTGCTAGACAAATCTTCGTAAACTCGTTGCAACCATTCGTCAAATGAATAGATTTGCGGACTCTTAAAAGCCTCTACACCTGATTGTGCATGACTAAACGACCAAGCGTACTTCAACTCGTAGGCTTGGCGTGCGGTACTGGTGACGACAATGCCTTTGGTAATCGCATGCCGAAGAGCATCCGTGATCGGAATTAACGGTAATCTCAAGGAAACAATAACGAACGAAGAAAAATGTACATTATACGTATGTTCATGTTCTCACTAGTTTATCACAAAACAAGCGATGAGTTCGCACGTAATAGGTCGCGGAACAAGTATCACGATTTGCATCGTTAATTTCTTAAAATACCACCGTCGAAAAACGAACAATCGGGACTATGTGGCGAACAATTTGGAAAGACTTTTTAGAGCAACCTTTATTCATGAAAATGTTTGTTCTTTGGGCATGGCTCTGCGTGGTAATCATGCTCGGTGCTCTCATTGCACCGCACGTGCAATCGATTTTAGAATTCCTCCCGTCCTGATGATACGAGAGCGCTAACCTAGTGCTCCCAACATCACCTGTTTTGCTTCGTTGAGTTCAGCTGCTAAATAGCTTGAACCGCCTTTATCTGGGTGCAGTTTATCCATTAACCGGCGATGTGCAGCAATGATGTCCTCCTTTGCCGCAGAAACATCAACACCAAGAATATCTGCTGCACGTTTAACAGACATTTGCTCGCTGTCAGCTCGACTATTGCTGTCATTTGAACTCTCATTGAGATGAGGTCGATGTCTTGCAACGTATGCCTCGAGCAACCGTTTCGATTCCTCTATTTGTAAGCTTCCATAGAAGGTAGAAAGTTCTTCGTCAGTTAGCGAGTCTAAGTCTCTTCCTTCATAGTCTCCGCTCAGCACAGTACCCGACATCGTACCTGTTTGGTGATTGAGTTTCATCGTGAGTTCACTAGTTTGTGTTTCGCTGTCGATATTCTGTGATGAATCTTCAGAGCTTGATCGGAATGGATTGCCCACTAGTCCGCGGAACTGTCTGAAAAAAGAGTACGCGTAAGCACCACTCAATAGTATTCGACCAATTTGGCGTATAAAGGGTATAAGCATTGTGATAGCCGCGACAACAACATGAACTCGTGCTAAGGCGACGAGTGCTCCTAAGACGACAATGAGAGCAATGGACGCGAAGACGATGATGCGTGTGTTTTTACTGGGTGGTTTGCCGTCCCACAGTAGTTTGCAAAGCAGTAGGAATGCTCCGATTCCAATTACGGCAAGTGCGACGATGGTCATGATTGCAGCTGCTTGACCAAGTGTTGAGTAAATTCTCCTCGCAGTTTTTTGACGGCTTCCACGCCCCCGGTTGCGTATGCCGCTACGGTCCGTAAGAGTTCTGCAAATTGTTGAGCAGAGCCAGGTTGAAATGGAATATGTGCTCCATTCGTAAGTTGTGCGATCTTCCCAAAGACCTCGGCGACATACGAGTTGTGTCCTTCTTGAAACATGAAAGCTGGCAGACGGTACAAAGCTAGCTTTCCCGCTAATGTGTAAAGATATTGCGAATCTTCTTCGCACGCGTCTCCCACAAACGCTAGTGCTTTCAGACTTGACTTCCGTGCTTCTTTTATCGTGTGTGTCAACACTCGTGATACCTGTGTTGTGCCGCCCCGACACCGAACGCTCTGCATTGTTTGTAAGAGACCTGCCGCAGTGTGGTTCCAGCGTGATGCAAAAAACTCGTGGTGACCTCGGTAAAACACTACTTGGACCGATAAGTTCTGCTGCTGCGCGGCGACGAAGAGTTCAGAATGTAGATTCGTTGCTAAATCCCAGGTAGCTTCTCGACTTAGAGTGGCGTCCATAGCGAACACTAAACGAGATTGAGAGTCCCGTGGTGCAGGAAAGCGCTTCGCGTTTTCGAGGAATTCGGTTACTGAACTTTTACCAGTCGGTAATTTTTTCATTGTATAGGTTTAGGCTGTGCGATAGGTGCGTTCAAGATTCGAAAACTAGGAGTGAAAAACTCAAGCGACAATTGCTGATCACACGTACTTTTCAATGCCCTCTTTAATTAACATTATGTTTACGCTATTATTAGATATAGAATTTTTTATTCTGAACTACAACACTCAAGGAGACCTGATTGGCAGACGAAAACGAGACGCAGCAGACCATTGAGCGACTTCGCGTGGAACACCGAGATTTGGACGAAGTCATCGATGTGTTGATTAGGACCGGGTACGAAGATGAATCTAGAATTCAACGATTGAAAAGAAAGAAGCTGAGACTTCGCGATCAACTAACTTGGTTAGAGAACGTACACGGAGCCCAAGTTAGCAAGTAATCTGAGTTGGACTTCTTTCTAAGCATCCGACCTCACTACTGCAGATAGAATTTTCGACCAAAAGGAACGACTGGTCTAAGCGCGAGTAATTACCATAGCGCGAGTACCCTTGCGTTAGACGTATTTCCGCCAATCTGCATCGTCGCAGAGCGTATCTCACATTTGTTTACAGATTCGGACAATTGATCGACGTTGGTCCCCTCGACCCATTATTGGTCCTCTCGACTTGCCATCAATGTGTTTTTTCCACGAGCATCACAGTTTTTCACTAGTTCATTCAACTTGCCCACTCTTTAGAGATCTTTTTTAGGTAGTGCACCATCTACTTTACAATAACCGCGTTTTACCACTTACAAAAACCGCGTTTTTGAGCTCGCTACTAGGGTGATATTGGACGGGACAAGAGGGATTCTTTAGATATTTGACTCAGTGAAGTCTTTTTTCGAACATAGGCATCAATAAACATTAGATATTACGCGTTAGATTACTGATAATATATGCGTTATTGATATAACAATAAACGCGTATAAATCAATACAACATGTGCGTTCAGTTCTATCAATCGGAATCCTCGCACGTGATTAAGGAGAGTATGTAGTTGCCGCGCTATCATCCGAGAATCGCGGACCAAATGTTGCGCGAAGCACTCTCGTACCGTGCCGCAGTGTTGCTTGAAGGTGCCAGGTACGTAGGAAAAACCGAAACTGCGCGTCAAATTGCGAGTAGTGAAGTGCTGTTGGATGTCGATGAAGGTGCTCGAATGATAGCGCAGATAAATCCAGCGGGAGTATTGAACGATGAACCTCCGTTGTTGATCGACGAGTGGCAATTCGTTCCGGACCTCTGGAATCACGTCCGTCGAGAGTGTGATGATCGACAGCGTATGGGTCAGTTCATTTTGACTGGATCTGCAAGGCCGTCCGACTCGATAACACGACATTCCGGCGCAGGCCGGGTGGTTCGCTTAAAAATGCGTCCAATGACCCTAGTTGAGCAAGGTATCTCCGCCCATTCGATATCGCTCAGCAATTTGTTACGTGGTGGAGAAGTGGTGGGCACAAAACCGAAGGCAACACTTAACGATTTAATTGATGCGAGTTGTAAAGGTGGTTGGCCGGGCATGATGTCGTTAAATTTGGCACAGAGTCTTAGTAATGTCCGTGCCTACTTAGAAGAGATTACACACATTGAGCTACTTGGAGATTTGAACTTCGATCCTAGCCGCATGAGACAGTTGCTCATTTCACTTGCACGGAATGTATCGACCGATGTTGCAATTAAGACACTACAAAACGATGTAAGCACCTCGATACAGACACGAACGATAACTAAATATTTGGTAGTGTATCAGTTTGAAAACTGATCCATTTCGGTGCAAGACCTACGGGTCCGGCCCACTCGTTTCATCGAAGACTGCTGGACACTCCGGAGCAATGCAAGA
>CAZEFI010000021.1:0-30283 GCA_964511425.1 uncultured Pseudomonadales bacterium
GCGTTTATTCCAGCACCCTTACCACCAAATCCACGAATAAGGTTCAGCACCGATTTACTAAAAGCTCTTTCAAGGGCGGAACGAGCAATTCATCGTCTAAACGGCGCAATTCAGACACTGCCACAATCTGACACTTTCGTTTCTATGTTCGTTCGCCACGAAGCTGTGCTATCGAGCAAAATCGAGGGTGCAAAGCTTACATTAACAGGCTTACTTGCGACCGAAGCTCAAATTTTTCCAACTGTCGACGATCAGGTACTGCATGAAGTCTCAAACCACATTTCAATCGCGAAACACGGCTGCGGCGAGACTAAGTCAAACCCGTCTTTTGTCTCAACCGTCCAAGAAATCCACCGACAGCTTTTTCAAAACACAAAGGAATCTAGCATCACACCCGGTAAGTTCAGAGCCGAGCAGAATTGGATTGGACCACCGGGATCAAACATAACCGATGCGGTCTACGTACCTCCACCACCCGCTCAAATAATGGCACTCATGAAAGCTCTAGATCAATTCGTTCAAGCCGAAGTCGGCCTTCCGCCGCTTGTGAAGATTGGTCTAATTCATTCCCAGTTTGCAACTATACATCCATTTCTCCACAGTAATGGTCGCGTAAATCGACTTCTCTTGACTTTGATGCTCCACAAGACCAAACTGCTGGAAAGACCAGTCCTCAATCTTTCTTGGTTCATAAACCGACACCAACGAGAATACTACGATAAACTGCAGTGTGTACGCGACGAAGGTAAATGGGAAGAGTGGCTTGTATTCTTTCTTCGAGCAGTAGACGACGTTTGTAAGAATGCGGTAGCGACGGTGCGGCGTATCTTAGAAACGCAAGAAGGAAATCGAAGCGTAATTAACGACAGATTGGGTCGTTTAGCCGCAAACGGACATCAACTGCTCAATCGTCTGTATCAGAGTCCGTTCGTGAGCGTGAACGAAGTTAAAGCATTAACTGGAACGACGTTTGCGTCGGCTAATATGCTGGTTGCACGAATGGTGGATTGTGGTTTATTGCGAGAGTACACAGAGCGGTATCGCCATCGACGTTATCTACTCTACAACTACGTCGAACTATTCAAGGAACAGTAGCAATATCGAGAGTTGGAGAGATATGCGATACGAAAAGTCCTGTCGGCGTTCACAAAATCAGAGTTATACGAGCTTCTTAAAGTTGACGCAATATTCTCCAGCAACATGACGTTAACTGAGCCGATGGGTACAGGGGCTGCCATCGCGTCTCAATTTCTTTTGGGACTGGGTGGAACAACGAACCGAGCCGATATTACGATGTCCATCGATGAGAGTGAAATGGGAATGTTTTTGTGGAGCTACGACCATACTGCAAAAGTTGGACTGCTGAGTTCACCACTAGGTGTTGCAAAAAATGTATTGAAAGGAATAGCCAGTAGCTTTCCCTAAGACCGGTAAGGACGACGAAGGCGGGGACTAGGTATTGTTCGTTCGTGGAACGTGAACGTTCAGTGTTTGACTTACCGAGGCAGAAGTAATCGGTTATTTCTGACCGATCCAATGGTAATTCCGGCCGAGTCCCTATAAATGGCTTCTTAAGAATTTACCTTGTTTCTGTGTCGTTTAGTCTCAACTCTACGGTCTTAACCCTGAAATATCGACAAAATCCCAAGGACCGCAACTTCTGCCGTGACATCCAATGGATCGGATTGACTCTTTGCTACAAACGCCAAGCAACCGGTCTTAAGTTGTCGTATCGCGATGAGTCCTTTTGGAACTGGTCTCGGTGGGTTGTCGTCAACGTACCAATTATCGCAGGGGGCTGATAGCGTTGGATCGAGTTCACCTTGATAAATCACTAGATCTTCCTCACGCTTTACTACCACTGCTTTAGCGCTTAAGGACAGTTCCTTTTCAGATAATTGTGTCATAGCTTTCATGCTCTTCTAGAAACAAACGACAATTCACTCTGATCGATCGGTATCGACGGTCCACGATCTGTGATTTGAGACAAAACATAAACTCCAGCCAATCCTTTGTCTTACTCCTAAATTGGCTATTCGTTAATGTTACCCCAAAAAACTATATGTGCGCACGATGCGGCTAACTCCCGGTTTCAGGTCCAAGCATCTGTCCGAGGTCATGTTGAGGAAAACAACTAGGCTCACTCATAGTTTAAATACACTCTCTCACGACCACACGTCCGCGCGTCCTCGAGGACAGCGGTGAACAAGTTTGATCCACACCTAAAGATCCCGCACAATTTGACGAGCTGCATTCTTGCCCGGTATTCCACTTACACCACCGCCCGGATGGGAACCTGCTCCACAATGGTAGAGGTATTGCAAGGGACCACGATACGCAGAGTGACCTAGCACTGGTCGGTTAATCCAGAGCTGATTCGGAGTATGCGCTACGTGAAAGATATCACCCCGAGGTAAACCAAACTCGCGCTCTAGATCCAATGGAGTGAGAATTTGTCTGGTAATAACAGAACTAGAGAAATTCGGAGCATATTGGTCGATCGTATTAAAGACGACATCGGCTGCACGCTCCCGAAGTTTATCCCAGTCACGATCATAGGGGAAGCACTGACAGAACAGACTGGCTACATGTTGACCCGCTGGAGCCAGAGAATCATCGACCGTCGAAGGGATCAGCATCTCTATTACTGGTTCGCGCGACCAATCCCCCGTTCTTGCGTCTAAGTAGGCAGTTTCCATGTAGTCCAACGATGGACCGATCACGATTCCAGACTGGTGGTAATCCTGGTTGTTATTTCTCGGTTTGCACTCAAACTCTGGCAACTGTGACAGGGCGACGTTCATTCGCAAAACCGCGGATTCACTTCGTAAGCTTCGGATTCCTGCTACAAAATCTTCGTCAAGATCCCCTCGATCAATCAAATCTAAATAGAGTTGCTGGGGTGATAAATTTGCGACGACAGCTCTCGCAGTTCGTTCCGATCCATCCGCAAACACCACACCAGAAGCCTTACCGTTCTCTACGCACACCTTCACAATTTCAGTGTTCGTTTCGACTTTGACACCAAGCTCGAGTGCTTGTTTGAGCATTGCTTGAGTTATTGCACCCATGCCTCCGATGGGATGTCCCCAAACACCTCTCTGGTTGGAGACTTCACCGATGGCGTGATGCAGTAGCCCATAGGCGGATCCAGCGGAATGTAAAGATGTGTAGTTCCCGACGATAGCGTCGAATGCGACTGCAGCTTGAATGTGGGGGCTTTCAAACCAGTTTCCAACTAGATCCGCTATCGGAGACAGAAAGAGATTTGAAAGGTCGCGTCGCCGTTTTGAAGACAATTTTTTAATCTCTCTAGAACTCTCTATCGCTTGAACCCAGCCCCTCATTCCTACTCCCTTGCTGGGGGGCGGACGATGCATCTGTCGAATTGCGATATCGCCAACTTCTCTCACCATTGCTAAAAACGCTGGAAGTGATGAAGCATCGTTCTCGGAGAAACGTTTAAATTCTTCTTTGGTATCTCTCAGATCGTTGTAGAGCGTCAACGAATCGCCGTTCGGCAGTGGAAAAAAGTTGGCTATCGGCCGCGGAACAACACGCAAGCCATGTCGAAGCAAGTCGAGGTCTCGAATGACTTCACGGTCAAGTAAACCAACGGTGTAACTTGCAGTGGAATTGCGAAAGCCGGGGTGAAATTCTTCAGTAACGCATGCTCCACCGACTATGCTTCGACGCTCTAAGACACGGACGCGCAATCCAGACATCGCGAGATAGCATGCACAAACCAAGCCGTTGTGTCCGGCACCGAGTACAACAACGTCGTCCCGTGCGTTCATCTATACGGACACCACTTGAGAGTCAATCTAGGATTGGATGAAATACCCGCTGGAAACAGTACGGATCCGTCGCAATACCGCCACCGCACCAACAAACAGTCTTAACGCTTGTCCAAGCTACCACGGATCGTAGCCTACGGTAGAAAAATACCCACGCTGTTTAGGACCGGCGTGCAAGTGCACAACCAGTACGAGTTTAAAATCGAAAAAGTGTTAGAAAGTGTATTTGAGCGAACTTGACAATGACAAGCTGTCTACCTTGTCATCGAGCATTTTCGTCAACATAATTTCGACCGATGAATGCTTACTGTCCAAGTAGGGCCAAGGACATTCGACACCGATAGAAATAACTGGAGTAATACCAGTCTCATCACTTTCCAGCTCATGATAGGTGAAGAGTACTCGGTCGTCGTCGTCGCTAACCAGAGTTAAATCTACCGAAACTCGATGGGCTTCGTACCAAGCAACGCCGACTTTTCCAAAAAGAGACATACCGTTTTTCATTTCATGCGAGAATTTACCCAGGATGCCCACATATCCGTTGTTTCGAGTCTTTATTCTGTAAGACAATATCGTTTGGTTAAGAGATTGCTCTAGGTCTTCAAGTACCGCATCCGGACTAACAGCCGGTGTAATTTCCCCGAAGACCTCCAACCCAAACCAGTCGTTATATTCGTCTCCGGACGCGAATCTGATTGAAGAACCCGATCCTATAGTAGAGCTTGCGTCTTCTTGGAAAAAACCACCTCCAATGGTCACATAGACCCTGTAATTACGTTCTTTCTCGTCCTCAGAACTAGTTGCGTTGTTATTAGCCTTAACGTTTATTGTTTCTTCCTTGGCAGAGCTTGTGTCCTCTTCGTCCGCGAAAAGCTGAGTAGAAGTAAGCAATGCGATAATCAGTGCCAATACTGGTAAGCGAGAAATATATTCCATATCTATATCCTTCCAAATTTTCGAATGACGAATGCTTTCATTTGCTAGAGTATTCGTCCTAATGTCGCAAACACAATCCGTCTGATTCACTACGCAACTGTGCAGGACACTACGGTAGACAAGATTTTAGTCTGCCAAGTTCCAAGATCGTACAACCGTTCTGGAGAATCTTTTTCAACACCAGGTTTCATGCATTCTCGTTTACAATCAAAACATGACCGAGATCGCATTTATAGCAGATCCAATCAAATCGCTCAACGTCAAGAAAGACTCGACGATTGCGATGTTCCGCGCTGCAATAAACCGCAACTGGAACGTCTGGGTCATGGAACAACAAGACATTTTCTGGGAGAACAACGGAGTATTTGCCTTGGCGACTCCGCTGGAACTTCATTCTAAATTCCATGACCACCTAGATTCTTTCGTTACGGGAGACGATCCTTGGTATCGCTTCATTGGAGAAAGGCAAAAACGCTCACTTTCGTCATTTCACGCGGTTTTCATGCGTAAAGATCCACCGTTCGATATGAATTACATCTTCACTACGTACATGCTCGATCGCGTCGAAGCAGAAGGAGTGCTGGTTGTGAATAAACCCTCCAGCCTAAGAGATTTCAATGAAAAGTTTTATGCGACTCACTTTCCGGATTTCACTCCGCCGATGGTTGTAGCTCAAGATATGAAAATCTTGAAGAACTTCTACTTCGAACATCAAGATGTTGTCTTCAAGCAGCTCGACGGAATGGGTGGTAAAGGTATCTTTAGAGTCCGTGAAGAAGACCCAAACCTTAATGCCGTGTTGGAGATTCTGACCGATAACGGTAATACGCCAATCATGGGACAAAAATTCCTCTCAGAGATCGCTGAAGGCGATAAGCGTATTTTGATCGTTGGTGATGAAACGATCCCGTACACCCTCGCGCGTGTGCCGCCTAAGGGAGAAACACGAGGGAATTTAGCGACAGGTGGAACCGGTATACCACAACCATTGTCTCAAGCAGACTTAGCATTGGCCGACAAATTAATTCCAGAGTTTCAAGAACATGGTTTACTCTTCGTAGGAATCGACGTAATCGGTTCGTACCTGACCGAAATCAATATCACTTGTCCAACATGTATTCGAGAGCTAGACAAAGCGTATGATCTCGACATTGCATCGCTTTTGATGGATGCTGTAGACCGTCGCTTGAGTTAGTACCGCACCGACAAATGACAACCAATTCTCCGCCGACTGAAGACTGCAAAAAATTATGACCTTGCTTCAAACGGATAGGCGGTTTTTGGTGTTTGCGCTCCTGGGATCAGTTATGTTGCACACTCTAGTGCTTGCTGTAATCGATCTTCGGTTCGAGACGTCTGCCAAGGAATCAAGAGTTTTGAATGTCCAACTTGTTTCTCAATCTTCGTCTGTGAACATGGAACAAGAACATGCCAACCCAGCACCAGACGAGCAAAAACTTTCTCGCGATTCAGAGACGTTGAACATTTCGCAGGAACTTGCTCTACCTACACCGACCGATATGCGAGAGATCGCCATAGTGGAAGCCCAAGAGAAAGCTGTCCTTCAACCAGATGAGCGTGTCGATCCACCCGCTACTCAAGAGCCTCAACAGGTATCCAACAACCTAGTGGATTCAGAGGTGGATGTAGAACTAAATCCGATCCCAAGACTGTCCATACAAGATCTGGTCAATGTTGGTGTTGCGATCGCACGTGAGCAAGCAGACGACGAAAACATTCGCAACATTACATTTGATGAAGCCACGAACACCGAGGAAGAGTATTACCTCAAAGCTTGGCTCAAGAAAGTACAAGAGATTGGTCAACTAAACTACCCCCAGGAAGCAGTTGAGAAGAAGCTTTATGGGAAATTACGTCTCTTCGTTTCTCTCAAGCCGGACGGGTCCGTAGAGGAGACTCGCGTGCTTCGATCCTCTGGGCATGAAGCGTTAGACGAAGCTGCAATACACATCGTCGAATTGGCTGCGCCGTTTTCACCATTCTCAAACTCCATGCGGGAGTCCTATGATTTTCTCGAAATAGTACGAGATTGGGAGTTTCGAAGAGAAGCCCTTATCCCCGCTACCACCACTGAAGAAGACTGACGTGCACCTGCATTGTGTATCGGTTACTCTCATATTCTCGCCAGTTCGACAAAATAGTAACTGCTCGTGGAACTTTCTTTGAAAGTTCGAGCCATAATAAAACTAGATAATCTGTTCATTTCTTTCAAATCCTAGACTACAGAGGAGATCTTTCGATGCAACGCACGCGTGTCGCTTTTTCTTGTTTCGCACTTGTCGGCTTAGTATGCCTGACTTTCTTCCTGCACCAAGCAGTGCTTAAACCAGAAGCAAAAGAAGCGGTATCTGCTTCAGAAACAGAATTCCAATCATCAGCCAACGAGATTGATCTGGAGTTCGATGTTGCAAAACCAGTACTCAATCGCACAGAAGTAGTAGCAGAATCATTTGAAACGACTCAGGTTGAAAACGCACTCCATGCGTCGGACGTAGAAGTCGAATCATACGAGAATCGTCCGAGTACCGTCGAACTCACAGAGTTTCGCGGCGAAATGAAAAAAGGTAAACTGGCTACGAAACCGTTCGTTGACATCGGCACCCATCCGAGCCTCCCTTGGTTCACCAAAGACGCTTCTAGGATTGCGTTTCCTGAGTCTCAAGAGAGCAAAAAACGGGACTACTTCTTCGCGTGGGTGCAACTGAACCCCAACCATTTACATTCGATCGATAACCATTCTTTCCGAGCGTTACAAGTCGAATTATTTGACAGCGGGAATGAATATCGACGCGCTCGACTACCACGAGAACCTGAAGTCCTAGAGAAGTTACTGGAACACGATGCGGTCCTCGCGCTTGGAAATAAACCCATTGAAGAAAAAATGGGTCCCAACTTCCGTGAGGAAATCGCGACGAGTGCGTCGGGTGCTACTCGAGAGGTTTTCATCACCCTTATGACAACTGAAAACCTTGCCCATTGGCAAAGGCAGATTGAAAACCTAGGTGCGGACATTAAGCATTGGGATCCTACCATCCGAGTGCTAGTAGCCTTTGTACCGTATGGAAAAATGATTGATCTTGCAGATTTGGATTTTGTACAGGCTGTCGAACCCGTGGGTATGTTGGAACTGACACTAGACTCTGCCGTGTCCGTCGCAGGAGCAGACGGTCTCCGGACTCACCTTGGCATAAACGGGAGTTTTTCGGGAATCACCGGCGCAGGCATCACCATTGGCGTGATGGATTCCGGTTTGAATTTATCACATCCAGATATTTCGGCCACGCGGGAAAGTATCTGCGGGGAAAGCTTTCAAACGATGGAGAACGACACGCTGGACACCGACGATCTATGGTTCGATGTCATAGGACACGGCACCCACGTAACCAGTATTTTTGCAGGTGCTGGAGTGGACAATCGAAGCCGCGCTGGAGTCGCACCTGGAGTCGAACACATACGGTTCGCGAAAGCCTTCTCTAAAGACTCCGGGGCCGCGTCTTTAACTGCCATCCTCAAAGCTATGGATTATTTTGTTACGGAATCCTCGTGCGAGTGGAACGGGATAGCGTCAGCTGCTCGAAAACCGAACGTCGTCAACATGAGCCTATCCGCTATCACGTCGGATGCCGGTTACTACACAGGTGCAAAAAAACTTGATTGGGCTGTCTGGAATCACGACCAAGTGTATGCCGTCTCCCAAGGAAATGCCCGTTTGATCTTCGGAGGAACAGTCTTTAACTTGGGTTACTCTCAGTACGGTTCTGCAAAGAATTCACTCGCTATAGGATGGCTAACAGACGCGTTGTTTGCTAACAATAGTAGCAGTGCTGGACCGACGTCTGACGGACGCATGGTACCCAAAGTTTCAATGAGCGGAGACAATGTCCTAGCGGCTGACGGAGCTGGTGCGGAATCTGGATACACGCGCAAGAGCGGGACGAGCATGTCTTCACCAGCAGTTGCTGGGATCGCCACTCTCCTGATGGGGACCGACGACGGTTTCAAAAACAATGCTGCATTGGTACGAGCACAACTCATGGCTACTGCCATTAAAGCCGACGCCTTTTTTGAAGATGAGGCGTACGCCCCGAGAACCAACACTAATGGAACAGGCTCTATTAATAACCAATACGGTATGGGCTCAGTATCCGCAAGAACTGCAATCGTTCAAGGGCCCAATGATGAGTGGTCAAGTCACAGTGCAGTAAGTGAAATTGAGAACGACGAATATGCATACATCGAAATTGATGTCCCTGAAGACACCGATCGTCTCGATGTTGTCTTAACTTGGGATGAACCACCGAACGATAATGTTGGCTCTGCGGTTATGGCCGACTTAGACCTTTACCTAGGACCTGACGAAGATTGCGATGTCACTGAATGCGGTGAGTACGTTTCTAGTTCGAGAGTCGATAACTTGGAATACCTCATTATTGCCAACCCTGAAGCTGGTACGAAACGCATTACCGTGATACCGCACAACATCTTTCAGTTCACACCTCGTATCGCAGTGTCCTATATGTTTATCGGGAAGTCAACGCCGCAGCTCGATATTGAACTGGAATCGGACACGCTAAACACCGCAAATACGAGGAGGCCCAGACTGGAACTCTCGGTTTCCACCGATGAATTTGTTGCCGGGGGAGTTACGCTGTATTTTGCTTGCCGCGAAGGTGATGCTGGTGATTGTGCGTACTGGAACAATACGAACGACTCACGGTGGCAACCTGGCAGTCAAATCATGCGAGAAGATGGAACGGTGCAGGATTTAACCGGTATCTTCATCGGCAATCCTGTGTTCATCGGAGAAGTGGTATCTAATGAGGTTCAAGATGTAACTTTGGTGTTTCCACCAACGATGAAAAGAGGTAGCCATCAACTGTACGTTTCGGTAGCAAGTGCAAACGCAAATTCTGATGTGGACGCAGTAAACGTTGTAGTTGACGGAGACAACTTACCAGCGTTTGCTCCGACGATCACGAACAATTATGCCAACACCGCGATTGAACTAACTGGCGATTCCGGAACAGTTGCAATAGATTTAGTCGCGGGCGCACGACAACCCGGTGAATTAGCTATCGATACTAAAGTGCTTGAGGGCTCCGGTTTGTTCGAATTCTTCACAGAAGGGTATATCCCATCTCGAAGTGCTTGGTACAAACTCAGAGTTGACACCGAAAGCAAGTACGGAATCCGAATAACTGACCAAAGTCCGAGCACCGCAAACGTGACGTTTGAATTACTCACGGAAGACGCGATGTTTGATCCGGCTGCAGGCCATATGTGGACCACGGACCGTCGAGAGGTTTTCCTTCAACCTGACAAAGATTATTACTTGCGGGTGAATACTTATTCGCAGTTCCAAGTTCCTGAACTCGAGTTTACCTGGCAGAAACTTGACACTAAACCAGTAAACGACCGATTCGCCGACCGTATTGAACTAACTGGCGAGAGTGGCGATATAGAGGGCAATAATGCCTATGCTACAGTAGAAAAGGGGGAACCTGGAGGACACGTCTCCGTCGGTACGACTTGGTTCAAATGGATAGCACCATCAAACGGTGTTTGGACTTTTGAAGCGGACGCACTTTACTCTAACGATTCACCTCAGGTGTATGTTTTTCGTGGTTCAACCGTAGACGACCTTCGCCTAGTCTCTGATACTTCTTACTCCGCTGCGGATGTACCAGTTGTAGCTGCTCAAGAGTACCAAATTTGTGTGAGTTCGAACGCCGGATTTTTTCGTACCGACTTTCAAGGATCTTATGAATTGTCCTGGGAGGAGGGCACAAGTTCCCGTCTCATGTCCCATGATATGTTTGATGATGCGATTTCCATTTCAGGTTCACAGGGTTCACGAACAAAATGTAATCCTTGCTCTGGTGATCGAACGGTCGAAATAGACGAACCCTCCGAAACGAATTCGCATTCTCTTTGGTGGGCATGGGAAGCACCTAGTACCGACAACTTTACGTTCCGCATCGCGGATGCGCACGTCGACACTCTAAGTGTATTCAGTGGCTCAGAACTCAATGACCTTACCCTAGAAGCCTCCGGTCCAGAATTTGTCCTTAGTGCAACTAGTGGAGAAATTTATTACATTTCACTCCATCGCAACAGCGGCTTGGATTATTCGAGAGACTTGTCCAATAACTCCTTCCAGTGGGGTGTCACTCCTGAGTATGACAGTATTAGCACCCCAATTACCTTGAGTGGTACGACAGGAACCCTCAACATGGATACGTTCTATGCGACAACGACACCCGATGAATCGCGGGCGAACGGAGTTACTAGTACAGGTGTGCGTTCGTCGGTGTGGGGCTCGTGGTCTACACCAGCCAATTTCGACGGATGGATGAGATTTTCAACGGAGACATGGGAAGACGCAAATCTTCAATCTGCTAGCGATCAGTACTTCTTAGGTATTCACGAACGGGATGAAAGTAACGATCGTTGGGATCTCATCGCATCCACTGATCGGTCCTTCATTATTAGTGGGAAACCAGATGCCATTTTTAAACCTGAAGACGGGAAAGATTATCGAGTGCAAGTCGCAGTGCGAAGTAATAATACGACACTTTCGACCAATCAGGCGCGGATCGAAATTTCCTGGGAAGCGACAACAACACCTTCATGGATAACCAGTGATGCTCATTTTTATGAATTCGGTAGCCCTTCGGGCAACGACATTGAAGAATTGATTGACCCGACATCAGGAGCGGTAGTCGGTCGTGACCTTGACAAACTCCTTCTCAACGTCGAAGATGAAATGCTTGTGCTCGGGCTCTCGGACGATACTGACGACCTCGATGTGATCGAATCTATACCCTACGAAAACGCAAACGGAGACACGATTGCAGTTTCGAACGTGTCCGTAGTAGGATGGAATCCTGCACGTAGGGCGTTGTATGCACCCGCAGAAGAAGGGTTTGCCCTGTTTGAGGGGTTTGATCAGTCTAGCCGAGAGTTCTCCAGATGTGATGTGGACAATGATTTTGAACAAGTCCCTACCCAGATCGTTCACGAGGGAACTGGCCGTTATGTCTACAAGATTGGAGAAGACACTATCGCAGCGTATCGGGTAGATGCCCCGTGTGAATTAACGATTGTGCAAGTAGTGACTGCTTCGTTGACTGCGCACCATGTGAAAACGCAACTCTTAGAATTGGACGGACTACGCTCGGTAGCGTTTG
Organism: uncultured Pseudomonadales bacterium; assembly: GCA_964511425.1. Taxonomy (GTDB): domain Bacteria; phylum Pseudomonadota; class Gammaproteobacteria; order Pseudomonadales; family Azotimanducaceae; genus Bin55. The sequence continues at coordinate 11,945 of CAZEFI010000021.1, forward strand.
GACCAGGGGAAACATTTATGTATGGGTTATCAAATGATCGGATATTCGGGTTTGCGAAAGATGGTGAAACAGGTGAGCTGAGTGTAGTATCCAACACCCTACACTCGGACTGGTTAACGAATACCGGTGTCAATGAAAACTCTAACCGATTCGATGGTGCAAGCGTCGCACTGCACCCTAGCGGTGACTATCTATTCGCTGTAGGAAGGAGAAATCCTTCAGTCGCGCTCTTTGATCTTGCTGCAGACCGCACCACACCGACTCCTATTGCCGCCTTGGACAGCTATAACATTGGCAGTTTCCAATTTTTTCCCACACACATTCGACGACCCTTTGATTGGGATGAAGGTCAATGTCGCATCAATGGTGTTCACAATACCGAAAACCCAACCATTGAAGTGTTTTGTCGCTATATGAACTTCGTGGCGACCTTTGATAGAGGTACGGGAGAATTCTACATCGCAGACTGGTCTTCAGACGAGCAGCCTGATCGTTTTGGAAACCCACTTCCATTGTTCAGAGACTTGACTGACGCTTTTGGCGTGAGTTCACCAGATGGGAAATTCTCTTACATTGTTGTCGAAGATTGGATTGATTCCATCCATCGCTTTGAGCGTTTAACTGGTGCTAACAGTTCGTTCCCGAAAGCCGAGTTCGAACTCTACGACGAATATCTCCTGCGCTTAGTCGCGATGAATGTTGAATCCGGTTCGATTAAATTGGGAAGTCAGACCTATAACGACTGCCAAGTAATGTCCAACACTTCAATTGACAATGTAACCTATACTGTACTGAACTCGGAATGGCAAGTGCGCAATGCCATCGGCGAAGATTGGCTGACCGTAATTGGAACCGCTCGAACAGACAATCAACTGTGTCCGTACGACCCTACTGACGCTCGTGACTATCGAATGGTATTTGAAGCAACTATCGACGGAGTTACCGACAAATACTCAAGTGACGTGATGGTTGAGCTCCCGAATTCCAACTAGTTTTGCTCAATGGTCTACGTTTCAAAGTACGGAAGTCTTAACGAATCTGTTAGCCGTACCAGTTCTACAAGTCAGTTGGGGAGCACTCTCCCTAGCTGACTATCTTCTGTCGCGAGGAACTTCTCGGTTAGGATCGGTAACCTGTTTGATTTCTTCATCATCAATCCTTTTCAGAATCACGTCGTCGGGATCCTGTTCTGGATTGGTTTCGTCGTTTTCTTCTTCGGGATCTACGGCTACCGGTGGTACAACCGGTGTTGGCGTAGTTTCCTCTTCTTCGTCAACTGGAGGTACGACAGGAGTGGGTGGATCTGCCGGATCATAGGGTAGCACCCGAGGACTCTGCGGTTCCCAAGGATCATCTTCTTGCTCATCGTCGACATGTCGGGCAACTCGAAGTTGGCGAGTTTCAATTCTGATGAAATCCTTTGGAGAGGATGCTCCTTCGTCGTCGACTGCATAGACTCGAATACGTCGGGAATGCCCATCGATGACGTCCGGCCTGTACTTAACGTTCAAGGTGCACCAAGCACCATCTTCTGTCTCACATGTGCCCCCGGTGGTGAACGATTGCGCATCCGTGACGCTGGTCCCATTCACCTTGATACTCTCCGCACGCCGATTGTCGATGGTTTGGATCACAAAGTAACTAATCGTGCCGTCAGGATCTCGGACTCTTATGCTGAGATCTACGGTCCCGTTAGCTCGATCGTAGCTAGGTATCGGTAGTTGTACCACAGGCGGGGTGTTGACTACCTCAATCGTGAAGAGAGCATGGGCACTCAATCCAGCACGATCACTTACGTCAATTTGGTATGTACTGGTCCCCCTTCTCTTTGCTTCAAAACGCAAAAAGGACAACTCGTTAATCGTACCGTGTTTGGGAAGAAAATTGCCATTCGCCCGCCCACTTTCTCGAATTTCAAACCGATAGGCGTCATTTTCTGGATCGCGAACAAAAACATCAATATCTAACTGTTCACCAACCGTAGTCTTCAAGTAGGTATCGCGCAGTCGAACCGTAGGTGGATCCGGTTGTTCCGATACGTTCACCGTTACGGTCGCTTCGAGGCTACGGCCACCTTCATCGTCGATTCCTACCCACTGAAAGGAGTCAATACCGGAAAAATTATCGTCGGGAACATAGAGCCACCTACCATTACCCACATTGTTGACTCTCCCGTGCGCAGGTGCGCGCACGATCGTGTAAGTTACCACTTCTCCATCGGGATCTTCGGCTCGTAAATCAATGTAAATACCTGGACTATCTTCTAGGGTGACCCAATTAGATGAATCTGCTGTTGGTCGGTCGTTTACCGAGTCAATGATAATCGACACGACAGCCGGAGTTGAAACCCCTCCTCGATCATCAATTGCGACGTAAGCAAACGAATCTGAACCCGAGAAGTCTGTAGAAGGCGTATATGTTCGGGTAGCTCCCATTCCAGTCAAAGTGCCGTGTGCTGGTAACGTCGTAATCCCAAAACGTTCTACACTGCCATCCTCGTCTGTGGCTTTCAGATCCACTTGTACAGATGAATCTTCAAGTAATTCCACTTCCAAGTCTTCTGCGACTGGAACCGAATTATCGGGCGTATCGGATGAGGTTGTAGAGTCCAGTAATTCGTTCGTAATGGTTTCGTTCGGTTCTTGATTGGTATCTTCATCTTCTGGTTCACTTGCCACCAATTCTTGCTGTTCACTTACCTCTTCTTCGGTTCGTGAACTGACTCTTACTGTCACTTGAGCTGTACGGGAGCGTAGTCCGTAATCGTCGATAGCCACGTATTCGAAACTATCGTCACCTAGAAAACCGTTAGGTGGGGTATACCGAAACTCACCACCAATCACTTCGACATCACCGTAACCAGGATTACGCGCGATTGCGAACTTTTCAATTTGTCCATCCACATCGATCGCCTGTGGCGAAATCACCACTACTTTGTTGACTGCGGTGGTAACAAACATAGGCTCTGAAACAGGGGGGTCATTGACAGCAGTTATGTCTATTTTTACGGTCGCCGGTTTAGACAGACGACCATTCCCTCGTACCGTCACATACTCGAACTCATCTGTACCAAAATAGTTGGTGGGAGGGGTGTAACGAATCTTCGGGGGAGTGCCACTAATCGAACCATGTTCCGGCAAAGAAGCAATTTGATATGTGACTTCACTGTTAGTAGATTTTGCGGTGGTCAGAGTGACCGATACCGAGGTGTCTTCTTCGATTTCTAATTCGAGTGCAACGGGGTTGGGACCGCGAGCACAGCCCGTAAGTACGAGAATCCAGACTCCTAACGCCAAACAGAAGCAACGAAGTGAAACGTGCTTGCTATCGCACTTCGATTGGAGTTCAAAGTGATTCATTGATCTCTCCTTGTTGTGCTATAGACAACATTTGACGATGCTAGTTTCGCATTCTAAACACATCCACGTAAAGTACTCAATCGTGGGCATGCATTCGCTTGAGGCATTTAGATGTAAAGTCTTCGTTCTAGGACAGTATCGATTCTGTGGTTTTTAGGGCAAGACAGTAACTGTTAATCCTACTCCAATGAATAGTAGCGAGTCCACTTCTCTGTTGCTCGAATAACCATCAGGAACTTCATGACTTCTGAGAACATCTAAGCTTCCAGTGGCGTCGAAAGAATTCAATTGGAAAAATATCCCTCGCACACCGAGTAGTACGGTATCGTTGATTTGGAAGTCTACACCAGCGAAGAATTGAACAGTCGGTGAAGTGTCGCTCAATGTTTCATGGACAGTACTTGTGGTGCCCGCTAGATTCCTTCTGACCTCGTCCGCGTTTGGGAGAGTACTACCCGTACTGATTTGCGTCCAATCGCTGTTTCGAACCCAAATCCTGCCGCCGTAAATTGATGTTTTCACCAGACCAAAACCTACTCCAAGATAGGGCTGAGTCTTGTATTTCGATCGAAAGTTGTGTCTCAGATTTGCAAAAACTGAGTGCGATGTGATTTTTCCAATGTGTTCCTCTGCTTGGTAGATCTCATTACTCAGTTTGTCTCGTGCGACACCTGAACGACTTCTAATCGATTGCGATTGATTCAACGAAGACTCCCCGTACGAGAACTCAATCTCTACAGACCAATTTTTCAACATCCTAGCTTTTTGGAAGTGGCGGCCTAGTGTGACAGAGCTTGAAATACCCCTTCCGGCATCGAAATTCGTTAACCACCCGGTGCCTTCCGTTGGACAACCGGCTATCTGCCTTGATGTCTCATTGGGATTGATCACTGGATCACACACACTTCCTTGGTCCGTCGATGACCCCAGATAATCAAAACTCGAAGTCGAATTTATTCCAATACTAGTGCTGATATAGACACCATCAAACCGCTCAGCATTAACCCCGATAACGGTGAGACTAATTGTTAGGATAGAGAGTAATGCGATCATAGTGCTCTTCATATTGTTGGTTCCTGTTACCCTAGTAAATCAAGACATTTGACCGGTCAAAACTCTCACCGTAGCGTCGATGATTCTCGAATAGCTAGTGATCAGTGTTTCTAAAACTAATCGCAGTATGAAGTTGAAGCGAACGGTCCAAAGAACCTTAGTTTACCGCATGTTTCGTTGCCGACTCGTCCCAGATTCTCCGCTGTACCGGAGACTTGATTCCCGGTTGTGCGATTTTTGTTTTGTTACATACCGCCCTGGCACTACAAATCGTGCAATAATTTTCAAGCTTGATTCAAGGCTCTTCAAAGGTGCACCTTAGTTTTTTGCTCGCTCTGCTAATTCAAAGCTTGAGCGCACTGCTTCGCGCATACTCTGTTGTTGATACATTGACGCATACCGACCTTTTTGGCGAAGCAATTCAGCGTGAGAACCAAATTCAACGATCCGACCCCCTTCAATGAACGCAATCTTGTCGACGTTGCGAATTGTTGAGAGACGATGCGCAATGATAAAACTAATACGCTCACGTAGTAATTGTTCGATTCCCTGTTGAATGTGTTGTTCCGTATCAGTGTCGACCGAACTCGTGGCTTCATCAAATACCAAAATCTGTGGGTCAGAGAGCAATGCACGAGCAATCGAAACCAGTTGTTTCTGCCCGGCAGACAACTTGCTACCGCCAGCTCCAGCGTTGGTCTGATATCCATGTTCCATTGCTTCGATGAAGTCATGAGCTCCCGCTAAGCGTGCGGTCGCGATTACCTCCTCATCAGTAGCTTCGATGCGACCATAGCGGATGTTCTCAAGAATGGGTCCCGAGAATACGTGTGCGTGTTGTAAAACTACCCCGAACTGCGAACGATACCAACTCAATGAAAACTCTCTATAGTCGATTCCGTTCACTTCAATGATTCCCGTGGTCGGTTCATAAAAACGACACAGGAGATTTACCAAAGTCGTCTTCCCACCACCTGTAGGACCGACAATAGCCAAAGACTCACCAGCGTTGATTTTGAAGTTGATATCCTGGAGTACTGGAATTCCAGAATCGTATGCAAACCCTAAATTCGTGACTTGGACAGACTTTATTTCACTTGGAGTCGAATAGGTACTATTCGTCTTCGACACTATATCGGGTTGTGCATCCATCACCGCAAGTACACGTTCAGCTGATGCTTGAGCAGTTTGCATTTCGGTAAACCATGCAGCCATTTCCATGGCAGGCTCGAGGAAGTATCGCACCCACATCATGAACGCGAGAAATGTAGATAGGATGAAGACTCCTTGAACAACCTCTAAACCACCAACTGCGAGGGTAACTCCCGTGACCATACTTGCAATAGTCATGACCATGGGAACGTAAACAGCCGAGATTGTGAGGTTTTCGACTGAAGATTTATAGAGTTTGTTTGTAGTCTTTTTAAGGTCTTTGAGGTGATTCTCTTCTTGAACAAATGATTTACTCGTAAGCACGCCCATGATACTCTCATTAATCGTACCGGTTAGCAGTGAATTTGTTGCCCGCACCTCACGTGCAGTCCTCAATATAGAACGGCGCAATTTAACCGTGATCCAAGCAATCAATGGGATAAAGGCAAATGCAAACAACGCTAACTTCCAGTTTAGAAACAACATCACGACCGCCATTGAAAGCATCATCGCGGTACCCCAAGAAAAATCGAGAAATCCCCACGCAACAATGTTTGAAAGTCGTTCGCAGTCGGACATTAACCGCGCCATGAGCCACCCAACCGGACGACGATCGAAAAAACGGAAAGACTGTTTTTGGATATTGCGAAATGCATCATCGCGAATTTTGTAGCTCGCTTTCGATCGAACCTTGCAGACATACATCACAAAGCCAAAAACCACCGCACTAGCGACAAATCCTGTTAGCAAGATCAGAATTGCCCACAGTGTGAGATTCGCGTCAGGACCGTGTGCTTGAATATCCTGCACCATTCGCATGGTGATATACCCTGGTATCACTTCGGTGATCCCAGTTACTGCACCGCAGAACGCGATGATGGCTATGTGCCCTCGATACTTAAAGATGTAGCTGAACAAACGACGCCAAAGATGGAGTTCCATCTGTGCTTGTTCGGAGTCTTGGAACTCGTCTGTAAGCTCTACGGGGTTTGTAGAGGTACTCTCAGCCATGCGCCGCAAGCTCCGTTTCGTATTGAATCGTCTCGTCAAGCAACCCCTGAATATCGCATAGTTCGCGATAAGGTCCGGGAGTCGCAAGGAGTTCCGTGTGGGTACCCAATTGCACTATTCGACCATGCTCCATGACCACGATGCGATCAACATTGCGAATCGTCGTCAAGCGATGGGCGACAATAATTGTGGTTGGTTTGTGTTCGCTGCTGCCTAAATTGGAGAGGATCAAGGTCTCTGTGTGCGTATCCACACCCGACAGAACATCATCAAGAATTAGGATTGGAGCTTTCGAAACTAACGCACGCGCTAGAGCTAACCGTTGACGTTGTCCCCCGGACAAATTTACCCCACGCTCTCCGATGCGAGTGTCATAAGCTTTGGGAAATCCCGTGATCGTGTCATGCATTAGGGACTTCGTAGTCGCGTCGACAAGTTCGTGATCGGCCGCGTTGCGCATACCTAAGAATAAGTTTTCCCGCACTGTGCGCGAAAACAAAAACGGTTCTTGCAATACACATGCGAGTTGCTTACGCAACCAGTTTACATCAACGGATTGAATGTCCCGACCATCCAGCAAGATTCGTCCGCTTTTGATGGGATAGAATCGCAACAACGCGCGAATCAGTGTAGATTTGCCAGCTCCGGGAGGACCCACAATGCCAATCTTCTCACCCGGTTCAATGGTGAGATCAATATCTCTGAGATGCACCGCGTTATCGTTGTAAGCAAGGGATACCTTCTTAAACTCAATCCGTCCCCGTGTGGCTGTTTCTATTGGAGACTCTTGGGTCGCCTCCTGTTCGGCGTTAAGCAGATAATTGACCCGCTCTAAGGAGACTATCGTCTTACCCGCGTGTTCAACGACATCAATCAACTGACGAATTCGCCAAACTACTATACCCGATAGCGTGATGAACAGAAACAATTCTCCAACGGTAAGCTGTCCTTGTGCGACGAGATATCCGCCCCCAATGGTGACTATGCCAATTTGGACCGTACAGACAAAGTCGCTGATACCCCAATACCAAGATTCGTAATTCGTCATGCGAATGTACTTGTCTCGAAAATTCTGGTTCTCGCGATCGAAACGCGAATACTCATAGTCTTCCCGCGCGAACGCCTGCACAACTCGGATACCTGAGAGGTTCTCTTGAAGCACCGCAGTAAGCTTGCCTTCGGCTTCATCCGCGGTTCTAAAGAGCTTTGCAACGAATCGAAAAAAGAAAATTCCACCGGCCACAATCACCGGCAGAAGCATGATCGAGTAGAAAGTCAGAGTGGCATGACGCCAAAACAAGATGGGAACCATTACAAACACTAAGAGCAGAGCGCGAGCGAGAGCATCAACGTCGTTGTGCATGAATTGACGTAGGGTTTCCACATCAGAAGTACATCGCTGCACCAAATCACCGACTTCTTCGTGGTCGAAGAACTTCGCCTGCGCCCGATTCGTGCGGTCAAACAGCACTTCCCGAAGTCTACGAGCAATGCCTTCCGAAGCTACCGCAGATAGCCGACCACGTAGAAATTGCATAACACTGGCAACAACCGTGACTATCACACCAACGATCGCGGACACTACTAGATAGCTTGTGAAAGGTGTAGTCGCACCGAAATTATTTGCGATTGTTTGTAAAAACGGTTGTGCAAATCCAAAATCGTCGTGCTCAATCACGTCCAGTGCGTGCATTACGATCACTGGTACGATCATCAAACCCACTACGGCCAGCGTAGAGCACAATGTGGACATCACATATCGCAGGCGATGCCCACGAGTGACTACCCACAAATTGTGGTATGCTTGCTTACTGTTGTCTGTAGCTTTCATTATTGTTTTTGATTTACAAATTGGAGTATTTGCAGTACCAACTGGATGCTAGAACCAATTGCAGAAAGTTTTAGAACCAAGCAAACGGTATGGTTCTTGTTCGCTCAGAACTTAAGAATCCTCTGCATTCATGCAAAATTTAATTTTGCGTTGGGCTTAAATCTGCACCTGCGTATGACTGCGGTGTGGTGGCATGGTTCCACCAAAAAGAACCTACACCTCACACCAATCTTAAACTCTTGGATATATCATTATCGAATGGACGTTGAATCACTTACCAACCACTTCTTACTCGCGCTCCCCATCCAATCAGAGTCTTACTTTGAAGATTCGGTTACGCTCCTAGTCAAGCACAACCAGGAGGGCGCGATGGGTTTCATTGTCAATCGGCCTACTCCAGTCTCTTTAAAGGATGTCCTAATTCGCGTCGAGCTCAAGACTAAACTTGAGATCAAAGGAATGATGCTCGAAGGTGGCCCCGTTAGTCGGACCTTTCCAAGCATGATTCATACCAATGAGTTTAGTACTGACGAAACGTTTAAGGTCACCGAAGACATCTCAGTTACCATGCAAGAAAGTCATGGCGGAGTCTACGAAACCTTAAAGGCAATTGCCGAGGGCAAAGGCCCTCAAGAGTACCTGTTTCTCTTGGGATACGCAGGTTGGGGTCCTGGACAACTAGAAAGTGAACTTGAAGACAATGCTTGGGTTACTTGTCCAGCCGACCGACAGATTTTATTCGACGAACCCTTTGACAACCGATTGCAAAAAATTACCGATCAACTTAACGTGGACTTTGACCGGTTCGTTTTTCAAGGAGGCGATGCGTAGATGCCCCACCGGAAAGGTGCATTGACGTTTGATTTTGGGATGAAACACATCGGTGTTGCCAGCGTCGAAGTAACTTCGCGAATCGTCGGTCCAAAATGTACTTTATCCGCAAACCACGGTAAACCCAATGTCGACCAGTTAGACTTCTTAGTGGATGCCTGGCAGCCCACCGATTTGGTCGTTGGTCTACCCTTAAACATGGATAGCAGTGAGTCGAAGATGTCCCGCGCCGCACGCAAATTTGGTCACTATCTGGAAAAACGATTTCATTTGCCCGTACATTTCGTCGATGAACGATTGAGCTCCTACGATGCGGCACAACGCGAAGGCACAAAGAACGCTGATCATGCACTCGCCGCGGTCGCCATTGGCGAAACATGGTTGCACGACCAGATCGTTTCTCGGCGTTAAGTCAACAGTGTTAGTTTCCTCTCCGGAAGTTTCGATTCCGTCTCCAAATATAGCACAACGGACCACAGAGGTAGTCGCCGAAGTTCGTTCGATTGCACAGCGAGCGGACCGTGATCCAACACAGATCAAAATCCTGCCGATCAGTAAACAGAAAACTGTGCCGGACATTCGCGCTCTAATGTCTCAGGGCTTCTGCGAGTTTGGCGAGAGTTATGTCGCTGAAGCACTACCGAAAATTGAAACTCTTGCCGCCGCGCAATGCATTTGGCATTATGTCGGAGTCGTTCAGTCGAACAAAACCAATCGGATTGCGAAGTATTTCGACTGGGTCCAGTCGGTCGATCGGCTTCATATTGGCAAACGTCTAGCAGACGCGCGCAATGTATGCTCAGAGACCCCATTGAACATCTGCGTACAGGTCAACATTGATGACGAACCCACTAAAGCCGGAGTATCCGTGGACGAAGTACCTGACTTGGTTGAGAAGCTCCAAGAACTTCCCCAGCTTCGGATTCGCGGATTAATGACCATTCCAAATCCCAAAGCGCATCAAGATGCGACACGTTTATCGTTCCGGCGTATGCGAGAACTCTTCGAAAGACTAGAGCCGAAAGCCTCATCGCAATGGGACACTTTATCGATGGGTATGTCAGCAGATTTCGGCATCGCGATCGAAGAGGGCGCGACCATGGTCCGAATTGGGACGGCGTTATTTGGACCAAGAACATGACAGATCGCATTGCAATATTGGGCAGTGGACACATGGGCTCCGCGATGGCACAAGGAATCCTAAAAAATCACGCTCTTGCGGTGTCTCTCGTTGTCGCTGATCCTAATCTTGAAAAACTCGAACAATTCACTGAGACTGCCGCTATCGCTACGAACGATAGTCTAGTTGCTGTGCGGAACGCTGATACAGTCATCCTAGCGATGAAACCTCAAGACGTTCAAACTGCTCTAGAAGAATGTGCGATTTACCTTGACGATAAGCTCATTATTTCTGTCGTTGCGGGTGTTCCAATAGCGCGATTGGCAGAGTGGCTTCCGATAAACACACCGATCGTGCGTTGCATGCCGAACACCCCTGCATTGCTTAGCGAAGGAATCGCTGGCGTGTTTGCTAACTCCATCGTTGTTCCTAGTCAAGAGGAGCTCACTACCAAGTTGTTGCAGTCTTTAGGAAAGGTACTTTGGCTCTCGTCAGAAGAGCAACTGCACGTCGTTACTGCACTATCGGGTAGTGGTCCCGCGTACTTCTTTTACATAATGGAAGCTATGATAGACGCGGGGTGTAAATTAGATCTCGATCGGGCGGTAGCCGACCAATTAGTCTTGCAAACTGCGATTGGCGCAGCAAAAATGGTCCAACACACGAAGCTGGCACCAAAATCTCTAAAAGAACAAGCAGCAACCCCAGGAGGAACTACAGTAGCAGCTTTGAAATCCTTAAAAGAAAATAAAGTACACTCCGCGATCGCTTTGGCAGTGGAAAGTGCATACACCCGCTCAGTCCAAATTGCAGAAGAGTACTAGTTGCAATGGTAACAGCACTTCTGATCCTTGTACTTAAGACGTTTGCTATCTTCTGCTTACTTAGATTCCTGTTCCAACTCGCAGGAGCGAACCACTTTAATCCGTTGGTGAGTGCATTCGCGAAAGTTACAAATCCAGTACTCCAACCCTTACGTCGAGTTCTCCCTAAACATCGTCTCATCGACTTTAGTTCGGGCCTTGCTGTAATTGTCCTCCACATCATGATCGCATTCCTTGGCATACCCGGTGCGTTAAAAACAGGAGTAGCTCATTTGGTTATATTGATCGGTGTGCTTAAATCGATTGAACTAACCTGTTGGGTTTATATCATTGCGATTATTCTTACCGTTGTCATGAGTTGGATTGCGCCGAACGTCTACTCCCCTGCAACCGAACTGGCGCGAGTACTAACAGAACCGATTTTGCGGCCATTACGCAAGTTCTTACCTGCTATGGGGGGATTCGATTTCTCTCCCATGCTGGCGATGATGGGACTATTTTTTGTAGTCTATACGATTCGCCAATTCCTAGGGACGTAGTGCACAACATGGCACACTGCTCGCGATCGAGTGAAAAATCTAGAGTTGTCATTGCCACCCACAATAAGCATAAATTTGCAGAGCTCACAGCCTCGCTACACCAAGTACCTTTTGAATTTCTTCCGCTCCAAGACTGGAATCTCGAACCGCCGGTAGAAACCGGCACCACATTCATAGAAAACGCGTTGTTAAAGGCCCGCCATGCTTGTCGCTTCACAGGTCTTCCCGCAATTGCGGATGACTCTGGACTCATTGTTGATTTACTAGACGGCGAACCTGGTATTCACTCGAGTCGGTACGCGAGCGATAACGCTACGGACGTAGAAAACAACACCCTGTTGCTGGAACGAATCAAGGCTAAGAGAATGCAGAGTGAACCCGTCATTGCGCGTTTTGTTGCGGTCCTAGTCTACATGGAGCATGAATCCGATCCCTCTCCGAGTATTGCGGAAGGATGTTGGCGAGGATCGATCGTGAAGGAACCACGAGGTAAACATGGATTTGGATACGATCCACTATTTCTTCCTACCAACTCCACCCTTACCGCCGCGGAACTCGGTCCCAGCATAAAGTACCGCGAAAGTCATCGAGCCAAAGCTGCACGGCAATTGATTCCTATGTTGTTAGATTGCGGTGAAGACCTTTCCAAGGAAAAGTCCGTGCAATCTCATCCTCCAATGACCGAAAACTCTTTTCTTCGTTCGAATAAGCACTAGTTCGCCAATTGGTCAGTCCCAGTAATGAGTGGGCTTTACGTACACATCCCTTGGTGCATTAAGAAATGTCCTTATTGCGATTTCAATTCTCACGAAAAGGACTCTATATTTGACGAGATCCGCTACGTTGCGCGGCTGATCGAAGATTTTGAAGCGGAATTTAATCGAGATTTCCCTTCGCTAGACACAGTCTACTTTGGCGGTGGTACGCCGAGCCTGTTTAATCCGGATTCTTTTGGAGAGATCCTAGAACGCCCCGAGTTCGCCAATGTATCAGAAGTCACCATGGAGGCGAATCCGGGTACAGTTGAACATCGAGATTTCGCATCGTATCGTGCTGCTGGGATCAATCGCCTATCCTTAGGTGTGCAATCGTTCAACGACCATTACCTGCCTGTGTTAGGGAGAATCCATGATGCGCAACAGGCTCGAAAAGCTTGTGTTCGAGCCTTGAATGCAGGATTTGATAGCGTAAATTTTGATTTAATGTATGGGTTACCTGAACAGTCGATACACCACGCGCTTGAAGATTTACACGCCGCGATAGAACTAGAGCCGCAGCACATTTCGTGGTACGAACTCACGATCGAGCGCAACACCGTGTTCGGTAAGCATCCTCCAAAGTTACCACCACTCGAAGATCGACTTGAGATGAGCAATCGAGGCGTTGAAATGCTCGCAGACTCGGGTTATCGCAGATACGAAGTCTCAGCTTATGCACGAGACAACCTAATCTGCGAGCACAACCATAACTACTGGACATTCGGAGATTACATTGGCATCGGAGCCGGAGCACACGGAAAGATATGGCGCGACGAAAAACATGTCAGAACCCAAAAGCCGAAAATGCCAAAGTCTTATCTACAGAGAGTGCAAGGCACTGAATTACCGATAGATCAAGACAGGCTACCTGTTGAATTTATGATGAATGTTTTGCGGCTCACCGCAGGCGTGTCTGAAACAACGTTCTCAGCGCAAACCAAGTTGCCGTTCAGTCACATTGAACCCATCCTCAATAAATTACGATCGTGGGAATTGATGGAACAAGAAAAAATCCAATTAACAGCATTGGGATACACGCAACTCGACAGTGTGGTCGCTCAGTTTTTGTGACTCATAGCGAAGGGTAACGAACTCAAAACACCGAGTCCAAATACTCAAACCTCCTGGTTTCTACTCGTTACAATAAGAGTATTATTGAACAATATCGCGACGTTCAAATTGGTCTTTCGACATAAAAATTTCAACAATGTGATTGCGAAGAGGGAAAAACCTATGTATCAACGAGAACCCACGCTGTCCACAGCTGCAACAACGGTTGGGCACTTCATTGGTGGCGAGATGGTTTTTCGTTCGTCCCGAACATTGCCCATCGAAGATCCTGCAACTGGCAACTCCATTGGCACGGTAGAACTAGCAAACAGTTCTACAGTGGATGATGCCGTCAATGTCGCACAACACACATTTCCAGAGTGGCGTAGTACGCCACCCGTGAAACGAGCGCGAGTCATGTTCAAATTCAAGCAACTCTTGGAAGAGAACGCGGTCGAAATTTGCGAACTTATTACACTAGAACATGGTAAAACCATAGAAGATGCTAAAGGAGAGCTTCAAAGAGGAATCGAAGTCGTTGAATACGCCTGCGGTATTCCAGAACTCTTGAAAGGCGAACACACACCTAGTGTGGGTACCAATATTGATAGTTGGTCTCAGTTTCAGCCGCTCGGTGTCGCTACTGGCATCACACCGTTTAATTTCCCAGCTATGGTGCCAATGTGGATGTATCCGATCGCGCTCGCGTGTGGTAATACCTTCGTTCTCAAACCTTCCGAGCTAGATCCATCTGTATCGATGTTTTGTGCGCGGTTACTACGCGAATCGGGGCTACCAGATGGCGCGTTCAATATCGTAAACGGAGACCGTGAAGCGGTAGACGCATTGCTGGTGCATCCAGTCGTTCAAAGTGTGAGTTTTGTCGGTTCAACTCCGGTCGCTGAACATGTTTATGTAACCGGGACGAAGAACGGCAAACGTGTCCAAGCTCTGGGTGGCGCGAAGAACCACGCTATCGTCATGCCCGATGCGGATATTGATCAAGCAGCCAATGCAACCTTAGGTGCTGCGTATGGATCATGTGGTGAGAGATGCATGGCGATCTCGGTGGTGATTTGTGTTGGGGATCAAACTGCTACCGACTTCATCGCAAAAATTCAATTAGGACTCAACAAACTAAGGGTTGACAGTGGTTTTAATTCCACAAGTGATATGGGTCCCCTGATCTCTAAACGACACCTTAAGCGGGTTCGAGACTTTGTAGATCTCGGCGTTCAGGAAGGAGCGGATCTAGTCGTCGATGGACGCGATCTCGTAGTGAGCGGACTTGAAAAAGGGCACTTTTTAGGACCGTGTTTGTTCGATCGCGTAAATCCAAATATGCGCATTTACCAAGAAGAGATTTTTGGTCCGGTGCTATGTATCGTGCGCGCTCAAACACAGGAAGAAGCCATGACCATTGTCGACGACCATCCTTATGGGAATGGGACATGTATCTTCACCCGCGACGGGGAAGCAGCCCACTTCTTTGCGGAAAACATCAAAATCGGTATGGTTGGGATCAACGTTCCTCTCCCTGTTCCGGCGGCTGTCCATAGCTTTGGTGGCTGGAAACGATCGCTATTCGGAGACCTCGCAGCATACGGCCCGGATGCTGTTCGTTTCTATACTCGTCGCAAGACGATTACAGAACGTTGGCCAGCGGGTGGCGTGCGAGAGCAAGCTCGCTTTTCATTCCCAAGCTAGTTCCACAGCTCACACTGGATTACTTCGTCTAAAACACAGTGCGAGTCGCAAGTTCCACAACAGACGTAGATACCGTGGGTCTCTACTCCATGTATCGCGAACGTCACTCGGAACTTTCTACCGATAATCAGTTGAGATTACGTCGATGTCTCAGTTGG
This sequence comes from uncultured Pseudomonadales bacterium, assembly GCA_964511425.1. Classification (GTDB taxonomy): domain Bacteria; phylum Pseudomonadota; class Gammaproteobacteria; order Pseudomonadales; family Azotimanducaceae; genus Bin55. The sequence goes on from CAZEFI010000021.1 coordinate 27,338, forward strand.
CTTGAAAAAGCTACACAAGACCATGCAGACGAAGATTTTGATACTTCGTTCATCCTTCACTGGGTCGCGTTTAACGCAATGTACGCAACCAGAGAATCTGAAAATCAACCCTCGTTGTACAAAACTTTTCTTGAGAAAGTCACGGAGCTCGATTACAACCACTCGATCCGAAATTCGTTGAAACCAATCTTTGGACCGTACATCTCTCCGTTACTGCATACGAGGTACATTTACGGTGTCTATTGGAAGTACGACCTTGATCAAACCACAAAAACCCAAAAAGATGCCATGTGGGAGGAAAAACGAAAAAACTTGACAAAGACAATCTCGGCAGGACTAACCGCGAATGGTGACATCTTTCACGCGCTAAACTGTATCTTCGATCTACTCTACGTGCTACGGAATCAACTCATACACGGACTCGCTACTTACAAGGGTTCAGTGAATCGCGAACAAGTTCAATATGGCTCGATGATACTAGCAACCGCAGTTCCTTGTTTCGCTACTCTGATGTTGGGGTACCCCGATCAAGATTGGGGAGAGTCGCCGTACCCACCAATCAATCGATAGTTGTAATCTCGACTACGAACATTAGCTTAGCACAAGAGAATGTGAGACTTTCGTACGACCTTCACGCAGATTAAGTAGTGTTCTAGGGCGAATATCGAAATGACAACCTCAGACTATATCCTTCGAGTTCTGCTTCCGTCCTGCCTAGATCGAGCAACAATGGACCGCGAGATCCGCTGCGCCAATTTACCGAACCTTCACCTCGGGCAGTTCGAACTCTGCTGAGGTCTGTGTAGCGCAATCCTAGATCTAGTTTTGCCTTTGAACTCACTTCCATCGACAAGCCGAGCGAAGTCATCCATGACATACTCATCTGACTTCCACCTGGTACAACAGTAATCGTCACGGGGAAATTCATGGTCGTAGTGTCAATTTGGTTGCGTGCGACACCGAACCCAGCCCCTACGTAAGGAACGATCTTCGATTTACCAAGCAACTTTGTTTGAGGAAAGTCGAGATAACCACTAAACATACCCGACACTGAGGACAACTCTGCAGTGACCGATTGTTGAAGTTCCTGGGGTAGAAAGTTGGTGTTTCCGGCGAAATCAACACTCGGTTGATACTCAATTAAGAATTCGAAGCGGAAGTTGCTACGAGTGGTGAGTCCCAATCCAAATTCGATCGAACGAAAAGAGTCGAATCCGCCCTTTGTGCTATATGGCAAGTTGTCACTACCGGTACCACAACCGTACAGCGCGGCTGGAGTACCACTTGGACAGTAAGAGTCCATAAACACTGTATCGTTGTATCGGTCGAGAGCAATGCTCCCGCGATAATAGACGTCTCCCGCGAAGACTGAGCTAGTAATTACGCAAGCACAGATAGCAACGATGCAAGCTACGATTTGATAAAGAGTCTTTGAAATATACTGCGATCGTTGGACAGCGCATGACGTTTGCGTTCTAGTAATGCACCGGACAGTTCTGCGAACCGAGGTGCGACGAAAGTACGATTTCACGATCCTTCTAATGTACATATTCCATTATTCCACTGTCAACGAAGCTAACATGATAATCACAAACTTATGTAGGTTGCTGATCAGAGACATAATCCTACTCAATTGGAAGTACTTCTCACGACAGTTCAGTTCAATTTTGAACTACAAATTTGACATCAACACCGAGGTAAGCCAAGCCTTTTGCTCTCAAGAAATAATCGTACCCTAGTTTCAATAGTCGATCTATTACGAGAGTGGCACCAAACCACCGAGTTGCACCTTTCTGGTATTCGCAATCGAAATCTAATATTTGACCTATAATTGTAGGATATTGAGCACACTATGTCTAATAACCTACAATCTATACCCGCGCTCATTCCACGAGCTCGTCTTTTACAAACTATTCAACGGGCATTGGAGGATGTTCCAGTCGTTGCTTTGCTTGGACCCCGTCAAGTAGGAAAGACTACTCTTGCTCGCCAGATAGTGACCCGTTGGAATGAACCAGTCACGCTATTTGATCTCGCAACCCAAGCGTCGAGAACTGCTCTAAGCGATACACCTGAGTTATTACTTCGAAATAGCGAGGGACTTGTCATCATCGATGAGATTCAAAGACAACCAAATCTCTTCTCGCTGCTGAGACCGATATGTGACGACCCAAACCGGCGAGCTCGATTCCTCCTATTGGGTAGCGATTCTCCCGTTTTATCACAGCACACACCTGATGTGCTAGTTGGATCAATTCGAACTATTGACGTGAGTGGTTTCTCCTTAGATGAAATGGGGAGGGGAAATCAAATTCGACTTTGGTTACGTGGAGGACTTCCTCGTAGCTACCTATCCAAAGATGACCGTTCTGCTAATGAATGGCTTGAGGTGTTCACCCGAACATATTTGGAACGGGACGTTTTATCCTTAGACCCACGAGCCACACCATCGTTTGTGGATCGTTTCTTGAGAATGCTTGCACATCGTCATGGATACACATGGAACGCTTCAGAAATCAGTGGTTCTTTAGGTGTTAGTCAACGTGCAGTCAAACACGTCCGTGAACTACTGTTAGGTTCATTCCTCATCCGATTGCTACCAGCTTGGTTCGAAAATCTAGGGAAACGTCTCATAAAGAGTCCAAAGATCTATCTCCGGGACAGTGGCATACTGCATCACTTACTGGGTTTATCTACGTTTTCCGATCTTTCGAACCATCCTTCATATGGCTCAAGTTGGCACGGTTTCGTACTCGAGCAAATCTTTTGTGCACACGGCGATCACGACGCATACTTTTATCGAACACAACGGGGAACAGAACTTGATCTTCTGTTGCTTCGTAACGGGAAACGTTGGGGCTTTCAATTCAGTTGTTCTGATGCACCTCGAACTACCAAATCTATGCACATTGCGAGTCAGGATTTAAACCTATCGCACCTTTGGGT
>CAZEFI010000022.1:0-9041 GCA_964511425.1 uncultured Pseudomonadales bacterium
ACAGCTGTAGTGTCGATTAGCTGACTCACTAACGTAGATCCGTTATTCCGGAGCCACAGGTGTTTGCCTTTTGTTAACCGTTTCCAGAAATGGAAGAGTTGGACGTCACAGAATTGTGCGCACAAGTAAGCAACCATGGACCCGCCAACAATTAGAAAAGCGTACTCCTGAATTTCAAAAAACAGTGGTCGTCGTCCAGCTTCGTCAATCATGATTTCTGTGCTTGTACCCGGTAAAACTCCACCAAGCCAAAGAATGAATACCACCCAAACGTTTACTAGGAAGCCCACCCAAACCATATCTGCTGCGCGCTTCCGTCCATACAACTCGCTAATTAAGTCAGTACAAAGAAACGTTATTGGATACGGTAGAACTCCCACTGCTAGGGTGAGTGGAATTTTGAGACCAAAAACATGAAACGATAGGTCCAAAAACCGGGTGATGCCGATGATATTGAGCATCGCAAGAGAACCTAAAAAGATTCCAGACAGGACGAGAAATACTCGCTGTTGACGTATTCGATACTTTGGGTCTTGTTGCTTCACTCTATTGTTCTTTCTGTCCTAGATTAGCATGAATCACACTTCCGTTTACGACCGGATTTTGTGTAACCCAAAAAATAGTTCGGGCGATCTCTTCAGGTTGAATAAGACGATTAAAGGTAGTCAACCGCGCGACATCTTTAATGTGCTCTGCAGGCACGTGAGCGCGCAACATTTCTGTGTCAGTAAATCCAGGACAGATGCAACTCACGTGCACCTCTGTGTCAACGAGATCTTGGCACAACGCGCGCATCATACCTACTAGGGCATGTTTTGAGGTAACATACGAAAAGACATTCGCGACAGCCTTTTCCGCGAGGGTAGAGCCCACCAAAACAATACTTGACCCCGGTCCCATGTGTGGAATGAGCATTCGATTGAGGGTGTTAGGAGCGAGCACATTCACCTGCATTACTTCCCGCAGTGTGTCGTCATCTGTTGATACAGCCGAGTCACTGTGGAGTTTTGCTGCATTGTGAATTAAATGAATTTCAGCAGGCTCATTGAGATCCAAGTGCGACATCAAGGATCTTTTTATATTCGTACTTAGTCGTGGCGACGAGAGATCAATTTCTATGCTGTTTACACGAGAGTCCGGGCAAGGACGGCGCGACAGATTAATCACGTCAAACTGATGATCAAGAAACAGACGAGCTGTCGCCAACCCTATTCCTGAACTGGCACCAGTAATGACAGCGACTTTCACGACGCAACCCAATAAGCAGTTGCAGATTCACTCGGCCCAGACGACACAGTTAATTCAAAGCGAGATATGGAAAGAGATTGAAAATTTGATTTTGAAGTTATTTCTGCGATGAACCATCCAGCAAGTTCTTCCACGGTGACATTTCGCACTTCTAGCAAAGTCACGTCGCGTTCAAGAAATTTCAATGTTTCATCGGCGAAATCTACACATACATAGTTTTCCTCTTTTCGAATCGATACGTAAGGCGAAAGAGCCGGTAGTAGTGTTGATTCATCTAGAGAGTTGCAAATAACCTCAATCATGCCTTTCAGTGCGTTATAGTCAAAACAAAGACCAGATTCCGCGATCATACACTTAGCTCGTGCTTGGACTGTGTAGTTGTGCCCGTGCAAGTTTTCTCGTTCGTTTTCTGAGAATATGGTGAAATGTGCACAGGAGAAGTGGTGTGCTTCCTTGTGAATGTCAAGCCAAATTTCTTGAACCGGATTCTGAGACATTACTCTTCGATTGATCGTGTGGAGATTCGGTTGTGAATTGTCATCAATCGCTTCTTAAGCTCTTAGGATAGGCAGGGTTCTGCAGGATTTTCGACTTCTTGAACACTCTGGGTACAGAATTGTCGCATGCTGCTTTTGTCCGTAGTGGTATTATGGTCAATGTACAGGAACTATTCTCCAATGGTTCAGGTCAGTCCTACTCATTAGTGACCAAATTAGCAAATGGATAACCGTATAATGAAATTTGCGGATTATCAGCACCATCGAACAAAAACGTGACCGATCCAGACAAACACACGTTTAGTGACAACTCCGAAGAGTACGTCGCCGGACCCGTCGAACACTTTCGTACGATTTTCATTTCTGACACTCATTTGGGTACGAAGGGTTGCCAAGCTGAGCGTTTGCTGCACTTTCTGCAAAGTCGTAGCTGTGACCAGTTATACCTTGTTGGCGACATCATCGACGGTTGGCAGTTGAAGTCCAGTACCTATTGGCCGCAAGCGCACACCAATGTAATTGTGGAGATTCTAGACCAGATGGCTTCTGACACTGAAGTCATTTACGTGACTGGAAATCACGATGAATTCTTACGTCGTTATTCCAAGTTAATGATTGGCAATCTCAAGCTTGTGGACGAAGAAGTTCATGAAACAGCCGATGGTCGCCGCTTGCTTGTTCAACATGGAGACCAATTTGACGCAGTGACCGTTCATCATAAATGGGTTGCGAAGTTGGGTGGGGTAGGTTACTCCATCCTGTTGACGATTGGCCGATGGTTAAACTGGTGGCGAGAGCGATTTGGATTTGGATACTGGTCTTTATCGGACTGGGCTAAGCAAAAAGTCAAGAAGGCTGTAAATCGAGCAAGTGACTTTGAAGCGGTAGTCGCGCGCGAATGCCGGATCAACAAATACGATGGTGTAGTGTGCGGGCATATCCATCATGCAGAATATCGACGAATAGAAGATGTCGACTACTATAACTGTGGTGATTGGGTGGAAAGTTGTACCGCGTTGTTGGAAGATTACGATGGAACTATCACCTTATATCGAGACGTCGTCGAGGAGAAACCAGCAAGAGTCCGTCGCATTCGCAAGCGCCGAACTGAGTTGATCAACGGAGTTCCTCGCCGTAAAGCACGTAAAGCCAAACAACGGTCTTAGGCACTATCCACTGAAACTTCTTTTCGTCACGGATGCTTGGTATCCTCAGACGAACGGTGTCGTTGTCTACTTAGACTGCCTGAGAGAGGCACTGCAGCGTAAGGGAGTCCAAGTTCAGGTTGTTCATCCCGGAATGTTTCCTCGTATTTCGTTGCCTCAATATCCCGAAATTAAACTAGCGACGACCCCATGGCACATTATCGGACACGTGGACCTAGAGAGCGTGGATTTCGTACACATTCCTACCGAGGGTACGCTTGGGATCGCAGCACGTCTTTCGAGTATGCGTCGTGGGTTGAAATTTTCGACAGCAATGCACACGAAATTTCCAGAATACGCAAACATTCTCGCGGGTACTCCAATAGCATGGGGATATCGTTACCTACGTTGGTTCCACAGACCGGCTATGTCGACCATCGTACAATCTGCACGTCAGCGCGATGAACTTCGAGATCACGGATTCACTCATCTAGATGTCGTTGGTGGAGGAGTCGATGTGGAAAGGTTCCAACCACTACCGCGCTTTGCGCGAAAATTACCGAGATTGTTATTTGTTGGACGTGTTAGCAAAGAGAAAAATGTTGAAGCATTCCTGAACTTGGAAATCGCGTCAACCAAGATAGTTGTAGGTGACGGTCCAGATCGTGAAAGGCTCATGCGAACGTATCCTGATGTGGAATTTAAAGGTTATCAATTTGGTTCAGCATTGGTCGCCGAATATGCACAAGCCGACTGTCTAGTGTTTTCTTCGAAGACGGACACATTTGGTCTAACCGCTGTGGAAGCCATGGCTTGTGGGACACCGGTCGCTGCCTTCCCAGTGACTGGTCCTATAGACGTCATTCGCGATGGAGCAAGTGGTAGTCTCAACGATGTGCTGTCCGTCGCGGTTCGAACTTGTCTAGATCTCGATAGGAACCGAGTTCGACAGGAAGCTCTTCGGTACTCGTGGGACGTCGTCGCGGATCGGTTTCTTGACGTTCATCAACGAACCGTCGAACAAAACACTTGGTAAGAATGACCATGGATTTATTACTTCGAGAACTGCACGCGAGTCTAGGTATTCCTGTGACCTACCACAAGACAACAAAGCTTGAATGTTTCAGCGAACCGAAAGTCCTAGTTGCAATTGGAAATGATGTCTTTGGTCGGCCACAAAAACTTGAAGAACACGCTGCGTCCGCATGGTTTGACATGCGAGGACATGCACTTAAAGATGGAGTAACTCTACAAGTCGTTTCGGCGTACCGTTCGCCTGAATACCAAGCCGAAGTGATTCAACGCTTACTCGACAAAGGTGAGTTCATAGAGAACATTCTCCTAAAAGTGGCCGCTCCGGGTTTTAGCGAACATCAGAGTGGTCGTGCTCTCGATCTCACTGCGCCGGGATTTGAAGCTGTTGAAGAAGAATTTGAAAACTCTACAGCGTTTGTCTGGTTAACTGAATATGCTGAGCAGCACGAATTTCAGCTGTCTTATCCTCGGAACAATCCGTATGGTGTTATCTACGAACCCTGGCACTGGTGTCATCGAGCGACCGAGTAAACATTTGGGTACAGGTCACTACGGATGAGCACGACCAAGTCTAAGTCCGGTGAAGAAACGAATTGACACGAATGCAGCGAGCTAGGCGAGCTGATAGACTAGGTCTACTGCCGAAAACCTAGTGAGTAAAACGACTTTGCTCTGAATCCAAGTTTCAATTCAGGGACTGTGCAAAGTCAGCTAGGGAAGGGTATGTCCAACAAGGCGTTGCTGCCGACGACGCTGTGGCTCCCGGTTTTCCTGCGGTACGATCAATCCAAACGGTTGCTATGCCTAGTTCTGTTGCCGGTTCAATGTCGTGAAAGAGACTCTGTGCGACGTGGAGAACTCTTGATTTTGGGAGGGCGAATTTGTGCAGTGCGTGTTCAAAATTTTTTGCGTTCGGTTTGTACGTTCCAACTTGTTCAGCCGTAATCACGTAATCAAATGGAATCTCTAGTTGTGTCGCGGTGAGAGCGAATAAATCGTCGTCGGTGTTGGAGATGATTGCGAGTTGAAAGGTATCGCTGAGAGTTTTGAGAGCAGCAACCGAGTCGGGAAACGGTGTCGAACGAGCAATGCATTCTTCAAATTGTGCAAGTTGTAGGTTGGTTGGAACGAAGCCAAGACGGGTACCAAAGCGCACTAAAACTCGATTTAATACTTGTCGGTAAGACCCACCGAGCAGTTGTTCTGTCGGTTCCCATTCGGCAAAATGTTCCAGCAACACTGCGTCGTTCCAGTGTGCATCGTGATCTAATAAAATGGATTGCAAAGTCGAGGTGATTGCACTCTCCCAATCTACTAGAGTGCCGTAGCAATCGAAAGAAAGTACGTCGTAATCGGAAGCTTTAGGCTGAGTCGGTGAATTCATCTAATCGACTGACTGTGGTCTTTATGACAAGTAAACCATAAAAACTCTTCGACGCTTCAAAGAACCAACCTAAATGGGTTCGGCAATTTCCGCAACTAGCCAGTCGCCAAGTGTAACCGGGAAACCAAGTGTCGGCTGCTGTCGGTCGTCCTTCGATTGCACATCCTAGTGCGTCGCGAAAACACCTAAATTTATGTACTATGCCGTGCGGATTAGCGAGTTCGTATTCGTGCTGACCGTCGACAAAAAGGGCATCGTCGGCATCAGCTAAGTGGTGTCGGCACTGCAAGCAGATAATGAGTTTGCGAGGACGTTGTGTAGCTTGTTCTACTACCTCCTCGAGATCTGAGCTGGTTTCGATGTTGACGGAACTCATATGGAGTCAGCTGAGCACGATTGAGTTACAAGAAATTGTGGTTGCTCAACTTCACATTGAACTTGGGTCGTGGATGGACATTACATTGGTAAGCGCGGCACTTTGAAGTTCGTCTAAGCCTGGTGCAAGGGGGAGTGCATTGAATGCATTTCGTAAACTTTCAGACCAACTTTTACGTAACTGTAACCAATATACATTGTCTCGCTCTAAGCTTTGCCGAAGGCATGGGGAATATTCATAGTTACGGTAGACCAGATATTCAATGGGTGGTCCAACTGTAGCATTACTGCGAGTCGTCGAATCCATGGATACTAGGGCACACATAACTGCGCTAGCCACATCAAATTCTCCGTGCAGTATGCGATCGAGAATAGGTTTGCCGTACTTGGTTTCACCAATTGTTAGGTAACAAGTTTCTTTGCTACTGCGAATGAAGTTACCCTCGGGATACACTTGTGTGATCGAGGGATTTTCATCCAACACTTGACCTCCGAGAATAAAAGACGCTTCTGGTGAGAACGATTGCTCGGATTCGTTCCGCGTGTAGAGAGATTGTTCTTCACGGGAAATTTCCCCAATGTAGCTCGCTGCCTCTCCCATATCCTGCATCGTGTATAGGTTTCTCGCGGAGAATTCCTTGATATCCTTCTGCAACCGGGAGGTAACTCCTTGAGTAGTGGCAAGATTTCCAGCTGTCAACAGTACATAGAAATGTCGTTCTCGAGAGAATACATGCATTTTGCTGAATGTGTGGATCTGGTCGACGCCTGCGTTCGTACGTGAATCTGAAACGAAGACTAAGCCATCTTTAACTGCAACACCTATGCAATAGGTCATCTATATTAACTCCTCGAAACGGAACCTTAAGTAATTAACTCTAAACGTAGAGAGTCGCAATGTCCATGTGTATAAATTCTAAACGAATAAAGCTCTGTGTGTTGTTTTGGAAGGTTATCAAATCGAAAACTGACACACTTCTAGGATCGACTTAAGAGCCCATCTCACTCGCTCCAGTCGCTAGATCTTAGAGTACCATTGCTGGACATTGTTGGGGTGAATTCAGAAGCGTCGGGTTTTAGTTACGTACGATATTCTCTTAATGGATCGGATCGGCTCCACTGCCTATCTTTTGCTAGTGTTGTAAACAGTATTACCCCACGTAATACGACAAGAATATATTCAGAATCGGTGCAACAGCATAGTGCACTAAAGATTAGACAATCAACATAATTTCTCTCGGCAAACGGTGGCATGCAAAACCGATTGACTGAATCGCTTCCTCAGTTTGCCGTCTACTTCTGAGACCAGAGCATGAAAGTAACGATTTTTTTTGGATGTGTCTTGATGTGTGTCTTGATGACATCCTGTAGTGTTAAGAAAGAGAGTCTAACAATGTCCGAACCTCCTATCGCAGACCGCCGTGCGCACGTCGAAACCTACCACGGGATGCCATTAGAAGACCCATACCACTGGTTAAAAGATCAAAGCTATCCGACGATTGACGATGAGGATGTGTTAGATTATTTGAAAGCGGAAAATGCATATTTTGAAGAATTTGCGGGATTAATCGAAGATAGAGTCGACGTCATCTACAACGAGCTAAAAGGTCGTTTGGAGAAAGAAGATGCGTCAGTACCGTTCCGAGATGGTGATTATGTCTACCAATCGCGCTATATTCCGGACGGACAATACCGACAACACATTCGCTGGTCGGTGGAAAGTGACGCCAAGAGTTCGGGAGACTATTTCGTGGTCCCAGAAGAAGGATCACAGGTTATATTAGATCAGAACGAGCTCGCGGAGGGGCTGGAATATTTTCGTTTAGGAACTTTTTCGGTAAGTCCAGACGATCAGTTGTTGGCCTATAGTTCCGATACCAATGGAAGCGAGAGATTTACTCTAGTGGTTAAGAACTTGACCACTGGCGAACTACTATCGGATCGAATCGAAAATACAGGTGGTAGCGTGGCGTGGGCGAGCGATAGTAAGAGTTTTCTTTACGTGACAGTCGACGAACATTGGCGACCCAATCGGGTATTGCACCATGTGTTGGGTGCAGATCCTACGAACGATCGGGTTGTCTATGAAGAATCAGATCCTGGTTTTTTCGTTGGAGTTTCTCGCACCACGTCTCGTGAATACGCGGTAATTTCGACCGATGACCACGAAACAAGTGAAGTTTACCTACTACCTCTAAACGACTTGACACAAGATCCCAAGTTGATTGTCCAACGGCAGGACAAACACTATTACTCGGTTGATCACGGCGGCCAAGACTTTTATGTTTTAACGAACGACACACACAAGAATTTTCGACTCGCAAGCACAGCTGAGGAAGCATTAGCACCAGAAAATTGGAAATCGGTTATCGAGGGAACCGATTCAAGATACATCACAAACTTCCAAGCTCTAGCCGATCGATTGATTGTGAGCTACCGGGAAGACGGATTGGATCAAATCGCTATTCTTGAATCCGATGCTGAATTACAACCACTTGAGTTCGAGGAGGCCGTGTATAGCGTGGGTTTTGGATCCAGTAGTTCGGGTCCCAACCCATCTCATATTCGAATCTTTTTCTCTTCGTTGGTAACTCCCAGTACCACCTTCGACTATGAACTTGCGACAGGGGAGAGACTTGAACGGAAAGTTCAAGTTATACCGAGCGGGTACGATGCTAGTCTGTACACATCGGAACGCAGAATGGCCAAGTCGCACGACGGAGTACTCGTTCCTGTGTCGATCGTGTATCGCAAAGACACGCCTCTAGACGGCACAGCACCACTCTATTTACGTGCCTATGGAGCGTATGGATCTAGTTCTTCACCGAGCTTCTCGACGACCATTAAGTCTTGGTTAGATCGTGGATTCGTCTACGCGATCGCACACATTCGCGGCGGCAGTGAGATGGGATATCACTGGTATGAAGATGGGAAACTCGACAAACGCATGAATACATTTCTCGACTTCATCTCGGTCGCCCGCTATCTCATTGATGAAAAATTCACCGCACCGAAACGTATTGCAATTACTGGTGGTAGCGCAGGCGGTACGCTCATGGGGGTGGTTGTGAATGAAGCACCAGAACTCTGGGGTGCAGTGGTTTCACATGTTCCTTTTGTTGATGTGCTCAACACAATGCTGGATGAGTCTTTGCCGTTGACGCCGATTGAATGGCCAGAATGGGGTAATCCCATCACCGATAAGCTTGCGTACGAATACATCAAATCTTATTCGCCATACGATCAATTAGCGGCTAAAGATTACCCACCAATGTTGGTGACAGCAGGGTTGAATGATCCCAGAGTTACGTATTGGGAACCCGCTAAGTACGTAGCGAAGTTACGCCACGTAAAGAC
>CAZEFI010000022.1:9141-29853 GCA_964511425.1 uncultured Pseudomonadales bacterium
GAGTGGATGGGAACCCATGCACTCTCCACTTCGCCGAATTCGTTTCGTAATTTCTCTTCGGAAGGATCAATCACTACCTGTGAAGGTTTGGTAAACACGAACGAGTTGAGTTCAACAAAACCATAAACCTCAGCACTGTCGATGCTTCGAACGTAGACTTCGTAAATTTGGCCCCCATTGTAGAACTGCACACGATAAATGTGGGGCTTGTCGATGCTTGTCATAGATTCAGAGGGCTCTAAGTGTGTCGTAGTGTTCGGAACGGGGTTATTGTAAAAAAGTGGCAAAATTTCTGTTGGGAAAAACTAGCGGAGACGGTTCTATTCCAACCAGTCCCCGCTAATCATTACCCAATTACGCGTCGATCGTCGTCATACCCTCGATACTTTAAGAAGTCTTCTCGAATCGCGGAAGATTCTTGGTGGCGAACATTAAACCGCCCAACAATACTAAGAGTAACGCAGCCCCGGCTAGCAGCGCATAGTTATCAAGTTGTAGAATGAAGTACAGCGCACTGTACAGGATGACTAGAAACACTGCAATCGTCGCGGTAATTTGTGCGGTTTTTGTGATAAACCATACGTATGCGGTGTTCATCGTCGTAAGAATCAACGCGGCGAGGACATAGCCTGTTAAGAAACCGACGTGTTCTGTGAGTGCAAGCAGAGTGAGAAAGAACAGTACCAAGCCAATGCCCACGACACCGTATTGAACGATGTGAAATTTGACTGTCGAGACAAGTTCTAGACATAGTACGCTCACCAAAGTCAAAACGACAAAGAAAATTCCGTAAGTAATTGCACGGCTAATGTCGCGGTAATCCGTATTGAGATTCAGTACGTCATAGCCTAAAGTTAAACCAGAACTTGACCAATTCGTGGAACGACGATATTGATCGTAAGAAATTCCTGCACCAAGGCGATCTATCATATCTCTCACCGACGTTTCGGATTTGAATCCTCGTGCGAGTTTCTGAATGGTCCAAGTCTGATGAAAACCATTGGCGGTTATCTCTTCGGACTTATCGGGTAAAGTACCTCGAAATTTTGGGTGGGGCCAGTCACTACTCATCGTAATGTTTGAAACATCACCGACTGGTACAACAGCGAAGCTTCGTGAACCACGGAAATTTAATTGAACTTCGACGTCCGAAATGTCTTGCAACATTTCTTCTGTGAGATTCACTTGAAGAGTATTGCCAAGGAATGTTTGGCTTGAATAAAAATCTGTGAGTTCGACTCCGTTCCAGCGAATCGAGGGAGACTTTATCCCCCGCCCATCCGTAATGCCGAGCACTAGAGATATTTGTTCGATACGACGCGAACTGTCGTCGAATTTGATGGCGGGAAACGATGCCGAAGCATTGAGAGTGGCGTGAAATACTGGTACGCTATAGATTCCGCGCGACTTGATGGTGTGTGTTGTAGCGTGATCTAAGTCTAATACGGTTGGCATATACGCTCGGACGTCACTTCGAACAGTCCGTGTTGTACCCGTCATAGTTTCTTGTTCGGCGCGGACCAATATAAACGGACCTACTACGCGTTGAGCGTTTCCACCCCAACCTATTCCGATTTCCTGCGTAGCTTTGTCAAGATATTGGCTGCGTTCTTCGACAAGATGACCCACAAGGAAGAGTGGAATCATGAGTGCGAGTACGATTGCGATAACCACGACGAAGCGAAACGTAATCGACGCGCTTATGTGATTGATGTTACGGCGTAACCAAGAGTCGTCCGAATTTGAATTTTCGGAAGTTTCTGACATTATTTGAGAACTCCAATTTATTAAAACTTAATTTGCGTTCCCATTCCAATTTCCAACAGAGATTTTAACAGTTATTTGTGACTAACATCTCGACTACTACGATAATTAGTTTTATTGTCTTCGACTCGGTGCTCACAAAGTGGCTAGTGTGTGATCACTCTCTCTTCGTTCAAAGGCTCAATTCAAGCAGCTCTTCTCAAAAATGATTCGGGTGAACGTCGCGCCAATGAAAGCGAGCGAGTTACTTCAAGAAGAGAGCAAACCGTAGCGAATTGTGTTTGATCGAGCCAAAACCATCCCAAACTGAACCGTTGACAATTTATAGTTTGAGCTTGAACTGCCTGCTGGCAATAGTACAGAATTTGCCAAACTGAAGTAGCCCCTGCAGGTGTCGCGCTAGGGGAGTTCAGGACACTATAGCCCAAGACGTTGGTCATAGACCCGGAAATACAGTCAACGAGATCTGCTTTTCCAGCAAGATCTAGTGCCAAGCAACGTGCATACCGTTTACGCCGGTTTATCACCGCTGGTGGAAGGTCGTAAAGTATCGGCGTAAACTTCGAAGTAGGAACCTCTTGTATCGGTCTAGCGGCTTTTGTCTTTGAAATAGGGGCTTGAGAACGAGGTGAAGGTGGTTTTTTGCGGTCTCGAGCAGCAAGACTCTTAATTAGTCGTGCGCGCTCCTCATTGCAGCACAGCAGCATAGCGCGTACGTATTGTGAGTCTACGTCGCACCAAAGACAAATCTCTCGTTCCATGACTTCTCGAAATAGTTGGATGTCCAATGTGTCATCATCACATTCTTCGCAAATGTCCTCGAAAGCTTCAAAGCAGTCACTTAATTCTTCCCCGAAATATTTCCAAATATCTCGCATAGCACGGTAAAGCTTTCGCACGTTCACAATGTGTCGTCGTCCCATCCCCTTGTTGAGTGCTTTCGGTAATAACGGATAGAGTTCTCTCGCAACAAATCGCATGTCGTTCAATAAAGATTGGCTTATCGGAAAACCACTTTTTCTCAACCACATCACAATTTCGCGTTGTGACATCTTTTGTGTAATTTCATTTTCTCTCGTTTCAATGCAATCATTGAGGTGGAGAGCTTTATCAATGAATTTGCTACTTCTACGAACGTGATTTTGAATCAGGTGGGACAGCTTTAATTGGTCACCAGAAATGGACTGGGTTCGAAGAACAAAGTGAGCTGGAACCGGTTCTAGGCCGTTCCCCTTTTGTTCTAATTGAACAGCGTTGAGGAGTTTAAGGCGCGTGTGACCCCCACCGTACAGTTCACATTGTTGTGTGTCACTTTTCTTTGTGAACACAAGCGGTTGAAGCAAACCAACGTGTTTTATCGAGTCGTATAAGCGGTACTCAGTACGTTTTGAACACCCAGAATTTCCACGCTTCTTGAATTTATTCTTGATACTCATTGGCTACTCGTACTAAATTTGAAAAGTGATTATACGTACAGTATTTTATGTATATTCAAAAAAAGCATCTATAGGCGATGTGAATTCTAACGTCGGTAGTAGCACCGTGTTCAGACTGACACACGATTGAGTTTCTGTAATCTCAGTGCCGCTTTTGACGTACCGAAAGCACGAAAATCTACAGAAATCATTGATATTTTCGGTCGTGACTCGAGTACAAAATTCAAAAAATTGAATATTACGATTCAATTACGCTTATTGACATCGACGTTTTCGTGGATATTCTTTAATTCCCTTCACTACCAAGATACGTTCGTTTGAACGACGATTCACCGGCTTGTGATTCGATCACAACACTGAATCTCGAACCTAATGACCACCATCGTCTCGCCGCGTTGTGCGGTCCGGACGACGCGAATATTCGCCAACTAGAGCAACGTCTGCAAGTCGATATTCGTAATCGAGGCAATCAGTTCCAACTCGTTGGTCCAGAACCACAAGTATCCGCCGCGCAATCTGTACTTAACCGCTTGTATCAGGAGACCGCTTCGTGTGATCTTCTGGATCCACATACTGTGCATCTATTTTTGCAGGGCACCTTCGTAGACGATTTGCGACGAACCAGTGACGATGAGCAGGCAGTGACCAACGGGCTGATAGTCACCCGTAAAAGGCACATATCTCCTCGAGGCCACAATCAAGTGCAATTTGTTCACAACATGCGAAATTTGGACATCAATTTTGGTGTCGGTCCAGCAGGTACCGGTAAAACCTATCTGGCGGTTGCATGCGCGGTTGAAGCTTTGGAAAGTGGTAAAGTTTCTCGCATACTTCTTGTGCGCCCCGCAGTAGAAGTTGGCGAAAAACTGGGCTTTCTACCCGGAGATTTAGCACAGAAGATCGATCCTTACTTACGCCCGTTATATGACGCCTTGTATGAAATGCTTGGCGCGCCTCGAGTTCTCAAATGTATTGAACGGAACGAAATCGAAATTGCACCACTCGCCTACATGCGCGGACGGACGCTCAACAATGCATTCATCATCTTGGATGAGGGGCAAAACACAACGATCTCACAGATGAAGATGTTCCTCACACGAATAGGATTCGGTTCTACTGTAGCGATCACCGGCGACCTCACACAGATCGATCTACCCCAGCACCAGTACCGTCAACAGTCGGGATTGGTACACGTGTTGAAGATTATCGGAGAAATCGAAGGGATCTCAATCGTACACTTTAACCGGCGGGACGTCGTGCGTCATCCACTGGTGCAAGACATCGTCAATGCGTACGAACTTGACAGCGCGCGCAACCAATCCAAACCCCAAGATTCCGCAAAAGAAGCATGACGATTAAAACAACCACATCTGTCTCGGTGCAGTTTGCTGTTCCTGTAGAGAATGTATCAATTGCCGACGTTATCGAATGGGTGGAATTGGCGCGGGATCCTCAATTAGGCGAAGTGTGCGTACGCTTTATGGGTCTGGACGAAGCTCGTATGTTGAACGAACAATTTCGAAAAATAGACAAACCAACGAACGTCCTTGCGTTTGAAAGTGAGCACGAGGACCTATTAGGCGATCTGGCGATTTGCGTGCCGATCGCAATGCAAGAAGCGCAAGAACAAGGAAAGTCAGTTTCCTCTCATATAGCTCATCTCGTCATACATGGGACGTTGCACTTGTGTGGGTTTGATCACCAAACTGATCAGGACGCTCAGCGGATGGAATCGTTAGAGTCAGACTTGATGCACAGATTGGGTTTTCCTAACCCGTACTACGAATATGGCTGAAGAAGCAGAAAATAAGTCGCGATGGCGCGAATGGTTTGACCAATTGTTTTCCGACGATCCACCCAATGATCCGGCTAATAAATTTAAAGACGTGATCAAAGAGTTGGCTACCGAAGAGATCGAGAGCGCGGAAACGTTGAAGATAATTTATGGGGCACTCCATGTTGCGGATATGCGAGTGCGCGACATCATGGTTCCACGTGCTCGAATGGCCTGCATCCGAGCTGACTCCAATCGCGCACAAATTCTCAAGCAAATCGCCAAGTCGCAACACACGCGGTTCCCGGTCATCGGTGAAGACGCGGATGATATCAGAGGAATCCTTCACGCTAAGGATCTATTGATTGATAGCAATCAGAACAACAGCAACGGATTTGACGTTGCACGCATTTGTCGTCCACCATCTCTTATACCTGAAAGCAAACGTCTCAACGTTCTGTTGAAGGACTTTCGTTCTTCGCGGCGACACATGGCAATAGTAGTTGACGAATTTGGTCATGTTTCAGGGTTAGTAACAATCGAGGATATATTAGAACAGATCGTTGGCGATATCGAAGATGAACATGACCAGCTGGATTACGAAGATCAAAGTATCGTAGCGATTGAGGACCAGCAATATCGCGTACGAGGTGACACGTCAATTGACGAGTTTAACGACTACTTTAACGTCCAAATTCCACGAGAGGAACTCGAAACCGTGGGTGGAGTGATAACTCGTCAGTTTGGGCGAGTACCTGCGAACGGCGATGAGGTACAACTCGGGGCGATGAAAATTCGCGTGATTAACGCTGACAATCGCAAGATCACGCTCTTACAAGTGATTCAGCCATAGAGCAAAAACGCGCTCTACTGTTCGTTGCGCTTGCGTTTGCCGGCGGCGCGATCTATCCCTTTGCGTTTGCGCCATACGGAATTTGGCCAATCGCGCTGGTGTCTTTTGTGCTATTGTTCTATGCATCTGAGCAAGTTTTCGAACGTGCTTTTCTTCTTCGGTTTTTGGTTTTATTTGCATTTGCCGTCGGAATGTATGGTGTCGGCACATCTTGGGTACATAACAGTTTTCAATCGGTTGGGGACTTATCGGGGACGATCTCGGTTTGGATAACAGCTCTGTTCGTGCTTGCAGCGGCCATTTTGTTTTCCGGTATCTTGGGTGTTATTCAAGAAATCTGGGCACTTCGCCCAAGATTTATCGAAACCGAAAAAGACACTATGACGTTGGTGAGGAAACCATCATCCGCACATAGACGTTACTCCGTTTTTGGAACCGTATTTGGGTGGATGGTGTTCGAATTTCTGAACACGTTAATAGAGTGGGAACTGTCGTTTCCCTGGTTGCTAGCTGGGTATGCGTTTATCGATACATGGCTCGTTGGATTCGCGACGGTTGGCGGCGTGACTTTGGTCAGTTTTTTTGTTCTAATTACGGCTTCGGCTCTGTATCGAATTCGACGCATTCGATTGTTAACTATCGTACTAGCGGTTATTCCCTGGTTACTAGCAGTTGTCTTACTCAATGTCCCCTGGACGCGACCTGTCGAAGAAAAAGAGGTAGCCTTGATACAAAACAACTTTTCAATTATGGAAAAAATGGAGGAGGACGGTCCAACGCATTCTTGGCGAACGAATACAAGATTAACGCTGGAAGCAGACGGTGTAGATTTGGTGATTTGGCCCGAAGTTGCAATCCATAGTTTTTTGACTCAGGAATTGGTTTATTCACTATATTCTCTTGCAGCGCGGGTTGACGCTTCCGTAGTCACCGGTACGTTGAGTCTTACCAACTCTCGCGACGGAGAATCTGTCATCCACAATATTGCTGTCGGCGTGACTAAGTACGAACCGGAGTATCAAGAGTACCAAAAGACAAAAATGGCTCCGTTCGGAGAGATTATCCCCTTTAAACCTGTTCTCGAACCAATTGTGAAGTGGTTGCAACTACCAGTCAATGCGATCGGTCCCGGGATTGGAACACAACACAACATGGACTTAGATGGACTAGATGTTGGCATCACCATCTGTTATGAGATCGCGTTTCCCTCGTATGTAGCCGCACGAAGTAAAAATTCGGGTATTTTGGTGACCATCAGTGAAGATGCATGGATGGGAAACTCCGTCGGGCCTGCACAGCACATGCAGATCGCACGGATGCGAGCAGTTGAAACTGGTCGGTACTTAGCACGGGCGACGACAAGAGGAATTAGTGGTATCGTCGATCCGAGAGGAAAATTGATCGCGACGATGCCGGCAAATCAACAGGGAGTGGTTCGCGGCACCGTCCAAACAATGGAAGGGGAGACTTGGTTTGTACGATATCTATCTGGGATGACTGGCTGGCTCTGGGGGGTATTGGTCCTGTTGGGTGGCGGTATGGTTTCCGCTTTCGGTGGCGTTGTAGGCTTGTTATTTCTACGACAAATATTTTTTCGAGAAGTTGACAAAGTCGACGACGAGAGTGCACCAGACAAAGTTTCAGAGGGAGATACGGACACAGGTGAAGAAACTGAACCAGAAAACGATCGGCACTAGAAGCCAAAATTTCCACGGAGAACCCAATGCGAAATCCCTTTCGCATTTTGAAGCATCCGTACCTCGGGGTTCAACCTGACGTTAGATTATGCACAGGTTAGCTGACTTGTTAATAGTTTTGTCATCGAATTTAACAAATAGTTTGTTCTATCAGTTTAGCTCCATGATTACCTCATCGTTTGTCGCTTAATCGCTTACGAACGTCGTCATATGAGCTATGCAGATAGACCATAAACGGGGGCTCTGCACTAGCTATAACATCCAAACTTCTAGCGTACAGCTCAAGAAATGTCTTGCTGAAAATGTGCAAGCCTGTTCGATGTTGCATCTTAAGATCTAGATTAAACTGTGGTGTACTCGAAACTCGTACGCTACATCTTCGCACAGGGTGAACTTCGCTAATTATTACACTAGAGCTTCTCTGCGATGGATTTACATCTCGTTTGGGCTGAATCAACGTGTTTTCTTCAAATTGGTTGCTCAAGTTGATTGCGAGCCCGTAGTCTATATTTGTTGCTTCGGTCACCGTCGTCGTAATGCTCGTTTCATTCTTTTGCGTGAGAAATTCGAGCTAACTTAATCGCCCTAGGATTTGTGACCAATACTGTGATGCGGTGCATAATTCCCTAATCTTTGAAAAACTACTTGTTCTCCTTTAAACTACACTTTGAAAAGTCCTTACGATCCAACTTCCATCGAACTAAAGTGGCAACAGAGATGGGAGGAACAAGGAACAAACAATCTTTCTGAGCAAGACTTGCTCGGCGCAAAACACCCCTTTTACAACCTTATGATGTTTCCCTATCCCTCTGCGGAAGGGCTGCACATCGGTAATATCTACGCATACACCGGTGCTGACGTCCAAGGGCGTTTTCAACGCCTTCTGGGGAAAACAGTCTTTGAACCGATAGGATTTGATGCGTTTGGGATTCACAGTGAAAACTTCGCATTGAAGACCGGGACGAATCCCAATGAACTCATCCCCAAGAATATCGCGAACTTCACGCAGCAGTTAAAACGCTTTGGCGGAATGTTTGATTGGACTCACACGGTTGATACAACCGACCCAGAGTACTACAGGTGGACTCAATGGATTTTTGTCCAATTATTCAAAGCCGGATTGGTCGAACGTCGCGAAGCTGCGGTCAATTGGTGCCCATCTTGCATGACTGTGCTTGCCAACGAACAAGTGATCAACGGTTTTTGTGAAAGATGTGATGCCAAAGTAGGACAGCGACAACTTCCCCAATGGTTTGTCAGAATCACCAAGTACGCGAAGCGTTTGCTGGATAACATCGACGGCTTAGATTGGTCGAATACTACCAAAACAGCTCAAACGAACTGGATCGGTGCAAGTTCTGGAGTGTATTTGCAATTTCGGTACGGCGAGTCCGACGACAGCATCGAGGTGTTTACCACGCGCCCTGACACGGTGTTTGGTGCGACCTATTTAGTTCTTGCGCCAGAGCATGAAGGTGTCGACTCTTTGACCACAGAGAATCAGCGAAACGCAGTTGCACGCTATTTAAGTCATGTAGCGCAACAAGACATTGTGGAAAGACAATTAGTTGATCGAGAAAAAACTGGAGTATTCACGGGGTCCTACTGTGTGAATCCTGCCACCAACGAACGTATTCCCATTTGGATATCCGATTATGTTTTGGTCGACTACGGTACTGGCGCAATCATGGCGGTTCCTGGACATGATCAACGAGATTTTGAGTTTGCGACCAAATTTGATTTACCCATTCGCAGGGTAGTGGAAGAGCCGGGCGCGAACAACATGATCGATCTCATCGCAGCATACGAGGGCGATGGCACTCTGGTCAACTCGAAGCAGTTTGATGGCCTCGAAGTCGCAGATGCGAAAAAGAAAATAGTCAAGTGGTTGGGAAAAGACAAACTTGCAGAAGTTGCAGTTTCTTATCGCCTGCACGACTGGTGTATTTCGAGACAACGGTATTGGGGACCACCCATTCCCATCATACACTGTGATGATTGCGGTGCAGTTGCGGTACCGGAAAAAGACTTACCCGTCCGTCTACCGTATCTTGAGGATTTTAGACCAAACGAGCGTGGTGAAAGCCCGCTATCACGCGATGTAGATTGGGTCAACGTACCGTGTCCAAAATGTGGTAAAGACGCGCGGCGCGAAACCGATGTGTCGGACACATTCTTGGACAGTGCTTGGTACTTTTTACGTTATCCCTGTACCGATACGAAAGATCAACCTTTCAATTCTCAGATCCTAAATAAGTGGTTACCAGTGACTTCCTACATTGGTGGAAATGAACATGCAGTTTTGCACATGTTGTATTCTCGTTTTCTGACTATGGCGTTGTACGACATTGGGATTTTGGATATCGAAGAACCCTATAAAAAATTTCGCGCCCATGGATTATTGATTCGAGAAGGACGAAAGATTTCGAAGAGTCGAGGAAATGTAATCGTATCGGATTCATTGATCGTCAAATTCGGAGCTGATACCGTGCGCATGTATCTCATGTTCTTGGGTCCGTATGAGCAGGGAGGGGACTACCGTGAAGAAGGAATACACGGGCCTTTCAAGTTCTTGAACCGATTGTGGCAGTCGGTGCATGAGGCAAAACCGAGTACTACTGTGTCACCGCTCAAAGCGTCGCTCCATCGTACCATTAAACAAGTGACTGATGCAGTTGCAGAATTGCGCTATAACACGGCGATCGCAGCAATGATGGAATATTTGAACGAAGTTCGGGCAGATGGTCGCACCCCCTTGATATCGGAAGTCGAACCTCTGATAGTTTTGGTGGCCCCGTTCTGTCCTCACATTGCGGAAGAACTTTATGAGGAGCTAGGTCATCAAGGTGGTCTCTTTTCGAGTGGATGGTGGCCTGCATACGATGCTGAACTTTTAAGAGTGGAAACGGTTTCCATTCCAGTCTCGGTGAACGGTAAACGTCGCGCCATGATTGAAATCGATGTTGATAGTACGGTTGACGAAGTTGTAAAGACTGCACACACGCAACCGAATCTCGTCCGTCATCTCGAAGGAGTCGAAGTAAAGCGAACGGTTTATGTCAAGAATCGAATGTTGAATTTTGTTACCTCACCGGCAGCCTAGATCAGTGATGAGATTGATCAAATATGTATCGTCGTTTGCACTCGTAGCGGTTTCATTAACGCTGCTGACCAGTTGTGGTTTTTATCTGCGAATGACCAATCTCGGTTCGTATCTAACGACAGTGAACTTGGACGTAGCCCAGTCGCCGCTTTTGGAGCGAGAGTTCAAACGAGTATTTGACCTCAACAACGTTACTGTGTCCGATTCTGAAAGCACGGATTTGTCAATACGACTAGAAGACTACGAATTTCAGAAATCACCGTCCTTAGTTGTACCTCGAGAAGGGTTAATCGAGTACGAATTAATCGTCCAAGCGACCTTTCTAGTTTGGTTTGACGGGGACGAAGAATCGGCAGAAGAAATATCGTTTAGTCGAGCAGGGCGGGTACGCGTACATCCGAGTCAGTTACTGAGCACTTCTGCAGAAGAGCAGAAGGTGCGGACGGAACTTGCTCAGGGTGTCATCGACGATTTCGTACTCGATCTCTACCTCAGACTCGCGCACGAACAGGTTTCAGAATCTGTGGAATAGTTCGGTGAATATTTCGTTTGAAAAACTTCCACAGCAAGTTAAGAAACGACTGGATCCGATATATTTTCTTTTAGGCAACGAGCCATTGCTCGTTGAAGAGAGTTTCGACCTGATTGTTGCCGAGGCTAAAGCTAAGGGTTTTACGGAAGTCGAGCGTGTAGACCTCGCGCAACCCGACGATTGGTACTCGATTCTAACCGATGCATCCAGCCGCTCACTGTTTGCGGAGAGACGCGTTTTCGACGTCCGACTCCCCCGAAACGTATTCACGTCCAACGTGCAAATCGCTCTTCGAGACTGGGTTCAGGAAGGAATGGAGGATACGATCTTGATATTACGTGGTTGGACTTGGGACTACCGTTTTCGAACCACCGCATGGTTTAAAACCATAACTTCCATCGCGACTACTGTAATCCTTGAAACCATACCTTCAGCAAAAGTGCCGCAATGGATCAGCAGTCGCGCGCAAGCACTCGGTTTAAACCTTACACGCGAGGCAATTACGGAACTAGCCGATCTAACAGACGGTAATCTCTTTGCTGCGCAACAGGAACTCGAGAAATTGCGGTTGGTATTTTTGAATGAAAACCAGGCGTTGGGCGTCGAAGAATTAACGCGTATTAATTGGAGCATAAGTGGTGCGTTTGAATTGATCGATACCGCCTGTAACGGTAATGTCAGCAAACTTTCATCAATGCTAGCAGCCGTGCGTAGAGAAGGAACTCAACCATTGTTTCTTGTCGGTGCGCTGACATCACAATTGCGAAAGTACCATGATTTAGCTTGTGACCGATCGGTTCGCATAACGTCGAACAAGCGGCGTATAGGAGAAAGAGTCATTCAACGGATAGGGCGGTCTGGGTTGGAAAGTCTACTTATCGAGTGTGCGCACTTGGACTGTCAGCAAAAAGGAATCTTAAATGGAGATTCTTGGCTAGCCTTAGAATCGTTGTTGTTGAACTTGGCGGGCTACCAGAACCGTACTTTAGATACTGATGCTCAACAATTGCGCATCGACTACGAATTCTAGTTTGGTCGAAACTACTTTTTAACGAAGTACAATAAGAGTGATAACTCCTGTTCTTGGACGGAATCACATCACCGGACCGAGGAAAGAACACACTCGACTACTCAGCTAGGAGCAAAAGAAAGTGATAAAACCAGCCAGAGTACCAAGCATGGTAGAGGTCGTCTTCACTGGTGTTACCCTGTGTTTGATAATCATGATTTTAGAACCCATGGATACATTATTCGATAGAGTATTTTTTTGTTCTGGGATGATTCTTGGGACGATCGTTATAGGCTATATATTGAGAAAAATCGCAATGTGGCAAATTACCCGAGATCGACAACCAGAAAAGTCCGAGGCTTGTTGAACTCTAGGTACTCTGGAAACTTCTATGTTTCAGATTTCGGTAATCGGTTCTGCAACAAGGGTCTGTTCCCCATATGCTCATTATCCAAGGGCTCCAATTAAAGTAAATCCAAGGTAAGTCCTTGACGAACACCGAACTACATACCAATCACCGGCTCCTACCCATACTTGGTACTGTCTCAGTCGCAGTTTTAGCATTTATCTTGGGATATTTCGTTGCTTCACATAGCAATGATGAAACTTCAAGCTTACCCGCGGACCAAGACCTCGAATCCACACAGAGTGAATCGGAAGGAAGAACGAAGGAAAGAAGTGCTCTGTCGTTGGGAGAACTTCTAGACTCTTCTCAATTCAGCAGCCGATTTGCCCGAATTGGTCGTACGTTGGAAATACTTGCGCAAGCTGATGTATTTGCACTGAGCGAATACTGGGAACAAGCAATTTCAATCGACACTCCCCATTTCCAAAAAGAAATACAGCGTAGCATTATTCAGCGGTGGTCTGTCTTTGATCCCGTCGAAGCATTGAGTGTAGTTTTGAAATTACCACATCAGCCACACCGGTATGAATTAATTGAGCTTATATTTCTGGAGTGGTCCTACGCTAATATAGATCAAGCCCGAGACCGTGCGCTCAGTCTTGATCAAGTAAGTAAAGAGGCAGCTGTTGCAGGTATGGTTGTCGCGCAAGAACACATGTCTGTTTCAGAACGAAGAGAGATTGCACGACAACTCGATTGCGAATGGATCGCAATTGAAGTCCTTCAAAACTTGATAAGTTCTCCAGTGATCGAAAACCCTGCAGAAGAATGGAAAGACTTTATACATGAACACAGCGAAGACTTACCGTATTTAAATGTACCTCAATCTAAATTGCTGAATTACTTAGTTTATGCTTGGGTTCTTCAAGACGGTGTAAAAGCGATTGATTCGATACGAGACGATCTACCGGAAAACTTCTCGTTAAATTCAACCGCAGATTTTGTAGCCGGCGAATTGATGCGTGAAGAGTTTCGAATTGCATTGGAGTTCGTGGTGGCTTTAGCAAACCGAGAGTCCGATAAAAAATTCCGTGAACTGGCAGTCGAAGTCATCGGTAAATGGGCGGAATCGGACGCGCGCGCAGCACTCGATGCGACGGTCGCCGTGGAAGCAAGGTCGTTAAGGCGAGAACTTCAAAAACGTGTATTAGAAGAATCTGCGAAGATTGACGCAGAAGCTCTTTTGAGTGATCTTCGAGACTTACCTGAAAGCCTCCGTCATCGTGCAGAAGAGATAGCTTTAATAGAGATTGCAAAACGATCACCTGAATCCGTCGCTGCCAAGTTAGGAGACATTGATCTACGCGAACATCGTGATCGAGTTGCCGAAGCCGTCGCGGTGCATTGGGGTGTCAGAGATATCGCCGGTGCACTCCATTGGATTAACACCGATATAAATGTTGTTCACGGTCGACAGAACCTAACTGAAGCCGCGTTACGAGCACTCACTCGGAAGGATCCTCAATTGGCTTTTGATACTGCCGTGACCTTACCATTGAATGCAGAAGGTCAGGGTTGGGAAGGTCGCGTGATTTACGACCTATTACTTGTAGATACAGACTCTGCTATTCCAATGTTACCAAAAGCGCGCCCCGGTTTAACGAGACGGGACGCATATGATTGGGCGATATTAATGTTATTGACGTGGGAACAAGATGTTCCACTGGCGATGGACGTGTTGACGGAAATGTGTGAAGCGGAACCGAAGGGTACTCGGTACTCCACCGCGTTTCTAGCATCGAGAGCACCCCGTCAAGTTTTCGATACGCTTGACAGGATTTCTTCTGCGAAGGTACAAGCGGAACTCGCTGAATCGCTCATCAGGGAAAACGAACACAATGGTGTGTTCAGTGACGAAGAACTAGCAGTATTAAAGAACATTGAGAACTCAAAACCAGCACGTGGAGTGTCCCCAAAGCTCCACGAGGCTATGGAGCAGTATCGCCAAATAAAAAAAGAAAAACCGGCAGGCAATGGATGATGAAGTTGTTTGTGTTCTGGATTGGTTTTAGACGTTTGTTATGTGTTTTAGGTGGTCATATCGATCAATCGATTGCTTAATGTCATTTCAAACTTATGGTACAAAGTTCGGTTCGATCTGCTTGCACGAGTTTGGGCACGTAGCTGTGGATGCAATACTCAGCGTAGAGCGATGAACACGATTAAACGAACAAAATATTCGCTACTCCCCTACTTTGTTTTCGGTAGTGTAGCAGTTGTGTCCTTTACCTTGGGTTATTTCTTTGTTAACTCAAACCTCGATAACCAAGCTCCACCCGTAACGGCCGACCGAGGGAAGATTACAAATGACTCGGTCGTAGCGGACGAATCGCGAGCGGACCTAGCAGCAGTGGATACCCTTCTTGATCTCACAAAACCACTGAAATTTAAGAGCAACTTCGACCGCACTGTAGCACTTCACACGCTACTTGAACAGGCTGATGTCACTGTATTACATGGATATTGGGATCAATTGAGCCAACTTAACACGGGTATCTTCCGACACGAAATACAAAACGGGATCGTGCAGCGTTGGGCGGTACTTGATCCCATCGCCGCAATATCTGTATTGACAGAAGAGTCTAACAGCGAACGTCGAAATCTTCTGCTTGATCTTGTATATCGGGAATGGTCTCGAGCGAACTTGGAAGCAGTTCTCGATTACGTAGCAGCTCTGGACGAATCGTCCAAATTCCGCGCGGTGTCAAGCATTCTTCGAGAACGAGAAGATTTGTCGAGTGAAACTAGAAGAGAGATCGCACGCCGTTTGGACCATGAATGGCTAGTGTTTGAAGTTGGAAATGACACTATCGCTTCACCTAGCCGTGAGTGGTCATCGTTTCTCAATCAATATCAAGATCAGTTAGAACATATCGGAAATGCTCAGTATCAGTTGATGGCACATATAGCCAACGCTTGGGTTCTTCAAGACGGTATTGATGCTTTTAACAAATTGCGCGAGCAGTTACCTCAAACGTTTTCATTGTTAGAGCCAACGAGAATTGTTACCCACAATTTACTCAACGATAACCCCGGATTAGCGATCGACTTGATAGTTGATAGGATACACAACGAGACCGACACGGAGTATCAATCGCTTGCTCTCCAGCTTATAGAACAATGGGCTGAAGTGGATCCAAAAAGCGCACTTGACAGCACTTTTGTTATTGAGGCTCGTGGATTACGCTTGCGTCTACAACATCGAGCGGTCCGAACTTGGGCAGAGAGCGAACCTGCCACAATCATGGCTGAATTGAACGAGTTACCTGACCACCTTCAATCATACACTCGAGACTGGGCACTAACCGCAATAGCTTCAACCTCACCGAAGCAAGTATTGACAATGCTGAGGGACATTACAGATCCGATTGCTTTAGAAGACGTTGCTCGTACATTAGTAGATAGTTGGGCACACCACGATTTTTCCGAAACATTGCATTGGATTGAGACTGATGCACGTATAGAACATCTTCGAGAAGATTTGAAACGATCGGCTTTTCATGGTCTAGCTGGGTCTAACCCACAAATGGCAATGGAGTTCGCGTTAAAGGAACCAATCAATAAGGGAGAGGTGGGTATGGAGGCTTCAGTCATTCACCGGGTTTCGCTCACAGGTCAAATTGACGTTGCTGTGTCAATGCTTTCCCAGGTACGAGCAGGTAAAACTAGGAGTCGGGCATACGATTTCGTCATTTCTAAATTGATATTGGATGATGATATTACGAGAACTTTGGACTTGTTTTTCGAATTGAGCGAGAAGCAAACGACCGACCTAGATAGGCCGCTCGCGACCATTGCGTGGCAAGCTCCCAACGCTCTTTTTGCATCACTTGAACGGATGGATTCTTTACCACTACGCGCGGAAGCAGCGCGAATTCTCTATAAGCGGAACAACGACAATGGACGCTTTACAGATGAAGAGTTAGCCCATCTTCAAGGCTTGATTCAGTCTCAACACTCAAGTCGATTGAACAGTGCTCGAGATAGGATTTACGAAGTCTTGTTTGACAACGAATAACACGAGACCATACGTAAAATTCCTTTTTCTTAACTTCATTCATCCACCGATCAGATAAGGTGTTTCGATCGGTTTTTCGCGCATTAGTACCACATGAACCCTCACGAGTCTGGATTGTGTCCGGACATGAAACCGGACACAACTGTACACATTGAAGAGACCTTTGGTATCGCTAAAGATGTCATGGTCCCAGCTTTTAGTGAACGTACAGATTATGTCCCTGAATTTGACAAAAATTACCATTTCGATCATGATACGACATTAGCGATTCTCGCGGGGTTCGCGCACAATCGCAGAGTCATGATTCAAGGATATCATGGTACGGGGAAGTCGACACATATTGAGCAAGTAGCCGCTCGCTTAAATTGGCCTTGCGTGCGAGTGAATCTTGACAGCCACATTAGCAGGATCGATTTGGTTGGCAAGGATGCAATCGTAGTCGAAAACGGATTGCAAATTACAACTTTCAAAGAGGGTTTGTTACCTTGGGCATTACAACATCCTACATGCTTGGTCTTTGACGAATACGACGCGGGACGACCCGACGTGATGTTCGTGATTCAGCGCGTACTTGAAGTCGAAGGTAAACTCACACTGCTCGACCAAAATCGAGTGATTACACCCAACCCTTGGTTTCGATTGTTCTCAACTACCAATACTGTTGGATTAGGTGATACGACTGGCATGTACCACGGTACGCAACAGATCAATCACGGCCAAATGGACCGCTGGAACATCGTTGCGACGTTAAACTATTTGACGCACGATGTCGAAGTGGACATCGTGTACCGCAAAGCCCGATCTTGGCAAACACGATCAAATGGGCGTCGCGTACTAGCAAATATGGTCAACGTTGCTGATCTCACCCGTAAGGGGTTCATGAACGGTGATGTGTCTGTCGTCATGTCGCCACGAACAGTGCTTACATGGGCAGAAAATACTGAGATATTTGATGATTTGGCATTTGCGTTTCGGGTGACGTTCTTGAATAAATGTGATGAGCTCGAACGCCCAACCATCGCCGAATATTACCAACGGTGTATGGGGGAGGATCTTGGAGACGCTAGTGCAGAAATTACGCTTCGTACTTAGAGATCGATGCGTGCTCAGGTTGCGCTACTAGACTCCGGTGCAGGACTACGGTATGGCTAGCTCACTTTCCGACAGTCCGATTGAATCCTTTAAGCGCGCGATGACGGCTACTATTCGCGCGCTCGCTGAAAACGACAATCTAGACGTAGCCTTTTGCAAAGAGAATCCGGAACTGCAAGGCGATACTGTGCGTGTGATGTCTCCAGAACTTGGGTGCTCGCCAGAGGAACTCAACGCGATTCGTGGCGTGGGAGACGAACTAGCACTACGGGTGCGGTTTCACGATGCGAGAGTACATACCGAGCACTGTCCCTCCTCAGGTCCCGCGCGCGAATTGTTTCAATGGGTCGAAGATGCAAGAGTCGCATCATTAGGCGCACTCCGGATGGAAGGCGTGGCGCAAAATCTTGACGCGTCCTTGGATCAGGTTTGTCGTCAATCGATGTTCGATCGAATCACTGCGGCAACCGATGCGCCCTTGGGTGTCGCGGTGGGTTTGATCGTGCGAGAACAACTTACCGGACGCAAGCTTCCACCAGCAGCAGAAAACATTGCACAATTCTGGCGTGAACATGTGCACCAACAAGCTGGCAAAGATATCGAAGCTCTTTCCGCTTGTATCCGTGATCAGGTAGCTTTTGCCGCTCGTTGTCGAGACATACTCAAGGATTTAGGATTGATTGCGGAGCAGGAAGAGCAACTGGAGGCTTCGGAATCGGAACAACAAACCGATTCTGATTCGGAGCAAATTGAAGAGCAGGACGACTCAGTAGACGAATTTGTCCCTGCTGACAGTGATGAAGGGCACGAAGATTCCGATGCTAGTTCCGCTCAAGTTGACGCGAGTATTGAAGGTGAAGAGTACGACGATCATGGAGATGCTGAAACTGATGACGTCCCACAAGAGAATGTTGACAGAACCGGCAACATAAACCGAGACTTTCAATACTCCCCGTTTACAACAAAGTATGATGAAGTAGTGAACGCCGAAGAGTTATGTGATTCAGATGAGCGAAGCAAACTCCGCGCTGGTTTGGACATGCAGTTAGTACCCCTGAAACAGGCTACAGCCAAGTTAGCAAACCGACTGCACCGGAGATTACTCGCGAAGCAAAACCGAACATGGGAGTATGATCTTGACGAAGGTACCTTAGATGCTTCGAGACTTGAACAAGTAATAGTCGATCCGGTGAATCCCCTAGCGTTCAAACGCGAAAAAGAGATGCAGTTTCGCGATACTATTGTGTCAATGCTCATCGATAGTTCTGGATCTATGAGAGGACGGTCAATCGTGACCGCTGCTATCTGCGGTGACATCTTGGGAAGTACCCTTGAGAGATGCGGTGTTGGTGTGGAAATATTGGGTTTTACGACAAGTGCGTGGCGCGGGGGATTGTCTCGTGAAGATTGGATAAATGCAGGAAAACCCGAAAACCCAGGCCGTCTAAACGACGTCAGGCACATTGTTTTTAAATCAGCGGAAATGCCTTGGAGACGGTGTAGAAATAACATGGGCATCATGATGAGGGAAGAGCTTCTCAAAGAAAATATCGACGGGGAAGCACTTATTTGGGCACACAACCGGCTGACTAGCAGACCCGAGCAACGCAAGGTACTAATGGTTATTTCAGACGGTTTACCAGTTGATAATTCCACACTTCTTGCAAATCCGAGCAACTATCTAGAACAACATTTGAAATATGCGATCGAGATGATCGAAGATCACTCCCGGGTCGAACTCATTGCAATTGGCATTGGACACGACGTCACGAATCATTACAGCCGCGCGGTCACCATCAATGAACCAGAACAACTCGCTGGAGCGATGATCGACCAGCTTGCCGCATTGTTTGATGTTCCACGATAGTCAATTTCCCGATATCTGGACCATCGGCAAACAGTTACTTTTTCTTGTGTGCTTTTGTGCATTTGTACCTCACACGCTCGGACAAACTACGACCATTGCTTTTGCGTCCTGTATCAACGACGAAAATCCCAATCATCCGATATGGAACGTGTTATTAGACTCTAGTCCCGATGTCTCAGTATTTATGGGCGACAACGTGTATCTTGATCTGACAAAGTTTAGTTCAGCTTCAACAATTGATGATTTCAATGGGGATTACGATAGATTGGAGAAGACAACCAAGTTTCAATCACTGCGAGAATCGAGCCGCGTTCTAGCTATCTGGGACGATAACGATTATGGGCAGCGTGATGGAGATCGTAGCTTTGAACTCAAAGAAATCTCGAAGCAAAAGTTCCTTGAGTTCTGGAATATCGACCCAAGTAGTGACCGCGCCAAGCGTGCTGGAAACTACGATTCGGCTTGGATAGGTGAAGAAGAACAAAAAATCCAGGTCATTTTGTCAGACACTCGATATTTTCGTTCTCCATGGAAACGCGACTCTAATGCAAAGGACTGTTCCGCCGGTGATATTGTTCCAACCGATGATGGGCATGCAACCATACTTGGCGAAGCCCAGTGGAATTGGTTAGAACAGCAACTCAAAGAACCCGCTGTGTTGCACATTTTTGTGTCGGGGATTCAAGTAATTCCATTAGATCACTGTTTCGAACGTTGGGCAGGGATTCCGCACGAACGCGATCGACTGTTAAGGTTGCTCTCTCAGGCTAGTGCTCGGGTAATCATTTTCAGCGGTGATCGTCACCTTGCCGAAACTTCACGGTTACGAACCAATGAAACTTTTGATATCAAAAAAGATCTCTTTGAGTTCACATCCAGTTCGCTCACTTCCCGCACTGGCTTTGGTGCTAATGAACAGAATCGCTTTCGCGTGACAAAAGAAAACATACGAGTCAACAATTTTGGATTACTAACAGTCGATTGGGAACTGGAAACATTGCTCGTTGAATATCACGATCAGAAGGGTCAGATACTGCAGCGGCTTAAGATTTCCATCCCAATTGACCCCGTAGAGTAATCAAAAGATTCAATATTTGTTCTACGCAGACAGTAGATTCCGTACCGAATAATTCAGGGCATCGCAATCTAGAAACCAGTACA
>CAZEFI010000023.1:0-27992 GCA_964511425.1 uncultured Pseudomonadales bacterium
TTTGGAACAATCTCAGAATGCGTCCGATCAAGTATTTTCTAGTGCTTTCATTGGTAGTGCTCGGAACACATGCAATTCCTGCCTCCGATGAAGTTCAAGTTGGTCGCTACTCGACCATGAAAACCCTGCCAACCGATGCTCAAAAGAACATTTTTGCAACCGTCGTAAACGTACAGTTCGATTCCACTATTACAACCGTAGGTGACGCCATGCGAAGTCTATTGCAAGATCAAGGAATACGATTAGCAGTTCCCAAATCGAAGGACGCTCGTGTTCGTACTTTGATTGCATTACCACTACCACGAATCCATCGAGATTTAGGTCCGATAAGTCTACAACAAGCTTTAGAGACATTAGCTGGTCCAGTTTGGCGTTTGGTTCAAGATCCCATTCATCGTTTAGTGAGTTTTGAGCTGTGCAGCGGAGAAGGGGAGGCGACTGACGAATGAAATTGACGATATTCAGCCTCTTGATGTTGATTATGTTTGGCCCAGATAACGAAGTCGAGCGCGAATCCAGCGATGAGTCTCCGTTTACATCTGAAATCATTGAACTTGAAACTGATCGTGACAACCAGATCCAGGAGGACTGTAGATATCAGGACGTTCCGATTCCTCACAGAGATCTCAGCGACTTTGAGATCCTGTCTGGGAATCCAACACCATCAAATTCTGTTGAACAAGTCGAGGAAGCTACGGACGATGATGCCACGGATTCATCGCAAATGGAACACGTTGAAGAACAAATTGGTCCATCAACAACTGACGGCATAGAGCAAGAGTAATGCAAAAACTGTTAATTTGTTTCGGCTGTTTATTCAGCATGATGATATTCGCAGTAGAAAGAGATACGTTAAATACAACCAATACTTCAAGTAAATTATTAGAAGTGTCCGATACAGATGTGTCTCTTCTTGATCAATGGCAATTGTCTGTACAAGAATGGAGTCGGTACGAGGAACTCATGCGAGGGGTTCGAGGTCGATTGAGTCATCCCAATATTTCTCCCATTGAAGTATTAGGCATACACGCCCGCTCTGAAACAGAACGAATGCACTACGCCCGAATTTGGGCGCGCATGATGCGCGATGATGCATTAAGAGTATTGCAGTTTCAACGCGCTTACGATATCGAATCCAAAGCACTAAACCAAGACGAACCTTTAATTGATGTGAGTCTTCTCCCTAAAACCATAAAACACAAAGACAAAGTGATCTCGGAATCAGAACGAGTGTTGGTATTCTTGCGCTTAGATTGTCCACTTAGCGACATCGTGTTTGACCTGGTCTATCAACGAGTTTCTCAACTGAACGGTATCGATGCCTATTTCGTTGACGTTGAGGCAAGTGATCATGGCCAAATTAAAGAATGGGCAGTTGAGCGAGGGATCGACGCGCAACATGTGCAGTCGGGAAAGGTTACCATCAATTTTGACAATGGTCTATTAGAGTCCATCGACCCAGATAGAAACTCTGTACCGAATTTAAAACGTCGAAAGGAAGATGAAATCAAACCATTAACCCTCGATCAGCTACCATAAATGTTCTTTTGCAGATACGCTTGACATACTTTTAATACCATCGTTTTATTGAAATTGTTGAATTCAGTTGATCTGTGGGAATGAATGAAATATCCTGTTGAAGCGTTGCTACGAGCTCCCGTGGAGCTATGGTCTGCGTTAGTGTGCTGCGCAATGAGTTTTATGTTCATTTTCTTCGGCGATCATTTACTCCTACCGCGATCTTTTACGTATGTCATAGCGGTCGCGATTGCATTTCTTGGCATCTATCAATTGATTGGAGCCTTGTATATACTGGCTTATCAGGCGTGTTTAACGCAGAGCAGTGCTTGGTCAATGTCGTTAGCGAATATACCAAAACGAAAGGGGTTCCTGTATTTAGGACGAGGTTTTCGTTGGACTTATCGACACACACAACGGCACAAAGACACCGAATTACCAGAGTCGCAAATGTATCTGACAAAGAAATGGACAAGATTGCTCCGCCGGTTGGTCCAATATTGTTCAATACCATCCTTGACAAATTCGAATGAACAACATTCAATGAGTGGTGATTCAAAATTACATGGAGTTGAACTACGGAAACGGAACGTGTGGTTGAACTCAAGAGATCGTGTTGGACACACGCTCGTCGTGGGAACGACTCGAGTGGGCAAAACTCGCTTAGCCGAGCTACAAATCGCTCAGGATATCCAGTTGGGAGAGGTTGTGTTTGTTTTCGATCCGAAAGGAGATGTCGATTTATTGCAGCGCATTTATATCGAAGCACTTCGTGCTGGGAGACAAGATCAGCTGTATATCTTCCACCTAGGATATCCGGAGGTATCCTGTCGATATAACGCGATCGGTCGATTTTCGCGTATCACGGAAGTTGCAACTCGCATTGCCAATCAACTTCCCAGTAGCGGAAGTTCCTCGGCCTTCAAAGAATTCGCGTGGCGATTCGTCAACATTATCGCACGTGCTTTACACGAGCTGCGGCAAGTACCTGATTACCGAAAGATACGACAGTACATCAATGACATTGAACCTTTGTTTGTCGAATACACCCGAAGTCTACTTAGCCGTACCGAACCTGGTGGTTGGGCAGAAGAGGTGAAGAATATCGCACGTTCTTTGAACCAAAAGACTTTAACAAGTGCTTTAAAAGGTAGAGACCCCACTGCTGTTGCTCTCTACAAGTACGTGCAAAAGAAAAACATCAATGATCCTGTACTTGAAGGATTGGTTTCGGCTTTCAAATACGACCGTACTTATTTCGACAAGATTGTCAGTTCTGTGGGACCGTTGATGGAGAAACTAACGACCGGCGCGGTGGCTGATCTCATCGCCCCCGTAGATACCGATGATCCTCGTCCAATTTTAAGTTGGCTCGACGCGATCCGTAATAAAGGCATTGTCTACGTAGGCTTGGACGCGCTCTCCGATACAACTGTCGCAGGTGCCGTCGGAAATTCAATGTTCGCAGACCTTGTTTCGATAGCAGGATATCTTTATAAGTATGGTATAGACGGTGAGAACAAGCCTTACGTCGAGCCACCGAAGGTTTGCATTCACGCGGATGAATTCAACGAACTAATAGGCGACGAGTTCATTCCGCTACTTAATAAAGCTGGAGGTGCGGGATATCAGGTAACGGCCTATACCCAAACGATTTCAGATTTGGAGGCAAGAGTAGGGAGTAAAGCAAAGACGGGTCAAATATTAGGGAACTTCAACAGTTTGATCATGCTGCGCGTTAAAGAACTTGCAACCGCCGAATTTCTTACGAAACAACTACCACATATTCAAGTCCGCGGGTTAAAAACGTCCTCAAGCGCTTCTGATTCAGGCACGACCCCGCTCAGTACGGAATTTAGGTCTCGCACAGACGATCAACTTATAGTGGCTGATACTCCATTGCTCACCGCTAATCAGGTAATGGGATTGCCGCGAGGCCATGCGTTCGCCATTTTAGACGGTAACGACTTGTGGAAAGTCCGATTTCCATTGCCCGAAAAGAACGATCCGTTTGCGCCGAGCGGTATTGAGGGCGTGTTCCAAGCAATGCGTATGAGTTACGCCAACAGATACCAGGATTCTATTGCTCAACCGCATTCGATGTAGGAACGATTAAGTTTATCCGAGAAATGGTTTTGGTTTAGAATTTGAAAAGCACGACCTCAAAAATCAATCCTTTTTTGAACACAATCGGAATTGTGTTGAAAGCCATTTCCCTAGTGATTGGTATGTTCTTTCTAGCGACAATCTTTGAATGGTGTGGAATGCACTCGTGGTGGCAAAATACTTACGAAAGTCGGCTGAATGAACGCACGCTACGGGAAGTTCAGCAAATTGAGAGCTCAGTTGGTGGAACGTTCGAGCAGCACTGGTACCGCAATACTCTTTCGTACTCGACGAAGATTAGTAATCGCTTAGTTCTACCGATAGAAAGGTATCTTGAGCAACAACGCCGAGAATTTCACACTTTACCTACATCAATGTCTGCTGTTACCAATGTGGTTAAGCGAATCCGACAATCGTTGAACAGTCATCTCACCGTAGCGGTTGAAGTTTTCCAAGCGTGTATTTTTCGATTGACAACATTTCTGATAGGAATCGTGTCAGTGTCACCATTACTAATGGTGGGAATAACCCATGGTTTGGTCAGCAGAGAGATTCGTCGGTGGCGTGGTGGTCGTGAGAGTGCTTGGCTCTATGTCTTTGCAAGCAAGTCTTTGTACCCGTCGATCACATTATTCTTCGGAATCTATGTACTTTGGCCGTGGGCTTTTTCGTTTTCTTGGATTAATAGTGCAATGGGATTAATTTGGGGTTCCGCACTGTCCTTGGCACTAGCGACGTTTAAAAAATACCTGTGACAATGAAGGGAATCTCTTCACTGGATATTTTTGCTTCAACGCGTCCGACAACCGAAGTTAATGCCTATTTCTCGTGTATTGTTCACTGTGCTTTCAATAGACTTTGGAGAGTTTCGGCGGATCGGAAACTTGAGTGTAACGTAGTTTTTGTTGTTCTCTTTATACCTTTAGTGAGGTCAAAGGTGATACAAAGGTCAACTGGGGCATTAACTTGTTGTCTAGCACTTCTGTGCTTACCAGGAACACCGAGTACAACCTTTGAAATGGTTTTCATAATCAGATCTTCCTTTCCCTGGTGATTCCGCAGAAACTGGACTCGATTGTTATTGTCTAAAATTTTACCAGAGGATCCCGTCTGAAATTTATTCCATCCTACGGGACGCACTTTTCTGTGCGCGACGACGTTATCGTCCTTCTTGATCGTGTATTCGAGTAAAGGACGGTAGGACACCTCTACCCTACTGTCGTCTACTTCGACTTTGAAACTGTTGATTTCTACATCGAAGTTCAACTTCTCGTGAGTGTAGGTATCGCGACATTTGGTAGACGTAAAGTCCCTTCTCTTTAACGTCGTAGGAGGTGGTTCTTCATCCACTTCTTCTGACTTTGGGGATTCATCGTCCGCCTGTGGCCAGACGAGAAACACCAGCGCAAAGACTGTAAAAAATTTACAAAGTACTTTCATGTTTTTGTTCTCCAGGTAAGGCTACGCCAATAAATAGCGTGAAAGGGTCACATTTTGGAAATAAAGTTGGATCACTCAACCAGCAAGACGTACGCGAGCAACGAACGCCATCATTTGCGTTCGGGTATTGATCACTTAACGATGCTGTGTGAAGGTCTCTGGTTAGATGTTTGGCAATCGCGGTGTTTTCATCTAACCAGGTGTTCCAACCTAAGGAGAAGCTAACGTCGCTGCAGGTTACTGATTTTGTCAGTTTTTCTCGTAAAGGAGGAAGTAGTTGAAGAGGTTTATTCTGGTCTTCAATTCTGAGAAAGAACGTTGGGGTAGCTTCTAGCGCACGTTGTTTAGCAATAGCGCCTAGCAATGGTTTATCCGAAGCTATTTCAAAGGCTTTCTGGAGTTCCTGTCGAGTCATCTGCGTTGAGACCGCCTACCGAGATTCAATGTACTGGATTTTGTTGAAAAATCAGTCAAATCGCACTTTAACGCTACGGCTTAGTACCTATTACCTTAGTTGTATGCTAATGCGTAGGTGGCTGCTAATTTAGCACAATTCTCCTCGAAATTTATTATACATTGATCGCATTAAGACTGTAGCACTACTCCTACCAACATTCGTGGCTATTTCGTCAATCAAACTTCAAAACTCACAACGAGTACGTGATTGTAAGAAAGTCGGAAAAACATACCTCGGTACGGTGGACATAGGCTGAATAACCTATACAATATACCATATCTCCATAGAAATTCGGTGATTTAAATAATGCCAATCAACACTTCATAATTTTAAGCCTTTCTAGGAGGTCGCAAAGTGGTGAAAACCAAAGAAGCCGAACTAACGTCGGCCGTATTTTTGTATGTACTTCGCTGTGTTGCCGAGAGTGATCACATTTCACTCCAACAGTTACAAATTGGTGAGCGCGAAATAGAACAACTCAGGAAACTGGGAATTCTTGATCTCTATCGCATCGATTCATTTCGTTCCCATTGTCTCTCCATCCGCTTCAATAGAGAAGTTTTTTGGACGTTGATCTCGTATATGGAAGAGCAGCGTGAGAATGAGTCTAAACTCGAACTGCTCATCGATCACGATGCCCCATTTAACATGCTTGAATGTTTCTTTGGGATCAGTAATAGAGAATATACTCAACGCCGGCGCGCGAAACCTGGTCTAACCAATGTGGGTAGGCCTCAGGAACCCACCGATTCACAGACTGATGCGCTACTCCATCATTGGTTCAAGAAGTTTAAGAAACGAGACAAAGATGCGGAGGGGAGGCTTTTAGATCCTGTGCAGTATTTGACACTTGCAACCGAACTAGACATTCCGCTGCGATCGATCTGGCTCTTAACGGAACGATGGAATGCACAGGACTATCGCGCAAGTAGGAAGAAACAAAGCACATTCGCTAGCAATTAAGCTCAATTCTTCTTGAAGGTCCGCAAGATTGATTCATTAAACATTAAACTATCGAATTTAGAGAACGGTACTAATAGCCGATAACGTATATGAGACGTCCGATGAACGAATTTTCAAGTACCAAACGGGTGTTGGAACTTTGAAGTTATAACTCGCTCATAGACTAGTACGACTAGTATTCGTTGTGGTTCAGATTGAACCGGCTGCCCGTCCCGTCATTCTCAAATAGGGAAATAATCCATGAAATTGACTCTTTCAACTCTTAAACACGTGCTGAAATGGCTTGTGGCGAGTACACTCGTACTAACTATAACGAGTAGTGTATTTGGGCAGTTCTACATACTCGGGGGCGCAAGTTATTGGCCTTCTCTCGAGGCACCGAATACAACACTCTATGGCTTGCCGCTTGCGGATGGGGACGAAGACGGAGTGGACCGACTTACGGATCTTTGGATTGGTGCAGGATACCGAGTGAATGAGACCTGGAGTTTTGAGGCGTTCTTTTCCAAACTACCTTCGACCCAAGCTGACATTGATTTGTTCTCCATCTTTGGCGGGCAATGGATAGTCGCGCAAAGTGTTTCGCTTTCAATAACGACGGATACTAACGTACTTGGGTTTGGTGCAGTGTATGAGTTTCCTATCAACGACCAATTGTCATTAATTGGTAAAGCTGGTGTTGCGCGTACACAACAGAGCACAGAGGTAGATCTCTCTTTACCAAGCTTTCCATTTCCACCGATTTTCTTCGGTGACGACGATGATTCTTTTGACGTCGACGACTACTATGACGAATATTTTGACGACGACATTTATGACGACCTTCTCGAAGAGGATGAGACCACGTTTGATATGTACTTTGCCTTCGGTATCAAACTACCCATTCAAAACACTCGCGCAAGTGTTTCTGCGACTTATCAATTCATTAGCACTCCACAGGAGTCAGAATCTGGCCTCTTTGTGGGAATCTGTTGGGACATTTAAGTTTTGCTAGATAGATTAGTAGAATTGTTCAACAGTCACTAGAACAAGTCAATCATCGATTATGGGAGAGCTTTAATTTGAAAAATTTCAACTGTTCATACCGTTTAGCAATCATCGCCACTGGACTCATGCTTAGCCTCACTACGGCACTGAACGCCAAAGAGGAAGGTCCATATATGCTTAGTGGCATTACCTACTGGAACGACCTTGAAGCCCCAAAAGTTGACACACAAGATCTGGACGACCAGAGTGAATTTGGACCATTTCCTCCGTTCCAATATAAAGTGGATGGCTCGCGGGCTCAAGCTTTCATCGGTGTTGGCTATAACCTCGACGAACAATGGGGGTTTGAAGTGTTTTATGTGTCGACTCCTGAACGATTACTCTATACTGAAGAGTTCGAAGTACCAACGAGATATCCTCTCCACTCAATCAATTTTTCGTGGCGGACTACTGTTCAACACACCATTTTTGGCCTCGCCGCAGTTTACGATGTGTACCTCCATGAGAGTTTTTCGGTCTTTGGGAAAGCTGGATTGGCGTTTTTGAAGCACAAGGCTGACACGAGTATCACGTTTGGTGGTCAAATGAATCCAATACCCAGTACACACTATCTCGCACTGATCGAAGAAGAAGACACAACAGACGTGTTTGGCGCGATCGGTGCGCGCATTCCTTTTCGAGCCGGCGATGCTTCGCTTACCGTTGCATACCAATTTATAGAAACTTCTGATGATCGGGAAACGAGCATTGAAGTTGGTATTCAATGGAATTTTTGAGTTAACGCTCTCGCCGATCGTTAAGGTCGATTGATGAACAGGTAGTGAATTCAGATCACTTCACTTTCTTCCAACCAGCATGTTTATTTGCCTGAATTTTTACTGAGTTCTCATTCGATCGTTGTCTCATGAAGACTCCCTTAAAGTCACATTACTGCTTGGCTTTTAGCACTACTCTAGTAATCAGTTTCGCTAGTGGAGTACACGCAGACAGTACAGCTTCTCAGACACCGATCGATGACATTATGGTTAGTGAACTCGATGATATGCAAGGATTTGCAGCCACGCAATATGCAAATCTTTTAGAACGACTTGAGTCTGAAAGTTCACTGCGGGATCATCACAATCAACTGGTCGCCAAAGCCTTGAGCAAGGACCTAGAAGGTTTACCGCTGTGTACCTTCAGTCAGGAAATTGTTTACCACGAAGAAACTGATAGAAGTGAAACTCGACTTGTAACGGTGAACGACAACGGATTTTTGACCGATGATCACGGGCGTAACCGCTTTTACAATGAATGGAAGTACTCGCCATTCTCGGCCCCGCCAGCGGTCGGGATGGACTTTTCATCAGCAAAACTCATAGAGGAGAGTGAATCTGAACTAACCATTCAGTTTCGATTCGATAAGAAAGCGCAGTCGCCGAGCGAAAACATAACTGAACTTCTGGGTGATTTAGGTCGTGTTGCTAAAAATCTACGGTACACACTCGTGATCGATTTCGGAACCGGAGCACCCAAATCTCTTGTTTTGGAACTCACTAAAAAAACTCGCGTCATGATAGTCGCAAGTGTGAAAAAAATTCGCCATGAGTACATCTACGAATTCGATGAAAATATGCAACGATTCATTGTTCCCAAACAGTCAGTTGAATACGCGTACTCGGCACCCACGAGAGGCACGGTTGAAGAAAAAATCGACGTAACCTATTCGAATTTTGAGTGTCCCACACCGATTAAATATGTATGGCGGGATTCATCAACCGCGACCGAAGATTCCACATCCAGTTTAAACCCCTAGATATATACATAATATCAGAATATCACTACATTCAGTGGTGAGAAAACTGGTTTTCTTTTCAATGTGAAAGCCTCATCATACGCATTCCAATAATTGGAATACGTTGATGAACACCAAAAAACTCATTCTGCTAACCCTAACCGTTTTTTTGATGGACGGGTTTGCTTTTCACTTTGCGGAAACCGATGCCGAGCGTGCAGCTTTGGCGCAAATCATTTCCGAGCTCAAGACGCTAGACAAGCTCATTGATCGAGCGGAAAAAGAAGCGGATCCTACAGCACGAATCAACTTTCAATACGACTGGTTACGCCGCGATTTGAAACTTGTTCGGCGCGGGATTCAAGATCATCTTGATGGACCCTCAAGTGAGCCGCGTGAGTTTGAGCCTTTGCAAGGAGACTACCGTCAGTGAACTCCACTCAACAAAGCGCATTTCTCGCGGGTGCTGGGGTAGAGTCTTCGGCTATGTTGCTTGCTATCAAGAGTTCGTTAATCGTTTTGATATTGATTTGGACTACGTGGGTTGCTGTAGGGGCGTTCCGAGCTTGGCGATTAGGCGACTTGGAGATCTATGACTTTCTTTGGCAGGTGATGCGCGCGTCAATCATTCTTCTCGTAATCGGTTTTTACATCCAATGACTTTACAAATTTCAACTTTTCGAGGTGAACCTTGCAATTAATTTCTAAATATTGGACCTATCTAGTGTCCTACTCATTTCCGCCGCTCTATTCTGATCTTCCTACAGCGGTCGCACCAAGTACCAAGCCTGCAGACGGCGATTGGATCGCACTTATATCCGGCTACATCAAAGATGGCGCGCTTGTTCTTGGCTTAGCCGTTGCGGCGGTGGGTTTTCTTTGGGTTGCTTACGTCGGCTTTGCGAAGTTTAACGAAGCACGACAGGGCAAAGCAGAGTGGGCCGAAGTAGGAGTACTCGCCGTAGTTGGCGCAGTGGTCCTCATATTTGCGAGCTATCTGCTCACTGAAGCCTCAAAGATTTTCTAGAACATGAACGAATCACACGAAGAACGCGTCGCTGATCGCATGAATTGCGAACCACCGATATTCAAAGGATGTTCAACATCAGAGTTATTGTTTATTGCAGTAGGTGCGACAGCATTCTGGTTACCGGTGAGTGTGCTAATGTGTGCGCTACTCGGTGCGATAACAATGGGTTTAGGCATTGCAGGAGTCGGCGTGGTTGCAACCGTAGTTGTGGTCGCGTCGTTTTTTCAAAAAATCAAAAACGGCCGACCGGATGGATACTACCAACAAGTGTGTCGTGTGTGGCTCGCACACAAGGGTGTTCAAGCGTGTCCTTTGATACTTAAATCAATGCATTGGGATCTTGGAAGAACTTCACATGCGTAAGTATCGACATGAAATCGACAACGTCCGTTCACACGTTCGTACGCTGTGGATTGTCATTGGTATCGAAGTTCTCACGATTTTGATTCTGGGATTCTCGTTAGTTAAGGCACAAGATGACGTCGTCGTACATTTGCCGCCCGATCTGCGTTCCGGCGCGACGCTAACTCCAGGTCAAATACATCCCGCCAATGTTTACGCCTTCGCGTTTTATATTTTTCAACAACTCAATCGCTGGCCGGATGACGGTTCAAAAGACTTTGGAAAAGCCATTTATTCACTGTCCGCGTACCTGACACCTAATTACCGCGCAGCACTACAAAAGGAGTTAGAACTTAAAGGTCGTCGAGGCGAACTCATTCATCGAGTTCGTGGTATGCAAGAACGCCCCGGCCATACGTTCGATGAATTGCGAGTACAAGTTTTGGATTCAGGTACTTGGGTAGTTTGGCTCGATCTGGAACTCCAGGAGTCTGTCAAAGGTATGTCGATCAAACGAACTTTCATCCGTTATCCGCTTCGGGTGATACGTTACGCAGTCGATCCGGAAAAGAACCCGTGGCAACTAGCGCTTGACGGTTTTGCCGAAGAAGGGCCGCGCCGCTTAGAAGAAAACGAACTTAATCCACCCGAGGAAGAAGAAGATTCAAATGCCAACAACTCATAGGAAATACACAAAGAATTCAAACGGTCGAAGGCCGCGAAACTGGTGCAAATTTTTCATTGTTCTCTTTTTCATGTCATCGAATGTCGTGGCCTTTGCCG
The DNA here is from genome assembly GCA_964511425.1 of uncultured Pseudomonadales bacterium. Classification (GTDB taxonomy): domain Bacteria; phylum Pseudomonadota; class Gammaproteobacteria; order Pseudomonadales; family Azotimanducaceae; genus Bin55. The sequence continues at coordinate 11,401 of CAZEFI010000023.1, forward strand.
ACCATCTTGAATGGGACAAGATTCCACTTAAGCTAGATTTGGAAGTTGACGCAGAACGGTATTTGCACTTTTCTTATGCAGTAGACATTGGAGTACCCGCGAACCTCAGTGAGCGAATTCGCGTGCAAATAGTGGGAAATTCTGTGTATCTCACTGCAACGCACGACTTTGCTCGCCAACGGTTCTTAGTTCGGTCACGGAAAGACGGTACTGTAATGGTGTTTGACATTAAAGCAGATACTGCGAAAGTGAGCTCAGAACACGTTTACATCAATGATGCTTCACAGACCAATGTCAAGCAGACTAAAAAACGATGGACGCCTGCGAGTCTAACGCGATACGCTGCTCGAATTATGTATGCACCAAAGCGATTGCGCGTAAGCTCCAAAGATCTCAGTCAAGCACCGATACCGAAGCGCGCTGACGGATTGGTTCGGGATGAGCGGGTGCAGATTAAACCTGTCGCCAGTTGGAAATCGGAGCAGGGTTTATTCGTTACAGTTGTCTTATTGACGAACATAAGCGATCAAGCAGTCGAATTACATCCTTCCAAATTACGTGGAAATTGGAACGCAGCGACGTTTCATCACTATCGACTCTTGCCCAGTTCTACTCGGGCGAATGTAACCGCGGTGTATTTGATTTCGAAACAACCCTTTACGCAAGCGTTGGATCTCTGAGATGCCTTGGAAATTTAACAACAAGCTTATTCCAATCATTAGCGTTGTTGCTGTTATCGTGGTGACATTCATAGCTTTTAAGTCTTGTGACAACGAAGTTCCGCGAGATCCAGGCATGAGTTCTGTACCTGAATCGCCAGCTCCAGATGCAGACTCACCAGCTGATACGATTAAAACGCTGACAGCCAATGTAGGTGAACTCATCAATGAAGTTGATGCGTTGCGTAAAGACAATGCTAGTCTTCGACACGAACGAGATGAAATCGAAGCAAACATCGCACGTCAGTTTGCCAGTGAGTTTCGCAACTTACGACAAGACCGAGCATTGCAGTCAAGCCATACCGAAGACAGGCAGAGAATTCAAAGTCAGATCGACGAAATTGTTTCTGCACTCGATGAACTAGCACGGCAATCGACTTCTGCTTATACGATAGATAGCGATCTTGTGGTTGGAGCGGATACGACGGGTATTGCAACAGCTCCGTCTTATGTTTGGTTAAATCCGTTGGATACCAAGGACATTGGTTCGAATCCAATTGGAGAACCATCAGCAGCAACTGCTGAACCATTTCTAACGATTCCAAACAATGCGACTCTCATTGATTCAACCGCACTCACAGCACTTATTGGCCGAGTTCCCTTAGAAGGACGCGTTCGCGACCCAATGCCGTTCAAAGTGTTGACGGGCAACGTAAACCTTGCCGCCAATGGTTTGACCATTGATGGTATCGAAGGCATGGTCTGGAGCGGTTGGGCAGTAGGAGACTGGACACTTTCATGTGTCTCCGGATACGTGGATTCGGTCACTTTTGTGTTTGCCGATGGAACTATCCATTCCGTCGAATCCGCACAGAATTCAGGAGACAGTAGTCAAGCGTTAGGTTGGATCTCAGATGCGTTTGGGAACCCTTGTATTCCTGGAGAACGCAAGAGTAATGCAGGTTCGTTCATCCTCCAACAATCACTTCTCAATACCTCATCCGCTGCGAGCGATACCGCTGCGTCATTAGAAACTACTCAGAGTCTCAGTCCCTCAGGTGCAATTCAATCCTTCGTGAGCGGCGACAGTTCACGGTATGTCTTAGGAAGAACACTCGCTGGTGGCCTGCGCTCAACTTCCGATTGGCTGGCGAAACGTGCTGAGCAAGAATTTGATGCGGTTTTCTTGCCATCGGGTCAACGTGTCGCTATCCATGTGGAACAGGAAATACCAATCAACTATGACCGCAACGGACGAAAACTTAAACATGACTAAGACTACTAATTTTTTCATGGTAGTTTCGATGCTACTACTAGTTTCAGGGTGTATGTCGTCGGGATCGATATCCGAGACAAAAAATGCGCACACCATGGAAGAAATCTACGAAGCACACTTTATCAACCTAGCGTACGAAAAGAGTGATTACGTTTTTTTACATGATCAAGAGGACTCTTCACTTGTTTCTGAAGCAGTTGTCGAAAATACCAAGCAGACGTTTCCTACATTGAAAAATCCCTTCTTGGTCATGTACGTTTATCCGCACCTTGATCCAGAGGACGGAACACCGATACCAGGATATTGGACTGCATTTCCCATGTACGCGCAAATTGAATTCGCACTCCCTGGAGAAGAGATTGATTCTGGTGAAAGTGATTGAATGTCATCCATTCTTTGTTCGGTGGCGTTTTCCACACTGCTAAGAACTCAGAAAAGCAGTCTCCTAACAAAACTGCACACGATCGTGCGGTATCCGCGCGGGACGTAGCTTCTCTATACCAACGACCGCGGTCGTTTACCGATTTTCTACCTTGGATGGAGTACATTGAGGATTCTCAGTGTTTCATCTTGGAAGACGGTACCAGTCTCGGTGCGTTCTTAGAACTCACTCCGATCGGAACGGAGGCAAGAGATGACAATTTTTTGGTCAATCTTCGAGACTGCATTCAGTCAACTTTAACCGATTCGATACCAGAGCATGATTCTGCGCCGTGGGTGATCCAGTTTTTTGTTCAGAACGAACACGACTTTTCCTTTTTGGAAGATCGGCTTGCCAATTACGGGTCCCCGGCCGCTCTCAAGAGTGAATATCACAAGTTCTTCCTAGATGAATGCAAAAACCATCTTGACAGTATCACGAGTTCAGGAGGACTTTTTAAGGATAGTGCGGTATCGGGAACACGATGGCGCGGTCAGTTCCGTCGCGTTCGAGTGGTGATTTATCGTCGGAGTACCAAGGCTGAGAAACTCAAGACTTCGATACTTGACGCAGAAGCCTTACTGAACGACACGATGTCGCGAGTCAATGCATCCCTTGAGGTTGCAGGTTTGATATGTCGTCGCGGGACTGGTGCAGATTTCTATCGATGGTTACTTTCGTGGTTCAATCCCAATCCGACATTTGCGGATTGCACGAACCCACAAGATTTAATAAAGCTTGCACCTCATACAGAATCAGCCCAATCGAGTTATGGGCATGACTTTGCAGAGAGCCTGTTGTTTTCTTGTCCTAGATCTGATGCGGACCATGGAGTTTGGTGGTTTGATCAACTCCCTCATGCATTTATTTCGATCCAAAACTTCAGAAATATACCAGATATTGGTATTTTGACCGCGGAAAAGACTTTTGGAAATCACACCTACGCCTTATTTGATCGCCTACCTGAACACACGATTCTATGTTTGACAGTAACGATCAAATCCCAAGCCGCAGTTCGCACGCATGTTGCACGAATCAAACGAGCTGCGGTAGGAGACAATGCTGATGCAGTACTCACTCGGGAAGACGCCGACGCAGTCGATCGACAGATCGCACGTGGAAACAAACTCTATCCCGCTTCGATGGGTCTTTACGTACGTGGCAACGACTTATCCAAACTACGTAAGAACATGACTGAAGTAAATGCGTTATTACTCTCGAATGGATTTCAACCGATTAGCGGTGAACAAGATTTACTTCCGCTAGATAGTTATATTCGACACTTACCGATGGCACATGATCCTGCATTGGACAAGATTCGGCGGCGATCTCGATATGTATTTTCCAAACACTTGGCTAACGTGGCACCTATATACGGTCGTTCTCGAGGTACGGGTCATTCGGGGATTTTGTTCTTCAATCGAGGTGCAGAACCTCTGGACTTTGATCCACTGCATCCTCAAGATCGAAAGAAAAACGCTCACATGTTAATTCTCGGCCCAACTGGTGCCGGCAAGTCTGCAATGCTCGTGTATCTGCTCCAGCAGATGGTAGCACGCCATCGCCCTCGAGTATTTATCATCGAAGCGGGTGGTTCCTTTACGTTACTTGGAGAACACTTCAAAGCACACGGATTGTCAGTTAATCAGATCACTCTCAATCCAAATGCGAATGTTTCACTACCACCATTCTCAGACGCAATTGACGTATTAGACGATGATCCGACTAAATTAGAGGGTGAGCAGAGTGGTGGAGAACCATCCAGTCGCGATCGACTAGGCGAGATGGAAATCGTTGCGCGTGTCATGATCACTGGCGGAGATGTTCGTGAAGACAACAAAGTTTCACGAGCGGACCGATTGCTTATTCGTAGTAGCATCATCAAGGCAGCTGAACGAGTTAAGACCGAGGGTAGGGAACAAGTACTAATTTCCGACGTAGTCGAGGCTTTCCTGGTTCGCGCTCAAGATGACAATCTACCAGCACAAAGACAACTTCGTGCTCAAGAAATGGCAGATGCGATGGCATTGTTCACATCGGGTACAGCACATCATTTCTTCAATCGTGAAGGTACTCCATGGCCAGACGTAGACGTAACAATATTGGAAATGGGCTTGCTCGCGAGGGAAGGGTACGAGGATCAACTAACAGTAGCGTATTTATCCATGATGAGTCATATCAATGACTTGGTAGAAACGATGCAACACTCAGATCGACCAACTCTAGTGGTCACCGACGAGGGTCATTTGATTACTACTCATCCGCTGCTCGCGAACTACGTGGTAAAAATCACGAAGATGTGGCGCAAGTTGGGAGCTTGGTTTTGGATCGCGACTCAGAACTTAGCTGATTTTCCGGATGCTAGTAAGCGAATGTTAAATATGATGGAGTGGTGGTTGTGTTTGGTAATGCCAAAAGAAGAAATCGATCAAATCGCGCGTTTTCGAGAATTGACGCCTTCGCAACGAACGCTGTTGTTATCAGCGAAAAAGGAACCAGGCAAATACGTTGAGGGTGTGGTCTTGTCAGACAATCTGGAGACATTGTTTCGCAACGTACCACCATCTTTGTCGTTAGCTCTTGCTATGACCGAAAAACACGAGAAAGCACAACGGCGTGAAATTATGGACGAAACCGGATGTTCCGAAGTGGAAGCAGCATACGAAGTCGCACGGAAAATTTCGCACTCGCGAAAGCTTCCTAAAGAATCACAGGAATAGAAAGCTTGAGTACGCATCGCTTTTTTTGCGACTTCGAGTCTGTGTAATTGAAACGTCGTTCGTCGAGTACTCTAGGAGTGTTGTTTGAACAAATGCTTGCAATGTTCCAATTGAATATTCCAGAACAGCCTTGAATCGATCACGAGTATGCATCAACACTGGATAATTAGATCACGTTTTTGGGTCCAGATCTGGAAGCCACAGATGAACCAATTCGCCGTTTTCGTCGCGATCTTCACTGTTGTGTACAAATTTTGCAGTCGAAAATCATTCTATCCGATTTAGTAGTTCATTCGAGATATTCGACCTATGTTTCAGTGTTCGACTTGATAAACTTTGAAAAAACTCGAAATACAACTCAACCAAACTATACAACCACTTAACATCGAATAAACTGACGAAAAACTGACCATTCGTTCTTGTTAGAATATTCTCGATACTTTGGACAACATGGCGAGTACATCTTCAGTTCGCGAATGTTCTGACGATCTAGAATGATCTTAGTCTCCACGCTCGTAGGTCGAAGACTTTCGAGACATTAAATTTATGATCAACTCCGATGCACCGAATCTCTCTACGTTTTTCGTTTTGTGCTGCATTTCAGGTTTGGCACTGTGTGCTTCAGGTGAGTTAGAAAAAGTACCGGTCGAAATCGTGAGCGTCTCTGACGAATACTCAATGTGGGTCGGTGTAGGGGATGAAGATGATGCTGACCAAGTCATTCAGTGGTCACATCAGAGTTCGAGAGATTTTGATATTGAGTATTCTGTTAGCGGTGGGAATCCAATAGTAGTTGTACTCAAACGAGATTTCGTACCAATCATTAGATCGTTGCCTACCGACGTCCTCACTGACGGCATCTCTGTTGAATTTTCGGAGGGTGAGTCTCTATCTGGCAACGTCGTCTCCGCTAAAGATGGCTCGGTGATTTCTGAGGGGTTGGTTACTCTTCAGTTTGACGAAACACGAAACATTCCATTACCGGAAGACATACCAGTGTTTGCTTGGGAACTCGCAGAGGATGGTACGTTTGAGATTCGTGGTCTCCCGTTGGGGGAACATACAGTGTCTGTGCTAGCTCCAGGATTTATGCCTGCTGATCAAACAGTGATCGTAGAACCCGAGAACGAACCACAAACACTTCAATTTCAATTAGCGAAGGCAGAATATATACACGGTCGCCTAGTGGACTACAAATACCGGTCCAAGGTCGAAGGTACTTTGGACGTGTCTGTGTCGCCACCAGAAAGTCAAACCATGGAATTTCAGACTGAGTTTGACAATTCGCGGAATTTCATACTCGGTCCGTTTGCCGAAGATGCGGTCGTTAAACTGGTGGCTCACACCTCAAACCAAATGCGATCGCATCCCATTGAAGTAACAGTACCAACAGAGCAATTGGTAATCTACGTACATCAATGGATACAGGTTATAGGAACCGTGCAAGATCAACACACTGGAGAACCGATAACAAATTTTGCGGTTATTATCGACGGCGGTTATGAAGACGTGACTGATGTCACCGACACGAATGGCCAATTCAATGTTGAAATCTCTGACAAGTTTCGCATCGTGTCAATTCTTGCGCCCGGTTATTCGTTTTGGGCGAGCGACGTGATCGACTTTGATTTACACGACTCTGGTGAAGTGGATCTTGAGACAATTGAATTGGAACCAGTTTATACGATTCAGGGTCGAGTGATAGATCAAGTGACTCGAGAGCCAATTCAAGGAGCGATAATACGGCGCTTTGACGGTCTCGTACTTGACAAACGCACTACCCATATTGAACGGTGGAATATGACAGAAGTAAAAACCGCAACTGGTGCTGATGGCAAGTTTCAACTAACGGGCTTTCCAGCGAAGGGTAGTGGCATTACAGTCGGTGCAAACGGGTACAGCGGTCAAAATCAGAAAATTGAAGATGTCAACTTACCGCTTGAAATTGAGCTAATTCCTAGCGGTTCGATCAGCGGTCAGGTTGTGTCGCTATCAGGTGAACCAGTTTCGGCGTGGGTCCACACTGCGTACCGCGGAATAAAAACTGAAGATGGCACTTTTCGTTTTCAAGTGAGTCCGGGCACGCACCGATACTGGGCGTTCACAGATTCTGGTAAATCAAAGGTTGTGGAAGTGACAGTCGAAAGCGGCCAATCGGTCGAGAACGTGCGCTTGATCATTGAGGTTGTCGGCCGTGTTTATGGCACCATAAAAGGCTTACTGGACAAAGAAACTGCGCGCGTGCACGTGGACGGAGTAACGGGATCTGGTGAATCTGTCTTAACGAACGGGAGTTTTGAGTTAACGGGAATACCTACTGGAAGTTTTCTTGTTAAATGTGAGACTAATTTTGGTCGCGAGTTGACAGGAAATGTGGTCATTGATGAAACATTAAAAGGACAAGTTGATTTGACGTTTTCGGGTAGCTCTTCGCTATCGGGGAAGGTGGTTGCTGGCGCGGATGGTCTTGGGGGATACAAGCTTCAAGCGACTCCAGAGAATACTTCGCTACCTGTGGTCCGGGCCGAATCTCGGAGAGACGGTTCTTTCCGCTTTAAGGGATTGGTCGATGGCAATTATCGAGTTGAGATTCCCAGTCGCAATTTCATTCAGCGAATCGTCGTCCAAGGAGAAACGTATGTTGATCTTCACCTAAGTGCGAACCGGTTATTTGGAAAAATATGGAGCAGTGGTTCGGTGAGAGGGGCTGAGGTACTTTTGACTGGGCGACCTGCGGGTCAGAAATTTATCCTGTGGACAGGAGTAACGAAAGAGGGCTTGTATTCATTTAACAACATACCGAGTGGTACGTATACGGTTCAAGTTTCGCACCCTGATCACAAAAAAGTGTCGCAAGAAATTGTTGTTGATCGAGCCCATGTGGAACTCGATGTTCAATTAGGTGAGGAAAGTCATGAGTTTGAACACTGAGTCCTCCCGAATAGAAAGGGAAGAGTTTTGAAACAACCAAATACAAACTCTTTCCGCTAAATTAGGTCCGGTTCCAAGTGGGAAGCCGACCATTCGACGAGCCCCATAATTTGGTAATAAAATGGTCTGTTCGTTTCTCCATTACATTACTAGAACACGCAATGAAGTTAGCCTCGAAGACACTTTAGCATCGAGTTCGAATGTGAAGCGGTAGTACTGTATCGCAGTGCTGAAGTTTCCGCGGCTCAAGTGATTGCAGAGCTGGGAGTATCCGAGTCGATGTTCTTTCTTTGGGCACGTGATTATTCGGACGAGAAGACGCCGGCCGAACGACCCAGATATGAGGAGCTGGAGTGGGAGTTCCGACGTATGCGCCAGGATTGGTTTTTCAAACGAGGCTTCGAGTTACTTCGCGTCTCAACAGTCGAGCCGTATCGCTTCCTAGATCAGTGGTGGCGGCACTATCCTGTAGTGTTAATGTGTCCGATGTTGCGTGTGTACCAGAGCAAATACTACGCATCGCGACGAATCTGCAGTCGGACCACGGGAGTTAATACACCTGCAAAGTGTGCCGAAAATGCTTGTAGCACTTTGCTTTGAGGATGACTATGGCGAGTAGGATCTGCGCCGACAACGCGTTGGGCGGATATTTAGTCGGACCAGAAGATCAGGAAATTTAATTGGATCTAATCAAAAGTGCATTGAATTTGACTTGCACTTAGCGGATGCAACGTTCCACTAATCTGATACTCTACACATTGTATAGTTCTCATTCCTGTATTTTCAAGGCATTGTATTAAGTACCTCGTGTTCAAATACAATACATTTGACTGGGTACGCAAAATTGACCAAGGAAGACTTCACCTAGAACGTTTCTAGCAAGCTTGAAGGGGAACAGCACAATCAAAAAAATGTTTGTTCAAATTTTGATTGCGATCGTAAGTTGTATCTCAATCTACGCGGAAAATCGGAATGTTGTTCCGATCAATGTTGTGAGCGGATTTGACGACAATCCTATTCTCGTGGGTGTGGTGTCACAAGAAGAAGACGCACATTCCATTCAGTGGTCGTTCGCAAACACACGAGAATTTTCCGTTGAAATACCCGAGAGAACCAGTGGCTTAACTCTAGCTTTGCTCAAACGAGACTCTATACCTGTCGTGAAGGCTTTGACTTCCGAATCGCTAGCTGAAGCAATCACTATTGAATTTTCGGAGGGCAAATCCGTTTCAGGTACGGTCGTTGCTGCGAAGGACGGTATACCAATACCTGAAGGATTGGTTACAGTTGAGTTCGATGAGACTGTGGGGATACCCGTGCCTGAAGAAGAATCGGTGTTTGCGTGGGAGCTTGAAGAAGGAGGCAGATTTGAAATTCGAGGCCTTCCCAAGGGCGTACACATTGTGTCAGTTTACGCTCCGGGATACATGCCAGCTGAGCAGCAAGTACAAGTTGACGTGGAGAGTCAACCAACAGAGCTTCATTTTCAATTAATCAAAGCGCATCATCTACAAGGTCGCATTGTGGATTGGCTTTACAAGTCGACGGTGGAAGGTACCTTCGATGTGGTGGTATCACCACCAGAAAGTCAAACGGCTGAGATGCGGACAGAATTTGATGCAGCGGGTAATTTTCAACTCGGACCCTTTGCAGAAGGTGCTGTCGTTGAGTTAGTGGTAAATACTGAATCGAATTTGCGTTCACGTCCGATTGAGATCGCCGTTCCTGCGGATGATGTGGTAATCGAGGTATATAAATGGATTCGCGTGTTGGGCACGGTGCAAGATCAAGAATCTGGGAATCCGATTCCAGAGTATTCAGTCTTAACCGGACTACTGCATGAAGAAGTTTACGACGTGGTCGATGAAAATGGTCAATTCTATCTTGAAATTTGTGAGAACCAAAATTTTCTCTTTATATCGGTGCTTGCGTCAAATTACTCCTTCTGGACGAGTGAATCTATTCGTGTTGATCTTACTGAAGAGGTCGAGTTTGATCTTGGAGTCATTCCTCTGAAACGGGCCTACACCGTACGAGGACGGGTTTTGGAGAGAGGGACACTCGAGCCGATTGAGGGTGCGAATGTATACCGCGATGAACCCGCTCTAGGGACCCGCGCCCGTGGCATCCGCATGAGGAGATGGTTCACGTGGAACCAGCGAACCACGACAGACTCCAATGGTGCATTTGAACTCAGCGGTTTTCCTGAGGAGGGTAGCACTATTGTGGCTGGAGCTTCGGGGTTTACTGCTGAAATTCACACACTTGAAGATGTTAATGTGCCAATTGAAATTGAGTTAGAACCTACGGGTTCGATTAGTGGTCAAGTAGTCTCTATAACTGGTGAGCCGGTTGCCGCAATGATATCTTTCGGGGGCGGGGGTACCTGGACGGAGGACGGCAATTTTCATTTTAAAGTTAGAGCTGGTACTCATCGTTATAGGGCTTCTTCTGATTTAGGTACCTCGAAGGCAGTGGAAGTAACCGTCGAAAGCGGTCAATCGGTTGAAGATGTGCGCTTGGTCATTGAGAATATCGGTCGTGTCTTCGGTACGATCACTGGGTTACTTGAAAACGAGACGATCACTATTGGGGTCCGAGGTGCCACAGGAGCATATGAGCAAGGACTGACCAATGGCGCGTATGAAGTGTTTGGCGTGCCGGAAGGGCACTACGAAGTTCGAGCTGAAACTAGCTTTGGTCGGGAAATGACTGGAGAAGTAGTCGTAGATGAGACGTTGGAAGGGCAGATAGACTTCACTTTTACTGGTAGTTTTATGTTGTCCGGTCGGCTTCTTGATGGCTCGCGCGGGTTAGCCGGGTATTCCATTGATGCGAAACCGAGTGACCCTTCATTGCCTGTCGTACGAACCAACACTATAAGAGATGGTTCATTCCGCTTTGTAGGATTGGTTGATGGAAATTATCAAGTCGAAGTGCCGATGCATGATTTCACTCAACAAGTCTTGGTACACGGCGACACTTATTCCGATTTACATGTACATGCTGCGAACCGTTTGTCCGGTAAGGTCCTAGGTAGAGGTTCGGTAGAGGGTGCAAAAGTATGGTTGATTGGTGGAGAAGATGGAAGAGAAATCTCATTTTCGACTACAGTTCGTGAGAACGGTTCATATCTATTGAAAGGCATCCCAACCGGTACTTATACGTTAAAGGTTACCCATCCAAAATTCGCGGAGGTCACGCAGCAGGTGGATATCGAAGAAGAACGTGTTAAATTAGATTTGAAGCTAAACGAGGTGATTCATGAGCCAGAATACTAAACCTTTAGCGCGTGGATATTAGTCGGTTCATTGATACCAGCGTCTTCTTAAACTGGATTGTTTTCGGATACTTGACGATAAGGTGTTTAGCAAACAGCAGCAATATCAATTTTGTCTCCCGACCAGAGTATGAAGACCCTGGATTCCATTATGAAAAGCACACTAGGTACCAACCTATCACCGATTGAGTAGTTAATAGAGTTCAGTGTACCGCAGGTTGTTCTATTCGGCGAAGAAGGAACTTAGTAAATGCGTGGAAGGTGTAATCGTGTTGGAAAAATTTGAATACATTGTCTCGCAAAGGTCTGCGAGCAATGTCATTAGCCATTACCATGTCCAAAAAACACGAGAAAACACAACGTCGTGAAATAATGGTTGAACAAGGTTGTTCCAAAGTAGAAGCTGCGTACGAAATCGCTCGAAAAAACTTTCAAAAAGAACTGAGGTACCACCCTAACAACAGTGGATAGCGTGAATTTTAAAACACTGGATGTGGTAGGGGCTTAAACGATCAGACTATTGATCTAGTACTCGTACGCTACAATGATATCTTCTCGAATTTCTAGTTGGAAATATCTGTGGGAATGAAGCAGCAACAATCCTATCTTGCAAATTTTTGGATGTTTGCAAAAAACGAGTACCGCATCTGTGCCCGGCTATCTCGAACTAAACTCATCCTGACGCTTACATTTTTTGTGTGCGCGTGGTATTTTGTGGTTGTAACGCTATCGCACATGCACACCTCTGGGGTAGCTCCGATGTTTGGTGTGATCAGTCCGCGCTATCTGGCATCATTGTTAGGCGGTAGTTTCTTAGCCCTGTGCAGTCTTGGCGTCCTAGTCTTAGCCTATGACATGCATTCACGGGACGAAAACAACCACATCAACGAAGTCATCGCGACCAAACCTATTGGAGACATACAGTTCCATTTGGGTCGCCTGTTCGGTACCTTCATGATCATGGGTATACCGTTGGTATCCGTCGTAGTTCTTTGTGTCGTATATGGTCTCTTATCTGAAATGTTCACAATCCCGTTTGGCGAACCTATTGAACCTTGGAGTGTCGTCTCTTTTCTAGCGTTGGATGTGATACCGAACTTTGTTTTTTACGGTGTTCTCGTACTCTTCTTGGCTTCATTTATTCGACCTCGATTCGTCGCGTTGCTATTGTCCGTATTCTGCTTGTATGGCTGGTTGTGGTTAACGAGCCGGCTACCTTTGTCGATTTCCGCACCATTGCATACGGTGACTGGTAATGTGATCTTTCCGTCTGACCTAATTCCTACCTTATTTACTTCGGAAATTCTGCTAAACCGCGTGGCTCTATTGTTAATTGGATTTGGCTTTCTTTTCTGGCTATCGGTGCTTTACCCGCGCAACTCAACCAACGGTACCGCACAGCGAAGAAAGGGAGCTTACACAGCCTTCGTGGGTGTTTTTCTTATCGCGTCGATGTACGGTACGCATTTCATAGACGATAGACAGATTTCAACCTGGAAGCAGATACACGACGAGCATTTTGATCCAGTTTCGTTTCCTGATGTGCATCGCGTCGAAGGTGATGTTGATATTTACCCCGGTCGTTCGATCAAACTAGATCTGAGTATGTCGGTTTCATTTTCAGGAGCTAATATCGGCGAATTCGCATTGTTTTCTTTCAACCCTGGCTATCGCATTGGCCAACTACTGATCGACGGAAAAGACGTCACAGACTATCAATTTCGTCATGGCTTACTCAAAATTCCACGCGCACATTTCACCGACGAGGAATCAACATTACAACTAACCGCAAAGGGGAAACCAAATACTCAGTTTGCGTATTTGGATTCGGTGGATCGAGTGTCAAATATCTTTGGACCAGAGGTGCGCCAATTGCGATACCTCGGTACCGAGAACTATATTTTTCGTTCGAACTTTGTGGTTTTAATGCCAGGAATCAAGTGGTACCCGGTAGCTGGTACCGCAACCAAAGAGGACTTTGGAGAACACCGACCTCAGGATTTCTTCGCCATCGATTTAAATGTTTCCGTTCCCCGCAAATGGATCGTTGCTGGTCCAGCGCAACGTAGATTGCAGGCCGAGAAAAAGCGGACTACGTATCGACTTCAGACTGAAAATACCGTTCCTCAACTGGCACTTGTCGCATCTCGATTTGAACAAGCCTCTCAGACTGTTGAGGGAATTGTATTTGAAGCGTTGTATAAAGGTGTGCACCGGCGTAGGATTGAACAACTTCTCCCGGTTAGTGAGATATTGCTCGAGTCTGCGCAAGAGTCATTAGACGATATTCGAACCGCCGGTTTCAATTACCCATTCAATATATATTCGTTGGTTGAAGTTCCTGCTTCACTACGGGTTTATGGTGGTGGAAGAAAGATGGATGCGGTGTTAGGGATGCCGGGTGTCCTAATGATGCCAGAGACCACACTTCCCACTATGCACTTAGATAGCTTGCACGACTCAGGCGAGTTTTATTTCAAAGAACTCGAGAACGTGACTGATGAACAGTGGATGAAAGATAAAGCTCGGCCAATTTACCAGTATTTTGGGATTGAACATTACGCGGGAAATCACTTATCGCATTTCTATCGTTCAATTTTCGCCGATCAAACGAGTGCCTCTGGATCAAATGCGGAAATGCTGAACTTGATGCTCGAACAAATTGTTGAACTAACTTTCGCGGAGTACGAAATTTCGTTTGATTTCGACCTAGCTATTGATAGGGAGATATTGGATTTAACCTATATTGAACCCACGCATATGTTCTATATCTTTCGCCGAGCACTCGACATTAGCCGTATAGATCAATTGCTTGAATTGGGAGAAAATCGTTTACAAAAAATGTCAACTGACGACGTTTTAGCGGTCGTTGAAACAACGGCTTTGGCAAATTTTGATTCAACCTCTGCATTCGATAAGATCGAGCATTGGGCTCGTCGGACTCGTGCTGTAGCGGTTAGTCGAGTGATATCTGACGTTATCGGTCTCGACTCGTTCAATTTAGTGCTAACAGAACTCCTGCGTCGTTATCGGGGGCAGACTTTCTCCTACGAAGACTTTGTAGCAGTGGCACGATCAAAAGGTGTAGATTTCGAGACAGTAGTGTACGACATGATGCACTCGTCTGGTCTGCCCGGGTTTCTTGTGTCTAGTTCGTCGACAAAACGAATTGAAGACGACGAAGAGGGAAGCTCACGTTACCAATTAACGTTTGTATTGGAAAATGGCGAAGCAGTTTCTGGACATTGCGTCCTCATGCCGATCAACGACTATAGTCAAGAGCGCAACACAGATTTTGCACTCAGGGAACAAGTTTTTTTGGAAAGGAATCAAAGTATCCAGTTTGTATACGAAAGTACAGCACCGTTTTATTCTATCGTGGTAGAACCATACTTGTCTCTCAATCGGACGGACTTGCGATTTGAATTGATGGCTATAGAAGATTGGGTCAAGGAAGAAGAACTCTATGACGGGCTCCCAAAACTTGTGTCCATGGATGAAATAGATACCGAATTGACAGACAACGACACGTTTATCGTCATCGACGATCTGGACTCGGGGTTTTCGATAGTAGACCCTAGGGGAACAATGAGATTTCAACCACTAACTCTTCTAGCTCGACAGTTTGTAGGAACTTCCGCAAACGAGAAAATTAATGGGCTTCCAGCATTTCATTTCAACGATGCAGTGGTATCGAAAGACACTTGGGAACGTGCAAAACATCCTTCGGCGTTCGGCAAATATTGGAAGACGACAACCTTGAACCGAAAAGGCGGAGGAGAGACCTATGCAAGGTTTGCTACAACACTCCCTAACGCTGGTGTTTGGCGATTGGAGTACTTCTTACCAAGTGCGATTATCGAACGAGTTCGTAGATTTGGCAATAGTACAGCTAGTTTCATTATCCACCTAAATCAAGGAACCGCTAATCTAGATATCCACGCGGACTCTGCAGTAATTACTGAGTCAATTGAGACTTATGGATTTGACATCGGGTGGCACGCAGTAGGAGAGTATGAAGTAGAAAATCTAGATGTCGAAGTCTGGGTGTCCAACAAAAAGAATTGGGGTGTAGTCTTTGCCGATGCAATCCGCTGGAGTCCTGTGCACGAATCCAATTGAACGCCTAGAAGTTAAAACCACACTCACTGCGTAATAGTCGAATCGATGACTTAGCGAATCAAAGACCCGTTGGTACTGGTCCTATGAAAGGAATGTTGAGGGCGGAATATCGATCGAATTTACTCGAGCCGTTTGTTAATAGATCGGAAACGTATCGGATGTCTATCGAAACTTGTGATTGTTTTTCAGATTTATTACTTAGGTTGGAATGAGTCGATGAAACGGGCCGTGGGGTCTGGGTTGTTGTGTTTCCATTGGAAGATTCATCGAATTTCTTTATCGGAAAAACAAAGTAAACAGCTACGAATACGACCGTGGCAAGAATAGCACCCAACGCAAACGAGAGTACGTCTGGGAATTTTTTCGCTTCGTGATTATTCGCATTCAGGTGTGATTGACGATACCCCGATATGGTAATTGGATAGATCTGATACTAGCCTAAAACCTTATTCTATTTTGTATCGCAGTTCACACGCGACGATCAGTTCCAAAGAGTTTCGTTCTCTTGCCTTTGAACGGTTTCCTCGTCACAATGAAAAAATGCGAGTCCGCGAACCTGAGGTAATTCCAAAAACACATCTTTCGTGCGGGGAATGTGATAGTAGGTCGCCAACACGATGAAAGAGTATTGTTTGAGTTCAATAAATCGCCATCAGCTACTTTATCAGTCATTTGGGGCTGGACTATAAACGCCTAGCTCTAACGCAACTCTTTCGATTTGAGAAAGTACTTGAAACTTATCTTGCTCGAGAGAATCAAGCGAATAGTAGAGCTCGTTAATAGCGGTCTGACAACTGGTGGCGTCAGTATGTTTCTGATCGGTACAAATGTGGGTGACTAAAAAGTCCCAATCAAACTCTAATTCAGATTCTGCTAATTCCAGGGCAATCTGTACTCCTGCTAAAAGTTTTGATTCTCTCGTCGCATCACGTCGAAAGAGCACTTGGTTCGTTTGGATCCACGGTAGTTGTTCTGCTCGAAACACGCGCCATGCAGCAGAACCGTGATGCGTGACCACCGCCCATTCATCCCCGAATCGCGCCGCAAGAGCTTGGAGTGATTGCCTAATTTCATAATCTAAACTTATTTGATCATTCACTTGTAGTACTTTTGGAGTTGTCACATGTTAGTGGACACCCTAGGTAATTAATTTGGGTGCCTCGATCGGTGAGTCGTTCTCGGA
>CAZEFI010000024.1:0-27978 GCA_964511425.1 uncultured Pseudomonadales bacterium
TCAAAGGTGCCGTCATATATTTGGAGAGATTGATTTGTTGAAGAGATTGATGTTCTTTTCTTATATGGCGTTTTGCCTTTTCACCGGTTCGCAGATCGTCGGGGAGGTCGTCGAAGGACCTAACGGGCCTGTGGAGTTCATTGGGCTAGAGAATTGGACAGCTTCTAACCTTTTTGAAGCAATTAAGAAAAAGGAAACTGATCCTGATAAACCTTTTCACGCGTGTGCAGCTGTGATGAAATACGACTTGAAATATCCTGACTCAGCGCCATTTGGAACCTTTTATCCTGAAAGACCTTTTCACGCTTGTGCAGCTGTGATGAAACAGGACTTGAAATTTTCTGACGCTGCGGCATTTGGTACCTTTAAACCACTCGAGGATGGTTCTCAGGAGTTATACACAGTAATAGTTGCAGTGGAGAACCGGTCGTTTGTTCGTTACCGGGCTACCGGGAGTGAGTCTCTCAAGTTACCGGAGTCATGGCAGAAATTACAGGCCGAAGTCGAGGTTTGGCAGGCGTATGATCCAATAGACACATTCGTCAGAAACCTCAAAAAAGATGAGAGGGAACATCGGCTAGCGCTAGAGGTGCTTGAGAAAGATGAGAGCTGGTCCGCTCGACTGGTTGCGGTAATAGTGGTTGGACAGTTCCCTAATAAAGAGGAGTCTTGGCATGCGCTAGCAGATTCTCTGATAGACCCTGATCCAAAAGTTAGAGATTGGGCGGAGTACCGTCTGATTCACTTTCTTAATGCTGAAAAAGCTGTTCCGATCGATTGGGTCGGTGCTCGCGATACACTCCGCTCTCTATTGGGTGGCACATACCCATTTGCGTTTAAAACCATTTTGAACGTTTTGAGCGCAACTGAAATAGATTCAAAATTCGCACGCGAATTGGTTCAGGAGAGGCCGAAATTACTACTTGGGTTTGCGGGTGCAGAACATGAGAAGACTAGGCAGGTGGCACTTACCTTTCTTAAATCGATAAGCGACGAGGATTTCGAACAAGATGTGGAGGCTTGGCGGGAATGGATCGGAGTAAAGGACCAAGATTCAATCGATTAACATCCTGAGAATGAAAACTTGACCGATTTGGATTTTGCGCCTGAAGGAATGCGATTGTTATTTACAGGAAACCACAGCGCAAGTAATTAGTCGCGACCAGCTAAAAATTCGTCCGTACTGATTATGGATTCAATCACAAATCCCATTCCGATTCCGCTGTCTCTCAGAGTAAGCTTTCGGAGCCATTGAAATTTTGTTCCAACCAAAGACGAATGGCATCAATATTCTTCGACGTACCAAGGATCGCATTGTGATGTACGTGGTCGACAACAATTTCGGCCTGAGGAATTTTCTCCAGTACTCGTTCAGTCTCTTTTGGAGATATTGCGCTATCTGTTTGGGAGTATATCACTAGGACTTTACTGGGAAGAGAGCCAAGGCTTGTTCGTGTATCAAACTTGTGGCGTAGCAAAAAACGTACTGGAAAGATTCGTAGCAAACTACGATTTGCTACATGCCCTAAAGAACGAAACGGGCTAGTCAGAATCACTCCCGCAACACTAGGGTCTGCAGTCCGTATCGCAACTGCACTACCCATACTTGATCCCATTAAAACCAGTGGCCGATCCGAATATCGCTCACGTACCATTCGTAACGTGGCCTTAGCATCGGAGAGAATTGTTTTCTCAGAAGGTCGACCATCGCTCTTTCCATAACCACGGTAATTCGATAATACAGCTGGTACTTTTGGATCAAGGTATTCAAATATATAAGCATAGCTGAGTGCATCGTCGGCATTGCCCGTAAAAAACAGAATTACTGGACCCGGCGAGGTAGGATTGACTATATATCCTCGAGATGTGATGCCCTTAGATTCATCGACAACAATTTCATACTCAACAAGGGAATTTGTGCTTCTCAAATTACTCTTATCTACGGGGTGAAAGATAAGAAAATCTTGGAAAGCCCACAAAACAGCACAAATCGCAAAATATGCTACCGCTAAGGATATCCCTGTACGTATCATGATGCTGATATCAAATACTCTCGTGCTAGTGCATCGGACAATACTATCGAGAAACTGGTTATGTGGTGTTGGCGGATTAAGTGGAGATTGTGGATTGCTTCGTTTCGCCGCCTACTTTATCAGTGTCAGATAGCTTCCAAACGTAACGGTTCTCGAACGAGTTTTGACCGACCGAACGTTCGCTTGATCGTCGAATCCTAGCCTGCGAGCCCGAAAGTACCCGGTTCTTTGACTGTACCACTAGTTGAGACTCACTCTCCGAATGATTTAGTGTTCCTTCTTGAGTTTGCCGACCAGTTCGACCTCGGTGTCAAACATCGACTCTGTAATCGTGCCAGACAATTTACCCTGTTCAACGCGACCAGCATACGTGAGATCCATGTCTCCCATATTAGTCGATATGGTAAACGTGGCATAGAATTCGTTACCTTCTCCTGTAACGTCATTGGTCTCTGTAACTTTGAGAGCGTTCAAAGTTGCCGAGTATTCTCCTGCGCCGTCTCGATCTATTATCAGTTCCGGCTGTCTCCTCTTCCAAGCATTGGAATTAACTTCTAAGAGATATGTTCCGACAATTTCTGGATTTATGCTATGAGATGCAGAAGAGGCACTAACATCGGCCCGAACTTCTTGCTCGAGTACAACGTCTTCCTGGAGTGGGATTGCTTCTTCGGTCTTAAGGTTGGCTACAAGTTTCACTTCGGAACTAAACATAGATTCCGAAATTGTGCCGATTATTTCGCCTTCAACAACTAACCCGGTGAAAGTAATGTCCAAATCACCTAAATCGCTCGACATCGTAAATACGGCTGTGAACTTGCTGTCTTCTACTTCAATGTCTTGCGTGGTTAGTAGAACTTCCCCAGTTCCCTTGGTTAGTGTTGCTGAATATTCCCCTTCGTCGTCGGTTTTGATAGTAAATTCGGGTTGTTTCCATTGAAATCTGCTCTCTTCGCTGCCCTCCAATACATAGGTTCCGTCGATTTTCGCGTGGAGTGATAGCGCAGTCACTATCAAAACCAGACTAATTCCACAAACAGAACTACGCCTCAAATTTTTCATTTGATCAATCCTCTAATGGTACGACTACTGACAAACTAGTCGAAAAACTTAAACGCCAAAGCATGAATTTGAGATTTTATTCGAGTGAGTCGTGGGTGCTGGTAACCAAACTTGGTCAAAGTGCATCTAATGGCAGGGATTACCAGAGTACAATGCTCTTGAGACGCGGACTCATTTCAGGCGTGCGATTCGTGAAAATGCTTATGAACCATGTAATACTTAGTATCGCATTGGTATCCCTATCTCAATTTAATTTCGCCGATACGGTTCTCCAAAAAGTTGAAACCCAGGTACTCGAGAAGCCGATCGCTCAAACCGAGCCTCATAAAACAGATGTTTCGAATTCCGTAGAACAAGTTGATTTCATTACCTCCGATGACTTTGACCAGGAAGCAGTCCAGTCCAACCTTCCGGTCCTAATTGTCTTTACCGCACCGTGGTGTGGTCCCTGCAAGATACTCGATACTGTCATTGAAACGCTAATGCCAGAGATGTCTGGTCAAGCGAAGGTCTTCAAGCTAGACACAGATGAATCACCGGAGATTTCGACCAAATACAAAGTGACTCGACTGCCGACGATCATCTACTTTAACAAAGAACAAGAGGTATATAGGTCTTCGAGTGTATATCCTCGAGAAGCTTACATCCATTATCTTCAACAGCTTAAAGAGGATATTTCTATTGAGGAATCAAGACTTCAGCTTCTGGATAAAGATTGGTTTCGCCGACACTTTCTCGTGATGGAAGAGATCGAATACATCGAGAAGGTATTGGAAGAACTTCCAAATCTACTTACACGACCATTTGATAACGGACAAACACCTCTCTCACTTGTACTCAACTACCCTAGTGACACACGTCGAGAACTACTAGAGTTGGTGCTTGCACAACAACCAGAAATCGGCGCAAACGATCTTCTTGGATTAGGTCGTTGCGAAGAATTCGAGAAACTTGTCGCAGAGGACCCTGACGCGATAAATCGTCCCGATTCCGACGGAAATACGCCCTTGTTCACAGCGATAATGGGTTCGAGCTTGCTCGAACATGGTGATTGCGTGGGAACTATCCTTGAATTAGGAGGTGAACGCAACCTTCCAACGACCATTCGAAATTCGCTTGGCGAACCAGTGCTTTTTGAACCTGACTCCACTTTGATTGAAGATTTACTGATGCTGTTACCAAAGCAATGGGTGACCACATGGCACAACGACGATATTGGTGTAAAAATTCGAATGCTTTTCTATGAAATGTACCGAGCCAGAGGCTTACAAAGCGAAGACTTAATTGCAAGTCGAACTCCATGAAACATCTGCGTAGAATCAGATCTTGGAGTGATCAAGTTAGCCAGTTTCCCATGGGAGATCGTAACCATGTTTAAGTCGAACCATATCCGAACCTTGATTGCGTTGATCGGAGGAGCATTGGTTGGAAGTGCCGCGACTCTAGCGGTTGTTTTCCTCTTACCCATGTATAGCGGCGAGGGAACTAAAGATTGGCGGGCAGATATACCTACTGCTACTTTCGATAGCAAGTCTGCGATAACGGGCGCAAGTATTTCCGTCGAAAACCTTAATGATATCTTGCAGTTCGACACGGATTTCGAAAGAAAAGCTGCTCTTTTTAGACTTTTAGATAAAACCCCAGAGACAACTCTCATTGAGCTATTGAATGAATCACAAAAGCTAGATTCAGAACATCTGCGCCGCATGTCTGAGGACATGATCATTCAGAAGTTGGCTTCGTTAAATCCTGAGAGTGCACTTAAACAAGTAACTGCCCTTCCAATGAATCGGAAGGAAGATTTGATTTCGACAATATTTGAGGAAATATCGCTCTCTGACATAGACGAAGCGAGAAACCGTGCTTTGGAACTCGATCCGGAGTTGAAACAAGCAGCACTTCTAGGAATTTTGCAAACGAGCCACAAACACTCGCGTGAACTGTTGCTTGAGATCGCTACTCAACTAGATCAAGAAGTTTTCGCGGTTAATTTTCTTGCTGAGGCGGTTGCCTTCTCGGCGTACGACGATCCCGCATCAGCATGGAACCAAATAGTCTTTGACAGCGAACCAAATCTCGCGCAAACCGAGTTTCTCATTCGCGTCGCGTCGGATTGGCTCGTAACGGACGGAATTTCTGTGATCGATCGGATCAGTGAATCGCTCACGGATGACGTCGTACGCGATGCCGTGATAATGTCCGTGTTACACCGATTCGCGCGAGAAGACCCACGTGCATCGTTGATTGAAGCTGCAAAGCTCACAGGCAATTCGCGAGAACTTGCCCTCCGTACGATTGCGGAAGTTTGGGCACGGGTCGATCCAGAGTCGGCTTTAGCAGATATTGCAACCATAGAAAGTGGTAAAACGCTCAATTTGCTTCAGGAAACTGTGATAGAAGCTTGGGCCGCAAATGATCCGACGGGACTGCTAGAAATGTTAGCGGCGGTACCCGAACATCTACGGGCCATGGCTAAGGAAGAAGCGATGATGGTGGTCGCGCGCATTTCCCCTGGAGATGCTATCTCGTTTCTCTCCGCTTTAGAGGACGATGAACTCAGGATCAAACTCGCAAAGGAAATTGCTACACATTGGTCGGAACAAGACCCACATGCTGCCCTAGATTGGGTTCTAACCGAACAGTTCACGACCGATGTCCAGCAAGCAGAGACATTGATGATCGTATTGGCTGGATTAGCGACCAAGGACCCAGATCTTGCTTTCCGGACTGCGCGAGATCAACCGATCGTATTGCGCGGACAGTACTACCGGGGGCTGGAGGTAACGGTGATCCAACATTTAGTCGAAACTAACATAGACAAAGCTCTTGCTATGCTTTCTGATATTAGAAACGAAGGTTTGACTACAACCCATGCATATAGCGAAGTTGGAAGAGCAATGATTCGAGATGGCCAGTTTGATCGCGCTCTTGCTCTTGGGCAAAGACTAGGCGAACGCAGTCGAAGAAACTACAACGGCTCTCTCATGTATCAATGGGCCATGCATGACCCAGAGACGCTGTTTGATAATTTGGAAACACTACCGTCTGAACAATTGAAAGATCAAGCCGCAAGAGGACTTGTACGATACAACGACGAGACAAAAGCACTAAACTCGGAGCAGATGGAACGGTTAGCAAGTTACCTACCCGAGGGTTATGTCGATCCTTACAACCGTGTGACACGGATGGACGGAGAAATGAGAGAATGGTTCGATCAACAAGTACAAGTAATCTTTGTTGACCGCGTTAGACAAGAAAACGCAGAGGACGAGTGAGATCATAAATTTTGCTTGCTCTACTAGGTAAGTGTTCAACGTTCTCATTGAATACGTTCCTATGGTTCGGTCGACTACGATAATGCAGTAGCAGTATATAGGAGGAACAATCATGAATTCGGCTTCATCAAATCGAACTCGTACGATTGGATTATTAATTGGTGGCACCGTCTTAGGCATAGGATCTACTGTTGCCGTCCTTCTTGGAATTAGCAGTTTGACAAACGACTCCCCAAAGAACGAAATCGTTAAAGCTACCTCGCAGGTCGAAGCTAATGAATCACTAAATGGTGTTGAGCGGTCTCGTGTAACGAGTACCAAAGATCGCGACAGGGAATTAGGGCTTCTAAAGTTTTTAAGCCGAGCTCCAAGTGCGTTCGAACGCGAGGAAGCTCTCTATAGTCTGTTATTTTCCGCGGACGTGGAGATGCTTTCCAACCTGCTTGAACAATCTAATTACATTGGATCAGAACACCTACAGCACTTAACGCAAACCACCATCGTTCAAAGGTTCGCGACGGTAGATCCCAAGAAAGCACTTTCCGCGATTAGTACCATGCCAACAGAACGCCGCAATCCGCTGACTTCGACCGTATTCGGCGAATGGTCTCTAATTAATTTGGACGAGGCTATCGCTCATGCAAAGACGTTAGAAGCATCTAAACAATATGCGGCATTGCAGGGAATTCTAGATTCCCAAGAAGATCTTTCAATGGATGTCAAGGAAGATATAGCCACGCAACTTGACATTGACCTGAATGTTTTAGAACAACAGGCTTTCACTGAGTCGATATCGCAAGAATGGGAAGCATTGATCGCCGACGAGCGATCAAAGCTGGCACAGACCGCAGACCTAATAAGGCTTGCCCACAAGTGGGTGGACCAGTCCGGATTAGCAGCTATCGCTCAAATAGATCAATCATTGCAAGACGGCATACTCAAGAAAGCGGTGATCGGGTCGGTATTGCAACGAGCGTTGCTGACAGATCCACAAGAGACATTGCAACAAGCAATGGTTTTTGAAGATGACTTACAGGAACTAGTATTGGAAACAATAGCTCGAGCTTGGGCGAGCATTGGACCACAAGAAGCGATGGAATCAATAGCCTCGATTGAAACTCCCAGAGTACGTCGGCAAATGCTTGAGCACTTCGTAACTGCTTGGGCAAACTTTGCCCCCAAAGATATGTTCGATAAATTTGATCTCATTCCAGAAAACCTGCAGTTACTTGCGCAGGAACAAGCAATTCGCACTCTTGCGAAGACTACACCGGAAGAAGCGTTTCAATTTTTAGAAGAAATTTCGGACGATTATCTAAAGTTTGAGCTAACAATGGAGATTGCGACTAAGTGGTCCGAAAAAAACGCTATGGAAGCTTTGAATTGGGTATTGTCCGAAGAGTTCTCGAGTGCTGCATTTGAACGCCAAATTCTCCATACTGTGCTCCGCAACTTAGCAACGGAAAATCCAGAATTAGCATTGCAGACTGCACTGGATCAGCCTGTCGACGTAATTGGACTCGGATTGGAAGCCACAGTCATCGACGCAGTCGCTCGCATTGATATTGAGAGAGCTCTTAGTATGTTGGCACAGGTACGTGAGGGCTACACCAAAAGTTTCACTGCAGTAGGTGTCGGAAAAGCTCTCGTGCGGAATAACGAAACAGATCGTGCTCTCGATCTCGCACAACAGTTACCGGAAGAAGATCGAGATTCATACTACAACCTGATAGTCAATGAATGGGCTTATTCCGATCCAAAATCCTTAGCCGGTATGCTTGATAAACTTCCGACTTCGGAAGCAAAGTACCACGCTGCCATGGATCTCAATCGGTTAAATGTTGGAACAAACGTTTTAACAAAGGAACAAATGTCGTTTGTTAGAGATCATCTTCCCAAAGATTACAACTGGGAAACAGGTCGACGCGGTTCGGAGTCTCAACAGTTCGCTAGGTTAAACAATATTCAGAACAAGGACTTGACAGAAGAAGAACGAGCTCAAATTCAAAGGGATTTTCGGAAAATGATGATGGAAGGTAGGTATCGAGTATATCGACTCCCTTCCCAAGAGTGAAGACGAAGTAGCGTACATCAATTTACGACTCTCGATCTCGTAAATTCCCCGTTTTAATAGGGTGCTAACACTACCTTGTGGCTTTGAGTTTATACGATCGAGGATCAATCCGAGACTTTGATTCCGTCGTTCCAGCGTCACTCTGATTTCAATGACCGTACCGAACATGTAGCGTATACCCATGGTTTCATTATCATTACCATCGGATCAACTTTACTACCCATGTTCTTGTTAATCTTTTGGTGTTCGTAAATAACATTTCATCCCATGCTTGACCTCCATAGTACAAGAGTATAGAGATATGAGCACGAAAAACTGGGCGAATAAAACGATATGGACTTCCGATAATCTGCCTATTTTGCGCGGTATGAATTCGCAATCGGTAGACCTAATTTATCTCGACCCACCATTCAATTCGAAAGCGGACTATGCAGCTCCAATCGGTAGTAAGGCTGCCGGTGCTGCTTTTAAAGATACCTGGTCGCTTCAAGACGTCGACATCGCATGGCTCGACTTAATCGAAGCGAAACACCAAGTTTTAAATCACATATTAAAGTCTGCGATGACGAAGAGCAATATGTCATATCTAATCTACATGGCTGTAAGATTGCTTGAGTTAAAGCGCTTACTCAAGCCCACGGGTAGTATATATCTTCACTGCGACCCAACGATGAGCCACTACTTAAAACTAGTTATGGACGCAATATTTGGGTATCGAAATTTCCGGAACGAAATAATTTGGCAACGACGATATGGGCGCGCGAAAGGAAGTCAATTTCAACCAAAGACGTGGGGAGTACACAACGACAACATACTGTTCTATGCCGCCGGTCCGAAAACGAGAGTAAAACCGTTCAGGCGTTTGAGTGATCAAGAGGCGCAGGAGAGATTCTCAAAAATTGACGACCTCGGACGGCGATATACGTCTATCGCTCACTTTAGGGGGCACGGTATGGGTGATCGCCCAAACTTGTGCTATACCTGGCGAGGTTTTACTAATCCACATCCATCGGGTTGGAGAGTATCTAAGGAACGACTAGAGCAAGAGTATCAGGAAGGAAAAGTAGTAATCACTGAAGACAATAAGATTGTGCGTCGACGATTTTACGATCCAGAAGTAGGTATCAAAATTGGAAATCTCTGGTTTGACATCAAACCACCTGAAGGAGATGAATTAACCGACTATCCCACGCAAAAACCATTAGCCCTATTGGATCGCATTATTCGTGCAAGTTCTGATGAAGGTGATACGGTGTTTGATCCGTTTTGCGGCTGTGCAACGGCAATGGTCGCCGCCGACCGCATTAACCGTCACTGGGTTGGAATCGATGTGTCATCAAAGGCGGTTGAGTTAGTTACTCAGAGAATCCAACACGATCAAGGACTATTTCAAGACATCGTCGCGAGGACCGACATACCGAAGCGAACAGACTTAGGTCCGATCGCACTATACAGCTCGTTGGCGAACAAAAAGAAACTGTACGGAGAACAAGAAGGTTACTGTAACGGTTGTGGAGAACACTTTATGATGCGTCATCTAGAAGTTGACCATATTGTGGCCCGCACATCAGGAGGATCAGATCATATCGATAATTTACAATTGCTTTGTTCTTCGTGCAATCGAATAAAAGGAACTCGAGGACAGGAGTACCTTATTGCAAGACTTGAAGGAAAGATGACAAAGCAATATTGGAAGCCTTCAGGGAATGACTAGTCTACTTTGTGACCGGACCATTGGAATTTGCCGCAGATGCTCGATTAGGAACTTTCGAAAACCGGAACCAAAGGAGCATTTTTAGCGACTTCAAAGAATACGAACAGTGTTAGCGTCCCAAGTACACATTTGTAATCTCGATTCGATTGTGTCCGAGTTCTTGACTTACTTGAAGTCGTGCTCCTACATCGAGTTTTTGTTGTTCAGCTGTTAGTTGCTTCCACGTGGGACCGCTCGCGAACACGGACTCCCACCCGGTGAGTTCTCGATATCGTCTTTGTGCATATCCGTGTCGTAATCCATGGAGATTTCGTAGTTTTAACTGCTTCAACACGTAAGCGTATTTGCTCTTCCATTGCTTAAGGGAAAACTCTGCAGGTATTAACGATCCGGATCCAACGACAGCATGGATACGGTCGATCAAATCTCGTTGTTCAAAAGAGATTATTGGGATCGATCGCCGCCGACCTCCCTTTGTCCACGAACCCTTTAGTTCAATGTAAACACCGTGATCCGCGAACGAGGGACTAAACTTAAAACTCTCTTCCTGTCGAAGTCCAAATTCTTGCTGTAGTTCGATGCTCAGTCGCATATGTGAATTGGTGATGTTGCGCAGTACTGTCCCAGAAAGATACTGCGCTTTTGATTCTTCAGGTATGGGATTGCGCGCCCCAATTGACAATTCGCGGTTCGACTCCGGAATCATCTCTTCTTTTCCAACTTTGCGTGCCCACCATCGTAGATGGGGTACGGCGTTTTTTTGTGTTCCCACGAAACATCCAATCCCCTACCAATGTTCAATGACAGCATGCACATGTTTCAGTTTCAAGGCAGGAGTTTCACTTCAAAGTGATCATTTCCTCCTCAAGAGTCAAAATCTCGCTACCGGCATGACCGGATGGTTATCTCGACTATAAGAAACGTGTTACTAAAATGGAGTGCTGTCTTGATTACTCGGTGTCGTACTACTAAAGGAGGCCATGGAGAAAATGAGCAATGTGATTTCAATTGTCTTATTGTTGAGTCTAGCAATATTGGCTACTGCGTGCAATATTGATCGAGGGAATAAATTTACAATTACAGGCACGCACATTGTCGTTGAAACTGATCTACAAGACAATAACAGCATTGGTGATGTCAAGTACCCACAGTCTGACAAACTAAAGCCTTTAACGGTAATTGTTTCGACCACCTCCCAACCCACTGAAGGAAGCAACGATTTCGAGAACACGCTCCTGTCTACGGAGAATTTTGTAAACGACAACGTTGTATTAACTGGAACAGTTGACCGTCTAATGGAGGTAACCATCTCCGTCGATATTGGTGGAGACCAACCCTTGACGTTAGATGCTATACTAACACCAGGTGCAACGATTGCATTTGCGCTCGTTGATCATTTAGACCCCTACGACCGAGATCATCTAGTCTTATTTGGACATTCACCATTGGCAACAGACACAACAAATCAATTTTTAATTAAGGGAGACTTGAGCTCTATAAATGAAGTTAGATCCTTTGGTATAGCGACCGCATGGGGAATGGTGTTCAACGAAGAATATGAACGCGAACAAGTCAAACTCGGTCAAGTCATGCTCAATGAAGGTAAATTCATAATTGAGGGAAATATTGAAGAACCAACTATTGCATTTGTTACGGTCGAAGGTGTCAACAGCTATTTCGCAGCTGCAGATCTGATTGTCGAACCAAACTATGAAACGTCTATATTCCCTCGAGGGTCCTCTACGGAATTAATTTCGACCTCTAACGGAGGAACCCATGCTAATATTATTGAAAGTTGGCAACAGTCGAACGAATACCTCTCTACATTGGACCAATACACGGACGCGGTCGCACAGCACATGGCGGACATGATGGTTCATGAGGGTGCTTCTGACTTTACGGAAGACTCAGGCAGAGATGAAGTGAATGATACTCGTTCAGGAGATGAGAGTGAGATAGAGTCCAATGAAGAAGAAACATTTGCTTCAGAAGACAGTGACCAATCCGATAACTCAGTACAAATGGTCGAGGGCTCTGTCAGTGGGACTTTGAACGGATTACCTCAAAAGCAAGGATGTGAGCACATCTTGCCGAGCGGGGTATTTACAGGGGCCGAGACTAGTTCCGAAGAGATAGAAGTCCCTACTCATTACATCCATAAACGAACGATGAACGAAATGCGTATGGCTGCATTACAGGATATCGCTAAACATGCTGTCGATCCATTTGAATCATTGCTCGCGATGGAATGGGGTGCTTTTCCGTTCCAATCGGACAACATAAACGATGCGATATTTGTTCTAGATAGACTCTCCTCTGAGCTCGACGAAAATCTATCCTTGAATCGCGTCGCAAAATTACGTGAACGCTTTTCCTGGTATAAGGAAGCAGATGATAACAACATACGGCTGCAAGCTGGTCAGAAAGCACCGCCCTTCACACTTCCTGATTTGAAGGGATCAAACGTAGTTCTGTACGACATTCTGTCAGAGAAGAGTCTGGTGCTTCTAGACTTTTGGGCTTCTTGGTGTGGTCCTTGCATAGCGGTACTGCCTAAATTGAAAGAACTGTATTCCTCGTTCCACGAACAAGGTTTTGAAATCGTTAGTGTATCAATCGACAGCACACATGAAGACTGGTCGGATAGTTCCGAGACCCACGAACTTCCCTGGACAGATCTGGGAGAAATCGAGGGATGGGAAGGAGCTATAGCGACAGCCTTTGGTGTAACTTCTATTCCAAAGGGCTACTTAATTGATTCTATTGGCTGCATCGTTCAGAAGGACATTGGTCCCAGCCAACTTAAGGAATTACTTGAAGCACAATTTAATTCCAGTTCGACAAAAGCGAGGACCGATCCGTGAGTTTAAAGCCTGTCGATCGTCTCCTAGAGTATCAAGTCAAAGCTTCACTCAGTCTCGACTGATGCTTCTCAGCGTGCAAACAGTTCCTTCGTATTCAACAAATACAAGAGTTGAGCCAGCTATGTACTTCGCAAAGAGCGTGATCCATTGGACTGATTCAAACGAAGTTCAGTTGACTAGACTCACGACAACGAACAATTTACACTCTGACGATTGAACCTCAGTCTGAAAGGAATGTCTCTATCATGGATTCAACCTCAGCATCCGTTAGCATTCTAAGAACTTGATTGGCCGCAAGTACCTTCGCTGCAGCATGCGATCGCAACTCTTTAGTCGGCAAGCTGTTGAGCGAGTTGTAAAGATCCTCAGGATAAGTTATTGCCCATGTGTCTACTACCGAAACGAAATAACTATGTTTTTCACTCTTCAATAAGTGATTCGCCAGCGTCAGAGCTTGATCCACATCTCCTTTACGTGTCAAATTAGCACCAACGGATGTGTACGCAGACAGTTTGTCTGCGTTTGATCTCACCTTAGAAAGCAAAACTGCAGCTTGCTGAGGATCTGAATCTGACAAGTGTTTTATGACAGCGACTTCCATGCCTTCTTGGTTTAAATCGATAGGTTGCTTCAACGCAAGTTCTATTGCGCGTTGTGGATTGCTCTTTGCAAGGTTCCCTAACACAACTGGTAATAGTGCTGATTGTGCCATTGCAATATCAGGATTTGTCTTTACCCAGTCAAGTGCAGCTTCAGGATCTAGATTCGACCAATTTGTTGCGATGGAGTGAGCAATCGGAACCAGTCTGCTTCCTACATTCAGGGTCGATAACAGTCTAGCGGCTTCTTCGGGGGCTGAGCGAGCAGTTGAAACTATGGCCGTTTCAGTACCCAAAAGTTGCAAATTACTAGGCAACACTTCGACGTTATCAAGCAGTGTTTGTGGATTGGTATTTCCCCAAGACTTAACTACTGAGTTCAGTAAGTGACTTCGTAGAGCACTGGGATCAAGGGCTTCAACTTGCTCTAACACGACTTTGGGTTCGGTAGTTGCCCATGTCTCGACAACAGTTGTAACGAGGTAATTTCCGGTACCATAGAAATTTCCCAAGTCACCATCGAGTGCCAAAGCTTGTTCAAACGTGGATTGAGGGTCCTTGAGCGAAATGTCATGCACTGCTGCCATCAATATTGGTCTCCCAATTCTTGGATCTGTAATTGATGTGTGGATTTTTTCAAGTGCTTCTAGTCCTTCCAATTCAATCCATTCTTTGGCAATTTGAAATAGATCCCCAAGCTGGAAGAGATTTTGTTGCGAATCATTGAGAATCGTGGTCCAAGCTATTTCGGGGAGATCTTTGGAGACACGGTTCCCTTTTGCAGCGACAATGTCATGCGCGAACTCTTCTAAACCGAACTGGTTAGCAATCTCTAAAAGAGAACTTTCCGATAAATCGTCTCTTGCTAGGAGAATACCTTGAAGTGCAGCTAGTTTCTCAAGTCCGTCGAGAGACTTCCCACGGGAGACTGCATCGTCCAAACTAGTCTGCGACCATTCTTCAAAAATTTTCATCATCAGTTGTTCCCGAACATCTTCTGACATCATCGTTACTCGAGAAAGCGCATTGTGAGGGTTTACTTCGGCATACCGTCCAACAATAATTTCCTGCATGGATTCTCGTATGCTTTCACGCGAGATTGCAATCGACTGTTCTAACAAACCCTGTACTTGCTTTTCGTTCGACGTTGCAAGTAGATCATAGAGTGCGGTCTTGAGTGCAAATCCTTTGTAAGATTGGCTGAGATTTTTCAAGCTCAGCTCAGATTCCTCACTACCTCTTGATGAAGTGCTAAGCACTTCGTCTCCGATCGATTGACTGACCGTTGAAATCGGTTTCGTTAGGTTGGTTTGTAGGTCAAGGTCATTGTTAACTCGTTCTCTGCTACAGGACGAGAGTCCAGATGTTAGTAACGTTGCTATGCAAAACGTACAAACTAAACCCATTCTTTTTAACATAACGCTAGCCCGTTCTGCGCGAGTTGGTCCATTGATAAATCACTCCGTATTGAAAGTTATAAGTTACATTGGTCATCTCAACTTCACAAGTTCGTTCACATTGAAAGACGTCCTCATAAGAAAGATGCGTGACTCCCAAATTCAGTCGCATCAAAGGACAACTGAAAAAGCACATCTTGTGCCTCCCGATTTCTTAATCACATGTAAAGAAAAATAGAAAAACGGGGACAATGATCCATTTTACAATAGCAAGTAAACTAGATCCATTTGACCACGTGCATACGACAATCGAATATCGTGGAGGAATTCTCTTGATATACTCAGGGAATTGGCTCGCGTACGCTTTCTGCATTGATTATTGCAACACTGAGTAATACTGAACTGAGCATCATTAGTCGTTCAAGTCGGAAAGTGTCTATGCGAGGTCCAAGACCATGGGTATAGACCACAACTGTATTCCAAGATGGAACCATTCATTTTTTGGCGAAAGCGGCAGGTAAATTCATTCAATTCTAATCTCTTTCACTGCGCTGGAAAGATTACAAGATGGAGAGCAAGTAGTTGTTTTACTATGTGCGATCCTTGAGAAGACAGTTTGTCATCGCGAAAATCAATGAACCAAATAAGATCATCGTCCCAGATAAACATCTGTAATTTCTAATCGATTGTGTCCTAGTTCCTGACTGACTTGAAGTCTTGCCTGTACATCGATTTCTTGCTGTTCTGGTGTTAATTGTTCTCGTGTGGGACCACCGGCGAAAACGGAATTCCAACCGGTAAGATCTCGGTATCGTCTTTGAGCATATCCGTGTCGTAATCCGTGTAGATTTCGCAGCTCTAAATTTGACAACATATGAAGGTATTTACGCTTCCATTGTTTAAGTGAAAACTCTGCGGGTATCATCGATCCGGCCCTAGCGACTGTATGAATATGGTCAATCAAATCTCGTTGCTCGAAGGAAATCACGGGAATCGTACGCTTCCGGCCTCCTTTCGTCCAGGAACCCTTTAGTTCAATGTAAACACCGTGATCAGCGAAGGAGGGACTAAACTTAAAACTCTCTTCCTGACGAAGTCCAAATTCTTGCTGTAGCTCAATGCTCAAGCGCATGTTTAGATTTGTAATCTCGCGAAGTTTTGATCTAGAAAGATATTGTCCTTTTGACGCATCTGGTATCGGATTGCGCGCCCCAATTGACAATTCGCGGTTCGACTCCGGAATCATCTCGTCTTTTCCAATCTTGCGTGCCCACCATCGTAGATGCGCGACTGCATTCTTCTGTGTTCCAATTGAACAACCCATCTCATTCCAGTGCTTGATCAGCGCGAGAACGTGTTTAAGTTTCAGCGATCGCACACCCATCTGGTTATAGCCTAGTTCGCGGAGTTCACGAGCAAATCTCTTCAAGTATTTTTTACGACTCGCTTGCGTGCTGAAACTACCGTCCCGGTTGTGGTACGTGAGCTGTTTTAGCTGATACTCGAGATTTTTCAAAGACTCTATTTCTTAAGAATCGATCCAATACCTCGAGGCTCCCCTCGAGTGTGTTGTCCAAATGGCGAGGTTGCATGATCCAAAGACTGTCCGATTGCAATTCCGGTCCAGCCCAACATCGAACTCCACAAGAGTGGCAAACCAATGTATAAGCATGATGTAATTACATTAAGCATTACCCGCTTTGTTGTGTGCTCGCCCGAATTGGCAAGCACTTCGAACAAGAGATCGGTATCGGGGTACATTGCGGTGAACATGTTCTGATCAATCCATTGCGCAAGATACCAGAGAACGGTCCAAAATTTCACGCCAAAGATTGCCAATGCGCCTGTAATCATGATCGTAAACGAGTAACGGGAAAATACGACGACGAGAGGAAGCAGAGAATAGATTCCTAACAGGATCATCGCTTGAATCATGGGTGCTACCGCGATTATTCCAGTAACGATCACACTGAAAATAGCGGCTGTTGAGAAAGCACCTACTAAATAGGCTAATCCTTTCGCGAAACTCTCTATTTGACCGATTGCACCTGTGGAAGATTGATTTCCAGCAGATAGGTCATTGTTTGTCCAAAAATTGGGTGTGTGGAGTAATACAGTTCGAGCAATAAGATCAAGTTGCCGCTCTGTAGCTAGTGCTGGTGCAAGGTTATAAAACAGAGTCGCGAAGCCTGGAGCACTTGTGTCAGCAGCGTCTACGAGTTTGGCGCGCAAACCAAGGTGGGCATGACCCCACCATTGAGAGCAATAGGGGCGACCATGAGGTGGTGGATTGGCAACGTCGTATTCAGTGTCTCGACTAGGAACATATGCCCACCCATTGACCGGTGTACGAGCTCGCAGTGAATCGTAATATCCCGGAATGTCACGGTACACATGAGATCCAATCCAGTCAGTGTCGGCGTTGCCATAACGTGCGAGTATGGTGTTGACAGCTAAAGTGGACGGCTGATCAGACAAAAATTTCGAACGCGCGGGAACGTAACAAGAAGAGTAAAACTCCGATACTTCATGCCTGAGTCTGGGGTCTTCAATAGTCGCGAGACGGGACAATTGCGATAGCTGCCGAATTTCACTCGCTCGGGGTAGCCCTTCGACGACTGCGTGATTGAATCCTGAAGAAAAGGCAATAACCGCATACCACCACATAGGAACATTAACGGTATCGACTGCGTCGTCAAATCCTGTATCTCCAAACGTACTCTGTGAGTTCGAAAAGTCTACGGTAATGGGGTTAGGATTGTTGACCGTGGGTGGAGGGGTGTAACTTAACGTCGTAGCAATGAACGGTGTGAGACCGACAGGTTGTCCCGCGAATATGACAACAACAAGTGCGATTAACAATTCGTGCTCCATTTTTCGCAATGACATCCCACTGGATACACTGTGTGGTGCTTCTGAAGCTGGTCTACGCCAATAGTCTATGACGATTCCAAGGAAGGGTAGATAGACGATACCGGTAGCTACAAGAACATCCCAAACTACACCGTAAAACATCCAACCGAACATGGTCGAATACAGCTCCAAGTAACTGTCGACGCTCACGTGAACAAGAACTCCAGTATGCGAGCGAATAACGCTTGACCGAAGAGAAGTTCGAAACCGGCAAACCACAGTAAAAGTTGTTGAATTCGAGCTTTCAACTGTGTCCTTTCCGAAAGCATTTCTGCACAGTTTTGGGACTGAATCGAGTGTAATCGTACCCAGTAGAACACAGTTAATGCGGCCAAGAACAGCCCTACTCTAATTACACTTGTCAACCAGTGATAGGTATCGAACCATCCAGGTAACGATGCGACAAAACTGCCGTCTAGACAGATCAATAAAGTTGATATTCCGACGCCGACGAAAAGTGCGACTAACAGACCTAATTTCGTGTATGCGCGCCGGTTAAGGATTTTCGATACGTCCGTCGATGAGTGGGTGTGGATCTCGGCGGTCACGCTCCGGAAAACTCAACGCAGCTTTCTTTCTATCTTCATGACGAATGAGCAAGCTAGTTACCGTGTTGGACACCAGATCTTTTCGTATCTGTGCTTCAAATGCGAGTCGGTTGATTTCCGAGTCGAGATCACGCACGACCTGCTCGACATGCTCGCGAGCGACAGGATTTGCTTGAACTTCTGGTATCGAACTACCCGACTTTATTAATCGACGAGCAAGAAATGCTTTTTCAACGGTACGGGCGACGGCAATCTCGGCGACCAAGCGATCGACAACAATTTGCTGCTCTGTGACTGGCAACGAATTAATGCTGTCGATGACATCCCGAGTGATAGCGATACCTGGTGCTGAGACTCTTGCTAAGTTTGAAAGAGTCGGAGCATGACTTCCTGCCACAATAGATTCCAAGATATTCGTGAGATTGCGTTCTTCCTCTTCTAGGACTGGTCCTAGCCCACTACCGGGTATAGTCACCTTTTCGCACCCTTCACAGGTAGTAACTTTGTGCTCCCCCACTACATCAACTAACCAATCAGCAGCATCGCGTGGATGGGTCCACACGAGTGTGAGACGTTGATCAGGATCGGCAGTGACAGAGCCTTGTGCACTAGGTGGTCGATTCAATTGCACATTAAAACCTGCGCTAGTGATGTCCTCTGTGAGCTCGATGGGTTCTTGACCTTGTCCACCGGCACTACCACCAATCCAAGGTAGTCCGTTTGCTCCGTTAGCTTGGGCAACTGTTTTGTTCGCAGCGACGACACTTCCGCCCCCTACTCCCATTTGTACTTTCCAGTCATTTCCTTTGGATAGTACAACAAGATCCTCATAGGGATTTTTGTTGTTAGCAATAGCGCTTTCCATTTGTTCACAAGATTTAGTTGCGAGATCAACGGTAAGCTCTGCACGGACCAGCGCGTTCTGAAACAGGTCGTATAAGCCTGGATTAGCACGCTGTAGAATCATCGCCGGTAATGACGCTATCGCACCTGTCGCGGCTTGCGTCATAGCATTGAGCATATTTTCGGTCCCGTCTTTAACTTGATTCAACGTATCGCTCACTGCTGTAACAGGATCAAACTTCAAACAACTATATCCCAGACCTAGTTGAGCACCGCCGCCGATTGTTGTACTTTGAACTCTAGGATTGGCTGGGGCGAAAACTGGTTTAGCTCCACCGATTTCGTAATACCAGAGACTATCCTCCGGTGGAGCAGGTGGTGCAGCTACACTATTCGTGAAGCATACGACGGCAATAACAAAGACTGTGCTTCCTACTTGGTTCATGGGTAACCGTGCACGTCGTCAGAACCAAGAAATATTTGTCCGCGTTTGCGGCAGCACTTATAGGGTCGCCATACTACCCAAAGATATGCATTTTTAGAGTCTACTTTGCCACCACCCCAATCTGTAGTCGAAAAAAGATCATTGGTTCCAAAGACTTCACAGGAAGAGCTTATCTGTGGATGGAGCATCTGCCATTTGCCCGTGCTTCCGTTCGTCTCTCTGAGTGGTGGTGGTCCCCAGCGTTTTTCATGAGATGCAGAGCGTCCTATAGGAGCACGAACGCGCGACAGACCGCCATTGATTGCAATATCCGCACCACGCTGCGCGATGACCGCAGCTGCTTTCGGTGGACTCGATTGATTGACCCAACCACACCTAGGATAAATCGAACCCCAAGTAAACAACGGCCATTGCCCGATTTCGCGTCTTCCAGGTATCGAACTCGCTAAATTTACACTCTCGAATTTAGGATTGCGCCACGCGATGATATCAAGCAAAGAACTGTAGTATGGAGTTAGTGGAATAGTTTCAGATGTACAGAAGTAATTGGCATAAATTACTGGTAAATCTGGTAGTGGATGTCCGAACACATCAGTTTCAAAGAACCGTAGATTTCTGGATCTGTATTTAAGGCTGTGTCCAGGTTCCTGCGCATTCCCTTCCATAACACCACGAATATCCTCCGGAAGTGTTTTTCTAATAGGTTTAAAAGCAGTCTTGACAACCGTCTTAACCTCCCTCCATGGATGTGACTCGATTGTGGGATATACAGAAACGACGAGATCGGGTCGATAATGCCCAATCTTCAAAGAAACACGTACCTGACAACCGAAAAGATCACAGTGAAGCCATGTGCATGAACCAACGACTTTCCACTTTAAGCAGGAATCAACCGCCTTTATGGTTTGGTTAGTAATCTGAACTGAATTGAGTGTAGCGGACGCAGTTGTTGTCAGAATCCCGGCTACGAATATCGGAAGAAGGAGAGCTCGAAAGACTCGGTTGAATTGTGGAAACGGCATGACATCCCTCGTAGCATCAATAGTGAAACTTGGGAACGCATTTTGACACTATTTAGTAAGTGAGCAACCGAATATTCATCCAACCTATGGTGTGAATTTAATCAGCATCTTCTTAGGACACGGTTGGCCCATGTATTCAAAAAGGATGCTGTGAGTGAACTAATCATCGACGCTCGGTGTCCTAAATCTGCGTAACGTCGCGTAAAAAAGTCACTTTCAGTCCGTCTATATTTCGACTATATTCTCGCTTCGTAAATGGACTAACAACGAAATTTCGTCCCGATGGATATCGTGCTCTAAACTCAGTGAGCGATTTTGAGGTAAACGAATCTGGATCTACCTTACATTCGATAGCATGAAATTCGTTCTCTGCGATTTGAACAACAAAATCTAACTCTCGGTTGGATTTGTCTTTCCAATACCGGATTTGTTCCTGACGAAACTGTGACAGAAGAGAATCGTAGATTAAGTGTTCCCAAAGAATACCTCGATCTTCAGAACGAATGGTATCCCAACCTTTCTCGTGAGTTACAAATCCCGTATCAAAAGAATAACACTTGGGTCGGCTCAATATTTCTCTCTTGCTCGAAGAGCGGCTTAAGGGTGGAACCAGGTGTACAACGCATGCGATTTGTAAAGCTTCAACATAACTCTTAACGGTCGGTCGGCTGAGTCCTGTGAGACTCGCTAGCTTCGTAAAATCGAGTTGGCCTCCGCTTTGCCGCAACAACAGTCTAAGCAGAGTGAGAAAGCCTACACGATTTCTTATGCTGAATAGTTCTTGTATGTCGCGCGCATATAAGCTATCTATCCATTCGGAGAAAAATTCAGGATCTTTTTCTGATAAAAGCAAAGCCTGAGGTAATCCCCCTTGTAACAGTCTCCGGTCAAGGTTCTGAATATTAAAAGTTGAAACACATTCTGTCCATAGAACGGGTGTCAGATGAATGGTTCTTTTACGTCCAGTCAATGAATCTCGAAACTTTTTTGTTGCGGCCAAAGTGGAAGAACCTGCCGCTAACACACGTAAGTCTGGACGAACATCCGCAGCTATTTTTAACAGAGCAGAGGGGTCCGATAAAAGGTGTACCTCGTCAAAAATGACGGTTGCTCCTTCAGACAAAGAAGCTAAAAAATTCTCGGCATCGTTCAGTTCTCTTTGGACTGAAGGCAGATCGCAGTTGAAGTATTGCGCAGCTTGAGGAGACAGCATGTGAGCGAGAGTCGTTTTACCAACCCGACGTACTCCTGCTAACCACACGATCGAGCACTTTTTCCAAGTTTGCTCAATCTTTTGGAGCCAATATTTACGTTCGATCATAAACATATATTACATTTAGACGTCTAAATGTAAAATACGATTACGTTTAGTCGCTTCCTAGCTAGCAGAGATGGAAGTAAATTCATCTAGTTTGATAAGAAGTTCTTATCATTTCCGTAATGAAGTAGGAACGAGCAAGTGAGTGGCAACTCACGAGAGTTTGCTGTCCAACGTCTCCAACGTGAGAATCTCGCTCATTCACGTAGAAAAACAGGTAGGATTTAGGTACTCGATAGTAGAGAAATCGGAGCGTCTTTGAAAAAACAAAACGAAAAAACCAGACTCGAAATGACCCCCGAGCAGATGCGAGAACTCGCATCGGAAGCAACTGAGGTCCTGATCAACCGTATCGGGTCTATCGGAAGCTCGAAGGCGTGGGATGGTGAATTTCGAGAAATACTGGAACGCGAATTAGGCGGGCCGCCACCCGAAAATGGTCGGATCGCGAAAGAGGTTTTAGATCAGATCGTACGAGATGTATTACCTTACGGCGCACAGCTTGATCATCCGAGATTCTTTGGATTTGTACCCTCCTCGCCCACTTGGCCTGGGATCATAGCAGATTTCCTTGCGTCAGGTTTTAATGCTAATACGTGCTCGTGGTTAGTATCCAGCGGGACAAGTCAACTGGAACTGGTTGTCTTAGATTGGATACGAGACTGGATTGGCTATCCCGAGACCGCTGGTGGGCTACTTACGACTGGCGGTTCCGCAGCGAGTGTCGAAGCGATAGTAGCAGCAAGAGACGCCGCGGGGCATCCAGCGCAACCTGTCATTTATATGAGCGATCAGAGCCACAGTGCTTTGATACGAGCCGCGTTGATCGCCGGCGTGCGACGGGAACACATACGCCTAGTCAGTACGGGAGACGACTTTCAAATCGATTTGTCCAAATTGCGACAGCAGGTTTACGACGACCGAGCTTCGGGGCTACAGGCAGTGGCCATATGCGCCAACGCAGGTACTACCAGTACCGGTTCTATCGACCCACTACCAGCAATGGCTGGGTTTTGCGAAGCAGAAAAGATATGGTTTCACGTGGATGCTGCTTACGGTGGATTCGCACTATTAACCGCTGACGGCAAGGCGAAATTGGATGGAATTCAATCGGCAGATTCTGTGGGACTGGATGCACACAAATGGTTTTTTCAACCGTATGAGGCTGGTGCGCTTATCGTTAAGAACGGTCAAAGCCTCGAAAACACGTTTGCGATCCGCCATGATGCGTTACAGGACACCGTATGGGGCACAAATCACCCCAATTTTTCGGATCGGGGCTTACAACTGAGTCGTTCTCCTCGGGCGCTGAAGATTTGGATGTCGGTGCAAATATTTGGCGTTGCTCGATTTCGCGCCGCAATCCAGAACGGGTTGGACCTAGCGATTCGAGCAGCAGAGTATGTCGAATCTGAGCCAGTGTTGGAGTTAATGACGCCGGTGTCGCTAGGCATTGTGTGTTTTCGAGTAACTTCTGATGGTGCGGACGAAAAATCCTTAGAAGAAATTAATCGAAAAGTACTGGCTCACGTATTCTGGGACGAATTAGCGTTTGTCTCGTCAACAAATTTGAAAGGTAAATTTTCACTTCGTTTATGCATTCTGAATCACACGACTACCTGGCAAGACGTACGAAGAACCCTGGATCAGATTGTCCAATTCGCATCGAAGACGCTCGGTGATTTGTAAGATTGGACCGTTACTATAGTTAGTTCAAATTTTCGGACAAGTTCGATGAGTCCTTGGAAAAGCTTTTGTTGTGTCCGTAAAATTAGGTCAGATCAAAGATCAGCGTTCACCTACAAGACGCAAAAGTCCTTCAAAAAATTTCAACAATTAAATCCGGTAGAGAAAATATGAAAGAATTCGATGTGCGAATTGAAATCGACGCAGAGAATGACTGCTTCTATTTAACGTATGAAGGCGAACGAATCGCCCGTATTGTCATACCAGAAGGACAGGGCCTGGGCTGCGAGGAATTGCTTGAGATCGTTAATGATTGCCGCCGCACGCTCAAAGTCGGATACGAACTAGGAAAAAAAAGTAGTACGTAAACCTTTCTCATACTGAATTCTTCAGAACTTCAGTATGTAGGCAAACACTACGGTGTACACGTGAGTAAAACTCGTGAAATCATAGGGTTTCTCTGCTTACTCTTCGTTGTTGTTTGCGCCGAACCCTCTGAGAACACATTCACCATAACGGGGACGTACTGGATTTCCAAGTTCGATCATCATACACGCTTAACAGATGAACAACGTACAACCACAGCGACTGTAGTCATAACTTATGAAGCAATAAACGCTTCAGGAGAGACTGAAACGGTTGAGTTAACTTCAGGGAGTTTTGTCAAAAACCGATTTCACTTTGAAGGACAAATCGACAAACCGACAACTGTAGACATAACCATTCAGGATGGAGAAAACGGTTCTTCAACCACAAGTGCTTTGATTGTACCTGGGGGAGACGAAATCAAGTTCTGTTATGTACTTTTTGTTAGTTGGTTTTTTAGCGTACACAACGTGCACTTGATTGGAACGGCTCGACTTAGCGAAGATGCCACCAAAAAATTTACCATCAGTGGTGATCTTCGTGATTTGGATGACCCGCCACCTTTTATTGCAGTCCGCATTGGATGGAAAGAGTATCAAGACGGCGAGTTCAAATACCATGGGCTATCTTCTGTTATGGTAAATAAGCGTCAGTTTGTATTGGAAGCGGATGTCGAGGAAGCTATTGTGGCTCAGCTTGACGTGTATTCAATGTCTGACAGAGCTTTCTTCTCGATTTTCGAGGTGGTTCTTGAACCAGGCACTCAGCTAAGAGTTATTGCAAACGAACGGGGGGATGATTTCATTGCAATTGCTGATCGAGGAAGGCACAAGCTGCTCATCGACAGTTGGCGTCAAAGTGACGAATATGTGAAAAAGAGGCTTGATCGCGATGAAGCGTTCGCACGATACGCGAAGGAACAAGGTTTACCAAAGCTAACTCCCGCACGAGACTTCAATCTCAACCATCAAGAATCAAACGATCTAGCCGTAGAGAAATTACCGTCAGAGTCTGAGCTCAGTACGGAAACGGGAGTAGAAGATTCCGACGTGATTCAAACTATTCAATCCGATGCAGTTGCTCTTGGACCTAAGCCCCTTGAAGGGTGCGAACACATAACCAAGGATGAGGTTCGGTCCACGTTCGGCAAAGTACTTGCGATGAAGAACGAACCTGAGTACAAGGTACTAGATCGAGAATTGGACGAAATACGCCAAACCGCACTGCAAGACATAGCCAATAATGATGAAGATCCGTTGAACGCATTACTTGCCATGGAGTTAGGTGCTTATCGGCCCGATTCCAAGAATAGGAACGACGCGTTTCCCGTTTACGCAAAAATTACCTCATCGCTTGAGGGAGACCTTGAGGGGAGAGCGTCTTCAAGACGGGCAATCTTGCTTCGTGACATCGAAAAGTGGGATAACGATAAGAAATTGGTACCAGGTCAAAGAGTTCCCTCCTTCGACCTTACGTCCTTTGAAGGTAGTAAATTTTCACTCAATGACGTAATAAAGAAAAACGACGTTGTATTGATCGACTTCTGGGATTCCACTTGCTCTTCTTGTAGTTTGAAATCTACGAAAATGAAGCAACTGTACGAGTTTTACAAAGATAAACGTTTTGAAATCGTTGGAGTTTCCCTAGACCGAACGTTTAATGATTGGGAGGAAAGCACTCATGAGCATCAGCCACCCTGGATAAATCTGGGTGAAATTGAAGGCTGGAACGGAACGGTGTCCAAAACCTTCGGTGTGAGTCAAGTTCCAAAAACGTATCTAGTTGATTCGCATGGTTGCATACTCAGTAAAGACGTATCGACCATCGAACTAGAAGAATTTCTTAGTAGGAGGATTGAACCCATAGGAAACTAACGCGTTGTTGGTTTCTGGCCTCAAGAACTGCTTCGTTGAGGATACTATTCCCTCCACTAGTGTTGACTGGGCACAGTCTCTGTAAATCAGTTAGCAAACGATAATTTCAGTAACCCCGATCTCGTGGTGTAATAGTTTGAAGATCTTATTCGACCGGCTCACCGTACACTGAACACCGATTGGAACACGAAACTAAGTCTTAAGGGAGAGTTTTAATGTTCTTTTCCTTATTAGATGCCAGCAAACTCTCAAACTCTTTCAGAATGATTTTGCCTGCCGTCGTCCGAGA
Organism: uncultured Pseudomonadales bacterium; assembly: GCA_964511425.1. Taxonomy (GTDB): domain Bacteria; phylum Pseudomonadota; class Gammaproteobacteria; order Pseudomonadales; family Azotimanducaceae; genus Bin55. Next base: position 26,323 of record CAZEFI010000024.1, read on the forward strand.
CATGTCCTCACGGTACTTTTCAGTAACTTGAACTGCCAAATATTTTTTTCCTGCAGCTTGTAGTGCGAAGATATATGTAGTAGCAAATTGCGGATCAAATAGGTCCTTTTCATAAGCTCTTCGACTATATTCGACAGCTGCTTTGAGCAAAGTTGGCTGATCCTCAGATTCAAGCAACCCACGAGCCACCAACTCGAACTCTCGCGGAGGAACTGTGTCTCCCAGTTTCTCAAGGCGTTGTAGGTAAAGATCGTGGGCTTTGTCCCAGTTTCCCTTGCCTATGAGATAATCCACTCCCCAAGAGAATCTGAATTGTACCGGTGGCCCAATGAATACGTTCTCTGAGACCAGTTTACGTAAGTGCTCAAACCCTTGATTCAATGGATAAGAGTCAAGAGAATCTAAATATTCAATAAATCTATCGTCTCCGGTTTGAGCAGTTTCGGAGATACCACGATGTGTCGTATCGAGTGCGAATCGTGCGATTGCGGTCTCTGACGATACCGCGACAAATTCGTCATAGTGATCAATCACAAAATCGACGATTTCATCGCCGCGCGCTACATCCCAACAAAAGTATGTGATGAGATGCGCATCTGTTTCGTTGATCAACTCTGTACGAGGTTTTGTGCCAAAATACTCGTGTGCAATTTTCTTGTATTTTGCTCGTTTATCATGGTATGGCGTCAAGTTCGCTTCGTCTTGTCTGTCGAGCCTTCGAAACGCGAGCTCCTCGATTGCATCCATCAGATATTGTTGAATGAACTCTGTTGATCTCTCACCTGCTTCGTACCTGTTCTGCATCTTGGTAAAAGTCGAATCAGCTTCACCGATAGCACGACTGATAATGGAGATGATCTGAGCGGGCGATGCACCTCCATTAGCTTGACCTACGATGTTCCCTTCGTGATCCAGAACAAGATACATGGGAGTAGTAATGTCAACAACGAGTTTAAGTACGAAGTCTAAGCCACTATTGACCCAGTCTTCCTGGTCAAGATCTAGTTGATAATTAACAAATCTCTCATTAAAAAATTGGCCAACGTCGGGACTTCGAAATACAACTTCTCGCATTACGATATCGAAAGGTTGTAATTGGGTGTGGATATACATGAAGACCAGTTTGTCTTCCTGCTCCGCTAGTGATCGAGCATCGTCGTAAGTTCCTTGAAAGAACTCTACCCCTTGGCTCGCAGGGGCCTCGTAGTTGGACTGTAACACGTCTGTGAGCTCGGGGTTTTCTTCCGAATTTGGATCGGAACATACACTGCAAGACAACACCAAAATAGATACCAGCAACGTTCCCAACTGAGTGCATTTCTTTTTCATGACTGAACTGTTTCCTTTCATAATTAAACTCGCAGAATTTGCAGTGGTTAGAGATTCTCAAATGTACGAAATTTATTCTATTCGATTTGCCTTAGCGACGACAATGTTTTTTGCGACGCTGTCTTCATTACGCCAAATTTCAGGACTTCCTTTCCCTTGTCGAATTTGAGCAAATCCAACATTCTTCAATCGCAATTTCACTTCACTGGTGAAATCTACCACCCAATCACGCTACGACAGATGTTTGTGGATGCTCTAACAAAATCTTGGTGTATTTGTCGCAGAGGTGCGCTCACATGGAAGAAACACTTGGACGGTAACTTGCCC
>CAZEFI010000025.1:0-4532 GCA_964511425.1 uncultured Pseudomonadales bacterium
GGGCGAGTTCGATGAACGATATACCATGGACTTGCGCGGCATCAGGATAAAGACTGGTTGGTGTCATGCCTGGGATGTTATTAACTTCAAGCACCCAAAACCTACCGTCTGGCTCTAATATGAAATCTACCCGAGAAAAGTCTCGACAACCAACCGATTGATGTGCTTGAATTGCTGCTTCTTGGATCGACGCAGCGGACGCTTCACTCAACTCCGCTGGAATTACGTGTTCACTGCGGCCCGGAGTATAACGGTTTCTGTAATCGTACCATTCATTTTTTGCTACCAGAATCTCGGTTACAGGTAGTGCTTGAATTGGTTCTTGATGCAAATCCAGTACTCCAACTGTAATTTCTCGACCAACAATGAAAGGCTCTACCATAACTACACTGTCTACCTTGAGCGAAGTAGACAGTGCGGCACGAAGGTCTCCTCCATCGGGTAATGGAACTACACCTAATGCAGAACCACCATGCATAGGTTTGCATACGACTCTGTCACCAAATTTGGCACTAATGCGATCAATGTCGAAGTCAATCGTATCTTGACCTACGGTTTCCTCTGGTAACACGGGCAGTTCAGCTAAATTGAAGTAATATTTGGATAGTGCTTTATTCATGGTGATTGCACTTGCTTTCGAATTGCTACCAACGAATGGGTAGCCGAGAATTTCGAGTAGTCCTTGCACCGTACCATCCTCGCCGGGAAACCCGTGCAAAACGGGGAATACAACGTCAGGTGCAAATTTCGCTAAGTCATGAGCGATAGATTGTGTCAACTCTATATATTGAACATTGAAAGATTGTTTTAGCGCGTTCGTGATTTGTTGGGCGGACGATCTTGATACCTCCGCTTCTGCTGAACACCCTCCACCGATGACCGCAACCTTGGTTACCACGTTGTATTTACCAAGCGAGCAGAATCAAAGCTATCCAAGTTGAGATCGTCTCGCTCAATATCAAACACCTTTGAAAAGAATGTAAATTCTGTTTCCATCACAGTGCGGACATGCTCGGCAGCGCGAAATCCGTGTCCTTCGCCTTCGAACAAAAAGATAGCTGTTGTAATTCCTTTTGCCGCCAGTGCTTGGTACATCAATTCGGACTGATTCGGTGGTACTACACGATCTTCAGTACCTTGGTAGAAAATAACAGGTACGGAAAACTTGTCAATGTGATTAATGGGCGAGCGGTTGTCCATTTCTTCCGCTGGAATCAGCGAATCCAAATATTGAGACTCAAATTTATGTGTGTCTCGTGCGAGTGCACGTACATCAGCCACCCCATACAGACTTGATCCGGCTTTAAAGGTTGAAGTTGTTGTAAGTGCCCGTAACGTGGTGTATCCTCCTGCGCTACCCCCACGAATCGCGACACGGTCTGGGTCTACCTTTCCTCGAGCTACAAGAAATCGAACACCTGCTTCGCAATCTTCAACATCTACGACCCCCCAGTTATTGAGTAAACGGTTTCGATATTCCCGCCCATAACCTGTCGAACCACCGTAATTCACGTCCAAAACAGCCCATCCGCGCGAAGTGTAATACTGAACATGAAAACTGAAACTAGGGTTAGAGTGTGAAGTTGGTCCTCCGTGGGACAATACTAGCAGTGGTGGAGAGTCGCTTTGGGGTGCATCGTACTCGTCATTTGTGGGCGGAAAGAAATTCGCGTACACGATTTCATCGTGGCGGTTGCGATAAGAAATTTGCTTAGCTTCTGAGATGCATCCCAGCGACAACGGGCTCTTACCAGGTTCTATAAGGAGCTTTGTGTAATTCTCTGAAAAATCTAAGGTAACGATGGAGGTAAGACGATTCCCACTACCACCGATAAATACTAGACCGTCCAAATATCGAGCTAGCGAGGAATAATTGCAATATTCGCTATTGATTGAGTCAACCATTCCAGTCGCACAATTAATCGAGACAAGTGTCGTCGCTTCATTAGATTTTCTTACCGCGACGATACGGTTTCGTCCCCATGTAATGTAGCTACGCACATTTAGTACCCAAAGTGGAAGTCCATACTCTGCGTGATCTTGTACGAGCACCGAAGTTCTGGTCCCTTCATGTTGGTACAGATTCCAATATCCTGTACGATCTGAGACAAAAATGAGTCGGTTTGAGTCTAACCATTCCGGCTGAAATACGGATTCTTCGGCTCCACCCGCAACAACGTTGACGTCAACAAAGTCCCCAAGTTCGGTGAGGTTCGCCACGTATAGCAGCGTACTATCCCACGGCATATTAGGAAGATTCCACGCTAAAAACGCGATTTTGTTACCACACGGACACAAACTGGGTTGGGCGTAAAAGTCGTGATCTCCATGTAAAACTTGACATTGTCCGTTGGTCAAATCTACACGTACAAGATCGTTGACCACTTGATCTTCCAAGTGAGTTTCCCGAACACTGACCAAGAAATTTCGTTGACGATCATAAACCAGATTCGCAAATCGTTCGGTACTGCCCGAATGTGTGATGCGTTGAGGTATCACACTCAATTGATTATCAATGCAAAAAATATCTTGATCTTCTGCATTAACAAAGTAGACCAATCCATTTGCTACAGTGTAAGAGCTACCTCCATACTCATGCACTTTCGTACGTACATTCAACGGTGATGGAGTAACTTCATGAGTACTTCCTTCTTTACGTCGGACTTTGAGTGTTGTACGTCCAGCCTCCTGTGGTCTGAGTTCAAGATAGTAAAGGTCCGTACCGTCTACCCACAGTTCACTGAAACTGACATAATCAGCCGTGGCGATTTGTGCTGAAAGAGGAGAACTCCATGTACCGAAAGGGGACACAGTATTTGACATTTGTTAATCTACTCCAAGAGTTTCACGGTTATCTACGAGCGCCCACCTTTCGTGGTCGCGCCATTTACCGTTTATGAATAGGTAACCCTTAGAGAGACCCTCATAGTGAAAGCCGCATCTCGTTACCAATCGTTTAGACAAGACATTTTGCGGTTGAATCGCTGCTTCGATACGGTGTAATCCGTGGAAACGAAACATGGTCGACGTAAACAAATTCAATCCTTCAGTCATCAACCCTTGACCTTGGTATTCGTGACTCACGTAATACGATACCCTAGCGCTTCGAAAAGCTCCACGCAAGATTTCATTTAAGTTGATGACACCAACGATTTCATTGCTGTGTTTGAAGCACACGACAGTACCCGTAGAAGTTTTTCGCTTGATTCGATCAAAATACTGGTTGTACAACGCAGTTGTAGTTGGAGTTTCTATCCAAGGATGATGAAGCACAGTGCTCTCTTGTGCTAGTCGAACGATTTTGTGTCGATCTCGAGGTTCGACGCCGCGGATGAATACCCGACCACCATCTCTTTGTGCTTTTTTGATTATTGGTGCTAAATTGGGATTTAGAACACCTAGGTCATTATGTGAATTCAGGAAAGCCTCGCTCGCTCCAAATAGCTAATAAGAAACTTTAATAGGGGATGCTGTTTAGTCTAAACGAGGATTGTAAGTTCCTCGTCGGATATGTAGTTAAGTTGGAGAATTCTGAGTCACATTTTCATGACGGACGATTGAGTGACAAGTTGAAACTGTTGCGTGTATCATCATTCGAGTGAGGGTTGTGTTGTACATAACGGATGCGTGTTCCCTATGCGATTTGGCGATCGACTTACTCTTTGAAACGCCAGAACTCACTGGACATGTTATCGAAACTATCGATATTGCGTCCGACGACGACTTACTTGAACAATTTGCAGAATCGATTCCTGTAGTGAAAATCGCGAATGAGCAGTTAACCTGGCCTTTTTCACCCGGCGATATCAGCAAGCTAATTCGAACAGTGTCCTCGCGTTCTCTTGAGTGACGCGCGCTATGTGTTCGGTCGTTTGTCGTCGTGCGTCGGCCAGCGATTCACAGATGTAATGTAGGAATGCCGGCTCGTTTCGCCTCGAACGCGGGCGTGGTGTTATCGTTCGTGGGATAAGGTATGGGGAATCCGTCTCCATTAGTAGGCGATCATCTGGTATCAAATTTACACTGTCAAAAAGCTCTTTTCCTCTGCGCTCGTCGCAAAGCCAGCCAGTAATTCCAATATACAACCCCAAGTCGATGTAGTCTTGCAAGAGCTGAGCATTACCAGTGAAGCAATGGATAACTGCGCGCAAGTCGGAAAAGTTCTTTAGGATTGCCAACAATTCACTCTGTGAATCTCTGTCGTGAATAAATACCGGCAGTTGTGTATCACGTGCAAGTTGAAGCTGTTCTTCAAAAGCTCGAATTTGATCCAATCGAGGTGAAAAGTTTCGATAGTAGTCGAGTCCAGTCTCACCAATTGCCACTACACATTGGTGCTGAGCTAACTCCGACAACTGTTGAATCGAGTCGTCTGTTACGCTCGTTGCGTTATGGGGATGGATACCCGCGGTGGAGAATAAGTAACCCGAATTCCGATTACAGAGTTCAACAGCTAGCCGAGAGTGTGTGATATCAGTCCCGGTCACAATAATTTGATCAACGTTTGCTTGTTTCGCACGGTTTAGCACAGC
>CAZEFI010000025.1:4632-11787 GCA_964511425.1 uncultured Pseudomonadales bacterium
TCTAATAACTCTCTATAGTGGTAGGTTCCAATTTGGATATTGGTTGGTGCGTAAAGGAGCCCGACTAAACTCGGCTGTGGTACTCTGATGCTCCGTGCTGTTCGGCGTGCAGTACCTGGCATTAATTGCATTAAACCTCTTGCGCCAACCGGTGATACTGCTTTCGGGTTGAACGCGCTTTCCTGTCGAGTCAGCGCAAGTAATATTGTCAAATCTGTATTAGTTTTTTCGGTGTGTCGTTGAAATTCTTCTACATACAGAAACGGAAATCTAGTGTGTACCAGGTCCAGTGCATCGGCTCGCAAAGCAGCAAGGATAGCATGATACGGATGTCCAATTTGACCAATCTTGTAGGGAATCCAAATTTTCGCTTCGGCGTCTTCTATTTTCGCAAGTAACCAAGACCACTCATCTCTCGCAATTTCTTCTTCACCTATTGCATAGAGTTCAAAAATTCTTGCAATGCGTACATCGCTCAGAAATTTACTGTCTTGTTGTGCTAATTGGCTTTGATCGATCGCGTTGAGACTTATTGGAATATCGAGTTCACCAGCCGCTAGAAAGCCATAATAGGTTCGTTCCTTAGCTAGCTCTTCTAAAATGGATTGAGCTTCATCACTTCCAACGTGTTTTGCACTCTTAGCAAACCAATAACGCCACTTGTAGCGGTATCTCTCCGTATCAGGTACACTTTCGAGCCAGTCGTATGCAATTTGCCACTCGCGTTTAGAGACAGCAGTATCGACGATTTTTTCGATTGTATCGAAGGTGTAAGTTGGATTGACTTCCGTCAGCAAACCACCGTCTCTAGCGACCCAAAAAACCAGTTCACTTTCCGTGTTGTTAGCGAGCACTTGGCTGAAGTCAAACTTATGCCGGTGTTCGTTCCATAGAGCAATAGCTTTAGTAGCATCGTCGCGCGCATATTGAACGAGTCCATAGGACCATACATATCGACCTCGTGCGTCATTTGGGAATCGGTGAACACTCCGCACGGTCGACGGTTTTCGGTAGACTTCGTAAAACAGTCGTGCAGTCGGCTGTTCTGTGCGAGGGAAAAATCTGAGTAAATATCTGGCAAGAATAGTAGAACGTTCCTGTACCGCGAGTTGCAATCGACTCCAAGCGATATCTGAAGTTACATTACCTCTGTTGATCCATACATCAAAGATCGGATCGCACTCCTTGGGTTGTGAGACACCAACAGTCCATAGTTCGGGTACGCCGGCCAAAGCTCTATCCTCATGGCCGAGACGAAATAACGCCCGCAAGAACTTGCAGTGTTTTTCAGCATCATGGGTAGGTTCAAAATGCTCAACATAGATTTGCCAACGTTTTCGACGCGCTTGCGTTTCAAGCCAACGCTGAAAGAATTCGTCTGCTAATACGGATCCAGTTAACTCAGTCCGTAATGAGGTCGCTTGTTCGGGACTCAAAGTGGACATCTGATTTAACGCTTCGTTATAGAGTAGATAGGGGTAGAGGGGATAGTCGGTTAAAGCACTTTTGAGCCGCTGAAAGTCGTCCATACGATCATCACTCAAGGCATTTTTCGCTTGTTTATACAGTTGGCGTTGAGTTTCGATATCCGTGGCTTCTGCCGACAATGGACAGACTAAGCAAAGGCACAGAAGAAGACTGACGCAAGTCAGCTTTTGGGTGACTAATGATCTCAACCATGACCCCACTATCAATAGCCGTGGAGAGTAAGGTTCAAATGATTGGTCGAGGATTGTCTTACTTCCGTGTACAACAAAAAATGTATTTAAGAGAGAAATTTGTGCGATAATGATACTTAACGTAAGGTCGAATTTGCTGTCCTGAATTGATCGACACGAAGAGCGAAAGAACTAAGTAACAGTTACCGCTAACACATCACAATGTGCCACATGGATCACGTCGTATCGAGTGGAACTAAACTGAATAGCCAATCCCTGACAACCATGACTTCCAACTACAATCAAGTCCACTTTTAGTTCTTGTGCAATCCGGCGAATTTCTTTGTGAAGTACGCCGAACTCAAGGTGTTGTCGGTCTTCCGGAATGGCAAAGTCTTAAGAAAATTCTCGTAAGTAGGCGGCAGCTTGTTCGGTGAATGTTTCGTGAAGGGTCGTGACGTCGATGGGAACTTCATCGCCGTATGCTAGGTTTTGTGGTACAACGACATGAACGATGTGAAATTGTCCGTTACATTGCTGAGTGAAGCGAACCGCTTTTGCTGCGACCTGCTGACAAGAGTCGGTGAAGTCTACAGCCAATAAGATGCGTGAATAACATCCCATGTGAGTAGTATATTGGAATAAATTTGTCTGGTGATTCGTAACTATTTTTCGATAACGGTACTAACGATGTATGAATAAAGAACAAGTCGTTTTCATTCTGATATCAATAGTCTTTTTGATTGTATTCGGTGGAGTTGTGAGCATACTGCCATCCCGTCGAGCAAGACAAATTGGAAACTTGCGTATTGCTGCGCGAAAATATGATTTGGAGATTTCGTTAGTTCAAATAGCGGACGTCAATGCTTCTTTAGCCGATCGAGTATCCGCTGGTGGAATTCAACGAGACCCCAAAAAACGTTGTGTCGCTTGGTCTAAACGTTTTCCCGACGAATTCACTGCGCTACCGGAGTGGATATCGTATGTGCTGGACAAAGATGAATCCCGAAAAACAACTTGGCAACTTGATATTACAAAAGAACCGATTGGTCATCTAACTGATACCTACTGGACAGAGGTAGAGCGAATTAAAGAATTGTTACCGAATCGTTGTATCGCATTAGAGTGTACGAATACGGAAATTCGTTGGTTGGGCTACGAAGAAATCAATTCTACTACCGATGAATTCATCCATCGAATGGTGCAAAGTTTGGACGCGTTAATACAGTTGAACGTATCGATTTCTAACAAGGTAACTACATTAGAAAGACAAACAGATTCGACGGCGTACCTTGATTAAGATCGTTGCACAGTTAGCGTGAGTTTAGGTGAAAATAGGGCCGGTGTATAAACTTTATACGCAAGAATGAGGAACAACTAACTCTGCAAAATTCGACCCACCAAGGAGGGACATGGGCAAATCACTAGTAATCGTCGAGTCACCTAATAAAGCTTCAACGATTAACAAATACCTCGGCGAAGACTACGTCGTTAAGTCGAGCAAAGGACACATTCGTGACCTTAAAAAAGGTCAATTCATCTCACTCAGACAATTACGCGAGATAGTCTCCGACGCTAGTACTAGTGAATCTGCAACACGGCTCGCGGATGTTATCGGAGTCGACCCGTATCACAATTGGTTAGCGAAATATGAAATCGCGGAGGGTAAACGACAGGTAGTGTCCGAACTCAAAAAGGAAGCGCAAGATTCAGAACTGGTCTACTTAGCTACCGATATGGACCGAGAGGGAGAAGCGATTGCTTGGCATCTTCAGGAGGTGTTGGGCGGTAATCCGGAGCGTTTTCGGCGCGTCGTATTTAATGAAATCACAAAGAAAGCGATCGAGGCTGCATTTGCCTCACCAGGGCAGGTTAATATTGATCGTGTCAATGCACAACAGGCGCGCCGTTTTTTAGACCGAGTAGTCGGATTTGAATTGACTCCACTTCTTATCTCGAAGGTAGCGAATCGTTTATCTGGGGGTAGGGTTCAATCAGTCGCGGTACGTCTGGTCGTGGATCGCGAACGGGAGATTCGAGCCTTTGATGTCAAAGAGTTTTGGGAACTGTTTGCCCTCCTAGGAAGAGATTCAAAAAAGGAAAACGGAAACGAACCATCCGAGTTTTCGACGTACAAGTTTCAAGTTGTCAAATACGGTGGCGAAGCGTGTTCACCAGCCACGAAGGACGAAGCAGAAGCCCTTATTAAGGAACTCAATGAAGCATCGTTTCGTGTTGCAAGCCACGAGAAAAAACCAACCAAGTCCAATCCCAGCCCCCCGTTCACTACTTCGACACTGCAACAAGCAGCTTCTACACGTCTTGGATTTAGTGTTCGGAAAACTATGAATTTAGCACAAAACTTATATGAAGCAGGACAGATTTCATACATGCGGACGGACTCAACGAATTTGTCTGATGAAGCGATAGGTCATGCAAGAAGATTCGTTCAGAGCAATTACGGTGTGGAGTACACACCTGAAGCTTCAAATAAATATCTAACAAAATCTCGGGCTGCCCAAGAAGCTCACGAAGCAATACGTCCAACGGATGTAGCCCGAACACCGAACGTATTTCGTGGAAAAGACAGAGATCAACAACGGTTGTACGAACTGATTTGGCAACGATTTGTTGCCTGTCAAATGAAACCAGCGGAATATCAAAGTGTTACGACACGAGTCCAAGCAGGTGCGTTTGAGTTGCACATTCGCGGAAGGATTGTTGTCTTCGATGGGTTTACACGTGCGTACCCGTCGATTTCAAAAAGCGATGAGACCCAACAACTACCTGATTTTGCTGTTGGTGAAGAACTGGTACGATACTCATCGGAGAAAAAACAACGGTTCACAAAACCTCCCGCGCGATATAGTGAGGCTAGCTTGGTACGTGAGTTGGAAAAACGTGGAATCGGACGACCGAGTACCTATGTTCCGATTATTACGACGATTCAAGAACGAGGTTATGTATCACTTCGCGACAAGAGATTCCACGCGGAACGTATAGGCGAGATTGTGACTGATCGACTGGTGGAGAACTTTCAAAGTCTGATGGAGTACGAGTTCACGGCAAATATGGAAAAGGAACTCGACGGAATCTCCTTAGGAGAGAAGCCATGGAAAGAAGTACTCAATGGCTATTACGACGACTTTGCAGAACGATTTGTACGCGCTGCTGACTCCGAATCGGGGATGCGAAAAAATGTTCCCATTGAGACCGATATTCCTTGTCCGGAGTGTCAACTAAATTTGTTAATTCGAACTGCGAGTTCGGGAACTTTTTTGGGTTGTAGTGGTTTTGCTTTACCCAAAGACAAGCGTTGTGGACAAACTCTGAGCCTAACGCCTGTGGAGATTAAACCAACTCAAGAAGACGAGGAGGGAGAGGGGCGCGCACTGAGGCAGAAGACTCGTTGCGAAATTTGCGAAACACCGATGAACGAATACTTAATCGATGCGAGTCGCAAGTTGTTCATTTGCTCGAATCCCGATTGTCGAGGATTTAAAGTGGAAGTAGGAACCTACCAAGTACAAGGCTATGATGGACCAATCGTCGAATGCGAGAAATGTTCTTCCAATATGCAACTTAAAGATGGACGGTTTGGTAAATACTTCGCATGTACTAATGAAAAGTGCACCAATACGCGAAAACTCATGCGAGGTGGCAGAGTAGCACCTCCGAAGGCGGATCCAATTGATATGCCCGAGTTACTTTGTGAGGGAATTGACGATCACTTCGTATTGCGTGACGGCGCATCTGGCTTGTTTTTGGCAGCGAGCAAATTTCCGAAGCATCGCCAAACTCGCGCTCCATTAGTTGAAGAACTTCTACCACATGCTAACGAGCTGGATCCGAAGTTCAAGTATTTGTTGGAGGCACCTCTCAAGGATCCAGACGGTAATTCGACAATGGTGCGATTTTCGCGCAACCTAGGGCAACACTACGTACGATCCGAATCTGGTCCGAAAAAGTGGAGTGCTTTTTACAAAGAGGGTCATTGGGTCGCTGAGTCTCCTCCCAACCCAAAGAAACGTAAACCAAAACGAAAGTGACTATTAGTGGTCGCGCACCAAGCCGACACTAATTCCTTCGATCGCAAAACTAGCATCGTTTTTAATCCGGATGGGCGCATAGTTCTTATTCTCAGGGATCAGTGCAATATCGCCCTCAGACAAACGTTCGAATCGTTTTACAGTAACTTCGTCGTGAAGGCGGGCAACGACAATTTGACCATTCCGCACCTCAGTTGTTTTGTGCACCGCGAGCAAATCGCCATCTAATATTCCCGCATCGATCATGCTGTCGCCTTGTACTTTGAGAAAGTAGTCTGCTTTGGGATCGAATAGAGTGTCCTGTATTCTCACGTGTCGTTCAATGTGCTCTTGCGCGAGGAGGGGACTTCCTGCAGCCACGCGGCCGATGACTGGAATTTCAGCGGGGCTAAAAGTCTCTCGATATTCTGGAGATAGGACGATCCCGCGAGACGTATTTCGAAGTACATTGATCACACCCTTTCGTTCAAGTGCTTTCAAATGTTCCTCCGATGCGTTCGGAGACTTAAAATCAAAGTGCTCGGCGATATCTCTTCGCGTAGGAGGGAACCCGGCTTGCATGGTCCAGTCCCGAATCATCATTAGCACTTCTCTTTGTCGTTTGGTTAGTTTGGAGCTTTTCGTTCTTGGCATAAGGCAGTCTCAGTGTTTACAGAAAAGTATAAATATATACAGAATGATACATATTTGCAAGGTATTATGTTCAGTTTTTTAAGAAACAGTGAAAATATTTGCAGTAATTAACGCCTAATGACGAACGAACATGCAATGCAGAACGAATTTTCGCATATTTATGCCGATACCCAATTGGTTCTACTAAAATTTTTGCTTCAAAATTGTGATTTAGTCACACTGTGAGTGACCTGATTGAAAGCATCCGAGATGGAAACAGTTTCCGAGTTTATTAACGAAGTGGTCGACGCTAGCTGGATGAGTTGGGTCTGGCTATCTCTCCAAGTATTCGCCATCGTACTGGTAACAGCTATTGTGCGCGAGGTTGCAAAACGATTACTCAATCGGTTTGCAGAGAAAGTAGGAGAGACTAAAACACAATGGGATGATGCATTCTTTCGGGCGGCAAATAAGCCACTAGGCTGGGGTATATGGGTAGTAGGACTTAGCTTTGCAGGTGAACGAATCTATCGGGAAGCACTTTCCCAGTCAATTGCTGATTCGATTTATCAGCACGTTGGAACCATTCGTAGTGCTGCGATCATCGCGTTAGTCGCATGGTTTGCGACACGGTTCATCAAGGAATTTCAAAATATCATCGTGTTACCGAGACGAGATGGGGAACCATCGCGTTGGGATTCCGCAACCGCAGGAGCGGTTGGAAAAGTTCTACGCGCATCCGTGTCTATATCTGCCGTACTCATGATTCTTCAAGCCTTCGGTTTACCGATTCAAGGAGTTCTAGCATTTGGAGGTATCGGTGGTATAGCCGTAGG
>CAZEFI010000025.1:11887-24645 GCA_964511425.1 uncultured Pseudomonadales bacterium
TACGAGACCTTTGGAGTCCGTTACGAGGACATATCGAGTGTAAAGAAAGTGATTGATGATGTTAGAGAAATGCTACGCAACCACCCCGCAATAGACACAACCCGAACGCTCATGGTCAACCTAGTGTCCTACGGAGACTATTCCGTTAATTTCTTCGTTTATACATTCACAAAGACAACTGTTTGGACTGAATTTCATGAGATCAAGGAGGAAATTCTGCTCTTGATCGCGGACATCGTTCACAAACACGGCGCAGATTTCGCGTTCCCAACACAAACCTTACACTTGGACAACGAGATTTCTCCAGAAAGTTAATGAGTTTACCACCGGATGGAGCGGTGCTGTTGTACTCAGAATCGACCATCGAACGTACCCTCGATCGACTTGCAGTCCAAATTGATCTAGATTTAGCAGGTTCTGATGTAGTCAGTCTTTGTGTTTTGCGGGGTGGTAGCCCTTTTGCTTGGGACTTAGTACGACGATTACGAGTAAATTTAACGCTCGAATTCGTACAAGTTCAACGGTATCATGGTGTAGTTGGAGACGTACCAAGAATTGTTGGATCCATACCCGAAAATCTCAATGGTCGTACAGTATTGCTCATGGACGATGTACTGGATTATGGTGTCACTTTAAACTTTTTGAAGGATCAAATCAGTCAACTCGCAGAAATGGTTGTCACAGCGGTCCTTGTACAAAAACAATTACCGCAACCACCTAAAGTTAATGCAGATTACATCGGGCTCTATGCACCTAACAAATTTCTGATTGGAAGAGGGATGGACTTAAATGGAAAGTACCGTGATTTACCAGCGATTTACACGATTGCAGAATCATAGGTGTTGATTTGAACAAATTTGTACCTTGTGGATCACTTTTGGCGAAAAGTGATCCACAAATTATTGTTGGTTCTTGTAGCGTGCACCGTACAAGATATGGGCAAAATATCAAGAGGATATGCACAAATACGCCTAAATCTCGCACCGCATCATTTCTGATATTCCGTTGCCACCGTACAAACAGAACTTTACGAACACGGTAGTATTCGACTCAATCATTCTTCACATCAATGCAAGCTATTATCCTCGGTACCTCACTTCGTTCAATATTTGAAGATGGAACATTTGGCAAGCCCATCGATACACCATTTGGTACTACTTCTTCGGGCACAGTTCAAACCAAGGACTTCGGACCTAGAGTTGTTTTATTAGCGCGCCACGGAGAAGACGGAGCTACGTTTGCACACAAAGTGAACTACCGTGCCAATTTGTGGGCGTTAAAAGAACAAGGAGTTCGCCAAGTTCTTGCAACGGCTACCGTCGGTGGAATAAACTCACAGATCCAAGTGGGGGATGTAGTCATTCCGGATCAGGTCATTGATTACACCTATGGACGTGATCACACCTATTTCGGTGAACTACCGATCGCGCACTATGACTTTACGTATCCATTTACTGAGCGACTGAGACAAATCTTGATTCAAACCAGACAAGATTCGATGGATATCGAAGTTCTTAACCGAGGAACTTATGGTTGTACTCAAGGACCACGATTAGAGACAGCGGCAGAAATCATCCGGCTGAAGCAAGATGGTTGTGATTTGGTTGGAATGACTGTTATGCCGGAAGCGTCGTTAGCACGAGAACTCGACTTGGAATACGCGGCGGTTTGTTTAGTGGTGAATACTGCTGCTGGTCTAACGCGAAGCGAGATCGATTTACAGCAGGCTCACACAGTTGCTACAACTTCAATAGAGACGTTGCGGATTCACTTAGGACGAGCGGTTCAGTTGCTCGACTAACTCTTTTAGTTCGTCCGGTATCGATACGCGTCGAATCTGTACGAGAACACCAAACTTAGGATGGTCGAAATAGTGGAGTTCGCCAAGAGCTAACCTTCTATTTTCGTTGATTCGGTAAAAAAACAGAGGTGTATTGAAATTAGTCTGCGCAGGCTCATAGTTTTGCGGAATTGATACGAATCTCCACAAATCTACTTTCAGATGTAAGAACCGAGCAATGCTGAAAGCGATGGTGCCTTCCACTTCGCGAAAACCATTCTCGAAATGCTGGCCAAATTGAACCAGCACGTTTGGTTCAGTTCCTCGCGCCCGACCATCTTGAACCCAAGAAAAGTGGTCAATGATGCGATAATTGCTGTTTTGGAGGCGATTTGCTGTTTGTTGAAGGTTGAGTCTGGTGGATTGCGGAGTTAAAGCTGTACGACTCAGTTCGAGTTCGAACTCATCAAAGGCTTCCTGCACGATTCCTAAAGTCAGTGTTTCAGTTTGCTCGTTCGTCAACGACTCCTCTGAATCTTGGTACCCCCTGGGACTCAAGAAATCTAAATATTCTTCATCGAGTAGCGGTTTCACGTCATCGTCGCAGAGCCCAAGAGTTTTGGCTAAGTCAATCAAATTTTGATCAAAAGTTTGCCATACATCTGGCAACCAATCCGGTAGTCTCGGATCGCGAGTGCGTTGATTCGAGAAAGTGTCGGTAATCCGTGCGGTCCAATCCTCGTGCGACTCGAACTTTCGAAGGGTTTCTTCATCGAGATCAACCAAGTGCATCCAACATCCGTCGTCGTACTTGGTTTCTGTCGCTTTGTTTTGGTCAACTTCGTGTGCTTGTGGCAATTGTTCGTCATCTTTGGGTGCAACATGCCAAGGATTGTCAAAAAACAATTCATCGACGACCGCGTCAAAATCTACAGCGTTGGAATATTTACCGATCTGTTCTAACTCTTCATCGCTCAGCTGCATGCCAATCGTACCAGCAGGTAACACGCGTTTTTCGACGACGTTGGTGACAAGTTCCGGTGTGGGCGGGGTAGGTACCTTTTCGAAGACAACTATTTCAATCGTGTACCATCGCTGTTTTAAATAACTCTCCGCAGTGTCTGCGCTCACTTGCAGCCCCGTTATAGTCAGTAATACAACACTGATTAAGAGTTTCGTACCCATCTTGGTTACGTCATGAGAACTATACAGTTGAGACATTTTTCGACGAAGTACCCACGTTCGGTTACATCCTCGGGTAACTCAGTCAAAGACACTTTATGTCCTTGCAAAACTCTCAAATTACGTGGATATGCAAGCACCATCGAGGTGATCGATTCCGGGTCGATATCAGCGTCTGCGAAGAACTCGATACTACCTCCGCGTGCACCAGCTATCACCCGTTTTACCCCTTTTCGCTGAGCCAAAATTTTTAAATGAGTAGTGAGGAACAGCACTTCGGCAGAGTCGGGTAATGTCCCAAATCGGTCAATCATCTCAGCCTTAAACTCATCTAGTTCAAACTGAGTGTTCAACGATGCTAAGCGTTTGTACAACACTAGGCGCGTGTGCGTGTTTGGTACGTAGTCGTCTGGAAAGAGAGCCGTCGACTCCAAGTTAACTTCATGCGTCATAGGTAGTGGATCGTCGAAGTTGGGCAATCCACCACTTTTAATGGTGTCGACTGTGTGATTGAGCATTTGCGTGTACAACGTGAACCCTATGGATTCTAACTGGCCATGTTGTTGTTGGCCTAAGATCTCTCCCGCACCACGAATCTCTAAATCATGCATTGACAGAGAAAAACCACTTCCAAGATCATCGGACTTAACAATGGCGTCTAATCTCTGCTTTGCGTCCACAGTAGATATCACGTCATCGTCCGGTGTGAGCAAATATGCATACGCTTGGCGCGTCGACCGGCCTACTCGACCTCGTAACTGGTGCAATTGTGCCAATCCAAATTTGTCGGCACGATCAATTATGATCGTGTTCGCATTTGGAATGTCGATACCGCTCTCAATAATCGTAGTACAAACCAACACATTACTCTTACGGTGATAAAAGTCTGACATAACTCGTTCCAGCTCGCGCTTTCGCATTTGCCCGTGTCCTACATCAACACGGGCGTGAGGCACTAGTTGTTTAATTCCTTCAAACGCGTCATGAATGGTTTGCACTTTGTTATGCAGGTAAAAAACTTGACCACCTCGTGCCAATTCACGATTAATCGCATCAGAAACAACTACTGGGTTATAGGGTACGACAAAAGTCTTAACTGCGAGACGGTTTGCAGGCGGTGTGGTAATCAGCGATAAGTCTCTCAATCCACCCATAGCTAGGTTTAGCGTGCGAGGGATTGGAGTGGCGGTCAAAGTGATGGAATCGACTTCGGCTTTCAAGTTCTTTATTCTTTCTTTGTCGCGCACCCCAAATCGATGTTCTTCGTCGATTATGAGTAAGCCTAACCGTTTAAAGTCAATTTTTGTACGAAGGAGTTTATGAGTGCCTATCACGATATCGACGGAACCAACTGACAGTCGTTCGTTAATTACCTTGACTTCCTGATCGGTTCGAAAACGGGACATCAACTCAATAACGTGTGGCCAGTTTGCAAATCGATCTGTAAAAGTCTCAAAGTGTTGTTGTGCGAGTATGGTTGTCGGCACTAAGATAATGACTTGAAAACCGGCTTGAACTACGTGGAACGTGGCACGCATTGCAACTTCGGTTTTGCCAAACCCGACATCTCCGCAAATTAATCGATCTGTTGCTCGGCTACTCTGTAGATCTTCAAGAATTTTGTCGGTTGTGTCAGCTTGATCGACGGTGAGTTCAAACTCGCACTCAGCGCAAAACTTTTCGAAATCTGAATCGGTATCAGGAAATGAAATGGACCGAGTTGCTTTGCGACGAGCGTAGATGCTTAACAGTTCAACTGCTACGTCATAAATTTTCTTGGCGGCGCGCTGCTTTAATTTCGCCCAAGCATCAGATCCAAGTTTGTGCAAGGGTGCATGAATCGTGTCAACACCAGTGTATCTTGAGATTAAGTCAAGTGAAGAGATTGGGACGTATAAGAGGTCTTTGTCCGCGTATTCGATAGTCACAAAGTCAGTAATCTCTGCACGGAACGAGAGCGTTTCCAAGCCCACGTACCGACCAACGCCATGATCGATGTGAACTACTGGATCCCCGGGCTTCAATTCGGTTAGATTGCGGATAATCGTATCGGGATCGAAAGCTTTCTGGCGCGAACGCTGTCTTGTGGTCTCGGCGCGCTCGCCGAATATTTGTGCTTCCGTGAGGATGACATGTTCGAGGTTCCACATTCCCTCTTGGAATTGCCCTATGGTTACGAACGTACCCACGCGTTGTTCCAAAAATTCTTCATAAGATTCAACGTAAGTAGTTGGAATCTGAATGCGTTCGAGAACGTCCTGAACATGTTGAAGTCGTCCTTTGGTATCGGCCGTCACCAGTACAGGTATCGATAGATTGGCGATAAAGTCCCGGGCTTTTCTAGCTGGTTCGCTCCGTCGAGCATCGAGTGTAATGTTTGGGAGCTCCAATCCACCTATAGACACAGAGTGTTTTCGTTGAGTCCCCTCTCTTTGAATGTTTATTCGTGAATACTGATTCCAAAAACTACGGAGTTTTTCCAAATCTAGAAACAGTTCTTTTGGAGGTAAGAGAGGACGTAAAACCTCCATCCGATGAGTCTCGTACCGGTGTTGTACATTGTTGAGAAAAACTTCAGCTTCTTCAATCACCCGGTCGCCGATAACTAGGACAGAACTCTCAGGGAGATAGTCGAACAAGGTATGCATGGATTCAAAAAATAGCGGAAGATAACATTCGATCCCTTCAACCGATTTACCATCGCTTATGTCTTGATACACTGGAGATTGGCGTTCGACCGCGGGGAAGGTAGTGTTCCAAGCTTGACGGAAACGTGCAATTGCAGCTTCGTCCAGGGGGTACTCGTGCGCAGGCATTACTTGCACATTTTTTAAAGTGTCGAGGCTGCGTTGCGTATCTGGATCAAAAGTGCGGACGCTTTCCACGACATCATCAAAAAAGTCAATTCGAATCGGGTGGTTTGTTCCCATGGGAAAAAAATCCAGAAGCGAACCACGCACCGCGAACTCACCATGTTCGTACACAGTCTCCACCTTCCGATATCCCGTTTGAACTAGTTGTTCTAAAAGAGACTCAAACGCTAGTTCTTCGCCTTCCGACAACAGAAACATACGTGGAATAATGAAATCGCGGGGTGGAATTCGTTGGAGAAGTGTCTGAATTGGTACAACGATGATTCCATTGGTGATCGACGGAAGCTCGTAGAGTGTGGTCAACCGTTGCGAGATGATGGAACCGGAAGGTGAAAATATGTCGTAAGGCAGCGTTTCGTGGGCCGGAAACTGTCGCACGGAAAGATCTGAACTGAAAAACGAGAGTTGAGCTTGTACTTCGTAGGCGTGCTCTACACTAGAGGAAACAAACAAGTAAAGCCGTGGATTCGTCGCGATCGATCGGACTAGTGCTTGTACACCAGCACTGCCATAACACTGAGTCCAAGTAACTGATTGTTGTTTAGTTGGAATCCTTAAGGATTGCTCCGCATTGAGAAATGGAGTACTGGTGAGAACTAATGAGATAGTAGTAGACTAGGAAATATTTAGTTGAAAACGGCGTGGCAACGGTACACGCCGAGAGACTTCGGACGATAAATTTTAGTACTTAAAGATTAGTCTCACACTGCGAAAAACAAATTTCGAAGTATTCGTCCTTGGATTTAAACGGCAGTTCATTGCGGGGACGTATCCAAGTTGGATAATGTGTTCAAGTCTAAACGTCTTATGCTCGTCACTTACTACTTCTCGTGAGAACGTGTGGTATTGCAAGAGAGACACGCGACTGCGGTAACAAAAAAGAGCTTACCCGAGGTAGATTCCACAATATGGGTTGCAATGAAGTGATAGGTAAGCAATTATTGTTGCTCTTTCTAAATGACTGCAAACAATCAGCAATTAGGAGTGAGAGATGCAAATTGAAGGGGAGAATGGGGAGCAATCAACATTGGTAAAATCTCTTTTTTCTCTCGTATTATTGAACGTACATTGAGCCCAATGATAGAAGTTCCGTTGCCAGTTGAACTTTAACTCAATGAATAAGAAATGAGTACTTCAAACTATGAGCACCCCGACCAAATCACAATTGCAGATAGTAAGACACTACATAGTAGGAATCCTAATCGGTTTAGGTATCAGCTTTTCGATCTACTCTATCTACTCCTTGAGTACTGCGGAACGAGAAATTTCGGATGCTTGGATAAGCTTGCACAACTACGACGAAGTTCGAGTGGATAAAATTTTGCAGCTGGCCAATTCTGCCGAAGAATTGATCGCAAAAGATGGATTAAGCGCTCTGAACGAGTTTTACGAGTCACAGTCAGATACCGATGCAACTGTACGTACCATCGTTGTAGCCAGTATCACACATACCATTGCTGAGAAACGTGGCGGCTTTCAACAACTCTTCAACGAGGCGGCAGAAGTACTTCAACAAGATGTCCTGAAAGAAGTTCTCTGGACAATATCGGGTGCTTGGACATACTCTGATCCCATTGGTGCTTTTGCTGCTGTATCAATATTAGAAGATAGAAAAGACCGTGTGGCTTTATGGAAATCTATTACGTCATCATGGGCTGAGTATCACCCCACACATCTCAAAAACTTTATCAATATCATGCCGGAGGGTGTAGAGGAGCATGCTAAATCGCAACTGAGAAAGCACGGGTGAGTTTAATTCCTCGTGAGATTCTTTAGGTACTTCTCGTGCCAGCGATCTTTCATGCGTTCATGCGACAACAATCCTGTATTACTATGGCAGGACAATTGTGAATTTCATCACTTTCGCAGACGGTGGCATTAGTTTACACGCGATGTTGATTTGGAACGACACAACGGGTAGCACGAACTGTACACTAGAAAACTGTTCAGAGGAACACTTGGATCGTCCTAGCCGTCAAAAGTGAGATGGAAGTGTGTATCTTTCTTGCTCGTTTTAAGCACCTTTCCGGTAGAAGAATATGTCATACACGAGGGTAGACTTCGGTTGAAACTATTGATGCGTATGTAATATTCGACTGAATATTCATACGAACGCGCTTCACTACTGCTAGTTAGAGTCTATTCTGCCGAGATACACTCGATTGGCTGATGAGGGACATTCTTCTAGGTAATTTGGTACTAGTTACCAAGAACCAATGCATCGGAAATTGTTAAAATCTAGTTAACCGCAAGTAAATTCGATCATTCACACTCATATCTTTGTTGATAGCTGTTAGTTTTCTCTCTGCCTACGGCACCTTCCGCAAATAGCCCACACAAACGACTTTTCTCACACCTAACAGGTGACAGCGTACATGCAACCCACAGATATTCGCGATCCGAACTACTTCCATAAAGTGGTTGATTGCCAGTGGGCTTGTCCCGCGCATACACCTGTACCTGAATACATCAGATTGATTGCGCAAGAGAAATATACCGAAGCTTACATGATCAACTGGGAATCAAATGTGTTCCCAGGCATATTGGGTCGGACCTGCGATCGTCCATGTGAACCAGCTTGTCGACGCGTCAGAACAGAGGAAAAACCAGTCGCAATATGTCGATTGAAACGGGTCGCTGCGGACCACAAAGGCGATATAACCCCGTATTTACCCAAAGTACCCAAAAGAAAAAATGGGAAACGAATTGCGCTCCTTGGTGCGGGTCCTGCGTCGTTAGCGGTAGCGCGTGATCTGCTACCTCTTGGCTATACGATTGATATGTTTGACCGAGACCCAGGTGGAGGTGGAATGATGCGAAGCCAAATTCCTGCGTTTCGCTTACCCGCGGATGTCCTTGAAGAAGAAGTCGATCTTATCGTAAATATGGGTGTGAACACCTATTATGACTACGAAATTACAAGTATGAAAGACATGTTAGATCTGGGTTACGATGCATATTTCGTTGGAACAGGAGCTCCTCGTGGTCGTGACCTAGATTTACCCGGTCGAGTCGAAGTTAGCAAGCACATTTCAATAGGTATAGATTGGCTCTCTAGCGTCGCATTTGGCCATACGACATCTATCTCAGGAAAAGTTATTGTTATGGGTGGCGGGAACACTGCCATGGACTGTTGTCGTACTTCCAAACGGCTCGGTGCAGAGTCTGTATCCGTAGTAGTTCGATCTGCATTTGATGTCATGAAAGCTAGTGACTGGGAAAAAGAGGACGCAATGGCTGAGGGAATCCCAATCCTCAACAACCGACCCCCCAAGGAATTTGTGCACGAAAACGGTAAACTGAAAGGCGTCGTCTTCGGCCGCGTGGAACCCGTCGAAGCCGACGGCAGACTGAAATACGTCCCTACTGGAGAGCCGGACGTGTTTATCGAAGCAGATCACATCCTGATGGCGATTGGACAAGAAAATCATTGTCCTTGGATCGAACGAGATCTTGGAATCGAGTTTGACAAGTGGGATTGTCCGGTCATCGATGAAGATTCACTTCAGTCTACCCACGAGAAGATATTTTTCGGTGGAGATTCGGCGTTCGGGCCAGAAAACATCATTTGGGCATCCGCGCACGCACACAAAGCGGCGATTTCAATTCACCTATATTGTCAAGGTAAAGATCCCAAACACGAACGCCCACCGGAAGGGGTAAACCTCATCAGTCAAAAGATGGGGATACATGAATGGAGTTATGATGCCGAACACGACCCATCGCAACGTCACATCGTACCGCATGCTGATCTCAAACGTTCATTAGACAATATCAAAGTAGAAGTCGAATTAGGCTTTGATGAAGACCTCGGCTTTAAAGAAGCGCAACGGTGCTTGAATTGTGATGTCCAAACCATTTTTACAGAAAAGCTCTGCATTGAGTGCGATGCCTGTGTCGATATTTGTCCATTGGATTGCATTACGTTTACGTCCAACGCGCCGGAAGCTGAATTGCGAAAGTCTTTGACCGCGCCTGCTCAAAACGAAGAACAGGATTTGTACGTGTCCGACTTGCTACCTACAGATCGAGTTATGGTGAAAGACGAAGACTTGTGCTTGCATTGTGGTCTGTGTGCGGAACGATGTCCAACAAACGCGTGGGATATGCAGAAATCTATCGTTCATATACCACAACTCAGTAGCTACGCGGAATGACTTCATACAACGAGTTTGTCATTCGGTTCGCGAATGTCAATGGTTCTGGTTCGGCTAGTGCAAATGGAATGTTCGCGAAAGCACTGTTTCGAATGGGGATTCCAGTAACAACGAGGAACATCTTTCCCTCCAATATTCAAGGGCTTCCCACTTGGTACGAAGTACGAGCGTCGGCTCAAGAGTATTTTGGCCGCCGTGAAAAGGTAGACATCATGGTCGCGATGAATGCGGAAACCTATACAGAAGACGTTGAACGACTCGAGAGTGGTGGTTATCTTATTTACGACAGTACTCGCGGACGTCCACGCGAATTGTATCGGGATGATGTAAACGAGATTGGAGTTCCAATTACAAAGATCATCCTTTCGGAATTTTCGGATCCTAAACAGCGACAATTGTTCAAGAATATCGTGTATGTCGGAGCATTGTCCGCATTGCTCAATATGGAGTTTGACGTCCTGACAAGTATGGTTGCTTCCCAATACCGGGGTAAAGATAAGCTAATTCAACCCAATATTCGTGCATTGGAACTTGGACGAAACTATACTTTGAAGTATCTGCCTTGCCCAATGGATATACAGGTTAGACGCGTCAATCTCATAGGAGACCGCATTCTTGTGGACGGCAATGAAGCCGCGGCACTCGGTGCGATCTACGGAGGCGCAACCTTGTGTGCCTGGTATCCGATCACTCCATCAACGTCTGTTGCAGATGCGTTTGAAAAACATGCTTCACGTCTGCGACTGGACGTAGAAACGAAAAAGAAGAACTTTGCCATTATTCAAGCTGAGGATGAACTATCGGCTATTGGAATGGTTATCGGAGCAGGGTGGAATGGGGCACGTGCTTTTACCGCGACGAGTGGACCGGGGATTTCCCTTATGAACGAATTCCTCGGATTAGCTTACTTTGCCGAAGTTCCTGCGGTTGTGATCGACGTGCAACGTGCTGGCCCATCAACGGGTATGCCGACGCGAACACAACAATCTGACCTTTTAAGTGTCGCGTTCGCGTCCCATGGCGATACCAAACATCCTATCCTGATTCCTGCCACACCTAAGGAGTGTTTTGACTTCTCGACGAATGCTTTTGACCTAGCTGAGCAAATTCAATCTCCGGTGATAATTTTGACGGACCTTGAACTCGGGATGAACCAAACGTTATCCGAACCGTTTTCGTGGGATGACTCACAAAAGTATGACCGGGGTAAAGTGCTCAGCTTTGAAGATCTAGAACAGCTAGAGCACTATGGTCGATACGTGGATAGTGATGGCGATGGAATAGGATATCGAACGCTACCAGGTACGCATCCAACAAAAGGATCGTTCTTTACACGCGGTTCATCTAGGAACGAGTGGGCGGTTTATACGGAAGACCCACAGAGTTATATTAAAAACATGGATCGCTTAACCCATAAGTGGGAGACTGTTCGAAGTCTCATGCCGCCCGCGGAAATTGAAGATCGAAACGGTCGTGCGGGAGTCATTTACTTCGGCACCACGACAACTCCGATGAAAGAGTCGCTAGCGATGTTGGATGAAAACGGGATCGTTTTGAACACGCTTCGCGTCAGGAGTTATCCTTTTGGACCTGAAGTTTCCGAATTCCTGGAGACTCACGATAAAGTTTTCCTGATCGAACAAAATAGGGACGCACAGATGAAGTACCTGCTTAGTTTCGACTTAGGGATTGATCCAGAGAAGATAGTTTCAATTCTGTATTACGGCGGTTTTTCGATTTCAGCGGATTACATCATTGAGCAAGTAATGGATTACTATTCGGCTCACAAATTACCTCGTCTACGGGAAGTGGAATCATGACGTTTGTACCGAAGCCTTCCGCACGACATCCTCTGCTGAAAACGAACGAAATTGGATTAACGCGGCGTGATTATGAAGCTATCGTTTCTACGCTCTGTGCGGGGTGTGGACACGACTCAGTTAGCGCAGCCGTAATTCAAGCTTGCCACGAATTGTCGATTCCACCTCATCAGTTTGCTAAAGTGTCAGGAATTGGCTGTTCGTCGAAGACACCAAGCTATTTTTTAGGAAACGCGCATGGTTTTAACTCCGTGCACGGCCGAATGCCGTCGATAGCTACAGGAGCGTATTTAGCCAACAAAGAGCTCAAGTACATCGGTATTTCTGGCGACGGCGATAGTGCATCTATTGGGCTTGGTCAGTTTGCCCACATTATCCGCCGTAAAGTCAACATGTGCTACATCGTTGATAACAACGGTACATACGGACTTACCAAAGGGCAATTCTCTGCAACAAATGATCGAGGGTCCACTAGCAAACGGGGTATTCCGAATCTTTATGCTCCAATTGACTTAGTCAGTCTGGCAATTCAACTCGGTGCTAGTTTTGTTGCACGTAGCTTCTCTGGGGATAAACAGCAACTAATACCGTTAATTAAAGCTGCCGTTCTCCATAAAGGCTTTGCTTTCATTGATGTTATCTCGCCGTGCGTGATGTTCAACAATCACGACGGTTCGACCAAGAGTTATTCTCACGTCCGAAATCATACGGAACCTGTAATCGACGCTAATTTGATCATGCCGCGAGACGAAATAGCCGTAGAGTATGAGGAGGGCACTACTATTTCGGTTCCAATGCATGATGGTTCTAAATTACATTTACGAAAACTTTCTGAGTCCTACGAGCCAAACGATCGAGTTTCCGCGCTCACCTACGTACAGAAGGCGCAAGAAGAAGGAGAAATAGTAACGGGTTTGCTCTTTTTAGAAGAAGATGCAGTCGATTG
>CAZEFI010000026.1:0-24089 GCA_964511425.1 uncultured Pseudomonadales bacterium
TCGAGAGCTTGGAATTCTTGATCGAGACGATATCGTCCTGATGTGATGTAGTGTTCCATCCGAGAGAGTTTTTTCTCCATTTGAGCGATGTCGCGCTTGACTAACCCAATACGAAATATCATGCTACTCTTCGCTGTGGAATCACTGAATTCATCCACGGTTCGCTTATACCCCTTTTTCGTCCGTGAATAACGACGTCGAGATCGACGGTATCTGCCGTGAACGGGAGGCATTTCTTCTTCGTCGTACGGCTTTCTATCCATCACAAAAATCGCAACAATGTAAGCTGGTATGACAAACCATCCGATACAAAATATGCTTATCACAGTTAGAAGTCGAACAATCCACGGTTCAATGCCTAGGTAGTCGGCGATTCCAGTACATACGCCAAATAGTGGGCCGTGGTCAGGATCACGGTAGAGTCGCCTTACAGGTCTTTCCTCGTAATCTTCTTGGTGAGGTGAGCGATAAGTTTTTCTTGCGTTCATTGGATGTTCACAAAAGTGTTGGACGTTACAGTGATCCAGCGCATTGACTGCAATTTATACAAGCGAGTATGCATCATTCGCGATCCATGTTGGCATGCCGCCACTTTGGCGCGCTATGATCTAGGATTTTCTCTAACGTATCTACTCGCTCAGAAAGTTCTTCAGCATGTTCTTCGAGACGTTGTAGTTCCTCCCGATCTTCCCTAGCAAGAATTCGATGCGCGCGTTTGGAACGGGAATAATGTAAGATTAACCACAGCGGTAGACAAATTACGATGAAAAGAATTGCACATATGCAACCAATAACAAAAAATACGCTCAAGACTTCTGGTAAATACATGATGAGTCCTAATTTGGCAGGGTTTAAGAATCTTTACTAATGGAGCGTTTTAGGTTCTCCAGTGCTTCGTCTATTTTCTCATCTGCCTCCAATTCTCGAATCTCGTCCGATAGGTTGCGTTGTCCCATATCGTATGATTCTACGGCTCCTTCGAGGTCATCAATCTTGCGTTCGAATTGTTCAAAGCGAATCATTGCTTCATCGACATTCCGTTCGGACAACTGTCGACGAACATTCAATCGTGCCCGGGCTGTGCTCCCTCGAACTAACAACGACGATTGTTTTATTTTTGCATCTTTGAGTTTTTGCGTCAATGTCTCAATGTCATCGTTCATCTTCACAAGCATGGATTCGACGGTGTCCAAATCGTTTTCGATCGCAACGACCATTTCCTTGGCTTTTTGCGACTCACCCAATGCTGATCGAGCTAGATCTTCACGATCTTTGCGAATCGCAGTCTCGGCTTTTCGCGTCCACTCGTCGACTTCTTGCGCGAATATGTCGCGTTTACGCGACATTTCCTTTTTATCAGCAATACCACGTGCAGCCGCCGTTCGCACCTCAACAAGAGTCGCTTCCATCTCTTGAATAATCATTCGAACCATTTTCGATGGGTCTTCGGCTTTGTCTAACATGGCATTAATGTTAGAGTTTACGATGTCACTTACGCGAGAAAAAATTCCCATAATTTTCGGTCTCCTAAAAGTTGAAGATTTGTGATGCCATTAGATAAGCAATTATCGTGCCACTTGCAAACGACTTGAAAATTTTTCGGCTGTAGCGGAGAAACCAGAGCCGTCGGTTGTGTAGTATATAAAAGTTGGTGAATATGCACACTTATTGGGTCTTTTACACATGGTAGATCATGCTCCAACCTTAGTTGGACAATCCCCTCCGTTCCTAAAGGTATTGGAGGAAATTTCCACCGTTGCAGAACTTTCGAAGCCTGTGTTGATAGTCGGCGAACGAGGTACTGGTAAAGAACTTTTTGCTGCTCGTTTGCATTTCCTATCGCCGCGATGGGATTCAGTCTACTTGCAGTTAAATTGTGCAACGTTGACGGAAACTCTACTCGAAACTGAACTTTTTGGACATGAAGCAGGGGCATTTACCGGCGCGACTCGAAGACACCTGGGAAGATTCGAACGGGCTAGTTCCGGTACGCTGTTTCTTGATGAATTAGCAACGACCTCCCAACGAGTTCAAGAAAAGATTCTTCGAGTGATCGAATACGGAGAATTTGAACGTGTAGGTGGAAGCAATACTATTCAAACTGATGTTCGAATTGTTGCGGCGACAAATGAAGATTTACCGACACTAGCTCAGGAGGGTAAGTTTCGCATTGATCTTCTTGATCGACTCGCGTTTGATGTGATAACGCTACCACCTTTGCGCGAGCGTTCCGAGGACATATTACTACTAGCCGAACACTTTGCCGTGAATATGGCAAATGAACTCAAACGTGAACTGTTTCCTGGATTTTCTGACACGGCAAAAGACGTCCTAATGACACATCAATGGCCTGGAAACGTGCGAGAGTTAAAGAACGTTGTCGAACGAGCTGTCTATCGCAACAGTCCCAACGAATTGGTTGAGGAGATTGTTCTAGATCCCTTCGACTCGCCGTTTCGGTTACGGAGAACCCCAAAAACAACACACAATGAATGTTCGGAAGCCGAAGAGATTGAATTTCCGATTGAGTTACGAAGACGGGTAGAGAAATTCGAGGCTTCTCTATTGCGCGCCGCGCTCGAGCAAGCTCAATTTAATCAACGAAAGACCGCGGAACTATTGGGTTTATCCTACAACCAGCTAAGAAACACGGTGCGTAAACACAATATCTCAAATGATCACCTAGACGGCTCTGACGAGAAAGCCTAAAGGTGTTGCAGTTTGTTAATGCTTCGGTTACATCAAAAGTGGTTTGATAGACTCCAAGCATTTCTATAATTTTCTGTCTGATTCAGATAATTTTGTTGTCTGATTGAATGGCAATTAGCCGGTCCCTTCGCGGCGATAGATTGTGAAACCCGCCAGGCCCGGAAGGGAGCAACGGTAACAGTTGATTCGGGTGCCGAAGATTCGATTGGCTAATTCGCCACCCTTAAATTTACAACGGGTGTTCATGGAGAGGTGTCCGAGTGGCCGAAGGAGCGCGCTTGGAAAGCGCGTATGGGGATAACTCATCGAGGGTTCGAATCCCTCCCTCTCCGCCATATCTGCCATCAATGTAGACTACTAACAATCACGCTCTATAGTTGAAGCAACATCAAGTTACTCTACAAATCAAGCGACTGATCGAGCTCTAGCCTGTAAAGGTTAGCAACTCCAAATAAAGGTAGAACCTATTCGGATTGTAAAGCGGCTACTGGATCAAGCTTCGCCGCTGACATCGCCGGATATACACCAAATGCAACAGCAATAGCCATGCAGACCACCACTGCAACGATAATGCCAAGGTAGTTCCAAGCGACTGGCCACGTTGCAAAGAACGT
Source organism: uncultured Pseudomonadales bacterium (assembly GCA_964511425.1). Lineage (GTDB taxonomy): Bacteria > Pseudomonadota > Gammaproteobacteria > Pseudomonadales > Azotimanducaceae > Bin55. The sequence goes on from CAZEFI010000026.1 coordinate 3,324, forward strand.
GATCATATAAGCGATTACAACGCCGGCAACAATTCCAAACAACGCTCCAATGAACGCGATGACAGTGGTCTCGATCAAGAATTGTCTGACCACGTCTGACTTGGTAGCGCCTACCGCACGTAACAAGCCAATCTCTGACTTTCGTTCCAACACACTAGCGAGCATGATGTTCATGATTCCGATTCCACCTACTACCAGTGAGATGATGGCAACTGAAGTCATGACAATAGTAAAAATTCGGTTCGTTTGCTTTTGTTGCGCAAGAATTTCATTAGGGACGATCATCCGGAAGTCGTCCTGTCCCCCATGACGGCGTTTTATATTCAGTTGAATAGCCGCTTGTGCCGCATTTAACGATTCACCTTTAATCTTGAACCTTGCGGACGAAAGTTCTGACTCCATGTCTTCAACTTTTAGACGATTTAGGCCAGTGTTTAATGGAATGTAAACGCGATCCGAGTCGCCTCCTACTTTCTCTCCCTGAATTTCTTCACCCGGAATTTTTTGGTCTTTTAGAACACCAACCACCTCAAACCAAGTAAAGTTAACCTTCACCGGTTTTCCTACAGCAGCACCGTTGGGAAACAAGCGTCGCGCGGTAGCTTCACCGAGGACAGCCTTAGTAGCAAATTCTCGATCGTCCTCAACCGTGAAAAGAGTGCCCTCTTCTGCATGGAGACTCGACAGATCAAAAAAGTCACTACTAACCGCCCAAACTTCAGAGTTTCTGCTATCCCCTTCGTGTGAAAAGAGGGACCAAACTCTCATGTCTTTTATGCCTGCCCATTTATCCACGAAGTCCAACGTCTCTTTTATTGCTCTAGCATCGTCTACGGACAGACCGGGACTATGTTTACGAACTTCCAAGAGTTCATCCGTACTATATTCTTTACCCTCGACAATAATGTTCTCGACTCCCAATCCTTGAATCATTTTCATTGATTGTTTTAAGCCACCTTCACTGACAGCAAGCATGGAAATGACCGCACCTACTCCAAAAATCATCCCTAGAAGGGTCAAAAATGTACGAAGCGGCCGATGCGTTAACTGACCGAGAGCTAAGCGGAAGTCCGGCCACAAAGTCGACAGAAATTTCACTATGGTATGATTACCTTTCTAATCGGTATTAGGAACGAATGGAGATCGGATGAGTTATGAGGACGGGGTTTCCTCTGGTGCTACCAAACTGACAGCATCTCCAGTTTCGAGCCCATCTACTACTTCGATCAGCGTAGGACTGCTGTGCCCAAGTTCTACGTTGCGTTGAACTATTTCGCGGTTGTCTTCAATGACCCACACAAAAGCTTGATCTTTGTGAACATGAACAGCTTGTTGAGGAATCAAATACGCATCTTTAAGCTCACCCGTGATAATCGTAGCATCTATGGTGCTCCCGACTCGCATCAAGTCAGCGTCAATGTTATCGATTTCCACGCTCAAGGTGAAATACTTCGTTGGATCTACCTGATCTCGCGGTGCGGCAATGTGTGAAATGTCAGCGATTTTACCATGAATCGTTTGATCCAAGGCACTATGCATTCTCATCTCAACAGTTTGTCCAACTTCGACTCCAACTGCATCGACTTCCAGTACGTAAAGCTTTGCTTGAATCTTTCCTTTGACTGGAATCTCACCTACCTTAGATCGAGGCCAGACCGTCTGTCCTGGTGCGTATTTAGTACCCCACCATGTTGATCCGTAAATGAAAGTTCCATCCGCAGGACTTTTAATTTCCATATTGTTTAGAGTTTCTTGTTGCTGCTCATACTCCTGTTCAGTGGACTGAAGATTCGCTTCAAGTCTGATAATCTCTGCGTCATGGCGTTGGTCGTGAGTCTCAATCTGCCACTGAACGAATTCACCTAACTGTCTCAAATACTCAAGATTTCCAACTTGATCAATTAGTTCATTGCGACTAAACACATCATCATCAAGTAAAGTATAGATCGCGGCTATATCAATTTCGCCATCAACCCGAATATCTTCATGTCCCAACTGGATACGTTCACCAAAACTCGAAGTAATAAAATTGTCGATCGACGATTGTTGGCGTTCTAACTGCAGTAAGCTGCGGTCACGTACTTGAACCATATCTGCATCATCGAAGCGAACTACGGTGTCCCCTGCGTTTACCTCGGAATACTCGGGGATCATCCACGCAATTGTGAACTCTGTACGAACATTACCCGGGACGCGAACTTCCTCAGAATCAGTTGAAATGATTTCACCGTGAGCACGTACGAAAAATGTGTGGTCTCTCGGTTCAATTATTACTTTCGAGTACTCACGAGTATCAAATGAGCACCCAATTCCAACTAGTACAATAGCAAACGCAAGCAAACTGCCTACTAACTTAAATGATTTCATAATCTTACTTTTTGCCCCTCGTCTAGTCCTTCACTAACGACAAAACGATCCAGACTAGCTTTCCCTAACTTAACCTCTTGCCAGAGATCGGTTAAAACTAATCCACCGATGGAAAGTCTTGGCGTAATTACACCAGGTTTGCCTTTTCTATACACAAGTGCTGCCTTAGGTACAACTAATACATCCTCGAACGTTGCTACTTCCACTCTAACTTCAACGGATACCCCTATCCGGAGGATGTCCGAGTAGTCTTCGCTAAGCTTCACGGCAAAGTCCCGTACCATCTCTAAAGACTTTGGGGACTTGCGACGAACTGTGTTTCCAACAGAAAACACATGACCAGACAGCTCAGCAGTACCAGTGGTCTCGGTAATAATTACCGCTTTTTGTCCTACGGCGAGCACTGTTGCTAAATTTTCGGGAATGGTCGCGCGAATCAACAACTTTTCATCATTGACAATTTTTACTATCTGAATTCCACCGCTCGCACCGGATCCTGCGGTAAGTTTTTCGCCATTCCAACCAGTTCCTACAACTGCAATACCTGCTCGTGGAGCACGAATAGTAAAACTATCCAAGGCTCGTTTTGCTTCCTGTAGGCGAAGTTCTGCACGTGCGATTTGCCTCGTTTTGTTTTCTTCGGCAGCGATTTTGTCTCGATCACTCAGAGTCTTTCTAATCAAAGCACGCTCATACAGTGTTTCCGACAAGCGCCGACGCTCCCAGAGTTTTTTATACTCGATTCCGGGAATGATCCCTGCCGGAACCTCAGCCGAGCGCGCTGCTTTCTCTGCCTCCGCCTTGAGGTTCGATAAATCAAGGCTTTCCTGACGCACTGTTTGCTGCTGTTGTTCTTTATCAGCACCGACTTCACCAGCGTGTACATTTAACTCACCTTCCAGTTCTCGGATACGTTCGTCGGTTCGGGAACCTTCAATTTGAACTACTACCTCTCCTTCGCGTACTCGCTTACCTTCCGGGACAATTTCTTGGATCCGCGAGCGCCATCGAGCAGTAGGTGGAGCACCAATCGATACGAAGTCTTCCGAATCGACAACGCCAGTTGCACTCACGGTGACAATGAATTGTTTTTCTCTTTGTACGTCTCGCCATTCTGCGGCGTGAACGCACATGACAACAAGTATCGCGGTGACCGCAAATAATGCTGGTTTGCAAGCAGATCTGTTCACTTTGACTAGAGTGTTCTTCATTTATTGATTACTCCCAAAATTGACATACCCGGTAGATATACATCGGGTATAGGGTCCAAAGGTTCAGTTACGATTTCGTAATATCCGGCTTTACTCCAGTCGTTTCGAGTGGCAGCTTGGTTCGATAACCAAGTTACTTTAGTTCGTACTTTCGCGTCTCCCGAGGCGTCAGGTGAGACCAAAACTTCATCGTCGAGCGAGATTTTCCTAATATCGGCTTCGTGAACCCAAAATCGAAACTGCATGTCTTCATTACTCGCAACTATGACGAGTGTAGTTCCAGAACCGTAACTCTCACCGGGAAAAATCTTCAATCCTGTGAGTCTATTCTCACCGTAGATAATTATTCCCGATTGTTCCGCATAGAACTTGGTGTGTTGCAATGCTCGTTCGATACGTTCCTTTTCGTTTTTTGCGTTGTTCAAGTCGCGTTCGGCTAAAGGACGATCTTTGTCTCGTGCGTTTATAGCTTCCTCTAAGCTTCTAATAGTTCTTTCTAAAGAGTTAATTGAGTTCGCTAGGGACAGTCGATTGCGATCATAGGTTAGTTCGGGTACCGTATCTTTGGGCACCATAGAGTCTAAGCGAGCCATTTCTAACGAAGACTCAGAACGAATCAAACTCGTCGTCGCATCGAAGATCCGCAATTCGTGTGCGGCTTCTTGGGATTCTGCGGACGTGATTTGAGTTTCTACGTTAACTTCGGCTTGTTCTAACTGAGACTCAAGGTCACCAGGGTCTAGTTCGACGATCACATCTCCAGGATTCACAAATTGACCTTCAGGTGCCATCCACTCAATCGTCCTTGAATATGAGCCTGGCAGACGAGGCATCTCTACGGATTGCGCATTACCGTCTTCGATTTCTCCAGTTACCAGAATTAATTCAGCGAAAGCCATCGCGGCAAACGAGGAGACCGTAAGCGCGGCTACACACCGAACACAAAAACCACTTAATCGGACGAAATGTTTTTTATTCATACTCTCTATCTATAAACTCCAGCAACATATTAGTCTATGCGACCGCAAATTTGGTGTTTTCGACTTCTCCTTCAATCTTACCATCGCGCATGTGTATAACACGAGATGCATGTTTAGCAACTTCATCTTCATGAGTCACAATCAAAATAGTTTGATTTTGCTCGTTCAATTCATCAAAGAGGGACAATATATTTGCGGACGTTTTCGAATCGAGGTTTCCGGTTGGCTCATCTGCTAACAAGAGGGACGGATTGGTCACCAGAGCTCTCGCAATTGCAACCCTTTGCCTTTGTCCACCGGATAACTGATTCGGGTTGTGCTTCATTCGGTCTTCCATGCCAAGATCTTTGACTACCCGTTGAGCGTGCGTGATTGTTTCACTTGCACTGGTCCGGGATGAACGCGCATATCGCATGGGCAATAAGACGTTATCCCAAGCGGTAAGTCGTGGTAACAAGTGAAAACTTTGAAATACAAACCCGAGGTATTGATTACGTATATCGGATAGCTGGTCATCGTCCATTTCCGACACTCGGTGTTCCAGTAGTTCGTACGAACCCGAGGTTGGAGTATCTAGACATCCTAAGATGTTCATCAACGTTGATTTTCCACTCCCAGATGGTCCCATCACGGCAATGAACTCACCTTCATAGATATCTAGACTAATATCGTCCAATGCATGCACATCAATATCACCAACGTGAAACGTCCTACGCAGGTTTCGCACCGATATTACTTTTTTCATGTATTAGTGTACACTATTTTGAACACTCTATCCGTAAATGTGAGATTTTAGGCAATCTCCTTGATATCGGATTATACGATTGAAACTCGGTTCATCCTTCGCTTCAATAATGCTCCCTTATATCGAATGGGTTGGGTCTATTGAAATAGATACCCGATACAACGCAACAAGGTAGCGTAGACTTTTAGAGCGGACAGTTGCATACGTAACCAACCACAATCTTCATTCGATCGTGGTCTTGTACGTCTCAACACTCACTAGGAGGGACAGAAATTACTGTAATTAATTACTCGACGAGTATCTCGTATTGAAAATTTATCAGTTTTTGATAGCGGGTGTGTGATCATAGGGATGCGGAACCAAAGGAGGAAGCGTCCCCGAACCTTGAACCTTCCGTACTCCCAGTTCTTCAATGATAAACGAAGGTGCAACAATGGACACTGGCACAGTACCCGTACCCGTACGGTTGAAATAGGTAGTATCAAAATGAGTCAACTTAGACGAAACGGCCACTATGTCCCGGAGTGTACGGTCAGTGATGTCGAGTAATTCAACCGGTGCTAACATTTCTTCTCTACCGTCCGGATAGACTTTATACGCTTCCATCACATTAGCAAGTCCTCGGGCATTACCCGTAATGGCAAGAGGTGAGGATATCTGTCGCACGACAACGCCAAAATCCACATTAAAGTCATCGAGTAATTGCCATAGTTCGTCCTTCATTTCCTCGTCAGCTAAACCAGCCTTGGGTTCAATAAGGATGTTTCCAGGTAAGCCTGCTGTACCACCGAACCTACCGACCACACGTTGTGAACCTGTACTTTTGCGAAAATCATCAACCGGTGTTCGTGTTGTGAGCATGGTTTGTAATCTGCCACCTTCAATAAGAAGAGTGCGTTGGGCCGGGATCCCTTCTAAATCTACGGGATAGCTGCCGATCAGTAGACGATCTTGGTATTCTGTCATAGTAGGGTCGTTGATCACATCGACGTCCGCGGAAACGACACGCGCTCCAATCCGGTCTAGGAAGGAATTTCTTCCACCACGAAGCTGGCCAGGATTTGCTGTCATGGGAAGTCGGTTTGCAGCGAGCTTCGCCACAAGATAGGATTTCCAAAACTGTGCTGCAGCTTGGCCTTCGAACATGATCGGTCCAAAGTAAACATCTTCGAGCTCACTTGCCAAACGCATGGTTTGAAGACTTGACATCATAGCTTGAACATCCCCCTTCATGGTCTCTATGTCAGGGATCATAGAACAGTCAATTGCGTAATGTGCTCGAAAGTCTCGTAATTCTTGACCGTTATCATTTTGGGTCATAGCAGTAGTAAGAATTTCACATTGCTGTTGCTCGACATCGGAAAGAGTACCTTCTGAATTCACAAATAGGATTCGACGATTCGTCGCGGTGGTAGACACACCGGAAGAGTAAATGTCTGGGGTGTCCAGAAATAGTGCTGACAATTCCTTACCCACTGCGGCAACAGCATCAAAACTAGCGTCTGTAACGGCCTTCTCAGATTTATACTTGTAGGGTTCTTCCCTAGTAAAGTCCGGCTCTCGTTCTTCCGTTGTACTTTGATTTGCTAATGCGGTTTGTTTTTGAGCGTATACATTAATGCGATTCTTGAATGCTGCATCCGTAAGACGCCAGGCGACACGACGTATCTCATCATAATCATCATCGAGTGGAATACTACTCTGATACATGAAGTTGCTAGCACCACGTCCGCCCGCGAAGTTCGTCTGATCTACGTCATAAGAACCAATCCTTAAGTCAACCTGTAAGATACGGTCACCGCCGCGTCGTGTGGATACCCTTGCGCCAAGTTCGTAGTTGTTGGAGACGTATTCGGTGTCAAAAACCCGATACGACACAAAATAAATCTCGCCTGAATCTTCGTCCTCAGCTTTGAGTTCCGATAATGTTCGTTGCATCTCATCTTGCAAAGCTTGTACGAGAACATCAGAATCGCTGTCTTGGCCCCCGACAAAAAGCGCAAGGAAAATCGTCGGGACAATAAATATGTAGTGGCACGTTTTCATAATTTACTCTCGCACTTAGTGTTCGTGGTTATGGAGCGACACTTCATCGTCGTCCCGCTCAACTGGTGTTGGCAAAACTGGTGGCTTCGCTCGCGATGCCATTGCTTTTTGAACTTCAATCTGAGAAATCAATATGGAAGGAGATACCGCGGATACCGGTACGTCGCCCGATTCCGCGCCACAATAACCATTAAATGTATCGTAGTCCGACGCGCCCGCCTCAATGCGACTCATCGTAGTAAGCGGCGTACCGATGAGATTCACACCTCGAACATACTCCTGATGACCATCCGCGTATAACTTGTACAAAACTAATGGCTGTACATTGAATGAATTCGGCATTGTGCGTCCAGTAAGCGCAAAGCCACCTTGAATATCTTCAAAATACAATCCAAACTCCTTTCCTTGTTCTTGCACGCGCTTAATCAACATCTCCTTCAGTTCGTTTGCACTCACCGGGTTCTCAACTTCGACAACGAGATTCGACTGGCGGGACACCGAACCATGCCAATGATTACCCTGCCGTCGACCGTGTCCATTTGATTCGACAAAACCTTCCATTGGTTGGCGCGACATCAGAAATCCTTTGAGAACACCGTCTTCAATCACGGTAACTCGACGGGCTTTGACTCCTTGATTGTCAAAGTCATAAAAACCCCACAAGGTTAAACCGCGGTACTCTCGCAAGTTTGGATCGAAGTACATCGTGAAATTAGCTGGGAGAATTTGCTCACCCAATTTATCCTTAAAAGTTTGTCCATCAGTGACTGACTTTTGACGGTGCCCTTCTAAACGATGCCCAAGAATTTCGTGAAAAAAGACCCCGGCTGCACGCCCGCCCAATATAGCTGGGCCGGTATAGGGTTCCCCAATCGGAGCAACTCGCATTGCTGCCAGTTCATCAATCAATGCTCGGATGTCTGTCATGACTTTATTGTCATCTGGAAAGCCATCAGGTGTCAAAGCTTCATAGGAAATATAACGCCGCAATTCCATGCCATCTTCAGCTTTGGTCGTTGCGGAAATGCTGATTCGGTAATAAGCTTCCGACGTGGAAATCTTCGTTCCTTCAGAATTCACATACCATCGTGTTTCGATTCTGCCACTAATCGAAACGCTGTTCGCTTGAATGTGATCTTCATATTTAAATGGAAGCCCGTATCGTTTTACTCGATCGATGTAATTTCCACCCACTTTCGCTAGTCGTAGTATTTCACCTCGATGATTTTCTTCGGGCATTGCTGCGAAGTCACCCGTTTGATCGTCTTGTTCTACTGTAGTTTGAACTGCGCTTTCAACACGTGTAAACTGTGAAAGTGCACTGCGGAAACTATCATTGGTTGCATTCCAAAGTGCAACCTTTAATGGTTGCTCCGCTTCGACGGAAATCGAACCAAAGTTTACCTGCTGTGGTGTGTGATCAACGTGTGTGTTGTCAAGCGCAGGAGTACCCACCCGTAAATCGATGTTCAGTATACGATCTGAAATATCAGCCTCGCGAGTGACCTCGCCGAAAGAACCAATTACTTGGGTGACCTGATCTTCAACGATCTCATAGCTGAGATAGAAAGGTGGCTTATCCTCGTCTTGAAGAGTCTCAAAATTCCGTATCAATTCATCGTGCATAAATCCCAAGATCTGTTCTGAATCTTGCTCTTCTGCTTGACAAAAACCTGACGATCCTAGCAAAAATATAAGACAAAGCAGTAGTCGTTTCATAATAATAAATCGCTCCAAAAATAAAGTTTAAATTCAGTACCTCATTCGCTTGTAGGACGCGAAACAATGGGTAATCGGGGGTGGTCTGTGGTTCCACCCTGAAGAGTCAGTTCCTCTATGAGGACATCGGGAGAAACAACGCCAACAAACACTGGGTTTCCGAAAAATGCCAATCCTCCTAGTCCGGCTGCATACCACGCAGTAAAAATTGTAGCATGTGAAAAAGGCATAGTAACGTTGAAGGCTCTGCGAATATCCGATACTGCAACAATATCTCTCAATTGACTATCGGTGAATGAATCCACGGTTAGCGTTCGAACTGGAACTTCGGTTCCATCTAAATTCACTTTGTACGCACGCAATGTTGGGAACAACACTATGCTACCGCGAGAAAATAAATCTGTCAGTGCGCCGATTCCATTCATTGACGACTTCGCAATCGTTGAATCTACATCATGAAAACGCTTGATCACGATGCCGAATTCATTTCCACTGTCTTGAATTAACGTCAGAAATTCCTGTTTAAGTTCGTCGTTACTAAAACTCTCATTAGACGACACGAACAGATTACCAGGCATAGCCGCCTGATAACGATTACTTCCGGAACTTTTATCAAAGTCCTTCACAGGGCTACGTGTCGTGAGTAAAGTATGAAGTTTTCCATCCGTAATGAGCTCGGTACGACGCGCGGGCATCCCTTCACTGTCGACAATGTAGCTACCGAGTAAGGGCACGCCTTCAAATTCTCCGGTAGTCGGATCGTTGGTGACGGATAGAAAGCGCGGTAATACTCTAGCACCCACTTTGTCCATGAAAGGATTTCGTAGATTTTCGAGTACAGGATTGATGCCAGATTCGATAACCGGTCGTGGTCTAGCACCCGCTCGCATTGAAAACACTTGTGAAAAGAAACTAGCACTTGCTTCTGAGCTGATCAACACTGGGCCGGTGTAAGAACGTATGTGCTCAGCCTCGATGAATTCCAGCACGGATGCCACAAGCAACTTGTGGCTTTCCTTGATTTCAGCTTTACTCTCGTAGAGTTTCGAGCAACTGCTTGCGGAAGTAGAGACATAATCATGCACCATTGCGCCGTCGGTCGCTTGTGCGGAAGCGTAGCTGCGAAGGGTGCACAAGGATGAAACAAGACGGTGTGAGTTCCCGTCGGAGTCAATATAGGTGCGCACATTTGACACAAAGCTCACCACAGTCGAAGTCTTTTGTAATTCGGAAATCCCTTTCATTTCCGCCGAAATTTCGTTCGCAAATGCTGTCAATTTTTCCGGATCAAAGGTAGCTCGTGGATTGTCGGAAACGTAATTAAACGGTTCTTCTTCGCTGAAATCGTTGGCTCGATCCGTCCGAGGATGTTGCTGTAGAGCCGTTTTCTTTGCGGCCAGCAAACCTATGGCTTCCTTATATGCCGCGTCCGTCCGCATCCATAGCGCACGACGTATTTCGTCGTACGAATCAGTTAACGGAAATGAAGCAGTACGTGAAACAGCAGGGTTTGAACCTACGTAGTTCGTGTTGTCGAGCTCACGACTTCCTACCCGAAGCGCGATACCCAAATTTCGATTAAATCGCTGACTTTTGTCTACAGTAGCACCAAGAATTGACTGCACTATATTAAACGAAGTCTCGTTTACCGTGTAAGCTATGAAATATGGTTTAGGCTCAGCGTCAATCTGCAAATCTGATAAGGAACGCTGAAGTTCATCTTTTAAAGCACGGACTAATACATCGTCAGCGTCCAGACCGTTGTTTTGCCCGAAAAGAGTCAGTGTCCCGCTTATTCCAAGCAAAAGACACAATTTTTGTATGAACTTCATGTGACAGTTTATCTGTTGTTAGTGAGTGCGAATACTGCGTTCCGTTGGTGGTCGAACCGGTGATTGCAGGATGGGTGGTGTATCCCTCGAAGTGTCAGATTTTTGCACTTCGATTTGTGAAAGAAGAAGCGATGGTGCGACGGTTGACACAGGTATCCAACCCGATTCAGCATCACACATTCCATTGAAAACCGCGTAGTCGTCAGCACCCTGTTCAACCCGACTAAAAGTAGTCAAGGGTGTTCCGATTAAATTTGCGCCTCGAACTAATTCCTTTTTACCATCAGGGTACATCTTATAAACTAACACAGGTGTTACGTTAAAGGAATTTGGCATGATCGCATCAGTAGTTGTAAAACCACCCTCAATGTCGCTGAAAATTAATCCAAACGGTTTATCTTCTTCCTTGATGCGTGCGACCAACATGTCTTCAAGTGTTTCGTAAGAAACTGGATTCTCGACTTCGACAAACATATTTGATTGACGCGCGATCGCAAGATTTCCTTTGTTCTTCCGCCCGTGTCCGTTAGACGTCGGAAATCCTTCCAAAGGTCTTCGAGACATGAGGAATCCTTTCAGTACGCCACGATCAACGATCACTACGCGGCGAGCTTTCACACCTTGGTTATCGTACTTATAAGTTCCAAAAAGTGCAATGTCACCATAGTACTCTACGGTCGGGTCGAAATATACGGTAATTGACTCCGGAAGTATAGGTTTATTAATCCGTTTGAGAAAGGTCTGACCGTCATCATTGTCTTTAAGTCTGTGACCTTCCAATCGGTGCCCAAGTACTTCATGGAAGAACACCCCAGTCGCACGACCGACCAAAATAGCTGGACCGGTATAGGGATCTACTAACGGTGCTTCCCGCAATGCTTTTAAATTCGCGATCAGTTGATGAACGTCGGCAATGATCTTAGCGTCTTGAAGGAGAGATTCTAGGTTCGTTGCTTCATACGTTACAGATTTTGATAGCACCATTCCGTCATCTGCTTTAGTCGATGCTGAAATTACTAAACGAAAATACGGATGCGATACCTTGACCCGAGTCCTCTCCGAATTAACAAACCAACGAGTCTCCATATTTGCTGAAATAGACGCGGTATTGTCTCTTATGTGTTCAGCTTCCGAAAAATGCTGAGTGTAGAAACTAATCTTTTGTTTCAACAGCTCGACATTCACGTCCAGCTCTCTCTCATCTTCTTCGTATTTTTCAGGTCGAGTCTGAGAAAAGTCCCCTGATTGGTCGTCCTTTTCGACTTGTGCTTGAAGAATCGACTGCACTTGAGTGAGCTGAGTCACGGCACTCTTGTATCTTCGGTCAGTTTGGAGCCAAAGTACCGTACGCAATGCTTCGACATCGTCAATCGGTATGTTTGTCCAGCCGTCGATGTTTACAGGGGTGCTACCTCCTGGTGCATTTACAGGATGTGTATTGTCTACGAAATAATCTCCGACTCGAAGATCGATGTCCAGAACCCTTTCAGTTGAATTACTCTCAGCAGTAATTTGACCGAATGCACCCTGGACGGATACTACTTCGTCTTCAGTGATCTCATAACTCAGAAAATACGGACTCTTCGGCTGTTCTTGCAAAGCTTGAAAAGATCGGTCAAGCTCCGTAGCCATTACATCTAAGACACTGTCTTTTCCCTGAACGACGAGACTTGCCCAAAGCAGGGCGCAAGATATACCCACTAAAAGGAAACGTATGCTAAAAGCCTTCACGAGAAGATAATATTCCTGTGTCGAAACGAACATAACAATTCTACGCATGCCTCATTTATAAATAGTTTTAACCCGTGAGATTTAGTGTTCCAAGACCAGAAGTGAACCACTTAACAAATTTACAATGAACTACTGTACTACAATTTGAGCGTAATGACAGTCGTACCCATCCGTCGGCACGCAAGCACCTGTTTGATATAAGAACGAACTGACGATTTGTCAATCAATATGCAAACAAACCAACTTTGGCAACCCTCTGACAAGTTAATTCAATCGTGTAATCTCACGCGATTTGCGAAATCTATTGGAGTTTCCCCACCAGACTACTGCCAATTACATGATTGGTCAATCAAAAATAAAAAGGAGTTTTGGCGAAATGTGTGGAAGTTCACCAAGATTAAAGGCGATCGTGGCGAGAAAGTATTAGAACAAGAAAGTGATTTCCTGAAAAGCACTTGGTTCTCTGATGCAAAACTGAACTTCGCGGAGAATTTACTCAGTCAAACAGACGATGATATCGCGATTGTGTCAGTTACCGAATTAGGGTCTCGATCGGAATTAACCTTCATTGAACTCCGTAGGAAAGTAGCTCAATTTGCTCATGCCCTTTCTGAACTCGGTGTCAAGCAAGGAGACCGTATCGCGTCTTACCTACCCAACGTTCCAGAATCAATCATCGCAATGTTAGGCACTGCGAGCATCGGTGCGGTGTGGTCCGCTAGTTCTCCAGACTTTGGGTTTCAAGGTGCGTTCGATAGATTCAGTCAAATCGAGCCCAAAATATTGATTGCTTGCGATGGGTACACCTACAACGGTAAAGAGTTTTATGTCAGCCAAAATGTGAACTTATTAGCACAACACATTGATAGTATTGAACAAGTGATAAAGTTTAACTTCTTATCGAAAGAGGAAGACGACTTTGATACTATTTTTCAACGAACCGAGAGTTCGTGGACGTTTCGGAAGTTTCCGTTCAATCAACCACTTTATGTGATGTACTCTTCCGGTACGACCGGAAAACCGAAGTGTATTGTTCACGGAGCTGGTGGGACACTCATTCAACACCTCAAGGAACATCAACTCCACGTCGATCTCAAAAGGCGTACCAAAATTTTCTTTTACACCACTTGTGGTTGGATGATGTGGAACTGGTTAGTCTCTGCTCTCGCAAGCGGTAGTACCTTGGTGTTGTACGAAGGTTCCGCGTTTTGGCCACACCCGCACGCTCTCATTGAATTAATCGAAAAAGAAAGTATCAACGTATTCGGTGCTGGCGCGAAGTATTACTCAGCATTAGAGAAAACTCGCGTTATACCGAAAGAACTGTACGGCTTAGACTCTCTTCAATCGATGCAATCTACGGGGTCACCACTTGCACCAGAGTCGTTCGATTTCGTTTACCGAGATGTCAAGGATGATGTACAAATGGCTTCCATATCGGGCGGTACGGACTTGATTTCCTGTTTCGCATTAGGTGTGCCATGGCTACCAGTCCACCGAGGTGAACTCCAAGGTCCCGGATTAGGTATGGCAGTGGACGTGTTTGACGACCATGGCAATTCAATTTTTTCCGAGAAAGGAGAACTTGTTTGCACCCAAACGTTCCCAACTAAACCATTAGGATTTTGGAACGACCCAGACGATCAGAAATTTCGATCAGCTTACTTTGAAAAATTTCCAAATATTTGGGCTCATGGCGACTTTGCTGAGACAAACGAAGTCACCGGCGGACTAGTAATTCATGGAAGAAGTGATGCGGTGCTAAATCCAGGTGGCTTTCGAATTGGTACCGCGGAAATTTATCGACAGGTGGAGGCTATGTCCGAAATTACAGAGGCTCTGTGTATCGGTCAGAATTGGAACAACGACGTACGTGTAATACTGTTTGTCGTTCTTGCTCCGGACGTCAACCTAAGCGAGGAACTTTGCACACGAATCAGGCAAAAAGTCCGTTTGAACGCATCTCCTCGTCATGTGCCCAAGAAAATTATCGCCGTAGCCGAGATCCCCCGTACTCGCTCAGGAAAAATCGCGGAACTTGCGGTTCGGGACATCGTGCATGGTCGGGAGATTGACAATACTTCTGCACTAGCGAATCCTGATTGTCTTTCACTATTCAAAAACCGTCCAGAACTACTACTAGACTAAAGGATTTGATTATTCCGACGATCAATCGATCAATTTACTAAGACTTCGACCTCGTATCCTTCTTCACGTAATTGTTGAACTACATGATCTGCTTGCTCTTCACCACACAAATGGATCAGAATGTCGATCGGTTGCGAACCTAAGGTACTGATGTGCAGATTTCGTTGATGAGTAATGTCTACTATGTTGCTATCTAATTTTCCTAAATGTTGCGTGAGTTTCGCGAGTGACCCCGGAATGTCAGCGACTAGAACCCGGAGACGGATCAAGCGCTTTGAACGTACTAACCCTCGTTCGATGACGTTCGCGAGCACCATCATTTCGATGTTTCCACCTGTTACTAAAAGTGCAGTCCTTCCAGTAACTAAGTGGGCGTGTCGAAATAGTGCTGCGAGTGGTGCTGCGCCTGCGCCCTCGACTACGGTCTTCTTGACTTCAAGTAGTGTGAAGATGGCTCGCTCTATCTCTTCTTCGGTGACTTCCACGATGTCATCAAGAAGTTCTTTCATCATCGGCCCGGTGATTTCTCCCGGACGCTTTACGGCCATTCCTTCTGCGATCGTCATCGCGGTACGCTTCTCGGTGGGCGGTACGCCGTAAAACATTGCGTATGCAGTGTTGAAAGTATCAACCTGTACTCCTAAGACACGCACGTTTGACTTAATTTGCTTCACTGCGGAAACAACACCGCAAATTAGTCCACCTCCGCCGATTGGTACGATCACTGTTTCGATGTTTGGATCTTGCTCAAGAATCTCAATCCCGAGAGTCCCTTGACCAGCAATTACATCCAAGTCATCAAATGGATGGACCAAAGTGCGGTTTGTCGACGTAGCCAATTCTCGAGCAAACAGCATCGATTCGTCAAATTTGTCTCCTACTAAGTCAACCTCTGCACCCAGAGCCTTGGTACTTTCCACTTTCGTGTTTGGCGTGTATTTCGGCATCACAATCCGTATTGGGATACGAAGTAAACCCGCGTGCCGAGCGATTCCCTGTGCGTGATTCCCGGCAGAAGCAGCAACTACACCTTGAATCCGTTCCTCCGGTGACAAGAGAAGTAACTTGTTTAGTGCGCCACGCTCTTTAAATGCCGCTGTGAACTGCTGATTTTCGTACTTAAGAGTTAGGTCTACCCCCGTCAGACTCGAAAGCGTCTCAGAACGTAATAACGGCGTATAGACAAGATGGTCGCGGATCCGGTCGTGCGCTTCTTGAATTTGATGTAGTGGGACTGCAGACATGGATCAGGACGGCTTTGCTACTCACCGCGCAGGGCACTGGTAACTGGTAGCAGCGCGGCACGTATCGCCGGGAAAAATCCGCCCACCATACCTAGCCCTACACTAACCACTATCCCAAGTGCTATCAATGTCGGCGAGACATTAAAGTCAAACGCAATCTGTGAAAACGATGCAGAATCAAGTGTAGAGACAGTAAATCCGTTGAACGCCAAGTAGGCAACCGATGCACCCAAGCAGCCGCCAAATATTGCTAGTAACAAAGATTCTGCAAGTACTGAAATAACGACTGGAAAACCACGAAAGCCTATTGCACGCAACGTCGCTATCTCAAAGGTACGAGACGCCACCGCGGTATACATTGTGTTGAGTGCTGCAAATACTGCACCAATGCTCATGATGATTCCAACGATCAATGCGAAATACTTTATGACCGTCGTATTGTCATTGGATTGTTTTTCAAACCACTCTTCCTCAGAATATAGATCGACTTGGAGTCGTGGATTGTCTTCGATGAGATCGATGAGATCGTCATACACTAAGGGGCTGCTGACGCGCAAACGAAGAGAATTGATACTACCTTCATATCTAAAGGCAGATTGCACGCTATTGATATCACCCCAAAGTTCTGACTCAATCGAACTGCCATCTGCTTCGAATATTCCCACAACAGTCCATGTAAACTCACGCAATACTACTGTGTCGCCCATTTCTAGACCCACAAATTCTTGCTGTGCTTTCGTGCCCACCACAATCTCATTCCTACCAGGTTCAAAACGGCGTCCTTCCACCATCTGAAGCTTTGGACGAATTGCGTAAGAGCTATCTGAAACACCTCTTACGACCAAATTTGCCCCAGTATTTGTCGCTTTTTTAGGAATATCCGCAATCACGAATACCTCAGGTGCAGACAGCTCTATTCCGGAGAGCGTGGAAACGATATTAGCTTCATCAAGGCTCAAGTTACTGGACATTTCGCCGGTAGCTCCAGCACGTACCACGATCGCTCGATTCGAGTCGGTTGATTGAGTAAATACCGAAGTTAGCCCGGATGCCATAGAAAGTAAAGCGACTAAAACTGCTACCACACCTCCAATGCCGACTACTACTACTAGTGAAGAACTCCACCGTGAAGGAATATTCAAGATGTTCATGCGAGATACTGCAATGATTTGGTTTAACACAATACTGCTCTTGCTATGGCGTAAAAGTAGACATTAACGCGTGTGCAACGCATTTACGATCACTAGACGATTAGCACCGTAGGCTGGCACCATTCCAATCACAAGACCCAGCCCAACGGCAATGCAAGCACCCCAGATGATGGTGTTCGGCGTAACAATGAGAACAAAGCCAGCAGGAAGATAGGGACCGATACTAGAAAGGACAAAGGAAGCGAGTCCAATACCAACCGTAGCACTCACGATACAGAAGATCAAACTTTCACAGAGCATGAAACAAGCGACTCTGCCGTCAGAAAATCCAAGAGTCTTTAGTACTGCTAACTCTGGAATTCGTTCTCGGTAACTGTGAATCATTGTGTTTGCAGTTAATAGTAACATCGTAAAAAATACAGCACCGATGATTCCATTCATCATCAATTCAATGTCTCCTACTTGTGCAAATAACTCTCGAAATGCCTGCGATTCCGTCATAGTCTTGGTCGCATCCGCAGAATTTTCGAACAGTTGATCAACGGATTTCGCTATTTCTCCTGACTTGGAGGGGTCGGTGATCGTAAAGATGTACCAACCCACATCAGCAACACCAGATGCTTCTTTCAAATATTCATACTGAAATAAGAACGGTAGATACGATTCTTCAGCTGGGTTTTCTGCGTTGTAAGTACCGACGAGGTCGAAAATCCACGGTTCACCGTTCTCTGTTGGATAGATTGGGCTAGTCACGGGAACTTTTTGTCCTATTTCCCAATCGTGTTTTTCTGCGAGAGCTTCCGGTGCTACTGCCGCCGTACGAAGTTGGGAAAACGCTTCTAATACTTGGGGCTCAATAGGGTAGTTTGCGTAGACTTCAAAATACGACAGTGGGTCAACAGCGAAAGCAATGTCTCTGGTATCCCCTTCCTTAAATATTCCTTCGAACCACGATGCATGCGTGACTAGGGACACTCCTTCGACGGATGCAATTGAGTCGCCGTAATGGTACGGTAAGAGTTGAATCATGGAGTACTTCGCCGTAGTTTGCATACGTACATCGCTTGTTTCTACTATCGCCCCACTAAACATCACCGCGACCGAGCGAAGTAACACGAACAATAAAAACGCGGTCAAAAGCGAGAGCATGCTCAACGTGACCAACAACTTTCGTCGGAACATACTCTTGATAAGAAAACGGAAAGTACTCACTCTTGTTCCTGTGTACTCAGGGTTTGAGTCATGCGCCGGACCAGCTTTCCTTTGTCCAACAACATGGTGCGCTTAGCGTACTCAGCGGCTTTGGGGTCATGAGTAACCATGATCACTGTTTTATTGTGCTCTTTGTTTAATATTTGAAGCAAGCGCAATATCTCGGTTGCAGTGTCTCGATCTAAGTCACCTGTAGGTTCATCACAAACAAGTATTTTTGGATCCGCAACGATCGCCCGAGCGATTGCGACTCGCTGTTGTTGGCCTCCAGACAAACGAGCTGGTGAATGTTTAGCCCGATCACTCAACCCCACTATATCAAGTGCCAAAGCAGCATTCTTTTTACGTTGTTTCGAACCAAGTTTTGTCAGCAGTAATGGGAGTTCTACATTCTGTCGCGCACTTAATACCGGAAGTAAGTTATAAAACTGAAAAACAAACCCAATACTTTCAGAACGCCAACGTGCAAGTTTGCCAGAAGAAAGACGTTGAAGTTCTTGTTCGTTGACCACAATGACGCCTTCGGTAGGACGATCCAAGCCGCCTATTAGGTTAAGCATCGTAGTCTTTCCACTTCCGGATGGACCCATCAACGCGACGAAGTCACCGGAGTTCACCCGGAATGTAATATTGGAGAGTACATCGACTTCATCTCGGCCTTTCTTGTACGATTTCGAGACGCCTTCCAAACTAACGATAGCCATTCAAGTCTGCTCCATATTAGTTGACCACTTTTACCGGTTTGCCATCTTCGAGTCTAGTGAGATCGAGTTGATCGAGGTTCCGAACGACACGAGCTCCTCTCTCAAAGTCATTCTTCAACCGAGTGAATCCACTGGGCGAGGTTGTCAACACATGCACCGACTTTCGTCGAATAGTGTAGTTTTCGATTAGCCATACGTAATGTTGTCCGTTTTCTAATGCGACAGTATCGGGTGGTACATCCACACCTAGTGGAATTTCTTCGGTCGATTCGATTGTTGTTCCCTCTTCGAAAAACGATACCTTTACGCCCATGTCGGGTAATACCCGCGCATCACGTTCGAGAAAACCGATACGCACACGCACCGTCGACCGAGCCCGATCGGCGGTTGGAATGATTGCAATCACTTCTGCAGGTAGGCTAGTTTCTGGATAGGAAACTAGGGTAACGGTTGCCGGCTGTCCTGGAGATACTCTATTGATGTACTTTTCGTTGACATCAACTTGGACCTCGATCGAGTCCATGTCGACGATGGTACAGATTCCGGTTCGAGTAAAGCCACCACCTGCGGATATGGGTGAGATCATCTCTCCCGGTTGTGCCGCTTTCGCGATTACAACTCCGCTAAACGGTGCGCGAATGTTTGTGTCTTCCAGTTCCTGTTCTCGAAGCGTCACGTTTTTTTGAGCCACTTCAACACTCTTTTCAAGTCGATTTCTTTGGGCCATCAAGCCATCGAGTTGTAACTGTGTCTGATCGACTTGGTCTTGACTCACCATGGCATCAATGACTAATTGCTTTACGCGTTTAACGTCTAGTTCAGACTGTTTGATTTGTACGTCTAGTTCATCAATCGAAGCATGTATTTCTTCTACCTGTGCTAGGGCTAGATCGAGAGTGGTTTGCTGGCGGGTGTCGTCTAAAGTCGCTAATAGTTGATTTTCTTCAACCAGCATGCCTTCTTCCACAAACACCTCTGCAACTCTACCAGTAATCTTTGAACTAACAGTTGTTTGACGTCGTGCAACTACGTAGCCAGTACCTTCTAGTACGGAAGTGTCCGAAGGTTGCGATGATGCGATTCGAACTACGACGGCCTCGACCTCTAACACTCCTCGACCAGAGAGAAAAAACCAATATCCCGCAAACAGCAAAGGTCCTACAACCACCGCGATGATCGAAAACACAAGCCAAGGTCGTGGAAATTTTCCACTTACCGACGACCGGTCGATACGAAGTCCTTGAACTTTTTTCTCTAGCTCACTATTTGATTCGGTCATGTTTGATTATTGAGTGACTTATTTGGTCTACCTCGATGGTTCTCACTTTGTTCTAATGTAATTAGGTATAAAAACACAAAAAATTCAATCTCATCGTATTGTCTGAACTGTTGCAGACAAGCTGCTCTTGGTTCAAATACAATCGGAAGATTATAGAGAAACCGTTATGCAATAACTGTACATGAAAACATAGATAATTCCGTAGATAACTTGACAAACATGGTACCAAGAATAGTTATATATAATAACAGTATGTATAACCGTTCAATACGTTACCGACTATATCCCAAGACACAAGATAAAGCCAATCGTCTGAAACAGTGTCTCGGGGCGACTCGGTTTGTGTGGAATTACTTTTTGGCGGAAAACCAAAGAATGATGGAAGCCCATCGTGCGG
>CAZEFI010000027.1:0-23752 GCA_964511425.1 uncultured Pseudomonadales bacterium
AAAAACTTGAAGAACAGTTACAAATTACGAACGGAGAGCGGCAAGTAGCATGATCAACACCTACCAGATCTCTCTATTTAAACTAATCCTACTATTTCGATAGCAAGGACATAACCGTTGTTTATTGGGTACGAGTAGGTTATTAGCACGGTCGGAGGACTGTTGTATGACGAAGTGCAATATTTGCAACTCCAACACGGATCGGAACTCAATCAATGCGTGTGGATTGAAAGCATGCCACTGCTCCTTCGTTTGCAGTCAATGGTTAGCGGATTTACTTGCCCTCTTCTACAGCGATCTCGAACTCAGACTCCGCAGACAGTTCTTTAAGTCGTTTTTCAAGATCAGGCAAACGTTTTTCCATCTCTCGAACTAATGCACGCTGTTCCTCAGTCAACGGTTTGACAATTTTCCGAGTCTGCGCAATCAATTCCTCGAATTCCTTATTCTTATCCACGTTCCTTGTCCTCCTTACTAAGAAGTATTCCTCTATTTATATTGTCAAAATACCGATAATTCAATTCTTTCTTGAAGTAATACTTCCGATCAATCCAGATAAATCCGTCTCCTTTAGAAATCACCGCTACGTCAATTGGCTCTCCGACGACCTCTGTCTGTGGCGAAAGTTGCTGCTCGAACGAACTCAATTTTACCAAGGTCGAAGCAACGTTTGCTAACTCCTTCAGCGGAAGCATTTCCACTACCGCTAAGACATCCTTTTTTCTGGATTGTACACTGAAGTGAACTTTTTCCCGAAGATTCGTTGCTAAGATGTCACTGACCGAGATGAACAGTTCAACCCACTCCGCATTCAGATTCTCATACCTTTCAACCATGGAATTTAGTAACGTAGTTGGTACCACTTGTATGAGTCGCGTCATTGTCGCTAACAATTTGTGGAGTTCAGTGTCAATTCCCGTGAGGAAACCATCTACCGCTTTGGTAACAGCAAACGATCCAATGTACGACGGTTGTTCTTCACTGACATGCTGTACGTCGATTTCTTCCCACTTTAGGATGTCGTTGTACATTCCATCTATGTTGATTCTTTGCATCACAGGAAAGTGTTCTTGTTCGCCAAAGCCTCCTATTACCAAGCCGGTATACGACCCACTGTTCCAATCTAGTTTATAAATCGAGTAATTGGCGACTTCATTTAATTGTGTGACTTGCTCTGCAGGTACGTCATATTCGGTGAATACCTGGTTCACAATGTCGGTAATCGAACTTGAAACAGACTCGAGAAAACTCGTTGCAGCTTCTTCAGTGATGACTTCGGAATCTTCTTGACTGTTCCACTTATTGACGTGTTGTTCAATTACACTGGCTAATTTATCAATTCGGGCGGTTGATAATGACTCCTCATTCATACGTTCTTCATACGGTAGTTGCCCCAAGAGTTGCTCAACCTGTTTTTCAATATTTAGACACTCTGATCGAAATTTACGCAGAAAATATTGCCTTTGAACTTCTATCGGAAACATCTTGTCTTGCGCAGCCACGAATGAGATAAAGTGGCGACCGTATCCTTCAAGTGTATCGAATTTTGTATGTCCCAAAAACTGACGATACTGCTTAATGATTGTCTCCCATGGAACCCCCAACAACGCCATGTTGTTGAAAATCATTATTCCAATCGGACAAACGTTTGACAGCATAAAGAGTTTGGCTCCTGAGTCGTGCTTCTTTTTGTGCTCACCGTTTGAGTAAACGGAAAGGACACTGTCAGCAGCCAATGCTATTCCTATGCGATTCATTGCAACTACTTCGGATGTCATATTTTTAAATTCCTTCCAAAATCAATCTGTCTTGCTCTCGAAATATTGAGATTTAAACTGTTTGCTAATGACAATCATACAAGTCAGTAATCTGCCTAAAAAATATGTTCGAGCCTCCGTAGCTTGGGTGTCGGACCTTCGTTACTCTCTGTGGTGAGAACATGCGCAATGCTGTTGTATGAGCATCGTTACCAATCGAAATCAATCGCCGTGGACACAGCATCTCTATTAAAGAGTGTAACAAATCTTCCCCAGCACGCCGTTCTTGGGAATTGTGCTTTCGATTCGTGAGTTCCTGACGTTCAAAATGAGGATGTAGAGGAAATACATTCCAAAGAAAAATTGACGTGTCTATTTCGCTTAGAGCGGACCAAATGACTGTCGCAGAAAGTTCTGAAATCAATTCTCCTGTAGTCGCGCGCTTGGTCTCCATATTCCATCGACTCATGTGTATGTCCAAATGAACGTCATCCGTGAATGCCAATCCCGTTCGTCTCCCACCTCGATGACCAAAATCTCGACCAAGCCAAACAGCATCTAAATCAACTCTCTCTGCTTTCTTCAACACTGCCAGCAATGTACTACACCTTCGGGTGGCAGCATCCTTACGGTCGTGTTCTATACATCGATCTGAATACGGATTGAACACACTGTCAAACTTCAAGCTTCGCAGTTCGTCGACGAAGCGTTCTGGATTCACAGTCTTTTACTGGTTGAAACTACGATAACATATAGTCCTAGTTTCACGATTACCAATGACTTTACCGCCGTTGTTCTCTTTCAAATCCCGAAAGATTTCGTAACCTTTCAGTATAGCGCGCTCCCAAAGCTTCAGTGGACACTTCTCCACTTCGTATCCTCGAACAAAAACCTGAACTGTCTTTAACAAATCAAACGACAACTGCGTTTGTCCCTCAAAGAAATCTTGTGCTTTCGCCTGCGAAAAAACCCAAGCGGTCAAACCTTCCTCGACGACTTTCGCCCGGCCGCCATCCTGATCGCGATCATATTTTGGATCACTTTTGCGTTTTTGCTTGATCAATGCTCGAAAAACTGGGGACCAATGCAAAATTGCCGCATGTGCCAAGTGAAAAACATCGTGGAATCGGTAGAAATCTTCAACTGCAATATTGTCCGTGAGCGGATCACCGATGAACACATTATTCCATCGTAAGTAGCACTGATCATCCTTACGCATTATAAATTCGATCTCGAATTTATCAGGTATTTGCTCCTCCTTCTCGAATTGATCGTCAAACTTAGGCATGTTCTTAAGGTCAGGTTCTACAAAGCGACCCGTTGTCTTTTCGACATTCTTACGCACGATTTGAGCAAATGGAATATCAACCGATCGTACCACCTGCAAAAACACCTGAGCGAACACGCGCAAGTTAGCTTTTGCATTTTCGTCTAACTCGTTGATACCTAGTAATGCCGACGCGGTTTGGCCGAGTTTTATGAGCGCACCATTGCGTGTGGCTAAACCACGAGTGCTTGAAAGTCTCGAGATTGGATACTGTGGAATATCGCTTGCCGCTAGCGTATGGTCGTTGTTCTTATCACCGATAGTGTCGAAGAAGACGTGCTCAATATCTTCGCCGAGTTCCCGACAGATTGTGGTGAAATACCAGAGTACATCTCCTAATTCCTCATTGACATCGGTTTTAAAACCCAGGTATGCGTCATTTTCGCGAACCTTCTTTTTAGCGGTGTCCATGACGCTACCTACCTCGCCAAATAATCCGAACAAGAGTACTTGCAATTTTCCGGAGCCAAGTCTGTTGGTTTCAAAAACTACTCTCTTATACTCACGCAAGAGCATTGACTGCTGAGAAAATTCTGAATTGTTGTGAATGTTCACTTTGGTGTTTTTTTACCTTCTTCTTGAATCAATTCCATTTCAAGGGAGCTCCAATATAGCCATGTTGGTCGAGCGAATGCAACCAATTAACAAATTCCGATACGAGTGTATCGGGAAATCTACACTTGTGATGGCGAGCCGCACAGACATCGTACCCTTGATAGTCTCGAAATCTTTCGTGAATGTGAGGTCCACTTCCTCCCCAATAAGCGTATTCAACTCCGACTAGAACACGGTCTGCGTATGTATCCCGTTCAATATTGTTTTGGTTTGGCGAACCGTCAGGGCAGCTATGATGTGAATTTGCTTGGTGCCATTGTTTACTGCACTCGTCTTTGTAGTATATGTTGTCGCCGTATGCTTGTTTCTTACTCCCATGTGGGTTCGGGCGTTTCTTGCGAAAGCGTGGGTCTTCCCAATATTCATTAAAAGTTAGAATTTCCGAGACACACATAACGAAAACAAGCTTACCTTGGTGGCCGCGTGTTTTGCTACCAGTTCCAATTATCCAGTCGCCAGGATTTGCTGCTTCTCGTATTTTCGGTTTACAAGTAGCAAGAGTACATATGCCGTGGAAGGGATTTGGCGCAAATCCATAGTCGTGAACGACAACGTAGGAAAACAACTTCATTCGGGTTTCTTTCCACAGTCGTATCGTTCAAGTTCGGTCTCTCGGCAACGCGTACCATCCGGATTCTGTGTTTCATTGATGTCTCCATTGATGGCATCCATAATTCGGTTATCCTTCCATCCTACTAAAGCATCTGAATACGCATTTAACGCCGCAGGAAGTTCACACCCACTTCCTTCGTATTCCCAAACACTAACGATTCGTTTGCTGTTGCGGTGTGCGTATTCGATTTCCCAATCGACAGCCTCACTATCTTTGGTTTCGGGTGATATATAAACGACCACTATCGAACACTGCTCTATTATCTGACCAACGCCCTCCGTCTCTATATCTTCTTCCGGCAGAGCGTTGTTAGGGTTTTCAGATCTATTCGAGAGATTAAGGATCTGAAAGTCGTTTTCTTCGAGCAATTCTACTAGTTTGGTTAGACCTGGATCGCTGTCCAGATTGAGATCGCTACATACATAAACCTTCTTAATTTCTACCGCTATTGTTCTGGCCTCCCTTTCTTTTCCAAAATGGGCAACAAGTGTTCTTCGTTCTACGCAAAGCGAGACCTTCACACTTTCTACTGACCCGCGGTGCTGCAACTACCCTACTACACACGCTAAAACCCAGTCTAGAGTTGCGTACCCTAAATATTTCGTCATTTCAATTTGTTAGTTTCGATAATTTCGAATGAAGAATTTTAGACGACACGAGCCATTAGTGTCGAAGAGTTCCTAACGATTTGAATCTGATCCCTGCAGCTGACCTCTCATGTGTTTTCTGCCCGATCTGTGTAGAACTTCATGAGTGAATTGATTGCTATGCTTTGGTAGACTCATTGCATCATGCAACACCAGCATGCACCTTCCACAACATCAGTGGTTACTTCTGTGATAGCGGAAGTAATGGACTGAAAGAAACGAACTACTCTCATACCTCGATTTAAAAAAATCTTGTTGTAGTTCTGATGCCAGTCGAAACTCTTTTAGAAACGGGTCTCATCTTCATACTCATGAAGTGGTTTTTTTACTCTCTAAGATTAAATTTCCCACTTTGAAATCTATCAGATGAACGAGGTAACTGATTTTCCACTAATCAGGACCTGAAGGACTCAGTAGAATTTCTTGTAGCAGTCTACTTGTCGTTAACACTAACCGTTCATGTTCTTTAAACTTGACATCGAAACCCAAACGTTAAGGATCAAAGATTGGAACGTAAGTATATGTTAGTATCGACAAACTCATCACTTAGAGTTTTCGTGATCCAATCTTAGATCTTCGAATTTTGTCAGAAGCACCTACTAGAAACATCAGACTCTCGTCTGGGCGTACATTAATAGCTACGCCAGTGTTCGACACATTTTGGCAGTTTGCAGTAAAACGCCAAAAGATCTTTATGGATCGCGTTAATGGGCATCCTCCTCCTTGGACCGACGATCCTGTGTTGGCCCATTATCGGTTTACCAATCCTTATCGCGCTTCCGACCGTGTAAGCCAATTCGTCATCCAGAATGTGCTTTACGAAGGCGACGATACGCCTGAAGAGATCTTTTTTCGATTAATACTGTTCAAATTGTTTAATTGCATTCACACTTGGGAGTGGATGTGTACTCGTCTAAACTTCCCTACACTAGCATCATTTGATGCCGACACTTATGCTGAAGCTCTTGACGAGTTGGTGAAACGCAAAGTTAGGATTTATTCAGCGGCGTACATGATGCCTAATCCTAATCTTGGTAGTGTCAGAAAGCACCACAATCACTTGAAACTCATACGTTTCATGCTTGACAAGGAATTACCTAGTCGTATTGCTGATGCAAGATCGCTTGAGGCTGTTTCCGATTTGTTAAAAGAGATTCCATCCATTGGTCCGTTTCTTTCCTTTCAATATGCGATCGACCTAAATTACAGTGATTTTTTAAAATTTTCCGAAATGGAGTTTGTTGTCGCGGGTCCAGGAGCAATTAACGGGATTCAAAAGTGCTTCGTCGATACAGGTAGACTGAACTATGCAGACGTAATTCGAGCGGTGAGTGATATAAGAGAGGAAGAGTTAGCACGGTTAGGATTAAATTTCACCGATCTTTGGGGACGTCCGCTACAACTCATAGATCTTCAAAATCTTTTCTGTGAGGTCGATAAGTACTCTCGAGTTGTTCACCCATCGGTTCGAGGTTCGTCGACTAGGACTCGCATTAAGCAGAAATTTCGCCACTCGAGCCATGGACTCCCGCAGTGGTATCCACCAAAGTGGCAACTTAAAGTGCCCAAACACCTCATGGAGGTTCATCAAACGCACTCTCGTGCAACTCGAGATTTATTTGAATCTGAGTTTGATCTCTAGATAGGATTTTTCAAACTTAAAAACAATTTAGACACCTCAATTAGCCTTGAATTGTCTCGATACATTCCATCCATCCAGTCAATATTGCGTCGTTTCATTCATGCACGTTCGATTTCGAAGTTCCTAATATCTACTCGTTCTTTCGACGTGACTTAGTAAATTCGATCCAACACATGTAGCTCCATAGAGAAGTGCTTGATCTTTCCGTTTAAACATACACAGCTACATCAATTACTTCTTAACTAACTTGAACCTACCGCTCCTGGATTCCATTCTGAGGTACACTAGGTACAAATCACAGTTTAAGTAGTGAATACTGTACAAGATCGGACACTCGAGTCGTGTTGAGTCAACTGACTCCAACTGATCCCCTTGCTCTCGGGACTTCCATAGAGATTGCCTTGAAACTGTGACGAAAAGGGGTTTTGGAACTGAGACTCTTTCATCTGCCGCTCTTGTCTAAACTACGTGAGTTTCGGTAGCCTCAAAAAATAGTTATGACTGACATCAACATCAATATCGACACATCCTTGCTTTGGACGAATCTGAATCAAAGATTACAAGCGCACACACGCCAAAAAGATCATCTTCCTCCAGAGCTTATGCCAAGTGAAGACACCTTTCCAACGCTTGTTAGCGTCGCGTTTAATGCTAGCCTGCAAACTGAGGAAAAACGTCGAACGGGTTTTAGGTTAATCTACTTTAGCCTAGAAGAACTTGAGCGTGATCGCAAACATGATGATCCCAGCAACCGCTATCGAATCATGCCTTTCGAGAATCGACGATCTTTTGAGACGAGAGAGTTAGTTCAGATTGCAGCCGTAGCTGACATAACGCGCCTGTTAGTGTGTGTGTGTCTAGACGAGAAAACCAATGAACTGCAGATATGGGGTTTAATGGACACTGGTGAAAGTTGGTGGCGCGTCATTCAACATCAATCTTTCTTTGGTAATCCGCCCCCTCACTTTCTTACCATAACGTCAACCCGTCCAGGTGAATTGTCGTTCTCACTGCACGGAAATATTCTTGTCGTACTGAAGGATGGTAAACTTACGTATCCTCTCCCCGATCCTATTTGTTCAGGTCCAATTTCACTTTGGTTGCAATATTCTCGCAAAGCTCTCTTTAAACAAGTAATACGCAATCTCGGGACCGATAGGTGGAGCGAAGAGCGGTCTGACGAGGGATTTTCTAGCGAATTCTACGACAGCTTTTTGAAAAAGGTACTAATCAACATTCGCAGTATTGGGCATGGCGGTATACTGGTTGTCGTACCCCATGAAATCACATCCATTGATCCGCGACTGTCTGACCGAGTTCTTCTAAAGTACAAATCAGAGTTTGATTACGCGTGGAGCTATCTCACCGCTTTTTTGGTAAATGAGTACGAACTCGATGGATTACAATCCCCTTCAAATTCACAAGAAGCTTCTTCATCCGAACTCTTTCATAAATTTAGACGGTTGGAGGAAGTTGGTGACCGACTATTCGAAAAGATTGACGACACCGCGAAGTCAATCGCGTCGCTTACTGGTGTAGATGGAGCCGTCGTAATAACAAATCAATTCAGAGTATTGGGATTTGGAGGAGAGATTATCGCCGAATCTCCTAGCCTTGAATACGTAACGCACGCGACGGAAAATCAAACAACGACGCTAATCGAATCATTTGGGACACGTCATCGATCTGCGTTCAGATTTTGTTCGAGTTTTGAAGACTCAGTTGCTTTTATTTTTTCTTCGGATGGAGGAGTAAGAGCGGCCAAACGAGTAGGTAAAGAACTGCTGTATTGGGCCGACATAAACGCGGGCGAATTAGGACTCTGAGTCTCGAGGATGGTCATTGCACACACTTGTTCTTCCATTTGGGGTTGTAGTCGCCTCAGTTTGATGGACATTTGATTTTGGGACTTGCGTTAGAACCACAATCTAATGCGAAAATCGAGAATCCAGTGAACCCTCCTGAGCTTCCTGAACCCAATCTCGAGCCTTATGATTAGCGAAACGAAATTCCTTCGTTCCGGAAGCAATCGAAAATCGGGAGCACATCAAACGGACGAACTGTTCTCGATACCCCCAATAGTAGTGTTTTCTCCCCATAAAATGGGCCCCTTATTACTACACCTCAGCCAACACTAGGAAGACTTAGAAGGTGTCAGCTCTAAATATTTTTTGCATCATCAGACAAGTGAGTACGCGAATCGAACCATATTGCTCGAAATTTTTCGCAAAAGCCCTAGACAAGTCCAGGCTGGGGGATAGATCTCTATTTGAACAGACATGGACTCTCAGTTCTCCACCAGATTGGAAACCTCCAACTAAAGCCCGCATCGTTGCGGAGGAATTCTTAGAGGGAAACAGGCGGATTGATATCGCAATATTTGATGAGGTTTTGTCTCGAGTATTAGGAATCGAAGTGAAGACAACTGACGAATCGGTTGAGCCTGGACAATTAGAAAGATATTACCGACTACTACAAGAAAAATACCCTAGTAAAGACGTGACCGTTGTTTTCCTAACTCCTTTTAACGAAGGTAGTGTGATGGAAGTCGGTAGAGATTCCAATGACGCTTTTCTGCTTCCATCGGTTCGTGAATACCATGAAATGTGCAGATCTATCCATCCTGACCCGGCAACCCATGTGAGTTGGCGGCAGATTGCCAATATTGATTGGGCAGGAGACCCCCTTTGGCAACAGTTTGTATGGTTTGTCCAAAGTCAGATTGCTTCGCTCGACATATTAGAAGAGTATTTGCGGAACGATCTGTCACTCGCTCGATTCTTTAGCGATGGTGCGGTTGAAGAGTTTAAGCTTGCCATGCGCGGACTAACTCGTTACGACGGTTCAGTGCGTTTAGAAACGCTTGCACGCGATCCTGGCGCGCTTCAATCTTTTTTGAAAGCGTTGACTACTCTGATTGAAGACGAGCAGCGTGTCGATCGTCGAAAATCCAGGCAGGACAGATTCGTGGCAAACAGAATTGCGAAACTTATTAATTCCGAATACGGGAGGGTACACGGTGAGATCTTTAAACTCTCAAGTGAATATTGTCACGTTTGGATTGAAGGTAAGACCGACTACGGCTTACGAGTAGCTCACAACAATCATCCAAGGGGAGTAAGTATCCTGACAAGTAGCGCAAAGGACAATCTCTTTAAGATGAAAAGTACGTAGATTGAGACAAACGTGAGGCAGTTCTGCGCGATTCGATTCAGTTCAACAATGCTCATAATCAAATCAAACAGAGTTTGCTGCGTCGACTACGCGATTGCTGGTTAGTAAATCGAGCCCTTGTTAATGCCAAACATTGAATTCGACAGGCAGGATTTGTCACTTAGTTTTCGTATGCAAGAATTACTGTAGAACTATTGGGTTTCAGTTCAGCTGATCACGAGATATACAGCACACTATTGAGAAATCTCAAGAAGTCCGGATTCTTTTTCGAAGCGCACTCTAAGAACAGATCGCGGAATGAGCAGTTTATAACGTACTAGATCGCGCTCCAACCGTGATGCAAAAATACCCTTGGTAAAAGGGTAATTGATGGTTTCTCGTATAAACTGCCGTGCAGCTAGCGAAGCCTGCTAAAGAAAATCGAGATTCGCACGATGTTGAACGCTACGAACCCGGCCGCGCGGGCTGACTGAAACGCTGTAGCTTCTTTACCCAAGAGCTTCGATACCAGCTTTCCACGCTCTATTGCAGTCTTTAAAATTTGCTCGCTAATCAAACTCAATCCTCAATGATTCTTTATCAATCTTTAGAGTTTGAATTCCCATATTTCGTGAACAAGGCAGGCTCGTATGACGAATAAAACCAAAAAGAAAGGAATCTACTGCATCGAAACAGAGCGATGGTATGGTAGAAAAGATCGGAGTTCAGTTGAACCCATTCTTCGCCTTTTGGAACAAGTGAACAAAGTACGTTATTTGCGCAAAGACGTAGCCACATGTGCAGAGCTTGAGTATTTCTTGAAACAGTACACAATGACTTCTTTCCACTCACACTCAATTCTCTATCTAGGGTTTCATGGTTGGGGTGTAAAAAAAGGAGATCCTTGGATGACCTTAACTGAAGGTGAAGATATTTTTTTGAAATGGATAGGAGAACACCTACACGACTCACTCAAGGGTCGAGTTGTCTACTTTGGTGCTTGTGGGATAATGAAAGCCGAAAACGCACTTCAGTCGTTTCGTGCTACAACTGAAGCGGGTGCGGTTTTAGGGTACGAAAAGGAAGTAGATTGGGTTGAATCAGCGGCATTTGATCTTTTGGTACTATCCTACTTACAGGAAGTAGATTTCACCCATAGCAACAGTCTTGAAGGGTTGAATAACAAAATTAAAAAACGTGCCGGGGTTCTTTACAATCAGTTGGGATTTAAAATACTGTACTAAAAAAACAAAGTTACCCTACGCCAATGGGCGGTCAATCACCTTTCAAGCCTAGACTCCATTATGAATTGCACGCGATGTACAATTTAAGTAGTTATTACTGTACAAAATCGTGTGCTTGAGGGGTTTGGCAAAATCATTCCTCTAAAGTAACGGAATGGAAGTCCTAAGTACACAGAAAGCAGAATCCGCTACGGAGAAATTTCACTCAGTCCAGACTAAATCGATCACCAAGCACATCCTATGCGATGTTTGTACCAATAGTCTGTTGAACAACTGCACATTTTCATATCTGACCAAGTTCAGCCCCGCGTCGATCGGCATCTTCGTCTATCTAAGAACAGACGTCGATCTTTAAACCCGTCAAGGTCTGTTGGTGGCGTCAGGGACACATTCGGTACGCTACGTCTATTGACTCTTCGCACCTTGGAAAGTACTTCTACATTCGCGAAGTCTATACAGAGTTTCGGTTCGTGAGCAAACAAAACCGTTGCGCCGCTCGCTTCTGCCAATGCTAGCACATGGGGATCATCCGACTTTACCTCGGAATTTTTCAAAAATCCGTCATAAACCGAACTGATGCGCTCATCACTAACGTCTTCAGCTCGCCCTTTTTGTGCGTAATCGTGGATTAACGTAAGAACCTCGTTGTAGTCTCTGAGCTCGTCTGCATACTTGTTATTTCCCGATGAATAAACAACCAATCCATGCCCTTTCCCAATCCACTTACGCAATTGGTCTCCCGCCGACCGTCGGGTGGGCTCAATCAAATGTCGGAACGCGCTCGCATCGATAATAATTTTCACACACACAATCGTAGTCTTACTTTGGTAAACCAAGAAGTCGCAGTGTTTCCTCTGAGAAAAACTCCCGGTAACTTTGAGGTGCGCCTACAAGGTTTGCGCGTTCATCGAGGGTGATCCGATGAAGCAAGGTCGCCGCGGGGATGTCAGGATCTTCTTCAAAAAATATCAATGTCAGATCTGTATGGTCTAATTTCCTCTCCTTTACCAAGATGCGGAACCAATCGATGATATGATCGCTGTGCGTTTCAACCATGAAAGCTTGTTCCCTCTGTGCAATGAGCTCCACCATCTTCGCCTGAGCCGATGGATGAATATGAACTTCTGGTTGTTGTAGAAGGAAGAGTACGTTTGGCTCAGCGTTCGTCAGAGAACTTAAAAAAGGAAGGAGACTCGTAATGCCATAACCGACATCCTGTATATTGTGCAATGAACCGGATATGTCAGCGTGAATCTCGTATTGAGCACCAACCTTTCTGAGCTCTATTTGCTTGAAGATGTTAAGATCTCTGCCAATACTATTTAGCTCAAGGAAACTCTCAGCATCAGTTAATTCAGGTAACGGATTGTGGGAATATCGTCGGCTTGGTTGTAATGCACACGGCTGAATTGCGCGGATCACGAGAGATTCGACAAGACCATGAAACCGTTGGCGGAAAAAGTTGATAAACTTCACGTAATTTACCACATCGCTAGGGGACGCTCGAGGCGTCCGTTTCTGGAATAGTTCCGTATTTCCATAAAAAGGTAACACACCGTAGCATGCTGCCCGCGAAAGCCATGTGGTAAATTGTGTGTACGAGAGTTCGGCTTGATTGAGACGAAACTCAAACTCTGGACCATTGAAAATCCAATGTTCCTCTCGGCCCGTACCTTCACGCGACATGACCAGCGTGTTTTTTAATTTGTTGGTATAGCCCGACAGCTGCAACTCTAACTCGAGTTCCCTTGGCACACCGTGGGAACCTTTCTCATACAATACGGTAATCCGTCTCCACGACTCATCATTAAAGTCCAATCCAACACTAAATGTCTTCAATTCGAAGCGAACAATGGTGTCGAATGAACCCATGTTGAAAGGCTGCTGATCAAAATAATTTTCTCGATCAGACAATTCTTCAAGATTTGCTAAATTTCCTAACGCCTGAATACATCCTAGGAATGTAGTCTTTCCAATACTGTTCGGGCCTACTAACAGATTGATTCTCGAAAGTGGCACATGTTGTTCTCCCGGAAATCTACGAACATCGGCTAGAGAGATTCCACTTATGCTAGAGCCCATCATCTATCTCCAAATAACGAACGGACGGAGTGCCACCAACTGAGCTTTGTAGTAAAGAGTGTTTTACGACCTGTAGATTGGTTTTCCCGTTTAACGGGTTCATCAATGAAAGGATACGACCAACTATCACCTACCCCTTCCCGTTCTGCTATGGAACATCCTGACCGACATTTTTTGGTATCGGTAATGAGACGATTTGCGAGGTAACTGTAATGGGTTTTGCTTTTAATTTCGGGCCACCAATTTTCGCGCAAGATTGCACGTAACATTTCAAGTACCATAAGACTTCCAAGATTCAAGCTGAATGCGAAGACGTTTTCGTTACCAGGTTGTGCCATTCGTCCTACGACGTAGCTTGGGTCGTCAAGCGATCCGTCGCGTTCCATCATCACATCTGATGTTGAATACTGGCCATCACAACGTAAACAACGAGTCTCCGGTCCAGCTCGTACGGCACTCCAGGTAGCATCTGCTATACGGCCACTAGGTTTCGTTGCGACTCGAACTCCCCCGAAAACGACAGGTATGTAATGAACATAAGCGATATTATTTAACACATCCTTTGGTAGTGGCCGATCCACCGCTGCAAAGAGAACATCGCAATCAAGTGCCGCCTTGTACGCGTCGCGTTCTTGTATCCAAGCGCGCTTCGCGTCCACCTGAAAGGATTCTGCAGTAGCACTGCGTTTAAGCAACCGAGCTATGAAATCCACTTTAAAGCTACCGATGTCTTTTGTTGTCGCATATAACATTCGGTCCAAATTGTGTTCTTGAATCCTATCAGCGTCGACAAGTAGAAGATTGGTTACTCCCGTACGTGCAAGAGTCTCTGCAATAACCGTACCTACACTGCCAACACCGACAATTCCGATACGCAGACTCGCGAGTGTTGTTTGTCGGTTTTCGCCCCATGTGTCGATTGTGCGACGTAAACGTGTTGCGTGTAAAGCTGGTAAATTGAATGAAGGATTGAAACAAAGATGATAGGACGCACCTATAACTCGTACTTTCTGACAATCATCGCGCTGATATTTGTGGCCGTTCCACCGCCAAAACCGGGCACTCCACGTCCCATCCGTACCGACTGTTAGACCCAGTAGGGGATATCCCGTCGCTCTAGCTGGAGGAGCTATCCGATCACGCTCCGCGACTATGTCAACTTCACTCATATCTTGCCATCCAGGAGTAGGGTGACTGTGCATAAATGCGACGCCAGCATTACGTTCGCATGCGTGTCTAGTAACTCGAGCCAAATATCGTGCCTCAAAACTAACATTACCGTGTAGTTTTCGTTCCCCTTTTTGAGGCAAAAGAATTTCTGAGATTAAGCCAGTCATCCGGTGTGTGCCATTACTCGGTCGCCACAACGCGAAACAAAGATCTTCCTGTTCTTTACCAAGATTGAAATAGTTTAGCAAATGACCCTTAGCCGACTTGGAGAGCGACTCCGGTATCGCAACGTCATAGTTCATAGTTGCTCAAGGATTCGCAAAATGTGCTTCAAATAGTAGGTCTTCATGTTTTTCTGAGATGACGCCAACGAATCCCAGAAATCACTTGGTGGTAAGCTGTATGCCGACCATTCTTCCCCTTCAAATTCGTGTATTGCGTGCCGAGAAAAATTTGAATGAATCATCGACTTCAAGTGTACAAAGTGAGGAGGGTATTCCGGGTAGACATTCTCTTGAAAACTAAGACCAATCGTTATTGATTGATCTTTGTACCTTCCGTGTTTCACATCGATGTCAATCAAGACCGCATGATTCGATGCGCCAAAGTTCGTGAACTCTACGATCTTGGGTGTGAATCCAATCTGCCGCAATTCTTCGGCGACTTGATTAAGTATCACAATTGAGCTACGGGAGTACTTCCTACGTGTATCGCTAAGAAATTGTCACCTTCAGATATCGTCACGAGGTCTTTTAGATCCTCGTATTTACGACCATCCAATGTGTTTTCTAAGAAGTAGTTATTGAGATCATCAAGATCAATAGCCGCACCAGGACCAGCACTTCTTAAGATTGCTTCCACTGATAGGGGATTTTCAACCGTGGAACTCAATTCACCGTTGACTTTAAAGTGGATCGGCTTGTCGAGTGGTTTGTGCTCACCATTCCGTTTTTCAGTTTTGAAGTGGTCGCCAGGAGCTACGGCGACTATAGAATCAGGATCGCTATATACATGTCCAGTTGGAGATACAAGTAGACTTTCATCACTAGAAGTACGCACCAAATGTAGTAATGACGATACCTTTTCTTCGCTATGCTCAAACGGAAATGCTTTACCGTCAATAAAAAATTTGCCGTCTGTTACCATCGAAAACTCTCCTGGAGGGGTTAAACAAATTACTGCAACTTAAACGAATACTTCTCAATTATATCAGGAGTGTTGCAACCTTGATGAGGGCTGGGAATCTTTCGTCCGAGTGCAAATCTTCAATCAAACGAACCACCGAAATCTGTGACATTGCACAATAACAATGTTTCTCGCCGTGTGCAATCATCGACGACACACAAGAAGTACAAGATAACAGTCCTAAGTTGATTGAGTTGCGTAAATGAAGACACTCTGAGTTCGTATTTGAGAAATGTCCTAACATACAGTGTACTCTCTGAATGTTGATCCGATTATTGGGGTGTAAACACCGATCGGAACGAGAAACAGTCTTTGTGAAATCACAACGCTTAGCCTTCGTGACACTCGTGACAACAGTAGAAGCATCCGTCAGAATTTTGGAAATGCTCATATTTGGCTTGATCCACTGCAGTTTTACAACTAAAGTGAAATCCTAGTTCAATTTGATTTTCCTCGTCTGGAAGCCACCTGCAATAGTCGAAAGATCCATCTTCCTGAAGATGCTGATCTAATCGATGGACTTGGTGTTTCCCGGTATCATTTTCATTCTCATTTAAACAATAGTATGGCATGTTCTTTGGTCCGGTGAATGTATTGAATAGGAAAAATTCTCTTGCTCACGAAATATGAGAGTCAAAATACTGTTTTAGTATAGAAACTCAAAGGAGTGAGGTAGGGTTTGCGTCGGAAAATGGAAAATCTACCCTTTAGCAAGTCTTTTTTGTTGATCAAAAAGTGACTAAAAAAGCGTCCCCCAAATCCTACGCAGTTCCGTACGTGAGCAAGACATACGCGAATTGTAAACTTGAGACTCCGTTATGAAGTGCACTACCCACTTAAGTCTACGAATGAAATTCCAAGAAGTTAGACAATTGCAAGAATAGTGATGTCTTAGAGTTCATCTGGCTTTGGAATTTGAAGATCTTCTGGACTATGCTGTTGATCTGACACATACTGTCTGAGATGCTTCTTCGCTTCGTCGATATTCTTATGATGTTCCTGAAGTTCAGCATTGTCAATAAAGCGTGCTTTGAACTGGGGGCTACTGTCTTTCGCACGCTCTAATACAGAAATTTGAATAGGGTAGTTAATACCTCCTGGATTGACATCAATCACGTGAGATAGTGCCCAAGTCACGGCAAATTTACCGTCTTGTAAACTCGGCGGATCGTCTTTCCAAAATATGTCTCGCATTAACGCTAAAAACGGGTCAGTGATGTGTTGTCCGCTGCCCATAGACACATACCAAATTCCAGAGTCTTTAAATTCGGGTTGGAAATTCCCATCCGAAAACTCGCAGAGAAAACACTCTGAACCTAAAGGAAAACCGACGAGTGCTCCAAAGTGTTCTGCATTTGAATGTGTGAAACTAAAATCATCTAGTGCATGACGAGCTAGGTGCTTACCCACTTCCAAATATGGAGGTAGGGGTTCTTTTATAGACTCAAATACTCTATCACTGACGCTGAAGAAACGTTGAGCGTGGCCTGCTGCACCCGTAGCTGCGACAATAACATTATTGGGGCCGACATACAACTTTTCAGTTGGTTGTTCAATAGTGGGATGCGGACCCTGTGCAAAGGTGACCGAACCGTCTGTGCCAATGACAATGCCATCCGTGCATAGAACACCAACTACCGCGGTCACGATGCTTGAGAAAATACACTGTATGCGCGCATCTCCGGATAGGACTTGTAAATCGCTGATACTAATTGGGAAAACGATCGCTTCATGATCCACTCGGATAAACGTGCGACATACTGTTGAGAACTCTGACCAAGTGTTGCTAACGTTTTTTGTCCTTTTTCAAATCCGGAAGGAGTAAGCGAATAGTGAGGATATTTCCTGCCCAAAAAACTAATCGTGACGTAATCTTGAGAACACAACTCCTCCAACACTTCATACACCTCTTTATCAAAAGGACCGTAATCATATGGTTGAAACTTGAAGTGTGGTCCGCCAATTTTCTCAGCGAGTTCGGTGTCTAGAACAAACAGTAACTTTTGAACCTGCACAGGCGAGTGTCGCTTTCCCTCAGCGGGAGACATGGCCGCCAATACGAACTCTTCCCTATTCAATTGTACATCGTGTTTAGTTTTTTTCATGTTTATTCCTACATAGTATGGAGTATGATTATACGAAGAAAAACTGCTCTTACGCATCCTTTGTAACTGAACTCTCCACCGAATCTAACATGAACCGTCGTAGTGCATCGGTTGAAGTGACTTGAGCCAAGGTTGTAGTTTTACTTTCGGGTAAGAACCGAACCCATCATTAATCTCCTACCCGACATCAATCTTTTTTGTGGACTTTCATGGAGAGAATACTGTGCAATTTCACTCTCTCTCTCAGTGGTAGATGCTCTCAGGTTCCAGCGAGTCATATATGGTCTTCCATGTTCCTAGCTGTCTCGTGTACGACACCAATGAACTCTTCAAGTTCATTTAGTACAAGTCCGCGTCTCGCTTACGAAAGATGGGAATCCTTTTTGTCGGTCTCGTCATCCAAATTGTCGAGCATACGAACCTCTTCCCGTCGATCGCCAATCAAAACGACACTCATCGGCACCGACTCCGTTCTCTTCCAACATAGTCTTCCTTCACCGCTGTTGAGCGAAGATGTCCACTACACCCGTTTATTAAATACCGGGGTATTTGTACATTAGTAACTTCAAAAATATTAAATTTAGTAATCATTATGACTAGCAGACGAAACCAGCACGTTGTCCCCCCACAACAACGGTAAGTGGGCAGTTAAAGGTGCCAATTCGTTGCGGCCTACCAATGTGTACGACACCCAAGCACAGGCCACTACTCGAGCAAAACAAATCGCCAAAAACCAAATATCTGAACTCTTTATTCACAGAATGGATGGTACTATTCGAGAACGTAATTCCTATGGTAAGGACCCTTTTCCTCCTAAGGGGTAAATCCGTCAGAATTCGCGTTTTGAAATGTGGGAAATGTGAGACATCTCGAGAAAGCTGAATCACATTTCAAAACCCAGCGGTTCAAATTCTCGGCTCTGCAAGGGGAACTTGAAATATTCAAAACTAGCAATATTGGTCGCAATCACGCCAATTTAATCCGTCTACTATTGCCGTGTTCGGTGCGATAGAGAAAGTGATTCCGTTGATGATCGTTCTCGCGAGATATTTTTTCTCTTGGGTATCTCAGACGCAAACTGACCTTATCGGTGCATTCGCATGAAAGTGCTAACCTGGAATGTGAAGTATGCCAGTACATACAGTGCAGCATGGGAATTCCTTAAACGCGAAGCTCCCGACATCGCACTGTTGCAGGAAGAAACGAAACTACCGGACTGGATTCTAGAGTCGTACAACCACCACCAAGTTTACCCACGCTTTTTTAGTGGGCCCGCGCGAAGTATTCGAATGTAATTCTGTCTAAATGGCCAATAAAAAATGCACGTTTTCTAAATTCCTCTCTCGATTGGGTAAACGACATCCACCGTACTCGTCCAGGATGGATACTTGAATGTGAAACAATCCCTGAAGCGGGGGAACCAATTCGATTAGTTTCCATACACTCTCCAGCATTTCCCGTCCCAAAAGACACATACAAAGGTATTGACATTTCGCCTATCCAACTGACGAATAATCCTGCTCTTTGGTTTACGGAGATTCTCTGGTCGCTTCTTTGAAATGAAGATATCAATGGTCGCGTACCATGGATCGTGGGCGGCGACTTCAACACCTCTGTGCTCTTTGACAAACCGAAGGATCGAGGCAATAGAATGGTCATCAAGCGTATGAACGAGCTAGATTTGACCGACTGTCTCAGCCACGTTAATGGTGAACCAGTGCCTACTTTTAGGCACCCAAGAGGCTGGGTCGTACACCAACTCGACTATTGTTATGTGAACGAACCTTTGATGCAACGTTTCGATGGTGCACATGTTCCTGATCAATCAGAGATATTCGAGAGCAAACCAAAAATGTTGAGCGACCACTTGCTGATCATCTGTGAGTTTCTTTGAGTACGAGATTTAATCCCCTCCCAGATTCTGTCAGAAAGTGAGTGGTACCCTGCGAACGGTTCGCAATCAGGTTCAGGAAGCTCTGGATGTTCCACAGGTTTTTGACAACACGTCCTCACCATACGGCGTGAATTGGCTCGTCTAAAAAGAGCGTGACATCTTAGTAAAGGTCACTATCTGTTTGGGATGCAGCTTCTTGTGCATCCGTTCTTCATAGTACATGTTGGTAGCTGTTACAGTAGTGATTAACATGTACCAGCGTCACACTGAATTTAATGCAAATTGGAAGACAAAATGAATGAAATTGATTATCTCAATCTGAATAAGATCATCGGGTCTCAAAGGCAAATGTCTGATGCTAATGTCTTACGACACTTCGAAGAAATGCATAAAGAAAGAATATATACGTGGATTGAGCTGTTAGGCGAAAACGCTTGGAAAGATCAATT
Source organism: uncultured Pseudomonadales bacterium (assembly GCA_964511425.1). GTDB lineage: Bacteria > Pseudomonadota > Gammaproteobacteria > Pseudomonadales > Azotimanducaceae > Bin55. The sequence goes on from CAZEFI010000027.1 coordinate 19,884, forward strand.
GATAGAAAGCATCAGACTAGAAGTCCACAGGTATGATGAGCCTAGCAGATTTTTAAGCAGAGTATGGGAGCTGTATGTAGCCACTCAGTTGATTGATAATGGCTGTGATATCCTGGGTTATGAGATTGATAACCCAAAGAAGAACAAAAAGATTGATTTTCATATATCTAAGAACAGTGTGAACTTCTTGGTAGAATGCAAACTATGGTATGGTGATCAAGAAGCTTACGACCGAGAACTAAATGTAGTAGGTGACTTTGTGGAGAAGGTATCTTTCGACCATCACTTATTGAATATTAAAAATGATTCGGGAGTACAAGCAGATGGGTTTGATGTCCCCGCTATGATTGCTTTTTGTATGGTGAACATGACATGCAACACAACGAAACTCGGTAATCTTATGAGAATTCCAAGCGCGGAGGATTTCGATGATGCAGGCAAAGTTGCCCAGGTCGAAAGGAACATTCATGCTATTTGGCATTCATCGAATCACTTTCTCTGGTGGCCAGAAAAGACTAAAGAGCGCTCTTTTGTTCTGTACCATCCTAGAGAGTCGGATCCTGGCCTAGTTAGTGTAATAAATGAGTTTGATTTGTTCACGGACATATCGTATATCGTCCGCTGACGAGCGGATTGATCTAGCGGGAGAATCGCACTGGTCAATTCACAGGCGTGGGTGAGAAGTCGTTGTTCATACACTAACGGATATCGACCATCCCAATCGGAATGTAATCGCGGTTGTTGATAAGACATGTAAGAAGTCGCAAATTTTCGTTCTTCAAGTCGATGTATGCGTGAGAAGCCATTACGGTCTTAGACAACCGACTAATATGGTCTCCACGGTCGTAATCACACATTGGATACGACATCGTCGCTACTGATGCGTACATGTCCATGGACAGTCTCATATTACTAAACGTAAAGAATCGACCCTATCGGACAATAGTTTGAATCCGAGGTCTAGTGATGTACTATCGGGACGAAATTCTGGTTGTAAACACCGAGTTTAATGTTCCAGCAAAGAATTCGGTGGACTTCAGAGCCACATTACATCGCTTTCCTAAAATACTAATAAACATAGTCCATTTAGGAGAGGACTGCTAATTATGTATAGATTTTTTACTACTCTTATCCTCACGATGTGTACCTGTCTCATTTTGGGATGTGTTGCCACTGACATTCCTCACGGCGACCGCGAAGACGTGAGGACAGCGATGCAGAACCAGCACAAATTAGCTGTTGAGTTATACCTGAAACGTCTGATTCACGTCAATGAGTTAGCTTTCCCAATCTTAAGAGCGAACAACGAGATTTGTGGGAACGTGTCAGGTCATAGAATTGGTGTGTCGATTCTCACTAAGCGTTTTTTCCCGCCAAACGTGAGAAACGTTGCCGAAGAAGAGTTTGGGATCGGTTCTCGACCCGTCATCTACTTAATACCAGGCTCTCCTGCAGCGAATAGCTCGTTGCAAGACGGCGACCGACTCTATCAAATCAATGATAAGAAAATTGGTGACAATCCGTGGTCTCATGGCACTGCACACAACACCTTGAAAGATGCCCTTAAGAAAGGAGATCCGATCACCCTTACTGTCATGCGAAGGGGGAGTCATGAGCAGATCGTAGAAGTTTTGGAACCCGAACCGATGTGTATGTCCTTTGTGTATCTGCTACAGGATAGTTCACCCAATGCATTTGCGGACGGCGACGACCTATTTGTGTTTACTGGTATGGTCAAGGAAGTGGAAAGTGATAACGAAATGCAAGTGGTATTAGCGCACGAGTTAGCACACAATGCCATGTCCCATATCGCAAAGAGTGCTCGTATCGGATTAGCGGGTACGATTCTCGACGCAATCCTATCCGACGAAGATGATGAGGACTCTGAAGGCGTGTTCGCAGACCTCGCCATAATCGCGTTCAGCCCGAGTTTTGAACGAGAAGCAGATTACGTTGGACTCTACATGCTCGCGCGAGCGGGATTGGATACCCAGAATGCTTCCGCGTTCTGGCAAAGACTATCTGTCGAATATCCAGATGAAAACCAACGAACGTTACTTTCCACGCATCCCATTCATGCAGAACGTTTTGTAAATTTGGACAAAGCCCATGAGGAGATTGTGAAGAAAAAAGAGTCAGGTGCTCCACTGGTTCCAGAAAAGAACTAAAAGCAACCGCGCACGCATTTCTTTCGTGCCGATGTCAATATTGCGAATCGGAGGTGAGTCGAGTATTGGGTACTCTAGGTTGGTAACCTCAAAATATTAGGCTTGTTAATCAATTTTCAATAAACCCAACACTCTCCTCCTTTTCCACCGATATTGCTAGGTTCCCCTTTCTCTATTTGATACACTGAACAATCTTCCTTAGAAACGGGATACCACATCAGTGCGCTGAAGGTACGCTGAATATTCCGTGTATTGGTAGTTCGACACCGTAGCGGAGGCCAAGTAGGACATGGCCAATTTGTAATCTCCAAAGAGAAATTTGAAGTGGTGAATTGCCTAAATAGAAATACAATATTTACTATCGACTACTTGTCGTAGTGCAGATTTAGCACTTGGAACAGAAAATGTCCACCATTAGTATCGCGATTTGGGGCATTGTCGCGATCTTGACCGGTACAGGAATATTGATGGGAGTATGCCAACTATCCTATACCCATGCGCCAAAGTTACGATTAATAGATAGAGACGCTGCGGCTGCACGTAACTTCTGGTCAGTCGTTGTTCTAAACATAGTCGCAACCTTTGCAACGTACATCAGCGCAGTATTGCTATTTTCGGACTTTCTGATTCGATCCGGACCAACCTATTGGTATGAAGCCATACTTGCGGTACTCCTTTATGACTTCGCCTATTATTGGATGCATCGAGTGATGCATACGAAATTCTTGATGCGACATTTACATGGTTGGCATCATCGATGTAAGCATCCCACGGCAATTGACGGGTTGTATCAGCGACCGCACGAAACAGTACTCGCATTAGCGTTGTTAATGGGTTGCGTTGCACTGGTCGGCCCAGTGAGTGTCCTATCTTTCGTACTGGTGATCTTCATTCACACCGTGATCAATATGTTGGATCACGCGAATCTGCGAACGGGAATGAAGTGGTTGGATCACTTGATGTACGCTCATGATTTACATCACTCCCGTCGAAACGTAAACTTTGGGTTTACCCCGCTCTGGGATCATGTGTTCCGCACTACTCACAAAAATCTTCCACAAGCAGAACTAGAAAACTAGCAGGAGTCAGAAATCTATAAGCTGGTGCCAGACTACACTCACTAGCCAACAGATTATCGACTCAACTCTGATAACAGTTCTTGGTCTACTGGTCTAGTCCATGTGGGGGATGTCTTGCTCACGAAATATGGGAATAAAAAAACCATGTTTAATATAGAATCACTGATGAGTGAAGCACATGAGCAAGCGAATTTTAATGTCCGCGACGGAGCGCGGCGAGCTGGTATTGAGACTCTTACGTAAAGAAGCTACGGCGGTTCAGTTAGCCCGCGAAGCGGGTATTTCAGAGCCGACGTTATATCAATGGCGCGATGCCTTTTTGCAAGGAGGATTTTCGGGTTTAGAGGATCGTCGCGGTACCGATCCAGAGCGGCGGCGGTTGGAACGCGAGTTAGCCGAGCGAGATCAAGTGATTGGCGAGATGACGGTGGCCCTGCGGACGTTAAAAAAAAGTATGGGCGTATCCAAGTGACCGACGCGTTTCGTCATCGAGTCCGGTCCGAGGTAAGTGTGGTACGTGGATCGGTGGGGTTGACCTCGGAATTATCCATGTTGGGTATTCCGAGTTGGGAGTGTCATAAATTACGTGTATGGAAGTTTTTCCAGTTCTTTCCTGAAGGGC
>CAZEFI010000028.1:0-5099 GCA_964511425.1 uncultured Pseudomonadales bacterium
AATTATCAGCTGAATTATTCGCCGTGTCGTATACAGTTACAGTAACGCTGGTGGTACCAGGCGAGTGTAAGTACAGAGCGACCCATGCGCCACCTTCTTCATCGTATTTGATTGCGGCAGTAGCTACGTCTGGGTTCTTTGTCTTGACATGGAACGTTAATTCATCACCTTCATCGGTAAATGCCTCACGCGCGTCGATCGGATCATATTCCCTACCAATGTACTGTTCAACATCGTCGAACGCATCAGCGTTAGCAACAGGAGGATCGTTGCGCTTGACTTCTACTTCAAAGGTGTGCGATACTTCGCTGTCGTTTTGATCGGTCGCGGTAACGGTTACTTCGGTTTCACCTTTGGTGTCACCGTAAATACGCAAGTAGTGACCATCAATCAATACAGCGGTAGCGATACTAGCTCTTTCGACTTCAAAGCTAAACGTCAGTTCTTCTTCGTAGGCGACATCGCCATCGTCAAAGTACTCACCCAAGTTGATGTCGTGGGAGCGACCATGCTCTTGGACTTCCTGGTCAGGAATTCCATCCCCAACAACGGTTGGCGCTTCGTTTGCTTCTACTGTTACGCGGAAGGTTAATGAAACACTCTCGTCGTCTCGGTCAGTTGCAGTTACTTTGACACGTCCAGGACCGCTACCAACGTTGTGTCCCGTAATGCATATGTAGTCGTTATGCTTAACGGCAACAGAGGCATCACCTGGTCGCGTTGTTGAAGCTTCAATGTACAAGCCAGCTTGTTTGTCTCGCTCGTCCTGATCTTCAAAGAGTTCACTTGCTTTCGCAATACACTTCTCTACACCGACTAGGATATTCTGATCTTCGATTTCAACTGCGTCGCCGTTCTCGTCTTTGACTAAGGTCGGTTTTTCGTTGACGTCGGTGATATCGACTGTAATGTCGATATCGGAGGCACCACCGTATTCGTCCGTGACCACAAGCGAGAAGTCATAGGAATTTACCTCAGCTTCGTGATCCTTACCCTTCTTCAGACGAACAGTGACGCTGTAATCGATGATCTCGTTGTAATCATCTGCATCTTTGTCGGTCACTCGATTCGCTTTGACTGAAGCCGTGAAATCGTTCGATCCACTAATCGTCGCTTCTGGTACGTCTCCTTCGTCAGAATCGGTCACTTTAATCTCAGGACCTACTGTGCCCCCCCTGTTTTCAGGGTGCTCGAAAGTCATCGCACTCAGACCACTTGAGAAGGTAGGCGCAGTATTTTCATTCTTCACAGTGACCGTAAAGTCTTCTGGATCAGAATATACTGTGTGTTCGCCATCGGATGCCCAAACCTCGATTTGGCAGGTTTGCTTCCCTACTTCACCTTCTTCGGCGGGTAAATTCGACGTGGGCGGAGTGAGTTCAACCGCACCGGTATCCGAATCAACGTCCACCTTAACAGAACAACTGCCTACAGCTGAACCGCCATACTCAATCGAGTCTCCATCACCGTCGCGTGCTCTGATATTGACGGTTTGCGAGTAGTCGCCAACAAGCATGAATACGTCAACCTTGTTCGTAGTGCCAGAACCGGGCTTTGAGATCATAGGTGCTTCCTTGACATCTTCAATCTCCACTTCAAAGGGTAGAGTAGTGGTTGCACCCGATAAGTCAGTTGCACAAACATTAAAACTAAACATACCGTCGTCGGTGGCTTCATAATCGGTAATGACCCGCGGCGGGGCACCAAATCCAAATCCTGGTTGAGTACCACTAATGTATAAGTCATAAGTATGAGATTGACCGTTGTTAGATTCTGTTTTGGAACGTCTACTGGAAGCAGTAATACTATCCCAAGTAGTGAACAGGCTGAATCCTTGACTCCAGCTGGGTGATCTCGCAGTATTCCCAGTACAAGGAGTGGCTCTACAGCTAAATCGAGAAACATTCCAACATAGATAATCGTCGGTAGGTTGCGCATCATCGGCTGTGAAGGTTAAGCTAATGGGCTGACCTTCCTTAATCTTGAAATTACCGGATGCATAAAAGGTAGTACCATTGGACGCGACATTGCGAATCGAAGGTGCGGCGTTGGGACCATAAATCACATCTACCTTTACCGTAGTTGCTGACGACTTCTCATTCGATGGCTTGTTGGGTACACGTTCTCGTGCCACGACCATGATCGTGACCGTTTCGAGACCGTACTTTCCAAGTACGTGGAAACCAACTTCATCTGGATTCGATGAAGGCATGATCATTGAGATCGTTAACTCAGGACCATCACAATTAGTATGTCCTGGTGTTCTGCCGAGTTCAGCTTCAGCCCAGCGTTCATGAGTCATGTCAGCATTGGCTGCCTCACCCACTGTCATGCTTGAGATTTCATAACACAAGTCATCGCCATCGGGATCCCTAAATCTGTTTGCCAAGTTTACCTTTCGCGTCCCGCCACCGCCTGCTTCAGACAGTGGTGCTAAGTATTGGTTGTGCCAATTTCGATCGCGACTATTGGAAGTTAGTTCCGGCGGGAAGTTTCCTTCAGTTGACACTTCCACGATGATGTCAATGGTATCCTTACCACCGGCAGCATCGGTAACGGTAACCCGCATGCCAATCTCATCGCCATCGTCTAGATTCTTGATTGCAGATTCATAGCTTCTCTTCTTTGAGGTTTGAACCGTCGCAGATGGGGCTTCCACTCCATCACTAGCATACTTTTCCCAGTTGATCACCGAGGACACAATTCCGTCATCCTCGTGCTCTTCTTTAATTTCAAAGAAACTGCGATAACTTTTATAGCCGGTTGCACCCGGGATGCTACCGATCGAGTAAGTGAGTTCTTCATCGCAATTGACATCGTTACTAGCATCCTCATCGGTACAATCGCCAGCTGGAGTTGAAGACGATGTTTGATCTTCGTCAGTAACGGTATTTCCGAATTGCGCCATCACGTCGATATCGAATTGGATATGACTACCAGTGGTCGGTTTTTCTAAATCCACATGCCAACGCACAGTTGCTTCGGTAACTGCAAATCGAGGTTCGTGATTCTCGATCACTTGGACTCGCATTGAACTGGTGATGGTCTCAGTACCGATCCTCGCTACCAAAGTTAGAGTCGTGGTCCCTTCCTCAAGGCCCTTCAATCGAACCAAGTCTTCTTCTTGACTTTCATCGTCCGTACTTACGTACAACACATCAACAAATTTATTACTTGCAATGGCGTAGGAAGTTGCCACTACCGGATCTTCGTAGGTTCCACGAATATAGCGATCATATTCGGTCCCTGCAGCTGCATCCGTCGTTCGGTCGAAGCCTTCAATTTCGCGACCTTTAAGTGCGAGACTCATGAAGTACTTTTCAGGATCAATCTCAACGGTTTCGCCCATAGATAATTCATAGGTTCTATCTACGGTCTCTGAAATACGAGTGTAATTCAGCGGCATCGTTACAGTTGATGTTCCAGTGCCCGCCCCCACATCGGTAGTTTCGAACAATGCATCAGTCGAAATCCTACCATAATTCGTAGTCAAGCCGGTACCGCTTTGCCCCGCAACGGTACAAGTATAGGTAGCACCTGGCGTCAATCCAGTGACTCGTGCCCCTCGGCGAACTGTATCTCCGGCATTAATGGCTGGTGTAGCAGTGTCATCAACAGCGGGTGGTGCGGGTATTTCCATTCCCTCTCTAACAGTAACACTACGATCTCGAGCCATCGCGGTTGATGTATCACACGCTAGGACATAGCTAGTAGGGGTGGTATCGGGATCAGGAGTCACAGTAGCATCCCATTCCATATAGATGCTGTTATAGCTTTCTGCAACTGCACGAACATTCGCAGGTGCGTCATGTGGAGATGGGACAATGGCTACTTGGAACGCATACTCGATGGGGCCATCGTCGTCGTTACTTCCGACCCAGTCCAGGGACAGCATACAAGACACCGCTGCCGCGCCTGCCGTATCAGCAGTGCCGGGGGTGAATGTTAGATCAATTTTTCCATCGGTTCCAGTGTCTTCGAGCCACGCAACACTACCAGCCGTAGCACTCGTAATTAGAGTACCTGGGGTGGCGGCGGCGGAGTCAGCAACTTCAGTACCACCACAAGTTACAGTAGGCGTCCAAAAAACGTCTGGAAGAGTGTCATCAGTGCCATCTTCATCGAAATCACAAGTCGGTGCCGGAAACGACAATGCCGTAAGCGTGGTAGTAGTTCCAGTAGCCCCTCGGAAACGAATGACATTGTTCTCAACCGAATCAAGGTCATTGAATCCTTGATCGCCCATTGTAGTACTTGTCCACTCGTTGAGATTAGCGTCTGCAGGTGGTGTGTCACCAGTCGACGCAGCCCAATCATCGGGCCACGAACACTTTCCACTCTCTACGTTAGCTTGACCGAACGCCTGCCCGGTAAACGTGAGTAACGCTCCAACGAGCGCTATATTGAATATAGATCGGGTCGAAGCTCGCGCTTCCCCAATCACTTTATGCATTTTCATAATAGGATTCTCCTATTCAGTAAATACCAAATGCCAATTCATCCACAGCAGAAACTGCTGTACGAAAACTTGGCACAAAGACATTGACCGATCCGACGGTTTGACCCGTCGGTCGGTCCACGTATTTCCACTGCACGTCCATTACTGGGCCGTCCAATGACTTGTTGTTCCTGCAGCGGTTGAAGCAAGTTCGCGATGAACTCTTCGAGCCGATGCGAGAACGCCACTAATTAACTGCAGAGTTCTTTCCAACACGCAATCAACGACAACTGGTTGTTGTACGTTGGATCGAATCTTGGAGTGAGAACAATGAGATTGTCTCGTAGCGCGGGTCCGAGACACTGCGGTATGAGACATATTGGAGAGGTATTGTAGAGAAAGAAACGTGCTTTTCAACGGTTTGCAATAAATTTTTACAAAATATTTCAAAGTTCGGTTTCGACCGGTTTCGTACGGGGGCATCGAAGATGCAAAACCTTCGCGACGCTTGTGCTGCAACGGAGTATTCCGTTGTCCCATCAATCCATCACAGAAGATCGCAGAAAGTCTCGTCCACACGTAGTGTGGGCGGAGCTTCCATGTACGTATCCAGGTTCTCATTAAGTACCTCATAACGGGTATTGTAATCAAAAGTTTCGAA
>CAZEFI010000028.1:5199-23342 GCA_964511425.1 uncultured Pseudomonadales bacterium
CGTACCGAGCTGTCGCAAAAGAACCAAGACAGTACGCAGGGACTGTTAACAGTTACATACTGGCTTGGACCCAGACAGGCGCGCTCACTCACACGCTTGCATCGATGGGCTAGTTATTCGAACTACCTGCTCTCGGTTTCTATTCCGTTGGTGATGAGTATCCAAGCCACGAAATACACGCTCACAACATCTTGATACTTCGAAGCTGTAAACTCGAAAATACTATGAGCTCGGAATGGTACGATGCCTCACTATCGAATTCAGGAGAACTCAATCTCGAATCAATGAACTCTTGAAGAACTAATCGGGACTCCACTAAACATCCGCATCTCGTTTTTGATCTGATACTTAGATGGATGAGACACCCTCCACAGATGTTCGCCTGTTGTACATACCTAAGAGTCTGTGCAGAGGAAGGGCAGTATTCGGATTGGAGCTTCTGTGTTTCAACTGCAGGTTCGAGCGTATCCCACCGTACCCTACCTCGGTTTAGTGGATCGAGTGCCTACTTCTTAAACACGCAGACACGTGCACCAAGAGTACTCTATAGCTCTCTGTTTGTGCGGAGGACGAAAATATGGTTGAACGCGTGAGTCTTGTGCGCGGCGCGACGTATGCTGCCCAAACTAAAGTCCAAGGAATGTCTACACCGCAGGAGTATTCAGTACAGGCGACGGGACCGTCTGAAGCGAGTAAGATCATTCGCATTTTGTTCGGCGATCACTTCGAACGATTAGTGCCGCAACCGTACCGCGAACGATCTGCACTCCCGTTGCTTGCTGAATGATCTTAGTTCGTCTATCGACTCCCAAACAATAATCCAATCGTCCCCGACCATAGAAGACTCACCGCTCTCGTCGTGATGTTCTTCAGAGCTGTGTTCTCCCGAGCTTGATTCACCTACTTCTGGGTGTGCACCCCAGGTGCTGAATTCCTCACCCTAAGCTGCAAGGATTACTTCCATGGACTTTTCTGGTTCGAGATCGCTGGGCTTGGTCGGACCAAGTTCAGTTCCGTTGGAGAGGTGTACCTCAAATTCTGACTTGCTTGAGAGTCTTATATGTAGTGTTTTCTACGGTACTGGTGAATTCTTGAGCTTTGGTATCGTATTTCAGTACCAGTCTGGCACAGTGTCGAGTTTCATTGGAGGTTCGCTTCTTTGTGTATTGAGTAGCCAATTCCTCTCCCAACTCCTCAACATTCTCACTTCCTTCACTCTTTGTGTGTTCAGATTTGCTTTCCTCTGCGTGTGAATCTTCTACCGCTTCTTGAGCACTGGTCGTAGTCCGAATCACAATACATCTTTGTTGCTTGGGACGCTCCCAAAAGCACCGATCGTGAAGTCGTTTTTTAATTTATGTTAAAAACCCGCAGTGTTCGTCTGACTATCGTTATCCCGTTGATGTTGTACTTCGCTTTGGTGTTTTCATTGAACTTGAATCAAGTACCGATACCGAGATCCCAGTCTGTATGAGTGTCTGATACTCCGGGAGTATCGGCTTGTGTGTCAGATCACAACCACACCACTTAACCTACTCTATGAAGACTCTAAACGCGAACCATAGTCGTTAAAGTATCCTATCGTGTCCCCTTTCTACGGAAGAGAGATTCAGACTGAAGGCGTTTGTTAGGAGAGTGGGATTACATCTACTGTCCAAATCCGATCGAGTACGTATAGTCGCTGCTTCAGCAACATCCAAACAACAGAGTTGTAGAAACTCTCTCTAAGTTGGTACATAGATATATATATGTATATAATATAAATAAACAGAACGATGTCACGATAGTCCAAGGAACATGCGCAAATATTCCAATTTCGGAGTTCAATTAGGCGAGAGTATGCCATGCTAACACGTGAGAAAATCGTTCTGAAGCTCTTGAGTTGCTTTCCAGAACCACTGGACAAGATCTCGCTGGTTACGTTTGTGTTCTTATTACGTTATCGAACGATGTTGAAAGCTATGAATAGTTTCTACGATTTCGTCCCTTACAAATTCGGACCATTCTCGTTCACCCTCTACCGAGATTTAGAACGACTAAGCGACAAGAATCTCGTCGTACTAAAAGACACCGAAGTCGCTCTATCACAGCTCGGAAAATCGCTTCTACCACAAAACACAGATTCCCTGTCTTCTGTCGCAAGCGCAGCAATAGCGGATGTAGTCTCAGAATTCAAAGGTTATGACACGAACACATTGATGAAGCATGTCTATCGTTTACATCCCTGGTTCACAGTGAACAGCGAAAATGTCTCATCGAGACTCATGTCGAGAACCCAACCCGATCAATCCAATCGGTTGATTTGCACCATCGGGTACGAGGGGAAGTCGATCGACGCCTTCATGAACGACCTTCTTAAAGAAGATATTCGAGTACTGATTGATGTACGAGCAAACGCACTCTCTCGTAAATATGGGTTTTCCAAAGGTCAACTCTCTTCAATATGCCAAAAACTAGAGATCGAATATCTCCACAAACGGAGTTTAGGTATATCGAGTAAGGAAAGACGCCATCTAGGCAGTCGACAATCCTATCGAATATTGTTTGAAGAGTATGGAAAGCGAATTAACAAGCACGAAAGCGATTCTGTGAGGTTGGTGTCTGAAGTCATGGAAAGAACATCATCAGCAATGATGTGTTTTGAGAAGGACAACCAGAGTTGCCATAGAACCTCTCTCGCCAATGCGGTGTCTTCACTAAACGGATTGGAAATTAATCACTTATGAGTATTCGATCACACACCCGAAAACCGTGAAGATATTGATCACAGTAGAAACTCATCCCATTCATTTTTCAGAGTATGATGAGTTGGATTGCACAGCTGGAGTAACGGAAGCGGGCGAGTTTGTGCGTCTTCATTAAATTAACCTTCGAGAGTTATCCGAATAGAATGCATTTAAACTTCATAGCAAAGTAAAGAAAGCAATGGAAGGCGAATGTGCTTCACAAGTAGCAATCTTGAACACCTCAAGTGCACTTCACACTGTAGTCTATGGTCTAGGCTTTGTGCTACTTAATTTTGCTTTGTCGTTCTCCAATTTCCTTCACCCAACGTTTAAGAGTTTCTATTTCTTTCCTTACTTCAGCTGGTTCGGGTAAAGGAGTGTCAAGTGCATCAGGAGCACTATGTAGAAATTTAGAAGCCCGTTCATAGCTTTGCCGCATCGTGTCGCAGTCATCTTTGGTTATAACCGCAACTTTTTCCAATCCGTTTGTTCGAACTTTCTCGGACATTCGTTTGAACACAGGTGCTAACACGTCTTCGACTGCTCGCTCCCATGTCAAACGCAGACGTTTTACCACAGTATCCACTGTCTGTTCCCACTTTTCCATGTCTCCAAGGTCGTAATGGATTTCTTGATTGTCGATTTGCTTTTGCATGCCCGATATCGCCATTTCTATCGGTTGGACGTGTACGGGTGGATCTCGTTGCACAAACCCTGCAAAAACTCCAGAACGTGTGACATGTCGAAACGTGATTGAGACCTGATTCGAGCGGGCTGTTCTGTCAAGCAGATGTAGAAACGGTAGATCATGAGTAAACACGATAACTTGTCGATTGAATCCTTCTTCAACAAGTCTCTCCGCCACTGCTGTTCGGTGAACATGGTCAAGAGACGATACAGGATCGTCTAACACGATGGCTGCGCGACTATCGGTCGTAGAAAGTTCTGCTAAAAACGCGGCTATTGCGACAGAGTGTTGCTCACCTTCACTTAAGACTTCGCCGACAGTCGAATTAGGGCTACGAGAAAGCGCAATCTTGAAGTAAGACACTCCTTGTTGTGTTTTCTCCGTTTGTAGTTCAATGTTGAGATCCGTTCCACCAAGTTTTCCGATCTCCGTTTTGAATCGTGTGGTTAACGTTTGCGTGACAAGTCGTTCAGCAACAGATTTACTTTTGACCGAAATACGATTTGTTGTGGTGTCTTTCAACCTTTTTTTGAGTGAACATATTTTTTTAAGACGATCAATTTCTTCAATCACAACTTCTCTATTTACGGCGAGCCAATATCGATCTGAGAGGTCTTCAAATTCTCTTCGCAAATTCTCTTTTTCATCAGATTCTTCACTTGTTCTTAACTTTCTAACCTGGTCGGATAGAGCTGTTATATGGACTAAAAAATCGTCGGAAGGCCACGGTTCTAATTTTGGTAATGCGTTGAGTTTATCGATCGAAACATCAGCGCGATGGGTGAATCGCAATCGCAACTTCATTAACAGTGCCGCGCGTCGCACTCGTTCTGCTAACTCATCATCGTCCAGTTGGTTCCGAACGAGATTGACGGTTTCTCGTATATCGGCGAGAGAAACAGCAACATCGCTTAACGAACTAAATGCAGCATTGAAACTTTCGAGGGCATACCTTTCCTTTCGCTTAGTTTCGTCTGTAATGAAACTTTCGAAACGAATGAATCGTTTCGTCGCTTCATCATCAAGCTCTTGCTGACATAAAACACAGCGTGCATCCTCGTCTGTCCATGGAAAGGAAGAGTCTTTATATGCGTGATCCTCAGAATACCTTCGGGCGGCTTCCCACAATATACACCACACCTCTGTTCCAACATCGGGTAATGGCTCATCGATAAATAGAGTATCTGCGACGACCGTCGCAGCCTCTCGAGAAGTGGTATAAGTTTGGTAAAGTGAAGCGAGATGATGAAGCACTTCATCGCAAACTGCCGCATGTAAATTCTCAAATTTTTTGTTCAACGAACTGAGCTTTTGAATGAGTGATTCTTTGCTTAGAACTAGGTTTTCTGTACTTAAATTGGGGTGTGTCTTCAGTTGCTCGTATCGCACCTTGTCTTGTTCTGTCAGCTCGCTCAATTCATTGACTTCTTGATACGCCGTCGAATTGTTTAGTCTAGACAAGAGATTGGACACTCGAGAGTCTTCATGGCACGTAGGATTCGATATCGAAGTAGGAGTCTGTTGTTCGAGGACTTTTATTTCGGTGGAAATCCGTTCTTTGACTATATTCACAACCTTTGCCAATCGCTCAAGAATGAGCATCGGATAAGGTGTATAAGCGACTTCATTAGCTTTGTCGACGTGTACTTTAGCCGTTCGATTATCAAATACACTAACTAGTAGCAAGTGAGATTCGGGAGGAGTGTTCGGTTCCCAGTCATAACTCATGCGCGTTCCATTGTAGGAAAAATCGATAGTAGCTTTCTGACGCAAACTGTCTGAGATGTATATGTTGGGAAGCACTTCGTGACCTTTTGCAGGTAGTCGTGCACGACAAGCGGATTTGAGAATTCGAGCATACCCCGATTTACCCGAACCGTTAGCTCCGTAAATCACTGTGAGCCCGCTCTCTGTAAAAGTCAGCTTTTGTCCCGTAGAAAGTGCGTTTATATTTGTGACGCCGTTAATTGAGCGGAGATTTACGACATTGGTGCTTGAGTCTGGAACAGTCAATAAAGAGGACAAAGTCTCAATTGCACCCTCTCCCTCGTTTTTACAAATTTCCACCAATTCATTAAGATCCGTTTCGCTCAATTGGTCTCGTTCAAGTAAACGACGAAGTGCGTCACGTTGCCAAATCGGGCCACCTTCTGACCATTGAATTAAGTCGACAAGTGCATGAGCTTCATTACTCATTAATCTTCTCTAATTGTCATGTCGTTTCACATTCTGACAAATGTATGTATTCTTGTATATCCTATTCAACAGTTCGAGTAGTCCTTAACAGCGAACAGCACTCCTATTTGATCGAATTTCGGATCGATTGTAACCACTAGTTAGTGTTGGGAATTTGAAATAGGTTAGTATGAAAGTTTATGATGCGAGGATACTGCAATAATTCAACGATCGCAGCACAAGAAACGGGACTCTTGCCTGTGAGTTAGTGTCGAGTACTTTAGTGAACTTCGCCTCCGTTATAAAGTGCCCACTAGATAGAAGCCACATCTTGAGTAGGGAATATTGTTCTAGATTGTGCCCAGGCTTGGTGATTTGTGTAGCATCAGTCATATTCACCGAATCGACATGACACTGACGGGTTTACGCTCTTACGTTCTTTCTGGATTGGACTAATGATTCAGGTTCGCGAACTTAGATACCGCATCTCTGTTTTTTGAAGTCACACCACACAACCTGCTCTATGGAGACTCTGAGCACTAACTATAGTGGTGAAAGTATCCTAAAGTGTTCCGTTTTCTTCAGATCTGAGATTGAGACAGAAGGTGTAATTTATGTGAGTGAGTCGACGGCCACTGCTCAAATCAAGATCAAAGAAATATCCGCACCGCAAGAGTATTCAGTGTGCACGACAGAATGGTCCGAAACAATAACACCAGTTAAACTTTCTACATCCTTTGACGTGACCCAGGAGGTCAACTTCAGTCTCTTTCCGCTGTTCGACACCTTCGATAGACGTACCCGCCTATGAATATTGTAGATCTGCTAGCATTCACGCCCCTTCTATCCTCTTCATAACCAAGTTGTTCCATGATCTGCTTACACATATGACCAATCATTCGGCGAAATGTTTTACTGCAGCCTGGTGAGTTCGAATCGACTCTGTCAACGAGCTGCTGGAACTCATCGAATTCATGAAGGTCGTCTACGACGATCCGCTCCTCATCGGTGGCTGCTCTCATCAATCCGATGGCATTACAAGAAGACAAGATTTCTGCCGTTTCAGGATAACGGCGGAATACTCGGTTGTAAAAACCTGGTGGTGTATATTCGAAGTCCATGAATTGAAGCCCTCTCAACTTGGAATAGGATATTTATTAGGGATTTGACAGGGTGCTAAGCCTCAAGTTTTTGCCTCGATTGGATAAAGTCAAGCCCTGTCGAATGTTATCGAGCGAATTGTACTGAGTCCGCATTTCGGTCTTGGGGAAAAAAAAACACCAACTTTTCGACAGGCTCACGCGATCGCTTCGTTAGTCTCTAATGTGGGCGTCGAGTGTGTTCAAAGTGAGTCTGAAAATGCATGATTGCAACTAAATCCCGCAACAGATCAACCAACAGTTCTTTCGGTTTGCATGCACATTCACAGAATAAAAATCGAGGCCGTTAAAATTCAGTTCCACCGTCGAAAGAACTAACTTGTCATTGCAGATATTTGTAAAACCGCAAATTTTCAATAACCTAACAATTCGAGGAGACACTCAATGAAATTTGATGCAGCTGGTCCCTTTTACTTCGATCCATATGCGAAAGAGAGACAGTGGAGACGACAGTTTTGGGACGAAATAGAAGTTCCTGAAAACCTTGATGGGTTGGATGAAGCTATTGGGTGCTATGTCTACTGTGTCGAACGCGGAGAAAAGACACTACCGTGGTATGTAGGGAAGACTACCGCATCAACTGGATTCAAGGGGGAGATATTTCAAGACCCAAAAGTAATGAGATATAGAGAAGTGACCCCGAAACACCTCAGGAATGCTGCTCAAATGATCTTATTTCCTCTCGTCACGGCAAAAAATTGGAAAATTTCAGGGAATAGGTCTGAACCTAGTCAAAAAGCTGTTGAATGGTTGGAAAAAGAGCTGATCATAATGGCGTTAGCACGAAATCGTAAATTGATAAACGTAAGTAATACGCTGCACATTAAAAACGTCACAGTACGAGGCATTATTGGCCAGCAACCCCCGGGGCAACCGACGAAAGCAGCGAGTTTTGTGAGACACGAACTGTTTCAATTTAGTGATCGGATTTAATAGTTAACAATTGTCCATGACTCTATTAGTCTTGCACGAATGAATCGAGGCTGATCTATTCTCGTTGTGTAGGAAGAATCATCGAAATTTTGATCAAAGCTATATTCTTTACACGCTTGCGTTACGAGTCTCCGTGTGTGACAGGCTCGCAAGGAGATTGAAGCAAAACGTTTGATCAAGTTGTCTGTCTTACTATCGGAAGTGATGGCGATTCCAAATCTAAATCCAAGAATCCCCAGTCATATCAGTAATGAATTGTAGGTTCTATGGGTGCCAACTTGACTGTCTCACAAAGTTGCACATGCGATCGAGTGTCTCGTCACACGAGCAATTTTGCCGTTTTCGATAATCACTTACGAACTGTCGGTAGAACTGGCCACGAATAGGTGGACTTGTTTTTGTCGCCGCTCACAGATTGGTGTGAGGTTTAAATAAAGAGTGAGGCTCTATGGAGTGTCAATCACTGGAAAGGTCGCACCGATATGGTCGGGTAATCGTGATTCGAGAGCGAACAGACGACATTGCGGCATTCAATCAAAGGATCGAATCTATCAACAATATTGCTCTGCCAAAGAACCACAACTGCTCTAGAATGCCACCAGTCACGGCACTGTATGTCTTGTGCGACTTGGACACCAAATCTGCCACCTAATTCTCGTATGTCGCGTGGCCTACAGAAAGAACAAATTTTGACTAGTCAGCAAAATTGTGAAACAAACTGAGCCTGATGACCACCTACCAGGAGAGGAACGCTCAAACTCACTAAATCGCGCCATTACCGTGACCAAGAGAACCTTCAAGCTGGTATAGGCGATTCCTCCGATGAAACTCTTACCAAGGATGGTACTCCTTGGATGGGTTCATTTTGTATTTGTAGAGGTCCTGAAAGTACCCAGCTAACGCTTGCTTCCGAAAATGAACCTTGGGTCGTCTGTGTCGATAGGAATTGCTAACGTTGAGTAATTAATAACACGCTCAGACCCAAACCTAGTGGGCACTTCATAAAGGAATCTAGAAAATATTTAAAAAATATATCAAAGAAACGCTTGAAAACGTATACATCCGTCAATACATTGATCTGCATTCTGAATAGCAGAGCAATCTCAATTCGCAATGTTGAAGAGATATTAGAAACTCGTACTGTTTGACTTTGGACTTACATCTTCGCAATACATCAAAATCTTATGACTGAACACCCACGTAATTTACCTCGCCTCTTTTTAAGCTATTCTCATCAAGACGAGAAACACAAAGCGGAATTTTCTAAACATCTCTCACCGTTGTTAGAAAACGGTTCGATCTTGAGTTGGGACGACCGAAAGCTTGTGATGGGAGAAACTCTGGATGCGTCACTCGAGTTCGAACTGATGCGAGCGGACTTAGTAGTTTTCTTAATAAGTGCAAATTTTCTTTCTTCGACAAGCTGTTTTCATGACGAACTCTCGTTGATTCTTGAAAGACGTATATCCGAAAACGTGCGTGTTCTTCCTGTGATTGTGAAAGAGTGTTTGTGGAAAGAAACACCATTTGCTCAATTTGTGGCAGCACCCCGCGATGGAAAACCTGTTACTTCGTTTTCCAATAAAGACGTAGCGTGGACCGAGGTAGCAAAAAGTGTTCAAGATGCGATCAAACATTGGGAGTCCACAAATACAGTCAAACCAAACTTGGAGGAAAGTGTTAGCGTCGCATCGAAGCACTTACAAAATGACTTTTCTAATTGGCTCAAAAGCATGGAGCTTACACTGCATCATCGAATAAAGGATAAGCTCGAACTTCCAGACATCTTTGTATACCCAGACTTAAGAGAGACCAATTATTACGTGTACGAACCGGAGTCAACCAACTCTTCCAATTTTCTATCTCTAGATGATTTCGGTGAAGGTCTTGTTATACAGGGAGATGAACAAACAGGTAAGACTTCCTTAATAAAAATGTTTTTCAGACATTACCATGAAAACGAAGTTCTACCTTTGTATGTGAACGCGAAAGAAATATCTTCTTCGAACCCTAAAGATGCATTAGGAAAGCGTGTGTCTCAGCAGTATCAGAGTATGTCATGGGACAAATATATCTCCCATCCCTTACCCAAAATGTTACTAGTAGACGACTTCCATGATATGAAACTAAATGCTAGGTATCAAGTAACCTTTATAGATGCGATTAAAGAGATATTCCCACATATATTATTAGTCGCCAATAATTCGATAAACTATGACGAAAAACGCATAGCAGAAATCGCCGCATTTCCACGATGGGAAATCATGGATTTTGGTTTCGCGAGGAGAGGCGAATTGATCGACCGTTGGAACAGATTAGGACAGGAAGAAACGATTGAAAGCCAGTCACTGCATCAAAGAAACGATGAGGTGATGCGTAACGTAAACTCCATAGTCAGAAAGAATGTATTACCATCCAAACCTATTTATGTCTTAACCATCATTCAAACGCTTGACTTAGCCATACAAGAAAATTTTGAGTTGACCTCATACGGACATTGTTACCATGCGTTGATTGTTCATGCATTACACAAGGTTGGTGTTAAGGCTCAGAATTTTGACTTGTACGTCAACTATTTGTCAGAATTAGCATACACTTGCTTTTCACGCAATTCAGATTTTCTTCCTTCTGAAGATTTTGAAGCGTTTCAGATTCGATACACGGAAAACTATGTAATTAGTTCGCTGGAAAGTACATTAAAAGTACTAACTAAATCTAAGATAATAAAGAAAGACAGTCATGGAGTGCGATTTTCCTATCGATATTTATATTATTTTTATGCAGCAAAGTATTTGTCTGATCATTTAGATGATTGTAATAATGAGATTAGGGAACTGTGTGAAAAGCTACACTTGGAACGCAATGCAAATATTCTGATATTTCTGACTCATCATAGTAGAAATGCACAGGTACTCAATGACTTACATGAGCGTGCCACGAGAATTTACGAAAGCTTGCCACCCTCGACACTGGATAAGGCTGAAACTTCATATTTGACAGACTTACTACAAGAAACTCCCAAATTAGTCATCGAACAGTTTGATGTCGATTCCGAGAGAAAAAAGAAATTAGAACGCATGGACCAAGCGGAGATTCGGAAAAAGTCCGATGACGAGATTGAAGAGCAATTGGAAAGCGCAGATGATAGTTTAGTGGATATTCATCGATCCGCAAAGATGATCGATGTCGTTGGCCAGATACTAAGAAATCGAGCAAGTTCAATGAAAAAGCCAGAATTAACTGATTTGGCAAGAACTGGTTACGGTGCTGGCCTACGTTTTCTTCGATTTTGGCTCGAGATTTCCAACCGACACGAACGAGATTTCGTCCAGTTGATAACTCGAGTATTGACGAATGATCCAAACATCAAACAGGACGAAGAAACCTTAAATCTAATGGCAAAGAAAGTACACTTGAGATTAGCGTACGATGTTTGTCGATGTGTGATAACGAGAATATCAAATTCCTTGGGAACTAGGGATTTGATTTCGGTGTTTGAACGCTTGGAACGAGAATCACCACGGTCGGTTGCAATAAGGCTCATAAACGTTTCCATCGAATTGGAATACACGAAGAGAATACCGAAGAAGAAAATCGAGGTTCTCGCAAAAGATATAAGTACGAATCCGATTGCTTTTATGTTGTTAAAGGAGCTGGTCTTATATCATCTTTATCTCAACGAAGTGGATTACGACGAAAAACAGTGGTTATCTGCGAAGCTCAAAATACCAATGAAAGTTTACAGAAAGTGGGATGCGATAATGTTGAGTCGCAAACTGAATTGACTACCTATTAGAGATTCCATGACTTCTTTCATGTGATAAAGTTTCGGCGATGAGCGTGTGCATCGCCACCACGATGTTTCGGTAAGTAGGTTCGGGACGTGCCGGTGTACGGTTAATAGTTTCATTCGAAATCGAGACGACGAATGACTCCCATCCTCATATCGCCATTAGCGAGCCAGCACCGTTAGACGTTTATATCCCCAATAGGAATTCCGTTCCGCCAAAGCTCGAATGTCTGCTTCCTGACCCAGTTCCAAAGGGACACGTGGACCATCACGGGTGTAAGTTGCACCCTTCGATCACCGATACCGAGACTAGTTCGAAATACCAAATATGGACAACACCGATGTCAACCTAACCGATCCCAGTACCGCACGCTTCTCAGACTGGACAAAACGACGAATCGCTTTCGTCACTTGGATACGCCCATTCTTTTTTAATGTCTGCAGGGCTACCGTCATCTCACCAATCATTTGGTCTCGCTCGGCTAGCTCGTGTTCCAACCGCCCAAGCTCTAGATCGGTACCGCGACAATCCTTCCAAGACTCCATTATGAAGTGCACACTAGGTTTGGATCGTAATTTGAGTAGTTAATACTGTACAAGAACATGCGCTGGAGGAGTGTGGAGGGAGGACTGGTCCGACTGAAACGCTCTTCGAGCGCGAGGGGCTTTCATCAACAAGATCTCTGAGCAGAGTTGTAGGAAGTGTTGATTGGGGTATTCTTTATGTTTGACAAATATAAGGAAACTTCCCATGGCAAAGCCGTATCAACACCTAACTGTAGTCGATAGGATAATCAATGGGCACGAGCAACGCAAGGGATGTAGCTGCACCGATATTGAAGTTGCCTCAGTTTGATAGACAGTTTATTTTGGGATTTGCCTTATGGACTGCACCGTTTGTCCTCATCTGTGAATGAAGTGCGCCAAGTGAGGAATGTGCTGAACTATTCTAGCTGATAGAAGGACTCCACTGCTCGTTACCGGTGGACGATAGAGTCGGAGTTTGCTTTCGTTCATGTAATTACGAACCCTCAATTTTCGGTTTTATGGTAGCTACGATGGGTGCCTTAGCAAGTTTTGGAGAGCTAATCGAACGAAATCTAAACCCTCCGTTCCCGGTTAAAATTCGTCGCTATCCGCGTCTCCACGTCTACTGCATACGAGTCAAAAATGAAAGCTATCGACCGTCCCCTAACCCATTTGATCAATAACAACCAGCAGTTTATTATTCCTGTGTTTCAGCGAGATTACAGTTGGACTATAGTGCAATGTAATGATCTATGGAAATCGGTATTAACAGCGAGCGAGTCGCAATCATTCTTAGGTTCTATCGTCTATATCTCTGCGGGAGGCGGAGCGGGATTCGGAAAATGGTTAGTAATCGACGGACAACAACGATTAACAACACTTACGCTTCTTCTGATCGCTCTACGCGATTCTATCAAAGAGAGAAATTGGACCGGATCGGACGAGAGTCCCAATGTTGAAAAGATCGATGCTTACTACCTCAAGAATGTTTTTGAACAAGGAGATCGACGATACAAGCTCGCCTTAAGACGAGCAGACAATGCTACACTAAAAACGCTAATCGACTGCGAAAACATCGATGAACTAGACGAAGACAGATCAAATCGATCCCAGCAAATTCTCGAAAACTACCAGCATTTCAAGAATCTTCTTGGATCAGATGACTGCGACTTTGATGTGATCTATCGCGGGATTGGGCAATTAAACATTGTCGACGTTACTCTGGAAAGAAATGTCGACAATCCTCACTTAGTATTCGAGAGCATGAACTCCACGGGCGTCGACTTAAGTCAAAGTGATTTAGTTCGCAACTTCCTTTTGATGCGTATTGATGAGTCTGAACAGGCAGAACTCTACGAAAAATATTGGTCGAAAGTCGACGATTACTTCAGAGCTTCTGCCGATGGGTTCGACTATTTCCTGCGAGACTATATAGCGTTACAAACAAAGTCCAGTCAACCTTTTCGACTCGATCAAATTTACACACGGTTCAAGGACTATTGGCTCACCAGAGATGCTGGTTCGACCACTGAAGATGAGTTGATCAAAATGAAAAGAATCGCACGGACCTATGCTTCGTTTCTCGGAACCAAAGAAATCCAACGGGAATGGTTAGCACCTGCAATGCGGAGTATGCGTTCCTTGGGTACGACACAAGGAGTGCTGGTCATGCAACTCTATGAGTGTCATATCGACGAAAACAAAACTCTGGATCAGAAACAGTTTGTTGCCGCTGTTAGACTAATCGAGAGTTATATCCTTCGAAGAGCGGTGCTGGGTTTACGCACAACCTCCTACTGGACGTTGTTCACACGAATGGCATTTGAAATTGATCCCAACGAAAGTTTTAGTTCCCTACAGGTTGCCTTCGCTACGCTTCCACATTCATACAGCTTTCCAACCAATGATGAGTTCGAGCGAGCGTTGCGCGAAAACAATATATTTCTTTATCGTATCTGCCGACATCTACTGGATGGTTTAGAAAACTATGGGCAACGCGAGAAGAGTCCTACACACGACTATTCCATCGAGCACATCATGCCCCAAAGCATTAAAGGTTCGGAGGAATGGCAATCTATGCTTGGGGCCGATTGGGAGAGTGTGCATGAACAGTGGTTGCATAAGCTCGGGAATTTAACGCTAACAGCCTACAACTCGAAACTCTCTAATTCTCCATTTGCAATTAAGAAAACAACGAATGGTGGGTTTGATTCTTCGGCAGTACGGCTAAACAAATTCGTCAGTAACCAAGACACATGGACTGAAAAACAAATGGCCAAACGTGGTGAAAAACTGGGAGAGCGGGCGATCGAGATTTGGCCGCCACTAAATGTCAGTGACCAACAGATTCGAGACGCAAAGCGAGCAAAGCTAATTGCACGGGCAGAAAAACGGACCTGGGATGAGTTAGAGATGCCAAATTGGGTACGGGAACTACTTGAATCCACTCTTCAAGAAATACGCGAAATTGCGCCAATAATTGAAGTAGTGCAATCGAAAGCTGGAAGTTTATACACATATTGGCCAGACTGTTTTGTTGAGCTCATACCTTACAAGACTTTTTTGCGGTTGACATTGCCACTGACCTACAGCGAGATCGAAAAACCTCAAGATCTAAATGTTCGCGATGCTTCCCGATGGAAATTTGTAACTTCTTCTAATCATCGAGGTGAACACAACGTATTGGTCGACATCTGGAGTCCTCAGCACATCCAACTATCGATGCCTTTGATTCGAAACGCGCTCGATCAGGCAAATTGAAGCTTTCGAATTTAGCGTTCGCGTCTAAGTCTCAGTTTTGACTAATCCCCAAAAAGCAGATGCTAGAACACCAAGGCAATCAAAAACGTGTTACTGAGAAAGGCAGTTCATCCACTGTAGAAGTCTTTCGTTCGTTGTTGAATCGTACCGAATATTATTACGCATTTTGCTAATTATTATCTGCGCCCAACTTCTGGATCCTCATATTCCCGAGTATGGCAGCTAACATGTGACAACTCCAAAACAAGAAATAGTTCATATATAGTGAGTGTATGTTGAATGACAATCAAGAAAATTGAAGAGTGTATCAAACGAATCGTAAAGAGAAGGAATGGGCACTATTTCTTAGTGCGTGATTCTAAGAAAGGAACACCCAATATTTTGGTTTGGATGCCGGATCGTGCAGCTCTACTCATTCAGATAAGAACTAAGAATACTTCAAAACTGCATCAGGAAAAGTGGGTAGAAATAGCGGAGCAATTTGGTCAAAAGATTCATGTGGTTCATACCACTGAAGAAGCCAAGGAGCTCTTATCTGGCGAATGAAATAACAAAGAAGAAATTTATCATGGTGAAGCTGTGTTCGTATCAGCTGAATGAAGTTGCCTCAGTTTGACGGACTGTCTATTTTGGGATTTGTGGTAGAACTACACTTTGAGGTGAGTCTCCGTTCATAGGTTACTGGAGACAGACAATCCAGAGTGGAGAGTCTTCGGACACACCGAAGAGCTTATCCATGGGACGAACATCATGTGTTCTCAAACGTCTTTTAAAATACCTTTTAGCAAATTTCTTTGGGAAACGGTGGGAGTAGGATGGCTCTTTCGACGCTAGCAAACTTGAAACACGACTTAGAGTGTATTTGTGGGGAGGACTTGCTCGCTAGTTTTGCTTGGACCGCGGCGCGCGAGCAGGTGGTTCGGATGGTAAACTGTGGTAAAACCGATCTTACTAATCGCTTGTCAATTGGCGAAGATGATCCAAACAGCCTCGACGCTATTGCGGACTTCTCGTTGACGGTTGAAGAGTTTCTTGTTCAGTCTAATTCTGAGAGTCCCCAAGCTAAATCAGCTCGCGCGAGATTGATTGTGTTTACATATACGTTGTGGGAAACAGTTTATCGACCAAGCATAAGTAAAGAATGCCGTGGAGAGCGCATCGTCCATGATGCGTTTGGGGACCTGCGCCACTATCGCAACGCTATCCTCCATAACAAAGGGTACTTACAAGTCGAAACCAAAGTTCTAAAGACTTTCTGTAGGGGAGATCTTGTGGAACCGACCGGAGGACAACTACGGGAGATTTTTAAGCAGTTGGTATTAGCTCTCAATGATATAGCGGTACAGTACTACCAAGTACATCCTAGATTTGAGTGGGGATATCGATTGAACTCATAGGTAGGTGTCTTGCTCACGAAATATGGGAATAAATAACCCCATGTTTAATATAGAATCACTGAGGAGTGAAGCACATGAGCAAGCGAATTTTAATGTCCGCGACGGAGCGCGGCGAGCTGGTATTGAGACTCTTACGTAAAGAAGCTACGGCGGTTCAGTTAGCCCGCGAAGCGGGTATTTCAGAGCCGACGTTATATCAATGGCGCGATGCCTTTTTGCAAGGAGGATTTTCGGGTTTAGAGGATCGTCGCGGTACCGATCCAGAGCGGCGGCGGTTGGAACGCGAGTTAGCCGAGCGAGATCAAGTGATTGGCGAGATGACGGTGGCCCTGCGGACGTTAAAAAAAAGTATGGGCGTATCCAAGTGACCGAAACCTTTCGTCGTTGTGTCCAGTCTGAGATGAGCGCGGTATCGGGATCGGTACGGTTGACCTCGGTGTTGTCCCTGTTGGGTATTTCGAGTTCGTCAATGGTATCGCCGATCGAAGGCAACGACTGCTACCCGAGGTCGCCCACGCGACCCTTTGGATCCAACTCAAGTAGCGATGATTCGAGCCTTAGCCGAACGTTATCCGTATTGGGGGTACAAACGACTGGCGGTGCTCGCGCGACGCGAGTTCGGTTCTGGTTTCAGTGATCGCTTGACGTATCGGATCATGAGTTCCCTCGGTCTTCTGCAGCGGCGCATCCCGTATCAGGCGGAGTTGCATCAGACCCGACAGTTATTCGAGTTATTGCCCACAGCTCCCAATGGTTTGTGCCAAATGGACGTGACCTAGGTGCATTTACTGCAGGGTCAATGGTGGTATATCGTATCGGTCATTGACTACTACACACGCTACCTCTTAACCTGCTCTCTGAAAACGTTCAGAATGTAACGGTGGTGTCTCAGACCTTGTCGAAAGCCCTTCAGGAAGCTGAACGGAGAGCGGCAAGTCGCATGATTTACAACTACCAAATCTCTCCTTTTGATTTTTTTAACTACTTTTGATAGTAGGACAGGACTTTCCTAGTTCGAAAAAATAGGATTTATAATGCAGAACTTTATTCGTAATTCAAAGGTAAACACTTAGTGGCCACAGGCAAGAAAAAACTTCCAACTGTCGAATTGTTGAACGTTCCTCACTATCACCAAGGAGCGTTTGATGGACTCTGTAGCTACTACACTGGTGCAATGATGCTAACCACACTATACCCCGATTACTCTGGAATTTTGGGTAAGACTAGGAGAAAAAGAACGACTAAGTACATGAGCGACGACCCTCTGATATCAAACTATGGTAGCAAAGAGACTGACACTCGAATTGTGCTCGCAAGATGGTTTTATCATGGGGAGTATCTCACTAAGGTTGTAGCAATACTAAATCGACTGTTGAGTAAGGACCGGAAGAAAACCAGATTTCGATGCGAGCACAAAGGTGCCTGGGACAATACTTTCTACAAAATAATTGCAGAAAGCATTGATAAAGGATTACCGGTCATGCTAGGCTGGAGTACGCCGGATTACAGCGATCATGCTGTACTCGTAACGGGATACTGGGAAGGAAGGGAAAGATGGTTGCTTATCAACGATCCGGGCGACGACAAGCATCAAATTAGCTGGGACTCACTCAAATATCAAAACACTTCAAAATTTGAAATAGGATTGTGTAGACCGGAAACCCACTCTGGTTACCGTCCAATGAAGAGAGTGTCGGAAAAACAGAGGGATACCGTGTATAGTTGGAACGATAATGATTACGAAGAAATCGACTTTAGTTAGACGTAGGAACTCCCCTCTTCCCTCGCCTACCAATTCCCTCATTTGACTAATCCCAAGCTAACAATATTGCCCACTTCTCGTGTGAATGTAGTTTGAACCCTTAGCTGACTACTACTCACGTTAGCTCTTGACGTGCTCTTTGACACCGTTTCAGAATGCGACGGCGGTATCTCAAGCCTTGTCGAAAGCCCTTCAGGAAGCCGAACGACTACACGGTCCATTGC
>CAZEFI010000029.1:0-20039 GCA_964511425.1 uncultured Pseudomonadales bacterium
GCGGTTTCTACTCCTGGTAGGACAGACAAAGTACGACCAACAAAGTCGTGGAAACCTGGGGTGTCTACGATGGTACAGCATTTGTTGTTGTATTCAAAACCTAGGAACGTGGGGTTGAACGAATGCTTAGTCGTCTTTTCGCGAGGCGAATAGTCGGAAACGGTTGTACCGGCATCGACACTGCCCTTAGTAGTGGTTACCTTAGCGACATGAAGCAACGCTTCACTTAAAAGTGTCTTCCCTGCTCCACCCGAGCCGATGAGTGCCACGTTTAAGATTTGGTTGGTTTCGTGATTCATACTAAGATCCTAATACTCTCAATTGTTTCAAAGATATTTACTAGAACGAGAATTTTAGAAAACTGTCGTTTGCCAATGATGCGACACTCATTCCCATTCAATCGTCGCTGGAGGCTTGCTAGTGACATCGTAAACTACTCGTGAAATTCCCGACACTTCATTGACGATACGATTGGATACTTTGCTGATCAATTCATGTGGTAACTTTGCCCACTCAGCGGTCATAAAGTCTACAGTAGTTACCGCACGTAATGCGATAACATAGTCATAGACGCGCTGATCGCCACCTACGCCAACAGAACGAACCGAAAGAAAGACTGCAAATGCTTGCGCGACGCGGTTATACCATCCGCTTAGCCGGAGTTCCTCTAGGAAAATTGCGTCAGCTGCTTGCAAAATTGGTATAAACTGTCGTCGAAATTCTCCAGGAATACGTACCGCCAGTCCTGGGCCAGGAAATGGATGCCGTTTAATAATCGAAGCTGGTAAACCTAGTTCCTCACCCAGCGCGCGAACTTCATCCTTAAACAATTCCCGCAAAGGTTCAAGTATCTTGAGCTGCAAACGATCGGGTAGTCCTCCGACATTGTGGTGGCTTTTAATAACGTGTGACTTTCCAAACTTGCTCGCAGCTGATTCGATGACATCAGGGTAAATCGTACCTTGTGCGAGCCATCGAACACCTTGATGTTTTCTAGCTTCGTTTTCAAACACATCAATGAAAAGTCTGCCGATGATTTTCCGCTTCACTTCTGGATCAGCTACTCCTTCAAGTGCTTCAAAGAACAGTTGTTTCGCATCGACTACAGTTAGATTTAATTGGAGCGCATCTGATGAAGTAAATTGATTCACGACATCGTTTACTTCATTCTTACGCAGCAGGCCCGTGTCCACGAAGACACATTCCAATTGTTCGCCGATAGCTCTATCGAGTAATGCTGCGGTTACGCACGAATCAACCCCACCCGATAGTGCCAACAACACTTTTTCCGAGCCGACAGTGGTGTGAATTTCAGTGGTTTTTTCGGACACAATGTGACTTGGTGTCCAAGTAGGTTCACATTCACAAATTTCCACTGCAAATCGACGCAAGATCTCCGCTCCATGTTTGGTGTGCGTGACCTCGGGATGAAACTGTAATCCAAAAAACTTTCGGTTGGATGCCGTGCAAGCAGCAATGGAACATGTCGATGTTTTTGCAGAAACAGTGACGCCTGAAGGTAACTCGGTCACTTGATCACCATGGCTCATCCACACTTGAGTGGTTGTACCGATGCCACTAAGCAACGGATCGTTTCCAAGCAGCACGAGATCCGCGTGTCCAAACTCCCGTTTGGATGAATACTGAGTTTTACCACCCAATTGAGACACCAAAGCTTGCATCCCATAGCAGATTCCTAGTATTGGTAACTGTGAATCGAGTATCTCGGTATTCACCTTGGGAGCACTGTGTGTTGTAACAGATTCAGGTCCACCTGACAAAACGAACCCTTTAGGAACGAATTCGTGGCTCGTTAAGCTCCTAAAATCCGCGTCAAACGGGACAATTTCACAATAGACTCCTTGCTCACGGAGCCGCCGCGCGATCAGTTGAGTGTACTGAGACCCAAAATCAACGACCAGTATCGCATCGTGGTATCGACGAGCAATACTGAATTCATCTCCCGCGTGAGCTAGCTTGGAGCTCAATACGTACCTGGATAGTTTGGTGACTCTTTGGTGATCGTCACGTCGTGAACATGCCCTTCAACAATAGATGCTTCAGTCACCTTTGTAAAGCGAACTTTCTGTTGCATTTCTGTAATGGTTCGGCATCCAGTATAACCCATTGCGGACCGCAAACCACCAATAAGTTGTCCTATTATCGGACCGACGGGTCCTCGGTAGGGGACTCGTCCTTCAACACCCTCTGGGACTAACTTACCAATTTCCTTAGTTTCATCTTGAAAATATCGATCCCGAGATCCATGGCGGTCATGCATTGCACCTACTGAACCCATACCACGATAGTTTTTGTATGTCCGCCCTTGAAACAGTTCGACCTCGCCAGGACTTTCGTCGGTTCCGGCAAACAAGGAACCAATCATCACACCCGACGCACCCGCTGCAATCGCTTTGGCGATATCGCCCGAATACCGAATACCACCATCTGCAATTACCGGCACCTCTTCCGACTTCGCGACTTCAGAAACTTCGTTGATAGCAGACACTTGCGGAACGCCCACTCCACTGACTATTCTCGTTGTGCAGATACTACCCGGGCCAATGCCTACTTTAACAGCATCGGCACCAGCATCGATGATTTCTTGCGCACCTTCAGCAGTCGCAACATTACCTCCAATCACCTGAATTTGTGGAAAGGACTGTTTTATCCAACGAATACGTTCCAAAACACTACGAGAGTGACCATGTGCAGTGTCGACGACGATCACATCTACTTCGGCGTCAATAAGTGCTGATACACGCTCATCGGTATCGACGCTGGTACCTACTGAAGCACCTACCCGTAGTCGCCCTTGCGCGTCTTTACAAGCATTTGGATAAGCTTTGGCTTTTTCGATATCTTTCACGGTTACCATCCCTGTTAACCGATACTCGTCATCAATCAAAAGCACCTTTTCGATACGGTGCTCATGCAGCAGTTTTGTGATCTCAGAAAAAGACGCTGACTCTGCCGCCGTGATCAATCGAGACTTCGGCGTCATAACGTCAGATACTAGTGCACCCAAGTTTTCTTGAAATCGAATATCACGATGGGTAACAATGCCAACTAAATCGGTTTTACTGACCACCGGAACACCCGATATATTGTGCGTGTTCGTAAGGTTCAAGAGTTCTTGAATTGTCGCATTCGGTGTGATTGTTATTGGATTCCGGATGATTCCAGCTTCAAATTTCTTGACTTGCTGAACGTTCCGCGCCTGAGCTTCTATGGACATATTCTTGTGGACGATGCCAATACCGCCTTCTTGCGCTAACGCTATTCCTAGGCGCGATTCTGTGACTGTGTCCATCGCAGAAGAAATCAAGGGAATGTTCAAACGAATATCGCGACTGAGCTGAGAGTCGGTAGCAACGTCGGTGGGGAGTACGTCAGAATACGCGGGGCGAAGAAGCACATCATCGAAGGTATAAGCTTCTTGGGTAACTGTTACCAATCTTTGCTCCTTGCAAAGAAGAAATTTTATTTATCGAACTGCTGGAAGTTCTAATCGTCAGGACCACTCAGAAAATATTTCGTGCAGCACTATCACGGTTAATTTCAAGGGACGGAGGAGCAGAAACTGATTACCGCTAGAATCTGTACCACGCGTCATATTTCCGAAATTTACTCAAAACCACTTGTCCGAATATCTGTCACCCAATTTAGGCTTAAATGAGCGAGTTTTGACGGTGAGCCAACTCAACGCTCAGGTCAAGAAACTACTGAACAACGCTTTTCCATTGGTAGTCGTTGAAGGGGAAATCTCTGGGTTGCACCACCATCGTTCGTCCGGTCATTACTACTTCAACCTTAAGGATGAACGCGCGATTCTCAGGTGTGTCATGTTCGCTGGAAACGCTTCGCGATTATCTTTTCAACCAAAAGACGGTTTAAAGGTACTTGTACGAACTGAGATCTCTCTATACGAACGGGATGGCAGATACCAAGCAGTCGTTCAACACATGGAGCCACATGGGGAGGGAGAGCTTCGGTTAGCTATAGAGAGACTCCGAGCGAAGCTTCAGGCAAAGGGATGGTTCGAAAACGAACTAAAAAAACCGTTACCAGCCTTTCCCAAACATATCGTAATTGTCAGTTCGCCTAAAGGTGCAGCTACACGAGATGTATATGTCAATATATGGAGACGATATCCACCAGTGAAACTTTCGCTTCAACCGGCCTCTGTGCAAGGTCAACTCGCCGAAAGCGAAATCTGTCAGGCGATCGCGAAGATTCATCGTCTTGAAGTTCCACCCGATTTTGTAATCTTAACTCGTGGGGGTGGATCACTTGAAGATTTAGCAGCGTTCAATTCTGAACAGGTCGCAGTAGCAATACATGAAAGTGAAATTCCCATTGTTTCAGCGGTCGGTCACGACGTTGACTTTACTATCGCGGATTTTGTTGCAGACCTTCGTGCACCGACTCCTTCTACCGCGGCTGAATTAGTCACGCCAGACGGACAAGAGCTTTGGATTCGGTTCGACGAATTTGTTATGAACTTTGATAGAAGCGTTCATACCGTAATTGATAGGCTCAAAACGAACACATCCCATGTTCAATTTCGACTAAGAAATCCTCGTCGAGACATAGCAAACAACCAGCAACTTCTTTCAGACCGAATCAAAGACCTTAAGCGAACTCAATCTCAACAATTGACTCAACGAACGTCTCGTATAACGCATCTGCGACGCGTCCTTAGTCAAGTACAACCAAGCACTAAATTGCAGCACAATGGTACGAGGATACGGAATGCACAAGTGCAGATTGTTAAGTCCGCAAATGCTCTGAACAAGGAAAACAGCACTCGCGTCGATCGCGCAACAGAGAAACTAGTACAACTTAATGCACACTGGCGGGAGAGAACTAATACGAAACTACACAACGTCAATCGCGCGTTGATTCAAGTTCGACCAGTACAGAAAATTAAGCATCTCAGAACACGAACCGAAAACACAACATCAATACTGGGTGTCCGCGCGTCCGAGAAAACCGTCCACGCACGGAGCAACGTAGAAAGTGTAATTAAAAATCTTGACGCTGTAAGTCCTCTAGCGGTACTGCAACGGGGATACGCTGTAGTCACTAAACCGGTCGAAGGGACATACTTTGGTGCGATCGCCAAGGGTGTGGACGACGTGCAACCAGGTGAAGGCATCCAGACCCATGTGTCGGATGGTACGATCTACTCAAGGGTCACTAGCGCAACGAAAAGAAATCATACTGAGACCAACGAACCAGAAACCAACAAATAGGAGCTGAGGTTCAGCGTCAAAGCCAAGACCATTTTGAATCCGTGCAATCTATTTCGATTCGAGTTAGAATGTAATCTTGATACTGCATTGAGCACTCGCTAGACAGGAGTCCATCATGTTTTCTACCACTAAGTTACCCGCTCTTTTCTTGTTGATCCCAGTCCTTTTGTCTACCCCTCAAGTCTTCGCTGAACATACTGGATTTAATGGTGGAGTGGTAGCAGTGAAATTACCCGTTAATGCGCTAAGAGCGGAATTTAATAAAGAGAACCAGCTCATCATTGAGAATCACGCAATTGTTGCGATCCCATTTGAAGCAGAAGCGACTAACCACAAAGTTATCGTTTATTTGAATGATGGTTCTTTCCACACAATCGACGTTGACGTTCAATCAAAAGAATATGAAGAACAACACATAACCATCGATAACCGAGATTTGGTGACGCCGCCCCCGGAAACCATAAAGAGACGCCAAGAAGAAGCTGCAATGATGCGCAAGGCATACGCGCGACGTTCCGCTGTGGTTCAAGACATTTCGCCGATTGTACTCCCCGTGGAAGGTATCGTCACCGGTGTCTTCGGCACGAAACGTTTCTACAACGGCGAGGAACGAAGTTACCATACCGGCGTCGACTACGCCGCTCCAAAGGGTACTCCAATTTCAGCTCCTGCACCCGGAACTGTAGTGGTCACCCACGACATGTACTTTAACGGGAAAACGGTTGTGATCGATCACGGTTCAGGATTCATTTCGGTAATGTGCCACCTGGACCGCATCGATGTGGAAACAGATTCGAAAGTCAAACGAGGAGATGTCATCGGCACCGTTGGTTCCACTGGCCGTTCCACAGGACCACATTTACATTGGACGATTAGCTTGCAAGGTACCAAGATCGATCCCGTAATGTTCATGGAAGTTGTCAACGGGCTCGAAGGTCAAACAAACGAAAAACATTCGCTGCCCTAACTCATCGACTTTTGCGATGCTGTATCAATCGCGCACGACGTTTCTTCTGTCGAGAAGTGAGTTCATTTTTTCGCCCCGAAAATGGATTAACTGACTTTTTGAAATGAATCACAACCGGCCATCCAGCTAAATTGAGTCTACGTCGAAACTCATTTGCCAAATACCTGACATAACTTGTCGACAAGCGATCCGTCTGATTTCCGTGAATCAATATCGTTGGCGGTCTAGACGCTATTTTGTGAGCGTACCGAAGTCGAATCAATCGCCGCTGTTCCACTGGTGGTGGATGTGCGTTCGTTATCTGTTCCAAAATCGCGTTCAACTCGTGGGTAGAAATTTCAAAAGCACCAGCTTCATGAAGTACTTTTACTAGTCCAAACAACGGTGCGATACCAGTTCTGTTGAGTGCAGAAACATATTTGACAGATATCCAATCTGCAAAACGAATTTTCCTTCTGATTTGCTCTCGACACTTCGATCGAGTGGATGAGTCAAGTTGGTCCCACTTGTTCGCAACGAGAATTACAGCCGTTCCCGCATCAATGGCATAGTCAATTAAGTGCAAATCTTGATCTACCAATCCTTCCGATGCGTCAATCACCAATAGCGCGACATGACAATAGCGTAATGCTTCTAGTGCTTTCACGATAGAGAATTTTTCTACGACGTCTGTAGTTCTACCCTTCCGACGGATCCCAGCTGTATCCACAAAGTCAAAGGTGTGACCGTCCTTTTCAATGCTTACACGTACGGCGTCTCGAGTGGTTCCAGGTTCATCGAATACCACACATCGATTGTCCTCGGCTAAGGCGTTGACTAAGCTTGATTTCCCAACGTTTGGACGACCGATAACAGCAATTGGAATGCTATCCGTAGCGACCTCGGACGTTATAGGTGTGCGTTTGGGAAGTCGAGATACCAGCACCTCAACGAGCTGCTGTATGCCATGCCCGTTGGTCGCAGAAATTGGAAGTAACGAGGCGAATCCAAGCTGTGAAAACTCACTGACGCTAAATTCGGTACCGTCCGAGATTCCATCAATCTTATTGACTGCGAGTAGTACTTCAGTATCGGACTTTCTTAGCTCGTCTGCAATTTCAATATCGACTGGAGTGAGGTTTTCACGTGCATTGACGACAAAGACAACTAAGTCCGCGTCCTCAATCGCGAGCATGACTTGGTCGTCAATGCTTGCTGAAATGGTCAGGTTGTCATGCAAACCGCCTGTATCGACCAACGTCACATCGGCTTCAGAAATTCCCCGCGCGCGACCATAGAGTCGATCTCTCGTTAAACCAGGTCGGTCTAAGACAAGTGCGTCGCGATTCCTACACAGTCGGTTAAAGAGTGTAGATTTGCCGACGTTGGGACGACCGACAAGTGCGACCACACCACCGCGAGGAGTGGTCATTCAACGCGCGAAATCCTAAGTGCTTCCAATTTCCCTCTATTACTGAGTGCATAGAAAATACCGTCCGCTTCCACCAGAGGTGAGCGAATCGAAGAACCAACTTTGTATCGACCCAAATGCCGGCCATCGCTTTGTGCGATAACATGAAGGAAACCATCGGCATCACCGAGCACGATGTAATTGTGATAGGCAAGTGGATCTGTAAGGATACGATTTTCAAACGAATCCTGCTTCCATGCTTCATTACCTGTTTGCTGTTGTGCAGCAACGATAACATCATCGTCTCGTACAACAAATACTAAATCTAACCCCTCTGCGAGTGCATGGAAGGAAGGATCTGGTTTCTCCCAAAGCATGAAACCATCGCTGCGGCGACGTGCTTGAAGCGCACCTTGATGGTTCACAGCGTACACAATTTGACCAAGCACTAAGGGTCGGCCGTCTACGTCGTTAATCCTTTCAAGCTCCGACGTCCCTTCTGGGATTGTTAATCGTTGTTGCCAAAGAGTCGACCCGCTTTCTAATTCAACCGCTGCGAGCGTCCCATTCGCAAAACCTGCATATGCAAACCCAGCACTGAGTACCGGATAGGCCGTTCCTCGTAGGGAAACCGCCGGATCCTGTGTATTGAAGACCCATCTCGACTCTCCTGTCTCGGTTTCGAGTGCATACATCTTACCGTCCGCTGTCTGCACGACGACGACTCCGAATTCTGCTACCGCAGGTGCTAGAATCTCACTACTCAACGTCTCGCGCCAAAGTTCAGTACCATCACCTATGTCTAGCGCAATGAGTTCACCGCGAACGGTACCGACAAAAACTTTGCCCGCGCCAACTCCAATACCACCCGAAACGAACGATGGATCGCTTCGGTTTGAAACATCGAGCCAACTTTTGCGATCTGGGTTCCCAACAACCTTCCGCCAAAGAACTTTCCCGCTAAAACGATCTAAAGCAAGTACCAATCCGTAGGCGTCCGCAACAAATAGCCGATCAGCGACAATCGCTGGTGTTAATTCAACATACTTTCGACCGAGTCCCTTTCCGATCGTTTTTGACCAGACGCGTTCCACAACGATCTCTGGAGTGAAGTCGACGAGAGGTGCTGGGTCGTTCGATTCTCGAGCTTCGTCAGCACTCTTGCTGCGAAACATGCTACAACTACTCACCAACGTGAGCATTAGGACAAAACAAATAAGGTGTTTGAACTTGATCATAAGAGTTTTATTCCTGTCTTAACGTCATGGTGATGTAGTCGATTGGTCGACAGTTGAAGAATCGTGAGGCATTAATGCAATTTTTAACTGTAATCGCTCGCGATCGATGCCTGAATTCGTTAGTTCTATCGCTTGCTCGTACGCGTTCACTGCCTCCGTGTAGTTTTCCTTTGCTCGATAGATGTCTCCAGTCAGTTCAAGCACATAGAACTTGTAATCATCGCCCACGTTTGCCAATGTAGTTAGCGCTGCGTCATCTTGTTGTAGTTGCATTTGTACGCGTGCGATTCGTACTTTGATCATGTTATCAAGAACTTTGTCTCTTGACTTTTTAAGAGCTTCCTCGAGAAATTGCAAAGCAGACTCGTACTCCGCTGCATCCACTGCATCTTTTGCGCGATACAGCAATGTCATTGGCTCGTATTTCGCACCCGCCCGGGTTTTGCTCATTTCGTCGACATAGGCATCTAGATCTCCCTCAAGAGCACGTTCCACAAGAAACCCCTGAAATTTATACGCGGCTTGCTCTTTTGCTAACAACTGAGACTCTTGAAAAACATTCCATCCGACAACTGCACCGATTCCTATAACTAAAGCAAGAACTAAGATTAGCCCATAATCGCGCCATAACTTCTGTAGACGTGCTGCTTGTTCTTCGTCTGTTAAGTAGTCTGCCAAGTCGTGTTACTCCCAATTTTCACTGATGATGTCTACTAAATTTTCCACAGATGTCGAAATCTGTGCCCTCTCCGTTCTTAGCCACTTCACGGTGACTGTCCGCTGTTCTAGTTCCGTATCGCCGACAATGAGTGCCCAGGTTGCACGGGACTTGTCAGCCCAGCGCATTTTATTTCGCATATTTCCCATACCGATGTGCTCTCGCACGCGCAAATCCGTTTGGTACCGAAGATGTTGCGCGACTGAATGAACAAAATCTCGATGAACCTCATCCATGGGAATAAGATAGATGTCGGCGGCACGGTATGAGGTTTCTTCTTGTTGCTCGCGCAACTGTGCAATCCTGTCGATGCCCGCGGCAAAACCTATTCCAGGAGTGGGATCACCTCCGAGACGTTCGACTAAACCATCGTACCTTCCTCCGGCACACACAGCATCTTGCGCTCCCAATCGATCGGTTACCCATTCAAACACCGTGTCTGTGTAATAGTCAAAACCGCGAACTAAATTTGGATCAATGGTATATTCGATCTCTAAATCAGATAATCGTTCAAGCACTTCGCCGAACCTCTCCCGCGCGGCTTCGCTCAACGAATCACGCAAAAGCGGAGCTTTATTTAACAGTTTTCTAGTTTTTGGAATCTTCGAATCAAGGATTCGCAGGGGATTAGTTTGTAAGCGTCTTCGACTATCTTCATCTAATTCTGTAGCAATTGGAGTTAAAGCTTGTACTAAGCGTTCGCGATATCGAGCACGAGCTTCGGCTGAGCCGATACTGTTGATCTTTAAAGTAACCAAGGAACTGAGTCCGAGGCGACGAAACGCCTCAGTCCCTATTTGAATGATTTCTACGTCGATCGCCGGTTCAGAAAAGCCAAATGCTTCAACGCCTAATTGCTGAAACTGGCGATATCGTCCTGCTTGCGGACGTTCGTGTCGAAACATAGGGCCTTCGTACCAAAGCCTAGGGCGGTCGTTATAACAGAGATTGTTTTGAATTAGAGTGCGAACAATTG
Source organism: uncultured Pseudomonadales bacterium (assembly GCA_964511425.1). Classification (GTDB taxonomy): domain Bacteria; phylum Pseudomonadota; class Gammaproteobacteria; order Pseudomonadales; family Azotimanducaceae; genus Bin55. Next base: position 10,548 of record CAZEFI010000029.1, read on the forward strand.
AAGCAGTTCCTTCTGGACGTAATGCTAATTCTTTTCCGTCGCGATCAATAAAACTGTACATTTCCTTACCGACAGCATCGGAGGACTCGCCTAAACCGCGACTAAACAACTCTTTGGACTCGAGTACTGGAATACGTACTTCTTCGTAAGAAAATTTTCGAAATACAGCCTTAAATACAGATTCCACGCTGGAAAGGCGCGCGGCGTCGTGTGGTAGGCTGTCCCGCATACCCCGTATTAACGGGTAATTTGAACTCACGGTGGCAGTTTGAATTCCGCTATGTTGCGTCGAGTGTACGGATTTAAATCAACCTTGTCGCCGTTGTAGAACACCGTCACGCCCGGTGCGAAACCCAACTTGACGGTGAACGGAGCTTTTCCGTCCAATTCTAGTGTGGTACCCGCTTGTTTCGTGTCGCTGACGAGTTGATTGTCGTCCGCATCGGTGACTTCGACGTAGGATATCTCACTAAATTCAAACAACAGAGACGGCTCATCGGACACCGGCTCTTCTGTTTGCTCACCCTCTTCAGTTTCAAAATCGGATTCTATGTCGCCGTTGCCGGTTTGGTCTATAGGTTCACTGTCTTCATCGTTCGTCACATCGCTTGGTAGCTCTCTTGTCAAATTCATGAGGTCCACCCAGTTCATGTTTGTGTGTGTCGACGGTGGGTCAGAACTGTTCAAGTTCGACGATTCATCCTCTCTGGTGCTATCAAAATCACCGTTAACAGATAGTGTTTCGTCGTCACCTCCCTCAGCTTCAGACTCGCTTCCCGGATACCCCGAGGCACTACTGGAAGAATGTGTGCCATTTCGTTCGCCTGTGGTAGGTTGGTGGGCCTGGGTAGGTTCTTCGACGTTAGACGCTTCTTCGTCTATCTCACCTTGCTCGGTCTCCGAAGTACCATCGTTCATATTTTCCCACCAATAGTAGCCCACCAATCCGAGACCTGCGATGACTATGATTGTGGTGGCAAGAACAGTACTCCAACCCAATGAATTTTTTTTGCGTTGAACGGGTAGTAGTTCGTGTTCGGGGTCTATTGTTTGATGACCTGATTGATTTGTCGAAGACTTGTAATCACTTATCAGTACTTCTGCGTCGAGATCCAATATCTTTGCAAGCGTTCGCAAATATCCGATTACATATCCAGTAGCACTGATCCCCGATGTGTTTCCTTGTTCAAGATCCACTAAGTGCTGCGGATGGATTCGAGTTTCACCGACAAGATCGTCAATGCTAAGTTTCCGTTCTTCTCTCGCTCGTCGAATTTTTTCTCCAAACGACAAGGCTGAAGATTCAGTATCTTGTTGTTCTTGAGTTGAGTCGTTCACGCCTTGAAATTTCGCAGTACCTAACCGATACCAGCTATCACAAAATGACCGAGGTATCCCGCTTAGATTAACGAGAGGTCGATACTACTTGATCTGATGGAAAACGGTATAAATGAAGAGAAAAAATTTTACACAAGACTAGCTTGTGTGTGTGCAGACCGATAACGCTCGCGCCGACGAGATTTGTCTTCAAAGTTCCCTATTAACTGACCACAGGCAGCATCAATATCTACGCCTCTAGTGGTGCGGTTAGTAACCATGATTCCTCCATCGCGTAACTGCTGATAAAAATGTAAGATCGCGCGTTCATTCGGACGACAAAAAGTACTTTGCGGAATTGGATTAAAAGGAATGAGGTTGACTTTGCATCGAAAATCTCTTAATAGACGAACGAGTTCCAGTGCTGCTTGGTTATCGTCGTTGATGTTTTCGATTAACGTATACTCGAACGTGATTATGCGACGATCACTGAGTGATGAAAGGTACTCGCGACACGCATCGAGCAACATCGCGATTGGATATTTCTTGTTGATTGGCACGAGGTAATTCCTCAAATCGTCGTTAGCCGCGTGCAACGACACTGCCAGTGACGCTTCAGTTTTGTAACACATATCGAGAATACGTGGAACTAGGCCAGCCGTACTAATGGTCACGCGACGCTTAGAAATACCGAACGCCAAGTCATCCATGAAAAGTTCGCATGCGTCCATAGTCGCCTCAAAATTCATTAGGGGTTCTCCCATTCCCATGAAGACGATATTAGTAAGCTCACCTCGATCTGGGTTTAAGCGTAACCAATCATAAACTTTAACGACCTGTCCAACGATATCTGCTACAGATAAATTGCCTGCGAAACCTTGTTTACCCGTTGCACAGAACACGCAGTCCAGAGAACAACCCAGCTGTGAAGAAATACAGAGGGTATTCCGACGACCATCAGGTATGAGAACAGTTTCCACAGCACCACCCGATTGAGTTTCCATGATCCACTTCACGGTACCATCCGCGGAAACACTCGTTCGTATGATTCTTGGAAGTGTATCAATAGTGACACTTGCCAAAGTCGCACGCAAGTTTTTAGACAAATTCGTCATTGCTTCGGCACTGCTCACTCGTTCGTGGTAGATCCACTTCATAACTTGCTGTGCGCGAAAATCTCGATCGTCGATCTCACTAAGAAATTGTTGCCATCCAGGTCTGGTAAGACTATACCAGTTCGTTTTCTGGTCTGTCGCAAGCACCGACATACTAGGTTACCTGATGCAACTCTTCTTCGGTAAAAAAGAACTCGACTTCACGCCGTGCTGAGGACGGTGAGTCCGATCCGTGCACTGCATTTTCGTCCAAACTGTCACCGAAATCTGCTCGAATCGTACCTCGGTCCGCATTCTCTGGATTCGTCGCGCCCATAATCTCGCGATTGAGGCGAATCGCGTTTTTACCTTCTAGAACTTGCACACATATGGGACCGGAAGACATGAAGGAGCATAAGTTATCGAAAAATGGTTTCGCCGAGTGCTCTTGGTAAAAATCTTCAGCTTGTGTTCGAGTCAAGTGGATCATTTTGAGCGCGATAATCCGTAAGCCATTCGCTTCAAAACGGCTGAAAATGTTTCCGATTATGTTTTTTTTGATTGCGTTCGGTTTGATAATTGACAATGTTCGTTCAAAAGCCACTAAATATCAGATACCCCGTGATAGTTTGCGTAGTTTGTGGCTGAATTGTAGTTACGCGTGCCGGATGACGCACTAGCTAGATGCGACAAGAGTAGAGCTAAGTCCAAAAGTACAATGGGAAAACGACGAAATACGCGTAACTAGGTATAAAGATTGGCAGAAAACTTTCTATGAATACGATGAGAGAGGACCATCGCATTAATCCAATTCAGTAAACTGTTCTACCGTTAATGCGTCTCCAACTCTGTGTCTAAGTTAAATATGATGGATTTTCTCACAGCAGTCATATCTGAAGAAACAATCACCGAATGGGAATTGTGGCTCGGCAATTGGATCTTCTATGCCACAGCGTTTCTCCTATTGTTCGAACTGATCCGCTATCGTTTTCGAAACAGCTTGAGTTGGAACTTGGTCGGAGATGCCGCCACTAACTTCATCACGTTAATTGCTTTTATCGCGATAGCATACCTATTGCTTGGTGTGTTCTATATTGGCACATATTACCTCGTCCATGAGTACATCACTCCTTTGTCGATTCCCACAACCGTCTGGTCTGTCGGTTTGTGTATCGTTCTCGCGGACCTTGCCTACTATTGGGAACATCGCTTCACGCATCGGGTCGGTATAGCGTGGGCTACACACACCGTACACCACAGTTCGCCGTACTTTAACATGTCCGTAGCTTATCGCTTTGGACCGTTGGATGGGTTCTTCCCCCTCTTTTTCCATCTGCCTTTAGTGCTGGTTGGATTTCATCCTCTCGTAGTTTTGTTTGCTGAGGCGGTCGTTCAACTCTATCAAACTCCTCTTCATACAGAAGCAGTAGGAAAATTGCCCAAACCTGTGGAAGCCGTCATGAACACGCCGTCACATCACAGAGTCCACCACGGCACGAACCCTCAATACATTGACAAAAACTATGGTGGGATTTTTATAGTCTGGGACAGGCTATTCGGTACTTTCGAGGAGGAGCAGGAGAAGGTGATTTATGGAATCTCTGAGCCCTTAAACTCGATTAATCCATTTGTGGTGTTTCTGCATGGTTTTAGCCGCATAACTCGCAAGGTTATTGATACACCAGGTCTTGGTGCCAAGTTCAAAGTACTAATCGCACCACCGTAACATCAAACCTACTACCAAGCAGGACAGTCGATCAACGGGAAGTTGGAGTATCGTTCGAGTACGTAGGACTACCAACTGGCAAATCGATTCCCTGCGCGTAGTACATGCAGAGTCTAACGCAAATTGTTCTTTGTGCACGATTAGATTTTCGGAACACTAGCCATTTCGAAGCGCGGTGACCACTTCGGTTACGCGTTTCGACGTGTAATCTACTTCTTCCATCGTGGTGAATCGGCCGATAGAAAAACGAATGGAGGCTGCTGCGCGCTCGCGTGGTAGTCCCAGTTCACTCAAGACATACGACGGTTCAACTACTGCAGAAGTACAAGCAGATCCAGACGAAACCGCAACATCATCCAAGGCTGCAATCAAGGTCTCACTATCAACTGAATCAAAAGACACATTCAAAATCCCTGGCACGTGCTGACTGGGATGACCATTTAGTTCAGTTCCGGGAATTTCACTGAGCTGCGACCAGAGTCGCTCGCGCTGCTCTTGAATGCGAACCCGTTCGTGCGGGAGTTCGCGACGAGCAATTTTTGCCGCAGTACCAAAACCAACTATTTGATGCGTAGCCAGTGTCCCAGATCTCATCCCGCGTTCATGTCCACCACCGTGGATTGTTGCTTCGATTCTGACGGGTGGGTTTCGTCGGACGTAGAGTGCGCCGATACCTTTCGGTCCGTAAATCTTGTGTCCAGAGATGCTCAACAAATCCACATCGACAGAGCCAACATTTACGTCTATTTTCCCTACACTTTGAGCCGCATCCACGTGAAAGGTTAATTCATGCGTGTTACAAATTTGACCGATCCGTTCAATATCATTGATGACCCCAATTTCGTTGTTCACATGCATGATTGAGACAAGAAATGTCTCAGCGGTAATTGCAGCTTGAACAGCTTCAGGACTGATGATCCCCTCAGTATTGGGGCGAACATAAGTGACGGTGTTCCCGAGTTGTTCCAGATATCGACACGTGTCGAGTACCGCTTTGTGTTCGTAAGACGACGTAACGATGTGACGTTTTTCGGACAACTGAGCGAGTCCTTTAATCGCTAGGTTATCGGATTCAGTTGCACCAGAAGTCCACACAATTTCCAAGGGATCGGCACCGATGAGCTGAGCTATGTTGACGCGCGCTTCTTCGACGAGTTCCTCTGCTTCCCATCCGTATAAATGCGAAACACTCGCAGGGTTTCCAAAGTGTCCATCGACCATTAGACAATCACTCATTTTGTGAGCTACTCGAGGATCAACGGGAGTCGTTGCTGCGTAATCAAGATAAACTGGTCGCAATGGTCGTTTCATAGAAAAATATGATGTAACTTGAGCTTTCTAGTTCTCTTCACGAATCCCACGTTCCTGTGCACAAGCTTTGCTGTGAACCGCCTTTTCTACCTGTGTCAATATACCTCTTAAGATTTGCACTTCTGTGTGGTCCATTTCAATGCGACCGAACAGCCGACGAAGCCGAGTTTCTGCTTGTCGAGGTTCGTCCGGATCACTAAATCCAACTTGAAGGAGAACAGATTGCAGGTGCTCTAAAAAATCGTTGACTTCAGCAAAGGTCGCCAAGGGTTTATCCCACACCTCTGCGTTTTGTATCTTCTGGCAGTCAGACAACGACCGGCAAAACAGATCATAGGCAACAACTTGCACGGACATCGCAAGATTCAAGGAACCGTATTCATCGCAGGAGGGAATACGCACATGTTTATTACACAGATTCAGCTCGTCATTTGTCAAACCGTTGTCCTCTCTTCCGAATAAGATGCTAACAAGATCGTCTTTTCCAAACTCAGTGTGGACAAATTCTGCGAACTGAGCCGACGTCATCATCGGCCAAGGAATGTGTCTTCTTCGGGCACTGGTTCCAGCAACTAGAACGCTATCTTGGACAGCATCGGCAATGGTTGCACACACTTGCGTCCGCTCCACGATATCCAACGCTCCTGCAGCACGCCAGTCCGCCTGTGGATCAGGAAATCTTTTAGGTTTGACAACTTTCAGAGAAGTTAATCCCATTGTTTTCATCGCACGTGCGGTCCCACCGATATTTCCTGGATGTGACGGTTCAACCAACACGATTTGAACTTCCGGCATAAGTTTCAGGATAAAATAAAAAGCAAATGAATATCTTGTGTATTGTAGAAGCAACCAGTACAAGACTGGTGTTTGAAAAGGGTATGGACTACCTTTTGCACTTTAACTACGGTTTAACCTTATTAACTAAAGCTTTATTTTGGACGGATTAATTCGAATCGCGCTTCGAACGGTGCGAACACTATCATCTCAGCTACTTCAAACACACGACCGACCGCCGATCAGTCGTTTTTCACCGAAGGGGCTGCAGGAGTACGTGCACCAAATCAGAACTCGAATGAACACAGTTTTTCAGGAGAACGTATCAACGCATTTTCCTGATCACAAGGTTACTACCGACCCACAAAAATTACCCCATCAGTCAGGATACTGTTGGTTTATCGAACCAATTTGTGGGGAACAGAACTTTCTCCGTTCATTACCCGATTACTGTGCGGTGATCGGCATATTTTTCAACGGATCAGTACAGCATGCAGTCATTTACCACTACATTGAGGATGTGGAGTTCTACGCGACTGAAAATGAAGGTGCAATGGTAAATCAAAATCGATTACGAGTTTCTGGAACAGGATCACTTAATCACGCCATGATTGGATATATTCAACAAAGTTCCGACCCTTCTAGATCGAAGTATCATTCAAAACTAATTGAACTAGCACCCAGTGTGCGATGTTCGGGATGCAGTGCTCTGGACTTAGCAAGAGTTGCACAGGGTAAGTTAGACGCTTATGTTCAAGCAGGTGAAAATCAATTCATACCAATAGCAACAAGCTTGCTGGTAACAGAAGCTGGGGGATTTACTACGCCAGTGACCGGGACCGGGGATGTTTTTGTTGCGGGAAACCCACAAATCTTTAAAGCTTTGGAATCGAGCCTTCTAGGAACTGAGCGTAAACGTGAGCCGATTTTGTCGCGCAAAGCGTTGAGGTGAGCCCCATTACCGCGCAGGTGTCGCTCCCTCTTTCTCGGGAAGCGCAAGTTCTTGGCTGGTAATTCCAAGGAAAAGCAATGAACTTGCCGCGATGTAGATCGAAGAGTAAGTTCCAACAATTACACCAATAGTAAGCGCGATCGCAAAACCGAATAATTGTTCCCCGCCCGCAATCAGCAGCGCGAGAAGCACCAGCAAAGTCGTTAACGAAGTCACTAACGTACGACCGAGAGTTTGATTGAGTGAACGGTTTATTAGATCCACCGAACTACCCCGCTTGACCGCCCGAAAATTTTCTCGAATACGGTCGGAGACTACGATCGTATCGTTCAGAGAATATCCAATTACCGCGAGTAACGCAGCAAGTTCCGGCAAATCAAACGTCCAGCGCATAAGCGAAAACATTCCGGCGACAATCACAATATCGTGTACCAGTGCGAACACTGCCCCAAGTGCAAATTTGCCGGTGAACCGAAACATGATGTAAACCATCACCAACAGCAAAGCGATCAGTAATGCTAAACCACCTTGTTCGGTTAAGTCTTGGCCTACTGCCGGACCGACATAGTCTGACTTTAGCAGTTCAGTACTGCTGTATTGTTGTGCGAGCATCGCATGTATTTCGTCGCCTACGGTTGACTGATCAACCCCTTCGACTGGAGGTACGCGAATCACAATGTCGCGCTCGGAACCTAGATTCTGAACGATCGCATTTTGGTAACCAGCATCTTCAATTAATACCCGAATTTCAGTCGGATCTGTTGCTTCCTCAAAGCCTACTTCAACCAACACACCACCTGTGAAATCTAACCCCCAGTTTAGGTTCAACACAACCAAAGAAACTATCGAAGCAACGAACAGCACACCGGAAGCGGCAAGTGCGTACAAGCGTTTGGACATGAAGTCGATATTCATCAGATCCAAACCTTCTCGACGTTAGGCCGACCGTAAAAGAGATTGACAATCCCCCGCGAGACGAAGATCGCGGTGAACATTGAAGTTACGATTCCAATTGAAAGCGTAACAGCGAATCCAGCGATGGGCCCGCTTCCAACGAACAGCAAAATCAGTGCAACGAATAACGTGGTTAGATTCGCATCCAGAATCGTAAGGAAGGCTCGATCATAGCCTGCGGGGATCGCGACCCATGGTTTAGACACCTTAAGTTCTTCACGAATTCGAGAGAAAATTAACACATTTGCATCGACGGCCATACCGACCGTCAGTACCATACCGGCAATTCCTGGCAGAGTAAGTGTGGCACCGATGCTCGACATCACTGCGATCACGATGATTAGATTGAATGTCAGTGCTAAATTCGCGATGAATCCAAACACTTTGTAATACGCCAGCATGAACGCAAGTACTAATGCGAATCCTATCACGACTGCGAAAAAGCCGCGTTGAATATTCTCTGCTCCCAAGGATGCGCCTACGGTTCGTTCTTCAACAAAGTGCATCGGGGCAGCAAGTGCACCTGCACGAAGTAACAGAGAAAGCTCTTTTGCCTCGCGATTAGTTATCCCGGTGATTCGAGAGTTGTAACTCAGAGCAGCCTTGATCGTCGCAACACTGATCAATCGTCGTTCAGTTTCAATTCGTGTGTTTTCCACTCGCATTCCATCGACTATCTCGGACGACACGATCGGTTTTTGTTCAATGAAAAGAATTGCCATCTCGTGGCCGATGTTATCCTTCGTCTGGTCGTGCATTCGATCCCCACCCGGCCGATCCAACGTGATATTTACTTGCGGTAAACCATTTTCATCTCGACCCGGTGTCGCATTGATTACGTTTTTCCCTTCGATAATGATTTCTCGACGAATATCCTGCATTCGTCCCTTATAGGGAAACTCTTCCAGTTCAGATGGACGATCTTCTAACTTTGCCGCTAATCGAAATTCCAAAGTGGCAAATTTGTCCAAGATGCGTTTTGCTTCGCTGCTGTCTTGTACTCCTGGTAAATCGACAACGATGCGATTTCGCCCAAGACGTTGGACTAGGGGTTCTGAGACATTTAGCTCATTTACTCTTTTTCGTAGCCCCTCAAGGTTTTGATCGATGGCGAGGTCTTCCATTTCAGTTAGTTTCGCACTGGTCATGGATAACCGAATGGCAGGATTCTCAGTTGCTTGAGACGTCGTGAGCTCAAAATCTGGTAAGCCGTAAAACTCTGCTAGGGTTGAACGCGCATTGTCACGTATTTGAGCGTCAGCGAACTCTACGGTAAGCGTGCGTCCGTCAATCACGTGTCTATTTCTCAAATATCGAATCCCCGCGTCGCGTAATCGGTCGAACACTTTTTCGGATTCGTCTTG
>CAZEFI010000029.1:20139-23188 GCA_964511425.1 uncultured Pseudomonadales bacterium
CAGGGTTTGGTAACAGTCCAAATTTCGAATTTACACTGTTCACCTATACCGACTCGTCATTCAGATTGGACCACAAACTGGCTGGGGATCAAATTTGTGATTAACCACGTTACGAATATTTCAATTGGCTTACCATAAATCCGTTGTTCTCGGTGTCTGTCAGCATGGCTAGATAGATGCCTTCTTCGCCGCGATCTTCGGGATGGGAACGTATTGATCCACCACCCTCGACAATAAGCTCGCACGCAGTATAGATATTCTCAACAGTAAAGGAGAGACCTGTCTCTGTAAACGATCCGTCTCCTCCGCCATGAAGTGCGATGATCGCTGTTCCAAACGTTAGTTCGCTCCAGTACGGCGACGAAGTTTCAATTACCAGTCCAATGACATCACGGTAAAACGCAATGGCGCGATCCATGCACTGAACGGAAATCAAAAATTTGGTTCCGCACAGTCCTATTTGTCCTTTGGAGTCGTTTGTCTGATTTATTTCTGGTGGCATTAGAAATTTCTCCTAAGTTTCCAATTCTTAATGTGTTGTCCCATTTTTGGTAACCCGTCGAAATTTGGTCAATATGTAGAGAAACAGGCTTAGTCGATCATCGCGTCAGAAATCATGCACTATTGAACCGCTAGCTCAGTGAATTTCAACGTTTCCGCAATTATTCTGTTCCGATTCTAGTTGTTGCCATCCGTCCATGATGCTAGCCTTATACGTCGCAAACCGGCTTTCCTCGATAGATTCTCGGATACCTAGCATCAAACTGTGATAGTAATGTAAATTGTGTATCGACATTAATGTAGAAGCGAGTATCTCACCGCACTTGTCGAGATGATGTAGGTAGGCGCGTGAAAAATGTTTGCATGTGTAACAAGAACAGGCCGGATCTAAAGCTCGGGAGTCGGATTTGTGAGTTGCATTCCTAATTTTCAACACGCCGAGCGAAGTAAAGAGATAACCGTTTCGTGCATTACGAGTCGGCAAAACACAATCGAACATATCAATCCCGGCTTGCACACTCATTAAGAGATCCATTGGCGTACCTACACCCATGAGATACCGAGGCTTGTCCTGCGGCATTCCAGGAACAATTTGACTCAGTGTTTCGTACATTTGTAGCGGTGACTCCCCAACAGACAAGCCACCAACTGCATAACCATCAAAACCAATGGATGTAAGAGCTTGCAAACTTTCTTGACGCAAATCTTCATATACACTACCCTGTGTGATCCCGAACAAACTACCATTTCCGCGGTAAGAATCACGACACATTCGCGCCCAACGCATCGAACGAACCATTGCTTCTCGCGCATCGTCATAAGACACGGGATATCTGGTACATTGATCCAACACCATCACGATATCAGACCCCAAAGCTCGTTGTACTTCCATGGAAAAATCCGGTGTGAGACGGATCCAGTCACCATTCACTGGCGATTGCAAGCTGACACCGTCTTCGTCTACCTTAGTCTTATCCTGAAGTGAGAAGAATTGGTACCCACCGGAATCCGTTAGAATCGGACCGGACCACTGCATGAACTCGTGTAGACCACCCAATTGCTCTATCAATTCATGCCCCGGTCGAATAGCCAAATGTAACGCATTTCCCAGGAGAATAGTCGTACCTACATCGCGAAGTTGGGGTGGTGTCAAACTCTTTACCGAACCGTACGTACCACACGGCATAAACACTGGTGTGTGTATGGATTGATCTCGAATGGTTAAAACGCCGATTCGTGTACTTCCGTCGGTTGCTACGACTTTAAATTTCATCGCGTCGGCACCACATAGCGTCCCCGTAACTGTAAAAACGATAGCGATTTTCAACAGCTGTCTTGTAAGTTTTCATAGTCCGTTCATATCCACAGAACGCACTCACTAGCATCATTAAGGACGACTGAGGCAAGTGAAAGTTCGTCAATAACACATCGACTTCCTGGAAGTGAAATCCAGGACGAATAAATAAGTCGGTCTCGCCCGCTAGTACATCCGTACGCGCTACATGTTCTAATGTCCGAACAACCGTAGTACCAACCGCAATACACCTACCTGTACGCGATCGTATTGCTTCAAGCGATGATTGAGAAATCGCGTATCGCTCGGCGTGTAATTGGACAGTACTCAAACTCTCATCTCGTAATGGTTGGAATGTACCTGCACCGATGTGGAGAGTCAAAAATACTACTACCACGCCTCGTTCCTGAATCTGTTCCAACAACTGTTTGTCAAAGTGCAAACCTGCTGTAGGTGCTGCCACCGCTCCACTTTCGCGAGCGAAAATAGTTTGATATCTCTCAGTATCGTTAGCCTCCGGAGATCGATCAATGTAGGGTGGTAACGGAACTTGTCCATATTCTGCCAATATGTCAAACACCGGTTTATCAAATACCAGCCGGTACAGGTCACCTACTCGTGCGTGCAAGCGTACAGACGCACTGCCTACGGTGACGGTGTGTCTTGAGTGTAAACCTCGACTAGATTTCACATGACAGAGTGCAACATGATCTCCTTCAACACGTTCGACTAAGATTTCGACTTTCCCACTCGAATCTTTTACACCCAACAATCTCGCAGGTATTACCTTGGTATCGTTGAGTACTAACACGTCACCGGTTCGTAAAAAGAGAGGTAGATTCGTAAATTTACAGTGTGCGAACACTCTATCTTCTACGATTAGTAACCGGCTTGCAGTGCGTTCTGGAGTCGGTTCTAATGCAATTAGACCATGAGGTAGTTTGTAGTCAAAATCAGATTTGGAAAAAACTCGCTCTGACATTGAGTACAACTTCGAAAGTGAACCTTATTTTTGTAGGAACGTAGAGGAGTTCACGAGAGTGGTTAAACGGTGTTAAATTCAATCGTGTCCGTCCTTGGGTTCCCGGCTCGATATCCTTGTAAATCGTCAACTAAACTAGGATTGAGGGAATCGCCAATAAACAATATGGTGCCTGAGGAGAGGGTCGAACTCTCACGGTGTTGCCACCACCAGATTTTGAGTCTGGCGCGTATACCAATTTCGCCACTCAGGCACGAGTCTGACGATTATAG
>CAZEFI010000030.1:0-1485 GCA_964511425.1 uncultured Pseudomonadales bacterium
GGAATATTCACATTTGTGGAGTCGGACGAAGAATTGCAGTATGTCATCGCTCATGAATTAGCACATAACATGTCGAATCATATCGTTCTCGCTCGAACGAGGGGAGCTATTGGTGCTGTTTTTGATCTTTTTGCATTACAACGCTGGAATATATGGACCAATGGTCGTATTGGACGATTGTCAGTTAGGGCGTTCACCAAGCCTCATGAAGTGGAAGCGGATTATTTAGCACTCTATCTCTTAGCAAATGCGGGGATCGACTCAACGGGTGTTGAGAACTTGTGGAGGCGTCTAGCGACCGAGGACATCTCGCGTGTGGGGTGGATTATGACTCATCCATCCACACCTGAACGATTCGTACAACTGCGAAAGACTCAAGAAGAAATACAGGCTAAACAGCGTCGAAACGAAAAGTTGCTTCCCGAACGAAAATGATGAGTCGTCTTTAGTGGCTCCACCTGCTGGGCTCGAACCAGCGACAAGCTGATTAACAGTCAGCTGCTCTACCAACTGAGCTAAGGTGGAACGGTTACGAATTATATAAAGATTTATTTTTCGAATGCTCGCAACGAATAGCCAGAAATCGACCGATCGAGTGAACTATTTCTTCGTCTGAGACGACATCTCCTTATGAGGCATTGAAACTACCATTTCATCCCTTTACCAAACACTTCCTCTGACAGAAAACACTCGAACTTACTCTGTGAGTCTCAATCCCATGAGTTCTGCTGCGGTAATGCCAATTGAATCCGCTACTATATTAAAAAACCTGATCTCTCGAGAACTAACGCGTTCGTCTGAAAGAATAACCTTCGCGATCGAATCGAGAAGTGAGATTTTCTGGTCTAAATCAAGAACTTTTCCTACAGATACTAAGTGTCGCTCTAAGGGAGCGGATTCAAAAAGTCTGGATTTTGCAGCAATCCTTATGTCAGCAAGACTCACTTCTTCCCCGGTTGTTTCCTTAACAATTGTTTGTACGGTTTCAAGTTCAATATGTTTGATGTTCGTATCGGCAATGGTTGCCCGCGCCAGGGTCATTAGAACCGCTTCGTTGAAAATGTCCGAAGTCGACTGCTTCGTCGAATCGGCTTTAAAGAGTTTGAAAATTGAAGTTAAGCCAGAGCTGATCATAGATTACCGTTACCAGTGGAGTGGAAAGACTAATTTATAAGAACCAACAGAGTGAAAGATAGGATCATTGGTTGCCCCAATAGTTCGAATCTTTTTAGGTTCTATCGTTATATTTTGCATGATTGGGCGGGATAGTTAATAAATTTGTCTGATCGAGAAAAGTCAAATATTGACTAAAAATCAACCGGATTGGGACAGATTTGTTCATCACTTCGTTCGAGTAAATGATGGCAAATAAATTCAAACGAGTGATCGAACTCTGAATTTGGAACATCAGCGTGTTTACCTGGATTTTCCCGCAGAAATTTTGAAGGACTCGACAGAGAGTTAAATAGCTCGAGACAACTCTTT
>CAZEFI010000030.1:1585-22059 GCA_964511425.1 uncultured Pseudomonadales bacterium
TCAGCGTAAAGCGCGATCCGTCCGCCATCAAGTTTCTTCCTCAATCCATGCACAGGTCCATCAATCGCCAGCGAAGCTATTCCTCTTCTCGCAAACAGATTGGCGAGGTAGGGAATTGGAGCTTGAAATCGCGATCCCGATGCACCATGCAAAAACGAGACTATTACACCGTTACGTGTTTCATGTTCCGGCATCCATAAACAGCCAGTAACTTTGCGGTGCGTGTTGTGTTCAGTTACGAATTGATGGGAGGTATTCCCCAACGGGTCAATGGTGTTTTGCCAGGCGACGTTCACTTAATGACAGGTGTACCCTTAGAGTTGAGAAATCGTGAACGGACGGTGTCGACTTGATTGTCTCTTCGTGTCGATTGTGGAGTGAGTTCGTTAACGTGAAAGATACATTCGAACTTCACCCGAGGTAAGCTCGCTGCTCAATCCAAATATTCCCTTGATGTTGCCGCTGCCAGGAAGTTTTCTTCTAATATGTCAATGTTTTGAATATCAGAATTTACTACGTCCATCCCGTGTTCTAATACGTACGCGTAACTCTTTTGAAATACCGAAAACTCGGATTTTTTCAGTTTTTCTGAGTAGTGCGAATCGTAGAGGTCTTTGGCATTATCACGACCGAACAATCTAGGCGCAAGGTGACGTGCAACTTTCATGCCCACCAACGCGACACCAGCTTTTTTTGCGTCTTCAAACGCGGGCTTGAGGTCCACCATAGGTGGTGAGTCAGGTAAAACAGCCTTGCGATTCCAATCGTACCACCCCGCAGGTGTAATAGCAACCATAGCTAAGTGGTACCAATCGGTTTCTGCCGCTGCTGCTAGCACTTCTGCCGCTCGGTTGTGAGTACTCAGGCCGAAATAGGAGACCTTTCCATCCTGTTTCGCACGTTCAAACTCTCGAAATAATTCCTCACTCTTGACAAATGCAGGATTCTTAGCATCCATAGTGTAGTAAGCATCGACATGTTCTTGTTTCAGTTGTGTTAAGCTTTGTTCCATGTCTTTTCGCCATTGTTGCGCGACCTCTTTAGCACGCTCAACGGATGGCTCCTCGCTCTCGGAAGCATTCAGAAAAGATTTGGAGATTAAGAAAATGTCGTCTCGATGCTTCTCGACGAAGTCTGCAAGATTGCGCTCAGCATTACCATAAAAACGGCTCGTGCCTACATCGAAAACGTTGATTCCCGCATCGAACGCTATTTGTAGCAACTGATCGTTCTTCTTTCGTGAAAGTGCTGCACCACACCCGTACATCAAGCGACTGGCTTTGAAGTTGGTGCGCCCCAAAGTTTTATACTGCATTGGAGGCCATCCTTTTATTCGGCTTGCATCAATCTCTTCCGATTGTGCCAATAGCGAACGGGTACGTAAGAGAGTAGGAGCACTAATGCCAAGGAGCAAAGAATTTCGAAGGAATTTGCGGCGAACTGTCATTGGAAATTATTAATTGAACGTACAGATTTTCATTTTATTAAGTCCGGGAACTTATTAATTTATTTAATGTCATAATCGTTCGACATCTAATTTTTCTTTAATAGTATCGATCGTTCAATCTTTGGTAGCGTATGTCGGCACCTGTGTTGAAGTTCGTATATAACGGAATTAGTAGAGGTTGAAATATTTACTTTTCGCGAGGATTTTGATATGATAATCGTTCTCAACACTTACAAGGAAGTAATTCATGAGTATTTATGAGCATAAACAGGGGAAGTACACGAGCTATCGAGTTGCCCGGTCAGTCAATGGTGTACTCCGCCAAAAATATTTTCCGATGACTTCAGCAGGTCTTTCGGACGCGCGCAATCTTGACGATCAGTGGGCAGCGGAGCAGGCGGACGCTCAGACTCGATTTACCGGTGCGCGTTCACGTTGGCGTCGCGAACCCCTACAAGCTGGACCACATACCAGCCGTTTTACAGACAAACGCGTCGCAAACTCGTCCAACGGCTAAGTTTCTCCACACTCAATAGTCTTTCTAAACGATACTCGTCGCTAAAAGTGTCGAAGTAATCGTTCGGTCGCGCGCCGAACAGTCACGAACAGGTTAGTCGATCTTCAAGTCTACCCCGATGGGACAGTGATCGGAACCTCTGACGTTGGGCCAGATAAACGCAGATTTCACTTGTTTGTCGGCTGTCGGCGATGCAAGAATGTAGTCTATCCTCCATCCGACGTTGTTTTCTCGGCTCCCACCCCATTGTCGCCACCAAGTGTAGTGTCCAGTTGCACCGGGATGTCGTTTACGAAAAGTGTCAATCCATCCATGTCGTATCCAACAATCGAGTGCATCACGCTCGACTGGGAGAAATCCTGAAGTTTTTTCGTTTGCTTTAGGACGCGCCAGATCAATTTCAGAATGCGCCGTGTTGAAGTCGCCCGTGACATACACAGGTCCGATCTTCCGTAGGCGTTCAAGTTCGAGTCGAGCCACTTCGTAAAAATCGAGTTTGTAGGGTACTCGGCTATTATCCCGATCCTTCCCCGATCCATTGGGAAAGTAGATAGAAGCAATGGACATCCGACCGAATCGGGCCACGAGATAACGACCTTCGACGTTAAAGCTTTGTTTCGGTAGAGTTGTAATTATCTTATCGGCGGGCTTGCGACTAAATATAGCTACGCCTGAATATCCGAGTCGTTCAGCCGAAGCAAAGTAAGTATGCCAGCCTTCTAAAGCACGAATTTCAGAGGGCAATTGGGACTCGAGTACTCTTGTCTCTTGTAAGGTAATAACGTCTGCACCGGCATTCTCAAGAAAGTCTAGCATCGCACCTTTCTTGACCAAGGCACGTAGGCCGTTTACGTTCCAGCTAACTATCCGCAATCAAGTAGTTACGAGTTAATTCGAACTGACGAAACCAACCCTTCGTTGAGTGATCCCGATTTAAAGCCCGCTAAATCTATTGCGACGAAGCGGTATCCAAAAGCTTTGAGTTGATCGTCTATGATTGACTTTTGTGCTAGTGCTTTGTCCATCTCCTCTGGCATGAGTTCCAATCTTGCGACATCGCCGTGGTGTCGTACTCGATACTGGGTAAACCCAAGCTCTGCAAGGACATTCTCTGCGTTTTCGATTCGATCAAGAATACTTTCGTCGATTTCGGTTCCGTATGGTACTCTGCTCGACAGACAAGCTGCTTGCGGCTTTTGCGCGTTCTCCAATTGCAAAAATTCAGCTACTGCTCGTACATCGGTCTTGGTAAATCCTGCATCGCAAAGAGGGGATGCGACGTTGTAAATATCAGCAGCGACAAGACCCGGTCTATGATCTTGCAGGTCGTCACAGTTCGTCCCATTGAGAATCCATTTAATATTCTCTTCCCGTGCAACTTTCGAGAGTGAGTCGTATAACGATGTCTTACAATGGAAGCATCGATTGAGAGGATTTTTCCGATAGGAGTCTTTACTGAGTTCATCCGTAACAATCACTCGATGATTAAGGCACCACTCTTCAGCTAGCTTTCGGGTGAGCACTAAATCGTTTCGTTTGAGACTCTTTGACGCAGACGTCACGATGAGAGCATCACGATTAAGTTCTTGATTGGCGACATATGCAACGAGCGAACTATCGACGCCGCCAGAAAATGCGACGATCACTCTTCGCATTCGACGGAGGTCAGTTCGAAGTTTTTCGTACTTTGAACGAATACTGGGTGTCAGGTTGCTCATGTTTTCATTAAATATTGTAAGTTCGAATACGTTCTCGCTCATCAGTTCAAATAAGAAACCGAATCACGTTTGAATGTGTCTATCATATATAAGGTAAACGAATCGCGTCTCGGAGAATGTTTGAATGAGCACTCAGTCCTCATCGGAAGTCAATGCTAATCAACTCGATTTAGAAGTACAAAGGGATCTGAACATGCATCGTCTTTGGGGCGTTTGTTGGACTAAGTCCCGAGATGTGTTCGATGAAATCAAAGAGTCTACTCCCATACTTCAACCGGTCGTTTTTGCAATATGCGCCCTCACGCTTGGAGTGCTAGCGATTGACTTTCTTTTGAGCTGGGCAGTACTAAGCACCAGTCATCCGATAGTGTCTGGATTGAACGCTACGGTGTTCTACGTGCTGGGGATTGTTTGTGTGACCGGCATCTGGTGGCTTCTCAGTTCAACATATTTTTTTGGTATCGCAAAATTGTTCAAGATTCGAATCTCTTGGCGCAATTGGTTCGGTTTTAGTTGTTGGTCTTCTCTTCCTTTAGTCACTTTGCCAGTATTTATTGGGATTGCATGGCTAGTGCAGGTTTATCCACAGAATGGTAGTTGGAATGATCCATGGTATGTAGAGTTCATTTCATCTTGTTGTTTGATTTTTCCGTTTGCGTGGTGTATGCGCGTTACTGCTCAAGGATTACGCAGTTGGACTTCCCCAGATGGTAGAGGGAACGTTTATTGGCGGTTAGTCGCGATCGTGCCCCATGGACTGCTGTTGTTTTACTTCATGTTCTGGAGTGCGATATTGCTGTCGGTGATGTAAAGGGTCTGCCAACCTTTTCGGTGGACCGGCGGGAATTTGCCATTCACTCCAGCACGGTTCGATAAGACACCCATACAAAAGTTTTATTAGGTCAGGCGATTCACTAAATTTGCTAGAAAGCCGGCACCAAAGCCATTGTCGATGTTAACAACTGAAACACCTGACGCACACGAAGTCAACATCCCAAGTAATGCCGCGATGCCACCAAACGATGCACCGTATCCAACACTAGTTGGAACTGCGATAACAGGTTTATCGACCAGTCCTCCCACGACGCTGGGAAGTGCTCCTTCCATACCCGCGACAACTACGATCACTCGGCATGCACGGATGATGTCAAGTCTGTGAAAGAGCCGGTGCACTCCGGCAACACCGACATCAAAAACTCGTTCGACATTATTCCCGTAAAACTCTGCCGTAATCGCTGCTTCTTCTGCGACTGGTAAATCGCTAGTACCTGCTGTTATTACAGCGATGCGAGTTGTTGGAGTCTGTTGTTCAGTGACTTTCTTGTAAGCCATTCGTGCTTCGGGGACGTAGCAGACGCCTTCGATGCGTTCGATGAGTAATTTGGCGGCGTCGGGTTGCAATCGGGTCGCTAAGGTGTTATTACCATTGCCGAGAATCAGTTCAAAGGCTTTAAGAACTTGTTGAGGGGTCTTATGTTCACCATAGATTACCTCTGGTGTGCCAGTTCGCTGCTCACGAGAATGATCGATTGTAGTGGATTCAATAGTTCGGTGTTGAACTTCACTGATTTGAACCATCGCTTCGTCAATCGCGAGCTCTCCCTCGCGAACTTGCTGCAGAATGTTCTCTAAATTACTCATGCTTATCCAAAACTCGGGTGACTTCTCGTTCCATGATTTGTTTAACTTCGGGATAGCTCAATTTACTCTCCCTCGCCACGGACAGTACGTCATCGTGTTCGAGTTTCCATCTCAACGTTCCATCGGGTCTTTTTACAGTCTTCACCTGTACGGTTCCAATACTCGTATCCACGACCTGCATTTCTCTATCTAGCATCTGTTTCTTTACCTTGTGCATACGTACTCCCACGGTCGTGGTACTTCGCAACATCTCTGCTACGACGTCTCTCTCCCGTGCTGGTGGTACAAGCACTGTCAGCTTGTGTGCGGGTCTAGACTTCTTCATAACAATAGGAGTTATGAAGACATCGAGTGCCCCCAGACTAAAAAGTTGATCAATGACATATTCGTAAGCCTCCGGACTCATATCGTCGATGTTACAATCGATCTCGACATTCTCGGCCATTGTTATGGCTTCAGACACTTCACCTAAGGAAACTCGCACGACGTTAGGTTGTGACGACTTCTTTTCACCTAGACCATATCCAATTCGAGTTGTTTTAAAGGATGAAGGAACTTCAAACCGATCGACGTAATGACAAAGGAGAGCTGCCCCCGTGGGTGTCGTTGCTTCGAAAGCAACTTGACCGCGGGTAACGGGTACATTTAGCAGCAACTGTAAAGTCGCAGGGGCAGGTACTGGTAATGTCCCATGATCACATGTCACGTTGCCACTACCCAATTCGATGGGACCACAATATACTTGGCTTGGTTTTAGATACTCCATGGCAATTGCGCTTCCCACAATATCTACTATGGCATCGACCGCGCCGACTTCGTGAAAGTGCACCTTATCGATGTCGATGTTGTGAACGGTTGCTTCCGCTTTGGCTAAAAGTTCAAACGTGTCAATGGAAGCTCGCTTTATGGAATCGGAGTAGGGTGCCTCTTGAATGACTTTCCGAATCTCGCTCAGATTCCGGACAGTATCGGAGGATTCGTACGATACCCGAACTAAAGTCCCGGCGATCCCGCGGTTTGTCGTGCGGCTAACCGAAAACTCAATCTCTTCCTCGAGCTCAAGTTTTTTTAGCTCTGAACGTAAATGGTCTTCAGGTACACCCACGTCAATGAGTGCCCCCAAGTTCATATTTCCCGCTATACCACTAAAGCATTCATATAGCAGTGCAGGCATGAGCTAGATGCGCGATCCCCTAACTAAGCATTCGATGGGTCGGTGCGCACAAATCGGCGATCGCAATCCCATAGGTACAAGCGTCTTTACATGGAGCCCCGCTGCAAGTTAGACACGCTTTTCCATCGATTCCGATATTCGCGTATTCCCTGCGTGCCAGCTCCACATCTCGATAATCCGTTGCATACATTCGCGTACGTAGGACGTCTGCGATTTGTACGTTATATGGACAACTTCCGTAACAATCATCGCATCCCTGTCGGCAGTGAGTCGTACTATTCAGTTGTGCGTATCTTTGTAGAAGCTTTCGGTCGTAATACGAAAGCTCGTCGTCACCAGACGCGACCAAGTATTCGTTGATCGAATCTTTACTGGTCATAGACACGATCAACGCGTCGACATTGGAGTCTGCGAGAACCCAACGGAAAGCTGCTTGTGCGAATGTCCCGTCTTCAGTCTCATAATCACGCATATCGTTTAAACGTGCCCCTGAAAGTGTCTTCATCGCTACTACGCCAACATTCTTTTTCTTAGCCTTTTCCAACATTTTCGGTAGTTCTGGATGTCGTCGAATCATATCCAAACCCGGTGTCATGTTCGCGATGAAAGATGGGTCGCGACCGAAGTTATAAGACACAAGAATGACGTCACACAAATCCTCATCGAGCGAATACTCCAGGCACTCGGTTAAGCGTCCCGCGTGCCCCGACATGCCACTATAGAGAATCTTCCCCTGTTTCTTAGCTTTTTCGACAAATCCTTGCCATTCCTCGGACTTCATCCGTGCAATTTCGTTGACCGCGTGGTTCAAGTACACATCTACGTGGTCGGTTTTCAAGCGCTTCAATGATTCATCTAAATGCTCCATGATCTCTTCGCTAGTCCATCTTGCATTCGTATGTGCTTTGGACACGAGGTATACCTGATCACGTTTACCCTTGATAGCGTTCCCGATTACTGTTTCGGATTGTCCTCTGCTATAGCTATGTGCCGAGTCTAAGTAGTTTATCCCCCGATCCATCGCATGGCGAACTAGATCTTCTTGTCCACTTCGTAACTGGCTTGAACCGAACGAAATGTCGGAAATTTTGAGTCCGGTCCGACCCAAGGTCTTGTATTTTTTTACTTCGGGGAGCGTTTTCGGCGTCTTTGAGGCTTTGGGTACGGAGGCCAGTGCATTGGAACTGAGAATTCCACCGGCGATTCCTGCTGCAGATCCCCACTTAAGAATGTCTCGTCGATTCGGTGAAGTCATGGACATGTCCCTTGAATTTAGAGGTTGTTACTCAATAATCATACAGCAATTCGACAGAATTTCATAGTTGTATGGATGCGAATGTTCAAAGTAGCTTCAAGTTACTCAAAGTGGTACAGTGTTTCAGAAAGTAACCAGTAAAAATTACGGACACGTAAAACTCGCCTTCGCGTTGCGTAAAAAGAGCATGCGCGATCAAGAGGGAATGTTCACAATAGAGGGCGTGAAGGAACTCGTGCTCGCGGTTAACAACGGAGTTCGACTACATTCTCTCTTCATCCATGAAGAATGTGATCTGAAAGGCGATTCATCGTATGTGTTGACAAAAGCACGTGAAGTCATGGCTGACTTGAACCTCTGCTTGGTATCTGATTCAGTGTATCGTTCGATGAGTTATCGTGCAAGTTCGGAGATGGTTGCGATAGGGTATAAGCACGATGTGAAGCTCGAAGAGTTTCAGGTGCCAAAGGAGGCATGCATCGTAATTTGTTCCGCGCTTGAAAAGCCTGGAAATCTAGGAGCGGTGATGCGTTCCTCAGATGCAGTGGGTGCAGAGGCTGTAATCATCGAGAATCCTGTCTTAGATGTATTTAATCCGAACGTCGTCCGGGCGAGTATCGGTACTCTCTTTACTACACCAGTAGTAATTACGGACTTTGATACCCTCATACACTGGTTGCGGGAAAAAAGGTTCGAAGTGATTGCTACCAGCCCAGGAGCTGCTACTAATTACACCGGTTATTCCTACTCGTGTAAGGTTGCAATAGTGGTGGGCAACGAAGCTCACGGATTACAACGTCGGTGGTTTGACCATGCTACAGAGGTGGTGTCTATTCCACAGTTTGGTCAAGCAGATTCTTTAAATACGGCGACGTCGGCAACGGTTATCCTGTACGAGATTTTGCGACAGCGAGCGGTGTCAATTAAAAACTCTTCGTAAGAGAGACTCGTGGTGCCTCCGTGAGTTAGTTAGTGTCCTCTTGATCCGTTCGTTTTCTGAGCGCTCGTGGTTTCCAAGCTCTATCCAGGGAATGATCCCAAATGGAATGATCATTAATCGAATATACAAACCGGTAGTGCGGAGGTCTGAGCGTATAAATGCGGTTATCAATGTCTAGAAGTGCGACCTCATCATCACTAACACGAACAGCGATGAGAGCGTGGTACTCTCGCAATTTTCGTTCATAAACTACAACGATGCGAAGGTCATGAGAGTCGTATCCCATCAGCTTTAATAAGGCGTATTTTGCCGTCGCAAAGTCCTCACAATCTCCACCGGTCTTCATGAATTCTAAGAGCGTTACCCATTGTTGCCAAACTAATAATCTGGAATCCTCAAAATCTCTGTAAGTTCGGCTGTCTCCGTGGTAGCGTCGCATTCGGTTGATAAACCGATTTACCAATTGCAATTGTTGCGAAGGTTTTAATTTCTTTCCGTTTTGGACGACTAGGCTAATCCGTCGCATGGTAGTATCGCATTTAGAGTCGTCCGCGATACAGGCTTCAATAGCGACGATTTCTTCGTTCGTCTTTTGTATGGTTTCGTACCAGTCATCCCACAGACTTGCTTCTCCAAAACGAGTCGAATCGTCGTCAAATTGGTACTCTAAGTCTAGTGGTGCACACGAACACAGAAGCAGACCTGTGATTAATGACCAAGTCCAAGGGATGTGTGATAATGGATTTGGTCCTGACTTTTGCAAAATTTGAGAACGTCTCAACTGTTGAGACGAAATTCGGCGTGATGTACCCGATTGGACACTTGTGTTTGATATATGTTCGCCGAGTATTTGCATAAACCGAAGATCAAATTTAGTTTACCCATGTCCTACGATTCTAATAACATTTTCGCAAAAATTTTGCGTGGTGAAGCATCCGCTCACAAAGTGCATGACGACCAATGGTGCCTATGCATGATGGATGTCATGCCACAAAGTAAAGGTCACACTCTGGTCATTCCAAAAGAGCCAGTACAAGATATCTTTGCAGTTTCAGATGAGGTATTACAACATTTGATCCTACAAACACGTCGAATTGCACGGGCTGTAGACGAAGTTTTTCAGCCAGAAGGAGTGATGATAATGCAATTGAATCGGGCGGGTGCTGGACAATCGGTTTTTCACTTACACTTCCACGTGATTCCACGTTGGGGCGGGCTGCAGCAGCGTTTTCACGCACGTGACTTCGCCGAGCCGGAGATACTTGCGGACCACGCTGCCCGATTGCGAAGGGCTCTAGCACGCTAGAATTTTCTTCGTCCCATATTGATGATTGTGACGAACACTTATAGTAGGTTTTTGTGATTCGCTTACTTTAATTGATGACCAAGTATTCCACTTTTCGCGAGAACAATGCCGCGCTATGTCACATACACTTTTGGTGCTGGTAATTACTTTTTTTGATGGCTATGAAGTTGAATACTTTGGACAGTATTGAATCGGAAATACTGCGTACCGAACGCGACCTGCCGTATGTATTCGTTGGACGTCACCAAGAGCTTCGTCGTCTCAATAACCAGTTCAACGTCGTAACAGAGCAAAATCAAGGTTCGTCCAGTCTAGTTCTCGTTTGCGGAATACCTGGGATTGGAAAAACTCAGCTAATCGAAAAGTTTGCGCGAGACAAAGAACACTCTGGTGAAGCTTTATGGTTGCGGTTACATCCCGAAGACCTCACTGAAAGTAAAGTGCTCGTTCTGCTTCGAAGTGCACTCCGACGGTGTCGTTCCAGCCGGCGTTGGACAGACGTTGAAGTGAACGTGTTGGGTATTAAGACTAACATCGCGTGGGACCAAGAATTCGACGAGTTAACCACTGGATTGGATCAATTGGTACAAAGCAAGCACAAACAACCGATAATCGTAACTGTTGACGAAATCCAGAAGCTTCGACCAGCTCAAGCCGACGTGCTAAGCAAATTCCATACAGGATTTCTAGATCTCCCCATTCTGGTTGTTTGTGCAGGACTCCAAAATTCGTATGCCGTTTTGCAACAACATGGAATTTCCCGGTTAGGGGAAATGATCGAGCTAGATTTGCTGAGTCAGGAAGATTGCCAAAGCGCTATCCGTCGAATGTTGGAGATTTGGGGTTGCAGTACGGACAACCCATTTGAACATCAAAATGATCAAAGGGTTCGAAACTTAGCACATTCTGCACACGGATTTCCTTGCCATCTGCAATCGCACCTTTCTGCATTGAAAGAAGTGATACTAGAACAGGGAACAAGTTTTGACTCCGAGAAGATTTGGTTACGGGTAGAAGAGATCGCAAAACAAAAACGTAGTACATATTACGACGAGAGAATACTAGCTCTTGGATTTCCCAATGCTGGGATTGTGATGCACAGAATCGCGAAGCTTTTGTACGAGCGTCAAGACGAGAAGTTCAAGTCCATATCATCGTCAGATGTGATAAAAATATTGAACGAGATCGAACGAGTCGGTAAGGTCGATATCGATAAAGGCAAGGCACTACATCGCTTGGTTGAAAGCGGATGTTTGAAAGTGGAGGATTATTCGTTCTATTCGATACCGATTCCATCGTTTCAAAAACACTTACTTTCAAAACTTGATCCTTATTCGGAAAGTACCTCTTAGACAATTCCGATTATCGTCGCAAAGATCAGTGATCTCAGGACTCTCCCACGGTGAATCTTCCCAGTCTTTCTTGGTGAGAGATCGGGAGTGTTTCTTCGATTCGAAACTAGCCGTTCACTTAAAATGTGCTTAACTCGTCCAGAATCTTTTGGAAACTGAATAGGCCAGACATAAGTGGAACGATAGCTATGAAGGATGGTGTAACAAAACTCTTTACCAATATTGGACTTTTTAGTTTGTTGTTATGTGCAATTTGCTATGTTGGGTTAGTGACTTGGGGCGTTTGGGCTGGACTTTTGGATCGAGAATTACCTTGGATTGTTAAGGGTTTTATCATTTTTGGAATTCTCGGCGGCGGTATTCTTTTATTCGTCGTAATTCGTGAACGATTGATTGAGAGGAAAACAGACAAATACAAAGATGTGGAGATTTGACGATGATTGTCGTAACTACTGAAACAGTTCCTGGGATGCGAATCATCGAATCAAAAGGTTTAGTGAGAGGTAATACCGTACGTGCGCGCCATTTAGGAAAAGACATCATGGCGGGATTAAAAAACATTGTGGGAGGCGAAATTAGAGAGTATGCAAAACTTATCGCTGAAAGCCGCGAACAGAGCTTGGACCGAATGAAGGATCACGCCAAACAAGTTGGAGCGAATGCGGTAGTAGGCGTACGTTTTACTACGTCAGTAATGATGGCTGGATCCGCAGAACTACTGGCCTACGGAACAGGCGTCGTTGTAGAACCAGAGTAACCCAGCACTCCTTAGTGCTTTTCCCACACGCTTTCGCTCGTGATCGTATGGTATAACTTAAAGTACCGAAATTCAGTGGTTCCCGATGTGTGGATTTAAGAAACGTTTAACGATCACCCTATGGTCACTAGCATCGGCCCTGAATACCGGAAGTGTATTAGGTGACTCTGCTATTACACCAGTTGATCCACATGCGATGCCGGAACCTACTCCTTCTGAGACACTTGACGTAGAAGAACTTTGGCAGCAGGCAACTCCCATTTCGGACGACGTTCTCGAAATTTGGACCGAAGCCATCGACAATCTCGGTTCTACCGAGAATCGTTCGTGCAAGTACACCAAAATAACCGCTCCGTGTGACGACTGTGGAGAAGAACTCATCCGTCGAAGTTTTTTCGCCCTGCGACACTCTTTGTTGCAACCAGGTTTCAAAGCACTAATGGAGTGGTTCGATACGCCAGCAACCCACACCGTATCTGCTCGAGTGGAAGAACAATTCGACGCGACCTTAGAACCTCCCTGGACTTTGCTGACCTTAGACAATGTGGAACCTACCGAAGCACAGCGATACAGTCACTTTCAAGAAAAGATAGCTCAATACAGTAGTGTAGAACAGAAGCGAGCGCGGAAAGAAGAGAGGATTCCAGTGGGAGACTTTCATCCTGCTTCGATGCAGTCCTGGTTTAAACCATTAGTACCTACACACTATTTAGGAACTAAGGAAGGAAAAATTGTCATCGGTCTCAAACCGCATCGAAAGACTAAGTCCCCGTTGAATCAGCACATACAACTTACGATGGAAATTGACACGACCACAAACGAATTGGCGTCGTTTGATCAGCGTGCAATACGGAGTTTTGTTCCGCATTTTGGTTTACGCGTTCGCGAGTTTAACTACCGGGGGACTCTTGAGAGGGACCCGATATTAGATGTTGTGGTACTAAAACACTTCGAATATTCTTTTCAAGTCAGATTGACCGCGGTGTTCTCTTCGAAAAACCGATTCAGGCACTGGTATCAAGATTTTGAATGTGTAGAAGATTTAGGTGATCCACAATTGAGTGAACAGAAATAGTGGGTTTGTACTTGCGAGTTGGAAACCTGAGCCACATTCAAGTGTTCCCCTCCACAACGCGAGGTTCACGGATGTGTTACTAAGAGTGCGAGAATAAGTTGGGTCAAAGGGCCGTTCTTGTATGCATAGTATCAACGAAGCGAGGGTTCGCGCACGCAGTTACGATTCAATCATGCGTGCGAAGAAGACACTCCTTACTCTATTCATAGGTTCTTCTTTTGTAAATCGTACGAACGTAATCCAATTGCTCCTGAGTGAGTTCAGGTTCAGAATTGTAATCCAGAGCATGAGCTCCCTCATATCGGAGTTCTGGTGGGAAATCATCCAATCGTTCAAACAGCTGTACGGGATTTTCGCTAGACCAATCCAAGAAAAACATAAACCAATTTACCTCTTCGTTCGAGGATTCTTCGAATTGAAGGACGAGTTCCAAAGCCCTGTCAGTGTCTCCTTGCTTTATCGCTTCTCTGGCCAGCCAGATTGTTGAAATGTATCGGGCGGGTTCGCTGACCTTTGATAACAGTTCGAACGCAGTATCCAGATTAAACCGAGCAAGTTCGGTAAGAACAAACGCTTCAAGTCGCGCTGAGTTCGGTTCTGCCGCGGCTGCCCGCATGGCTTGTTTTGGATCTTTTAAGACTAGCTCGTAGAGCGCAGACTTAATCAATTCTTCTCGTGAATCTTGTTCGACGTGAATGGAGGACAATATCCAGTCGAGAGCTTTCGAGGGATCGTCGGCTGCCCAGTTTTCGATGATACGATCTAATGTACCAGTTTTAGCCGCTCCAAGATGCTTCAAAGTGGGGATTATCTCGATGGCTCGTTCTGGTTCCGTGCGTGCAAGTTCCGCCAATGCTCGCTCGCATGCTAGCGGTTGCAAGTGAAAAGGAATCTGCTCGATTCTGTCAATCACCATAACAGGATCCATAATAGCCCAAGACTTCAATAGTAGTTGTTGCACGGTATCGGTCATAAACGCACGATCTCGTTGCGATGTCACATCTTGATTTCGTAAGTTTGTCTGACCCACAGTTTCATTAAGCAATTGTGAAGACCCACTTTCAATATATGCCCATGTTTTACGCGGGTCGTTTTTTACAAGAGCATCGACAACTTGACGAAAAATCTTGATTCTGGGAAAATACTTCTCGTTGTAGTCTATTTCGTCAGCGAAAGGTTCTCGAAGACGAAATAGAGCATCTAGGCCTTGTTGTTCGATGGCTGCTTCGGCTACTAGAATCAAACTTTCGAATTGCGATTTATCGTCGAGCCCATCTTGAACTATAACACTCCAAGCCGCAATCGGGTTGTCCGCTAATTCAGTCGATTTCGAGTGGCTCGCTAAATAAGCAAAGTATTCAGGATGCCCTAGTTTACGTGCAATTGCGCGAAGTGCAGCAGCGGGTAAGTCGTCTCTAACTTTTACAATGGACTCCAGTGCTGTTAGTCTTAAGTCTCGCTCCAGATGTGTGATGGCTTCAACAGCACTATCCAAATCTGTCACAGACCATTCGGTAATAATCGCCGCCAGGAACGGATCACGTTCGGCAATGGGTAGCTCGTTCACGACTTCCATAGCTCTTCGTGGATCGATCGCGGTAAATCGTCCCGCAATGGCAAATATCGTCTCTTGTCTAACGCTACTTTGAGCGATCGCGCGTGCGTTGTTCAAGAGTTCAAGCAGTTCCGTTTCTCCAGCACTAGCGAGAGTTGTGTAGAGAACTACGGTACGATTAAAACCGGTCGAGTGCTCTGCAAGTAGTGAAGTATCCTTTATCATTGTCGCCGAAGTCACATCAGGTTCAGTGCGTACCTCCTCGTCCGCGACAAACGTTGCCACTAGTAGAAAGATGACTCCCACTTGAAAAAGGTACCGCAAGTGATGATGCCAGGTATTGATATTCGTCAATTCAAAACTCAATCTACAGTTTTTCTATTTTTCAAGGTCGTTTACACCAATTCATTCACTGCACCCGCTAATCAAGCCAATCCTTCGGCATTACTATCTCGTCTAAGTCAATCAGTCCTTTGTCTTCTTGTATTTGCAATTCCAGCAGGTACAAGTTATTGCTCGCTGGGTGTTCTTCGAGTACCGCTTCTAAGGATTCGACAGATGCCTCTGACAGAGCGGGTCTAGCATCTTGACGGTCTAAAAGAACTTTAGCCGCCCAAGAACGGAGCCGTTGTGACTGAATGGCTTGAAGAGAATCGAAAAGATGCTGGGGATCGCGCTTTCCCCATTCCCAAAATATTCCGTGGAAATAAGTTGCCGGTCCAACTAAAGGCGCGCTGAGAGAAGGGACTTTGGTACCCAAAGCAATCGCGGCTTGAGGGTCTCCAGCATGTACCAGCATCCGTCCGAGATCTTCTATGGCGAAATACCTGGGGTGTTCCTCCAATTTGGGAAGGAGCTCTATTGCTTCATCAATCTTCCCCATTTGTGCGAGTTCCCAAACTACGTCATACGGTGCCTTTGTTAAGTGGATAAGGGTACTCCGAAGTTCCCAAGACAATTCGAGTGCTTTTAGCGTGTCTGTCGCGACCATATTTCGAAGTACCTGCCTAACGAGCATTTCTCGCATTGGACTATTCTCTTCAGAGTAGGAAATTGCCCATTCAAGTGCTTCTTCCGGGTCTGTGTTTGACCACTGTTTCGCGATGATTACTGCGAGTAGAGCTTCAGAGCGAAGAAATTTCTTTGATTCCTCAAGATACTGAAGGGATTCAATGGGTGAGACGTAAGCAAGATGGGTGAAAGCAATTTTCATCGCATCCACTCGTGCTACTTGGGGTAACGATTCAAGGTTGTCAAGCATTCCTCGAGGGTCCGTACGTGCCCAAGTATTGGACACGGTCTTTTGCAAGTGCAGGTGAATAGGATCGTCGGACCAGTCCGCAATTTTCTCGAGTGCGAATTCAGGGTCGATGTGAGCTGCGACCATGGCGAGTGCACAAGGCAGTTCTCCCCGTTCTCGACGCGACAAGTTTTGTATAAACTCGAATGCTTCGTCAAGATGTATGCCAACCACACCTTCAATGACTTCACTCAACGCTACGCGATCGTTGGCACTAGGAAAGAGCTCTGCGGCGCGTAAAAGCACGTCAAGTCCGTCCTCTTTGTACCAAGCAGACGCAACAAGTTTCAACAAGTCCAGTTGCATTCCATCATCTACTTCATCTTTCACTAGCTCGTTCCATGCGGACACAGGATCTTCGAGTCGTTTGAATGTTTGGTTAATGCTTAACTGCAGCAACGCGCGACCCTCGAGACCTAATTCACGGGCAATATTGAGTAGGGCTGAGGTAGAAAGATCGTCGCGCGTGGACAGAATGGTGTCAAGAGCAACACGTTTGTCGCTCCCGTGGAGTGAATGAGCTCCTACTACAGCTTCGCTTAGATTGATGAGCGACCACTCATAAAACACACTTTCCAACAAAGGTGCTCGGCGGACTCTCGGAATGTCTGCAATCCAGCGTAGAGCTCGATATGGATCGACGGTTGTGAGCTTCCGAACAACTAGCGTCTGTATGTTAGTTCGAATGCTGCTTCTCTCAATATTGTTGGAGCGACTCAACAGCTCGTCAAGTTCGCTTACGTCGAGAACGGCTAGATATTTATAAAGGGACGCCGTACGCTGAAAAACACTTTCAACATTGACAAGTTTATTCACTGCATCGTCAGGGGACTGAAAGTCTATCGTCGTGTGATCAGCCGGTGCGGCACTTTCCGGCTTCAAAGTGTTGGAGTGTCCCGCGCTAGCACTACTATCTTGGTTTCCCGTGTTGGATGGGATTAACAGGTAGACCGCAATAGAAACCAATATAACGATCGTTGCAGTACAACCTACAACGATCCAGCGAGATGTGAGAAGTTTCTTCATTGCTAAGCTGGATTCACGAATATCTTATAACTCTTAGCCTGTAGTACAGTTATATTCTGCACGATTCAAAATTAATGCGTTCATCGGCCACTAACCAAAATTAGATGCTTGAGGGTTGCTGTTTGTTAGCAATAATAGGGCAGAACTTCCTCAAGTTTTAACCCAAACACCCGTTTTATTTGCTCCATGAGAATCAATTGTGGACGAGCATCAACATCTTAGCAGGGTATCTTCGGTTGTTGTTGAAGTCACTACTTAGGCTTGAATCTCCTCTAGAACCTACTTCACAGGTTTCTTAGTCTACAGTAGAACTCGTTACAATAGGAGAAAATAGCATGTCCCATTCGATTCGGGACTACGAAACTTACCTCTATCAACAGGCATGTCTGTTTTGACAAGGATACGAAGCTTCTGTCTGATGAATGGACGCATTGAGTAACTTGTTACATTTTGAAACCATGCAAAGGAACTTTGTAGTTTCTAATGAGTCATATCTAGCACACCACCCTCCCAGGTTGGATGTCGCAAGATCTTGTATATACCTAGGTACTCAGTGAAACAACTGTCGTGTTCTGAAAATCGGCGCGTTGGGAGACTTCTGATTCAGATGCTATCTCTTACGATCCTCATTCTTTGGAGCGCGACAGGAACACTGGGACAAGTTAACCAATTAAGCTCTACATCAGATCGAAGTACCGATTTGGATGAATATAAACTTGTCGAAGATGACGAGTCAATTACTCTGTTGACAGAGCTAAGTGTATTTCGCGAACCGCTAGAAAACGGTGGTACAACCCCCAACATGGTCGTAATCCCAGAGGGAGAATTTGACATGGGGTGTCTCGGCGAAACGGACTGTTACGAGGACGAGATGCCACCCCACAAAGTCACTGTCAAGAGATTCGCGGTGTCGCAGTTTGAAATCACGTTTGATCATTACCAAGCGTTTGCCGATGAAGCCCTGCGATCAGTACCGGATGATAGTAAATGGGGACGAGGTTCTCGACCTGCGATTCATGTCTCTTGGTACGATGCTGTGGCATATACGAAGTGGCTCTCTGCTGAAACCGGCGCGACCTATCGATTACCTACAGAAGCGGAGTGGGAGTACGCAGGAAGAGCAGGTACTGACACAAAGTACAGTTGGGGCGACGACGTTGTATACGGTATGGCGAACTGTGATGGTTGTAACGATGGGAGAGCCATAGAAAAGACTACTCAGGTAGGGCAATTTAAGCCTAACCCATGGCGTCTGTACGATATGCACGGAAATGTTTGGGAATGGACTCTGGACTGTTGGAATCGAAACTACAGTGCAGCACCACAAGATGGAACAGCGTGGACTACGGGCGATTGTGCACGCAGGGTCGTCCGTGGTGGTAGTTGGATTGTCTCTCCATTCTTTGTTCGATCCGCTACTCGAAATTTCTTTAGTGCCGATAATCGAGTCAGTCTCGTAGGTTTTCGTGTCGTACGGGAAATTGAAATCGATCCTGATGAAGAGTATTAAAGCTCTATCACGCACGTTCTACCAAATCACAAGCTAACCACTCGCATTCTTTAAACCCAAACGACTGTGGTACAACACGCTTTTGAGTTAACGGCAAACTACACTCCGAAAGGAGATCAACCCGAAGCAATCGCTCGTCTGACTGAAGGTATAGAACACGGGTACATGCACCAGACCCTACTGGGGGTAACCGGTTCCGGCAAGACATTCACCATGGCGAATGTCGTCCAAAACTTGCAACGCCCGACGCTTGTGCTCGCTCACAATAAAACGCTAGCGGCTCAACTCTATGGTGAATTCCGCGAGTTTTTCCCCAAGAACGCAGTAGAGTATTTTGTCTCATACTACGACTACTATCAGCCCGAAGCGTACGTACCCGCATCGGATACCTATATCGAAAAAGATTCTTCGATCAACGATCATATTGAACAAATGCGTCTGTCTGCGACCAAGGCATTGATGCAGAGACGTGATACGATTATCGTTGCTTCTGTGTCGGCCATCTATGGTTTAGGAGATCCGGGTTCTTATCTCGAAATGGTGCTCCATCTTGATCGAGGAGACAGGGTGGACCAGCGTTCCATTCTGAAACGTCTCGCGGTATTACAGTATGTTCGCAACGACACGTTTTTTCAACGCGGTACTTTCCGTGTGCGTGGTGATGTCATTGATGTATTTCCTGCGGAGTCAGAACGTGATGCGATCCGAATTGAACTATTCGATGATGTAATCGAGAATCTAACGATTTTTGACCCTCTCACCGGTGTAATACGTGAACGAGTTCCGCGTTATACGATTTTTCCTAAGTCTCACTACGTTACACCTATCGAGCGTATGAGAAATGTTCTTGAGGACATACGCGAAGAACTGAGAAGAAGGTTAGACGAATTTAACGCACACAATAAACTCGTAGAGGCTCAACGTCTCGAGCAACGGACCATTTACGATCTGGAAATGATGAATGAATTGGGATTCTGTACGGGAATCGAAAACTATTCCCGGTACTTGTCTGGACGAGGGGAAGGGGAACCGCCACCAACACTATTTGAGTACTTACCCAAAGACGCCATACTCTTTGTCGACGAATCACACGTGACGATTCCGCAGCTTGGTGCTATGTATCGAGGAGATAGATCCCGAAAGGAAACTCTTGTAAACTATGGGTTTCGACTTCCTTCAGCCTTGGACAACCGTCCGCTACGTTTTGACGAGTGGGAAAATCTTGCGCCTCAAATGATATTCGTATCGGCGACGCCGGGATCCTACGAAGAAAAATTCGGTGCGCAAACAGTTGATCAGGTGGTTAGACCGACGGGATTGGTAGATCCAGAAGTTCTGGTAAAGCCCGCAACAACCCAAGTCGATGACCTCATGCATGAAATTCACGAAACAGTTAAGGCAGGGCATCGAGTACTAGTAACCACGCTAACGAAAAGAATGGCGGAAGACTTATCGGAGTATCTCGACAGCAATGGAATTTCGGTTCGCTATTTACATTCGGATATTGATACCGTAGAAAGAGTTGAAATTATTCGAGATTTAAGGCTCGGACAGTTCGATGTCTTAGTCGGAATTAATCTGCTGCGAGAGGGGTTAGACATGCCCGAAGTTGCTCTGGTCGCGATTTTGGACGCCGACAAGGAAGGTTTCTTGCGAGCAGAAACTTCCTTAATCCAGACTATTGGGCGAGCAGCGCGGAATGTGGACGGTCGAGCCATTTTGTACGCCGACCACATCACGGGCTCGATGAAGCGGGCGATGAATGAAACTTCCCGTCGCCGAAATAAACAATTAGAACATAATGAAGTTCACGGCATTACTCCTGAATCGGTGACCAAATCTGTGGCAGATATCATGGAGGGAGCTCGTACGTCGCAAAATCGACGCAAGCGTGGGTCACG
>CAZEFI010000031.1:0-7610 GCA_964511425.1 uncultured Pseudomonadales bacterium
CAGTCTAACCCATCGGATGGCGATGAAAACTCGTCCCAGGAGGATTCAGGAATGAACGAGGACGTTCCACCGGAGGAAGGCGACACAAATCCGGAGGATTCCGACGAAGGATCAAATGGAGAGGAATCTCAAGCCAATCCTGACCATTCTTTGTCGGATGAACAAATTGAAGCAAACGATACTTTGGAACGAATGCTCCGCCGTGTTCCTGACCAACCTGGAAACCTCTTAAGAAACAAGTTTCAAGCAGAAACACGGAGGCGATACAACTCTGGAGAATTAGATTACAACGAATTAAGACAGAGAAACCGATGGTAAAACAATCCTTTATTGCCGTTTTGTTCGTGTCCACTCTCCCAATGCTTGCAGAAGTAACTGCAACTCTAAGTCAGAATGAGATTTCAGAATTTGAAACTGTGCAGTTGACGATCACTCTAAAAGATTTAGCTCCTCGGGACGACCCGGATTTCTCCGCACTCAACGAAGATTTTGATATTGAACGTACTACACAATCCAGCTCAACCACTATCGTCAATGGTGTCTTCACTTCAATTGCCGAATGGTACTTAGTCTTGAGACCCAAACGCATTGACACTTTAACAATTCCGGAATTAAAAATTGGAAACCACACTACCGAAGAACTTACACTCAAAGTTCTGCCCATATCCGACGAATTGTCTGAAAAACTGGGGTTGGAGGTGTTTTGGATCACCAATGTTGATCGTACTGAACAGTATGTTCATGGCGGAATCCACGTCGAACGCAAACTCTATTACACAGAAAACGTAAATTTAGTTCGACGAGGTCGAAGTAGATTACCGGTACCCCAAGACATCGAAAACGCACATGTGGTCATTCTTGGTGAACAAGGATCAAATTGGGGTCGGCAAAATGACCGTAGCTATAACATTTACTCACACGAGTTTGTAGTTTTCGCTGAAAGAAGTGGTACGCTCAAGATACCGGAAGCGTCAATCTTCGCAAACATCACTCTCGACGGTCGCAGTGTTTCAAAATTAGTTCGCTCCGAAGTTCAGGAAGTTACGATCTTACCAAAACCAGATCAATACCCTCCCGACGCACCCTGGATGCCAGCAACGAATGTTCTAGTCAAAGACGATCTTGGGAAATTAAACCTGTCTAGCTTAGTTGTCGGCGATAGTTTTACACGCCAAATCACTATTGAAGCACTCGAAAGTTACAGCACAGGTATCCCAGGATTAGAGATTGAACTACCCGAGGGAATTCGTACGTATCCAGTTACTCCTGAATTTCGCAATCAAATTCTTGGGAACAAAATTATTGGGATGAGGTCCGATGAACAAGCTTTTGTCGTAACGCAAGCGGGCGAGTTTCAAATACCTGATGCCGAACTGATCTGGTGGAATACCAACAAAAACGTTGTAGAGCGTACCGTCGTACCAGGTCGTACTTTTACAGTACAACCGAATCCCGATGCTTCTTTCGTTTCTACGGGCAATAATGCTGAAGGGAGCGAATCCACTTCGGCACGCAGCGAAGCTGGTCTCGGCAATTCAACCCTATCTATTCGGGGACTTCCTATTTGGGTTGTCTCGCTTGCAGTGGCTGGTTGGGTACTCAGCATAGTGTTAGCAATAACTTGGATTTGGGACCGTCGGCAACAACGTCTTCAAGAAAGTACAAAGACGTCGGAAGACATTCATCTTGAGTCTTTATTAAAGAGTGAGTCTGGTCGCGATGTCAAAGAAGGAATGGTTCGTTGGCTCACAACAAATTTAGCTGTTTCGCGCGTCGAAGCCATCCTACTGCTACAAAAAAATTCTACGACCGCGGCTGTATTGAGTAACGTAAATGACCATCAATACGGCACTTCTAGTGTTCCAATGAAGCTTGATCGAAATGATATCAAACGTGCATTAAGAGACATTGAAGAACACGTTCAGGAACAACGTGCACACACTACTACGTTTTGGCAATTCTATCAACCTACTTAAGGTGAGACCGATAGATTGCGACGATGTCGTTTTCCACTGAGTACAAGTGCAGTCATCAACATCAAATCAAATTGAACATGACTCGGACCAAAAAAGTAATTAAAAAGGCAACCTACGAAACAGAATTGCGGCGTTTGCAAGATGAGCTTTCCATCATGCTTGAATGGATCATTAATAAAAACCACAAGTACGTCGTAATTTTTGAGGGTCGAGATGCTGCTGGCAAAGGAGGAGTTATTAAACGCATCACTCAGTATCTCAACCCGAGAAATGCTCGTATTGCTGCCCTCCCTGTTCCCACCGAGCGTGAAAAGTCCCAGTGGTATTTTCAGCGTTATGTAAGTCACTTACCAGCGAACGGCGAACTCGTGCTATTTGATCGTAGTTGGTACAACCGTGCTTTGGTTGAGCATGTTATGGGTTTTTGTACGGACGAAGAGTACGAAGAATTTATGCTTTCTTGCCCGGAGTTCGAACGCATGCTCGTTCGTTCGGGTATTCACCTGATCAAGTATTGGTTTTCTGTATCAGACGACGTTCAAGAAGCCCGATTCAAGCGCCGACTCGAACAACCAAAACGACGTTGGAAGTTGAGCCCAATGGACTTAGCGTCTCGAATGCTATGGGTGGAGTACTCAAGAGCGAAAGACGAGATGTTAGCACGGACGCATACTAAGGAGTCTCCTTGGTTTGTGGTTGATGGAGATGTAAAAAGACACGCACGTTTGAACTGTATTCATCATTTACTCAGTATCATTCCGTATGAATGGGTAGATCAACGGGAAGTCAAACTAACGTTACGACCGCAAGATCCGGAATACAAACGTCCGCCATTTGAATCACAGAATCATATTCCAAAGCGATTTCCCTAAAAATATTTCGCCAATTTCTAGGAAATCGTTATCTACACCAGAGCACACTTCGGAAACGCTTTTACATGGACCCTATTGCCGCAAACATTAAACAGATACTACAACACATCGGTGAGGACCCCGCCCGCGAAGGTTTGGCAAGCACGCCGAATCGATCTGCTAATGCATTGCGTTTTCTAACCCAAGGGTACCAAGTAAGTGTCGAGAAAGTTGTAAAAAATGCACTGTTTGAATCGGACTTAGAGGAAATAATCCTAATCAAAGACATTGAGCTATACTCCCTCTGTGAGCACCACATCATGCCGTTCATCGGTAAATGCCATGTAGGATATTTACCGAAAGGAAAAGTGCTTGGAATATCTAAAGTTGCTAGAATCGTCGATATATTTGCTCGTCGATTGCAGATTCAAGAACGATTGACCCAGCAGATCGCGAATACCGTTTATGAAGTAACCAACGCCAGTGGGGTCGGAGTGATCATCGAAGCTCAACATCTATGCATGGCAATGCGTGGAGTACAAAAACAACATTCCTCAATGAAAACGTCTGTACTACTTGGTACCTTTCGAGACGCACCGGACACCCGATCAGAATTTCTCCATCTCGTCGATCGGTAGTTACTGTTCGGCTACACTTTTAATCCCCGATTCACGACGTCGCTAAGATCTTTCGATTGCATTGATTGAGCAATCTTCTTCAGAGCGTCTTGCATCAACGCACGGCGTTTGGGACCAAACCGATTCCAACGTGTGAGTACGGTGGCAAGACGTGCAGAGACTTGCGGATTCGTCGTCTCTAATTCAACAATCTTCTCGGCCAGATATTGGTATCCTTCTCCACTTAAATCGTGGAAATTCTTGTAATTCGAAGTGAAGGCACCGTATACACTGCGAACTCGGTTTGGGTTGGTTTTATTAAATGCTTCATGCTTTTCTAACGTCTTAACTCGATCAATTGCTCCAGACAACGTACACATGATCTGACACGAAAACCAATTGTTTACGACAAAAGCTTCGTGTTCAAACCGAGCATAAAAGTCATCAATTACTTCCTGTTTAATTGCTTGAATCTGAGCAGGTAATTCAAGCAATTGGACGAAGTTCGCGAGACGGTCCGTTAAATTGTCGGCACTTTGAAAATTGTCTCTTAGCAAATTTCCGATAGACTGAGGGTGTTTCTTTCCCATACCGCGTCGTAAAAACGAAAGTGCCGCATGCCTTGTAACGCGCCTATTTACCGCTTCTCGAGTGGTCAGATAAGACTGCTCGGCTGGATGTTGGACATAGAGATCTTCCCATTGCTGGAGCATTTCGTCAGCAAGATATTGCAATAGTTCGTCACGATTAGCGACGATCTCGTCAAAGTCGGCACCTGGATTTGCATCCAGAACATAAAAGACAGACGGTGGTTGGAGCATCGCATTGAGCAACGATTTTCGTTCGCTTCCGTTATCGCACTCTCGAATTTGATCGACTAAGCACGTTGTGAGTTCGACTACACGTTCGAGATCAACATTTCGATTCAAAATATAACGACCGTAGATCGAACGCATTGCATTCCATTTCGTGTAACCATCACTATCGTGTGCAGCAAGCATTTCTAGTTGATCGATAGTTTGAGGATAGTCGACATATACTGGCGCGGAGAATCCTCGCAAAAAACTGACGGTTGATCCCGCCGGCACTCCATCGAAACAAATCGAGTCTCTCGATCGTTTCAAATGTACGATTAAAGTTCCATCTTTATTTGGATTCTCTACATGCATATCCGAGCGAACGCTAATGTTGTAGCCATTCTGTTCGCCTGTCTCTCCAAAAACCTCACGTCCATTTGTGTCGATTAAGCCCAAAGCGAGTGGAATGTGAAATGGTTCTTTGTGCGATTGATTGGGTGTCGGAGCACACTTTTGACTAATCTCCAATGTCAAACTACCGTCGTGCTGAGTTTCATTGACGGTAAGTCGAGGGGTACCTGCTTGAACGTACCAACGGAAGAATTGCGTTAAATCTAAGTCCGATGCTTCACTTACCGCAGCGGCGAAATCTTCTATGGTAACAGCTTGGCCATCATGTCGATTGAAGTACAAGTCTGTGGACTTGCGCCATCTTTCCTTACCCGTCATCGTGTACATCATGCGGAGCACTTCGGCACCCTTCTGATAAATAGTCGCAGTATAAAAGTTGGTAATAGCGGTATATTGATCGGGCCGCACCGGATGTGCTAACGCACTGGCGTCTTCCGGAAATTGGGCTGCTTGCAAACCTGCTACGGTTTGAATTCGCTTCGCTGTGGCACCGACCGTCGACTCGCTAAATTGCGTATCGCGGAATACAGTGAATCCTTCCTTTAAGCTCAATTGAAACCAGTCTCGACAAGTCACTCGATTACCGCTCCAGTTGTGGAAATATTCGTGCGCAATAATGCCTTCGATTCGTTCGTAAGCTCCATCAGTAGTAGTGTCGGGATCAGCAAGTAATGCACTGGCATTGAAAATATTGAGTCCCTTGTTTTCCATCGCACCAAAATTGAAGTCGTCGACTGCAACAATCATGAAACGATCTAGATCGTATTCTCGACCATAGGCTTCTTCATCCCACTTCATCGCGCGCTTCAAACAATCCATCGCCCACACGCACCGATCCTTGTATTTCGGTTCTGTATAGATGGTTAGCCTGACTTTTCGATCGGAACAGGTAATAAATTCGTCTTCAAGAGCTGCTAAATTTCCAGCAACAAGCGCAAACAGGTAGCAAGGTTTACGAAATGGATCGTGCCATGTTGCAGTGTGTCGTCCGTCCGGTAAGTCTGCTTCATGAATTAAATTCCCATTCGACAACAGATGGGGGAATTTCGTCTTATCAGCTTCAATAGTGGTTGTAAAAATGCTCGACACGTCGGGTCTGTCTGGATAGTATGTAATACGTCGAAAACTTTCAGCCTCACATTGAGTACAGAACAGACTAGAGGACTTGTACAAGCCTTCTAATGTCGTGTTGGATTCAGGGTGAATTTTGGTAGTTATCGAAAGAGTAAACGAATCGGGGACGTCAAAAATTGTCAATCCTTCAGCGTCCACTGAATATTCGTTGTTCAAAAGTTCCCGATCGTCTACTGCAATACTTACTAGTTCAAGATGTTCACCATCAAGCCGAATGGAGTTGGAACTCGCGCCATCAATGTGAAAACACAATTCTGAATCGACGAACGATCCTTCGTCATTTAAGCGAAACTTTAACTTCGTCTCATTCATTCGCCAACCGTAAGGCTGGTATTCCGATAACCGTATAACTTTTTGGTCTGTTCTCAAAGATATTTCTCCGTTCTCTATATTCCAACAAAAAGAGTGTGCGTACCGTGGGTTGCTACTTCGCGCACACTCGTTCTCAACCTATAATTCTAACTTCTCATAGTAGTGTATTCTTGAATCAGCAACGATAAAGGACACCTTGTAAGGTTAGTTCACAGGGATTTGCGAATGCGCACAACCTTCCACTGACACAGACTTTTTCGAACTATATTACGTGCTTGTGTAGACAGATTCGTTTCTTCATTAGCCTCCTCGAGGAGGAACTTAGGGAGCGTTGTCGCAGTCACCTCGAAGACCATGTGTTCCAAATTTGATTTATTCAACGAGTTTTACAAGTGAAAATTGGTATTTGCGGCCTAGGGGATCGAATGGGTTATCTCGCAAAAGTCTTTAAGGCCACTATACCAGACTTTGACATCGTCTGTTATGCGGATCCCAATCCCACCGGTTTTCGACGTATGAACGACGATTGTGTTCGTCGATTACGAGGTTTCAACGACCTTGAGTCTATGCTGAGTGCCGAAAGTCTCGACTTGGTGATGATCGGTTCTCCCAACACATTTCATTGCGATCAATTGTGCACGCTGCTGGAATCTGGAGTAAAGATTTTTTGCGAAAAACCGGTCGTCATTTCCGAAGAGCAAACATTTATAGTACTTAAAGCACTTAAAAAAGCCGGTACCGATCAAATCATGGTGGGGCTAGTCTTGCGGTACGCCCCTCTTTATCGAGATCTCGTACGATTGGTGAACGAAAACGTGTTGGGTGATATAGTCAGTATCGAAGCCTCCGAGCATATACCTCCGGTGCATGGTGCGTTTTTCTTTCGGGACTGGCGACGCAAGACACATTACAGTGGAGGGTATTTGCTCGAAAAATGCTGTCACGATATTGACCTGTATGCTGGTTTAGTAAAGTCTCGCCCGCGCCGAGTCGCCAGTTTCGGAGGAAATGCTATCTTTGTCAAGAAACGAAAACATCTTGCTCGAGAGGCAATTTACCAACGTTGGCCTTCATTGTGGCAAAGTGTCG
Organism: uncultured Pseudomonadales bacterium; assembly: GCA_964511425.1. Classification (GTDB taxonomy): domain Bacteria; phylum Pseudomonadota; class Gammaproteobacteria; order Pseudomonadales; family Azotimanducaceae; genus Bin55. The sequence continues at coordinate 7,188 of CAZEFI010000031.1, forward strand.
ATAGCTCGTTCTCTAACGACTCAGATATAGTAGACCATCAAGTCGCCATGATTGAGTACTGCAACGATAGTCGGCTCAGTTTTCATACTAACGTTCACACACCTGACGCGTTTCGACGATTCTGCGTGATAGGTACGAGTGGAATGGCTGAAGGTGACTTTGTGCGAGGGTATTTAAAAGTATATCGCGCGGTACCAAAAGAGTGCGTATTTGATTCGAACTATACTGACACCGAAACTTCCATGCATTACGGAGCTGAAGAAGAAATGGCTTCAGATATAGTCAAACATTTAGTGCAAGGATCTCCGCTGCCGGTAACCGTAATAGACGCGCTCACCGCTGGATTAACTGCAATGAAAATTGACGAATCTCGTTTGAACGGCGAAGTGATGGATCTTACCGATCTCTGGACTCGGTTTGATA
>CAZEFI010000031.1:7710-21784 GCA_964511425.1 uncultured Pseudomonadales bacterium
CTCCAAATAGCTCAGTGGCTCCAACATAACAAAAGGAGCTGGTTGGCTACCGTCGTTGCAACATACGGCTCGTCACCGAGACCGATTGGATCATTATTAACGTGCAATGAAAACGGCGATGTGGTAGGATCACTCTCTGGTGGTTGTGTCGAAGAAGATCTCGTTTCGAACTTGATCCACGGTTCCGTGGCGAGCGCAACGCCTGCATTCGTTCGGTATGGAGCAACTGAGGCAGAAGCCGCAAAATTTGGTTTACCGTGTGGTGGAGTGTTGGACGTTGTTGTCGAACCGGTGGATGTTCGCGAAAGCACGTTATCGACGTATCAGCAAATTAATACGTTGCTCGAACGACGACGCACAGTCCGTCGTACAGTGCACCTTGACTCCGGAGAGTTAGAACTGATTGAAACGACCGCGTACGAACCATTGGTTTATGATGGAGACAAACATCTGTTAGCACAGACGTACGGGCCTCGATATCAACTCTTCATTGTGGGCTCGAACATGGTGGCTCAGTACGTCGCGGAATTCGCTCAGAAATTAGATTTTCTGGTTACTGTAATTGACACCAACCAACAGAGTTTATCTTCCTTTGATGTTCCAGGGGTTGTTAAAGTATGTGATATACCCGATGAAGTACTTTTGTGTGAAGCAAACGACGCAAATTCTGCGATTGTCGCTCTATCTCACGACCCTCGACTAGACGATATGGCATTGCTGGGAGCTTTCGAAACATCTGCTTTTTACATTGGAGCGATGGGTTCCAACCGAACGTCGATAGCTCGACGGAATCGACTTCGGGAACTAGGGGTCTCTGACAGTAAGATGGAGAAATTACATGCTCCCGTCGGTATAGATACAGGAAGTAAAACACCGCCAGAAATTGCTATTTCCATTCTAGCTCAAATTACTCAATCACTGTACAATAAGAAATAGTTCTTGGTTCTTCGGGAGGAAAGAGTGAACCACAACCAAACAGCAATGCGTGCATCCTTACTCGCTATATTGGTCGCTGGAATTTACTGTTCAAATGCGTTCGCAGGTACTTTTACGGTCAAAGGAACCTTTATCCCAGATGCAGTACAAACAACACAAGATCAAGAACTTCCGGAAGACGAAACCCAACCCTCTCAAATGGCGGAGGCAACGGTAAAGGTGTTTCTCCGTGAGAAAAGTAACACTATGGGTCCAACAGAAACTGTTCTAGCTACCGGCAATATGTCGAATGGTTCGATCACTTTGTCTGGCGAGGTTAATGACACGATTCCTGCGACTATATCGGTGGAAGTTGGTTTAGAAGTTCCACTGACCTTAGATACGGTAATTGCACCGGGTAGAGAAGTTTCTTTTGCACTGTTTGAGTGGCCGACAGTTTTAGCTTTTCTAGGAACGGTTAACTCTGTTCAAGATTCATCGCAACAATTTAGAATTTTCGGTGACTTGTCATCTGTTCATTCTGATTTGGAACATGCCACAGTCACGGTGCATTTTGTAGAGCGAGACCGCCTTGGTGAGATCGCCAGCACAACTTGGCATGTACTCATGCAAGATGACCGGTTTGAAGTCGTCGGTGAAGTCTCCGAACCAAGAATCGTCAATGTCTTGGTATACAAAGGAGTACATTTCTCACAAACTCAAGCTGTTATTGAACCTGGTGTTGAGATAGAGATTTCGACAAAAACTGAATCACTCAAAGATCTCTATGCATTTTCTCCATCGGGTACAAGTAGGCATGCGATACTAATCGATAGTTGGCAGCAAAATCCCGAGTATTGGGCTGCTAAGCGGTGGTATGCCGATGCAGTCGAAAGACATCAAAAAGAGTTAATTAGCCGCAAAGAACCAGCAGCAGAGACCACCGAATTACAAATAGACACAGAAGCACTTAGTTCAAACGAGGAAACTGTTGATCAGAAAATTGAGGAAAAAGACAGTACCGAAGACACAGACGAGTGTGCTGAGTACGTTGCGCGCCTTGCTCAAGTGAATTTCCAGACACCAGCAGCTGTTGCTGAAGACCTTCCTGAGCACGTCAAGATGTTCCGTGAATTGAATCGGCTTCGACTTGACCCGTTGGAGAACCTTGCACTCAATTCCCAAGAACCTATTGTTTCGTTGCTTGCCCTTGAACTCGGTGCTTACTGGGGAGAGCCAAAACGACAAGACATCTATAACCGATTGGCCTCGACGTTGGATTCGGACATTGTCAAACGACGTGTGACTCACGATAGCAACGACCACGCACGATTCCTGAACCAACAAGAAAAAATATCCTCGCTTAATGTGGGGACTAAAGCCCCAGATTTCGCATTGAGTAACCTAGAAGGGAAGAAAGTCGAACTATACGACATCGTCCAGAACAATCAAAACGTTCTCGTCGAATTTTGGGCTTCGTGGTGTGGGCCGTGCATCAAGTCCCTGCCGGGACTTAAAGATGTTTATGCGAAACAAAGACTCGATGGATTCGAAATCGTTTCAGTGTCCCTTGACCATACTCATTCTGACTGGTCCGATGCAACCAAGGAGTACGCAATTCCTTGGATTAATTTAGGCGAAATGCAAGAGTCTAGTAGCGAAATTGCGAAATTGTATCATGTGAGCTACATCCCAAAAAACTATTTGCTCGACGGGAATGGGTGTATCGTAAACAAAGATCTTTCCTCTACTCAACTAGCACAAGCTTTGGAGGAAACCGAAGACAATGCCGATACCAAAGACAATGACTAACTAGGCGATGAATCGTCTCGTAGAACGCTTTTTTGTTGTGATTGAGACCAGATTCACCATTTGGTTATGTCCATTGCACAAATATGTGCTGCGTGTCGTCTTTGTGGTCTTTCATTGAATTGATTAATCGACACAGATCACTCGATCCTGACAAAACACAATTCGGTTGAAGAACTCGACCCATTCCTCGCCGAGTACGTCAGCACACTCGAAAATGAGGATGCTGGAACCACATAATGAGAAGCTTACCCTTTCTGAGGTACGATGGCAAAACTAGAAATGTGATTGGGAGAATAAGGTGCGCGACATTAGAGTCGAATGAACAAAAGGATAAATCACACCCAAACTCCTGCTTATTTCATCTGTGTACGAGAACTAAGCTCTCTAGATGAAAACAGATGAAAACTGAAACTGTTAAGTAGAAGAGACTTTTTTGATGATCGATCAAAGGGCGACATCGCGTTTGGGCACAGCAATCATATTGGCGGCTGGTGCTTCAATCCGTTATGGTTCAGATAAAAAGAGCATATCTCTTGCCAATACCACGTTATTGCAGTACATAGTGGAGCACTACTCGAAAGTGTTTAACCGAGTGCTTGTAGTCTTGAGAGAGCAGGAGAACAATTCAACAAAATTGTTTCCCGTCAATGCTCAATTGGTTTTTGCGCCTGAAGCACGATATGGCATGTCGCAGAGTTTACGCGCAGGTGTCGAACGAGCAATGAAAGATCCTTGGTTAGTAGTGGGTCTCATGGACATGCCTTACGTTAAGCTGACAACCTTGGAACGCTTAGCTGAACGTATGGCAAGTACGACTGCGTCAGTAGTTCGACCTCGACATCAACACGAATACGGCAATCCAGTTGGTTTCAAACGAGAATGTTTTTCAGAATTGTGTGAACTGTCTGGAGACCAAGGTGCTCGTACGCTTTTCTATTCGGGGAGGTTACACATTGAAACACTGGATGTTGACGATCCAGGGGTTTTAATTGACATCGACACTCCAGATCAATTGCAGAAGTTAGATGTGTTGAAGAGTTAGTGCATCAATCGATTATCGATTGTTTCCACCAAGCCGAGAACCCCAATCTAACTTACTTCGACAACTCTCATAAAAGTTGTGCGTTGTGGGATACACAATATTGAGTCCTTTTGCATTTTTGCGAATATACACACGATCATAGGGTTGGAGGATGAAGGGCTCCTGAGAATCCGCGGTCACAAGTGGAAAATCGTCCTCAGAATTCACGAACACAACAATCTCTGAGTCACCTTTTACCACTAGTGGTCGAGAGCTTAACGTATGCGGAAACATTGGCACAATCACGATAGCATCAAGTGTAGGATGCATGATCGGTCCACCTGCCGAAAGCGCATATGCTGTTGATCCCGTGGGCGTTGAAATGATCAAACCATCCGATCGTTGCGAATATACAAATTCTTCGTTAACGTAGAGCGCAAAGTCCATCATCCGGGTAATTGACCCAGAATTTACTACCACATCGTTCAGTGCTATTCCTCGACGAATCAGTTCATCATCACGCACGATAGAATGTTCCAGCAGAAAATGAATTTCAAGACGGTAACTCCCTTGAAGTACTGCAAGCAACCCAGACTCTATGTGTTCTGGTGAGATGTCTGCTAGAAAACCTAATCTGCCGCGATTGATTCCTAAAACTGGGACATCTGTATCAACCAAATCTCGAGCAATTCCTAAGATGCTGCCATCACCACCGACGACTATAACTAAGTCACAGTCATGAAGATCCGCGCGACTGACGACATTACCGTTGTTGCCGGCTACCAAAGTAGCGGTTTGCTCCTCGATGACAATGTCGCGTTGATTTTTTTCAAGCACGTCAACGACCTGCTCTAAGGAATCGGAAATGGTCGGTTGGTCCAGCCTTCCGATAATACCTACTCGGTGAAATTGCGCGAACATCAACGACCTAGACTCAAACTGTCTGAAGCACTATCGAATTTAACTTTTCGGTCAATGCGAATATATGCTATTTTGTATATAATTTTGGTCAATTTTGATACGGGATAATTACGATGCTAGCCATAAAAATAACAACACCGTTTACAAACCTACGAAAATAGTATTTGCACGAGCAAATGTCCATGGTAAAAAAGGAATCTGTGTCGCCAACATGTCCTAACTGTGGTGTGGCTGGAATTGATCATTTTGTTAGCAAGGAAAGCACCACGCGAAGTCGATATCGGGAACCGTGGTTTTTTGTCGTTTATTGTGACCAATGTGGTCATGTTTATGATGTGATCGCGAAGCATGTATTTGCACAAACCGCGACCCGAGTAGTCTTACCCAATGAGGACACTGAGTAAGCTCAATCTACGCGTACCCGATGTGGTGCTCTAGGTTTTCCAGTTCTCTCATGAGGTGATCCCATGAATCTGCTACGTAGTAAATGGGTTGGATATGATCAATTTCAAACACCCTATCACAACACGCTACCGAGAGTCTTTCATGGTGTGCTTCACAATACTTAGCAGCTTCCGATACTGAAGATAAAAGCCCTGCTCCATAAATTTTGTGATCAGGTCCGATTAGACCGTACTCCACGGTCCACCAATGAAAACGAGCGACACATCTAGCTGGCGACGGAGAACTATTCTCAGTAATCTTCTTCGCCTCGATGACTGCTTGCTCCGCGTCGGCCAGCAGTTTCTGATCGGTTACTTCATCTGCTAACAATTCGGCGATATGTTTCTGGGCATGGTAAAGTTGCATATCAATTTCATTTAATTGCGTGTTAGCACCAATTTCACCCAATCGTTGGAGAAACTCTCGATACTCAGCACAAAGCAGCATCGGTAAATGACCGGCAGCTTCGTGAATAATGTCTGGAATAGGCGTGTAACCTAATTGACTCCGCGGTCGAATCGGTTTAGAAATGGGCAGAATGGAGTTTGCTTGCAGCAGCATAAAAATGTCTGGAGGGATAAATCCGTCTACCACGATCGCACTCCAATCCCACTGACTCAGAGCTTCTTGAACCATTTCTAACGACGGGATCGCAGATTTGGTCATCCCCGTACTCGTGAAAGACTGAGTGTAATCTACAGCGGTGTGTCCGACGAGTACTTCTTCGAGTTCTTCTGTCGCAAGTCTCCATGTCTCGTGATCTTCCAGCGTGTACTCTGAATATTTCTGGTCGACACCGAAAGTTTCGATCGCCTCTTTTATGTCGCTTTCAACTGTAATCACAAAACACTCCTAAAATCTACAATGAAAATTACTTTCGTTCCTTCGATTACCACACTGGTTGAGTCACACGGTATGTTAACAGGTCACATATATTTTGACTTGGATTCAACCACTTAGTATAAGGCAAAACCATGAATTCAACCTTAAATCGCTTTTCACGCCGCGCATTAACCACATTCTTGGTTTTTGGGTCAATGATGATTTTATCTTTAGTCGTGGGACTACACATTTCTCCGAAGTGGCTAATCTCGACCACCGTTCTTGATGCCCTAGAGCACGAAACCGGTGAACTTTACTATTTGTACAAGAAGGAAAAGGAGTTCTTTCAACCGATTTCAGCCGCACAATCCCTATTGTTATCGCAGCCTAGAGACTTTTCTGGAGAACTTGAGATCGTGGAAGAGATTGTCGAAGTGGAACTCGAAGAAGGGCGACTTGAATATCGACAACTACGTGCCCAGAAACACTGGGGGTTTTGGTCCTTATTACCAGCTTTTTGCGCGGTATTGTTATGCTGGCTCACTCGAGAGCCCATCACCGCATTGTTGGGTGGAATCGTGTCCGGAGCACTCTTACTTGGGTTCTACGATCTCACGGGAGAGGTACTCATTCCCACTCTCGGGACTACTCAGACAGCAGGAATTTTGATCCTGTATCTATGGTTTTTAGGTGGTTTATTAGGAATTTGGTCTAAATCTGGTGCTGCGCTTGCATTTGCAGAGTGGATGACACACAACGTTGTTAGGGGGCCCCGATCTGCGAAATTGGTTGCTTGGTTTTTAGGTGTGGTATTCTTCCAAGGTGGTACGGTCAGCACGGTACTAGTTGGAACCACGGTAAAACCGATTGCAGATAAAGAACGAATTAGCCACGAAGAGCTTGCGTATATCGTGGATTCCACTGCATCTCCTATTGCATCTCAGTTAGCCTTTAATGCTTGGCCTGGGTATGTGCAAGTGTTTATCTTTGTACCGGGAGTAGCGTTTCTCGCAACCGAAACTGATCGCATCGCGTTTTTCTTTTCCAGCGTACCGTTTTGCTTCTATGCCATCTTTGCCGTTCTTGGGACGTTCCTTCTGAGTATAGAAAAACCTTTGTACCTTGGCAAGCGCATGAAAATAGCAATGAACCGTTCTCGGGCTACGGGGAAATTGGACGATGATGATGCGGTTCCACTCGCTGCCCCCGAATTACAGGATACTGTCGTACCAAAAGGATATACACCAAGCATGTTTGAGTTTATTGTTCCTTTGGTTTTGCTGATAACGATCGCTGTTGGTACCTTCATCAGATTTGGATCTCCCAATGTTCAGTGGGCTTTTGGAATTGCGTTATTGGTTGCTGCAGGCACATCTTTGGCACGTGGTATGACGATCAAAGAGCTGATAGACGGGGTCAGCACAGGAATGAAGAGTCTTCTGATCGGTTCTTTGATCTTGATGCTCGCGATCACCATTGGTGCAGTAAGTGCGCAAGCGGGAGGAGGAACTTATCTAGTTGATCTACTCGGCGACGCGCTACCTTGGTTCGTATTACCAGTCATGCTGCAACTCATGACCATGACCATAGCATTTTCAACGGGTACCAGTTGGGGAACCTATGCAGTTGCTTTTCCACTCGCAATGCCATTAGCTTGGGCGATCGCCAGCGGTCAAGATCTAGCTCATCCTTGGTTTTTTATGACTTTGTGTTTTGCCGCGGTTATGGACGGAAGCGTATATGGAGACCAGTGTTCACCGATATCCGACACAACGGTTCTGAGTTCTATGTGTACCGGGTGCGACTTGATGGACCATGTACGGACACAGATTCCGCAAGCATCATTTGCAGCAGTTTTAGCCGCGATCGCATGGACGGTGCTTGCGTTCTTTGCTGGGGTTGGTTTTGGTGGCTAGTTTTTTTTCGCTTCAATTCATCATTGACTTCTCTACTACTATTCTGAGCGGCGAGACAAACAGACTCTATAAAGTATTCCTTCTATTGTTCACTCAGCTTTAATGCACACCAAAATCTTGACGATTGATCCGCAAAGTTTTCGTTCGAACGAATCCAGGACAAGATGACCGACATAGTATTGTGGGTATTTTCCGACGGTCGAAAAGGACACGAAAAACAAACTACCGGTCTTACCCAGGCGATGGACAGATTGACGTCTCAGAAAATTGTCGTACATCGTATCCTTGTAGGTACGCCAATGGGAATCTTGAGGCAACTCCCCCAACCAGACTTACTAATTGGTGCCGGCAATGGAACACATTTTCCTATGTTAGTTGTCAAATTACTTTTTGGTGCACGATCGGTCGTTCTCATGAAACCGTCGCTCCCCACGATATTTTTCGATCTAATTTTCTTACCTCATCACGACACTTGCACCAATTTCGGGAATGTCTACACAACAGATGGAGTCCTTTGCCCGATTCCTAACGTCCGGCCCGAGAACGAGTGTGGTGTGATATTGTTAGGTGGTGCAAGTCGTCACTTCCAATGGGATACCGACGCAGTCCAAACAGCCGTTCAAAACATCTGTTCTTCGAACCCAAGAATACATTGGACTATTTGCGACTCACCAAGAAGTCCGGAAAACCTTTTAACCCAACTTTCGAACGTAGCGAATGCGACGACACGACATTGGCGCACCACGAACGAAACCTTCCTAACCGATTTGCTCAATTTGAGCTCACAAACTTGGGTGACGAGTGACTCCGTCACGATGCTTTATGAAGCTCTCAATACTGGATCCCCCGTTGGCATCATAGATTTACCCCTTAAACGGAAAATGAGCAAATTGTCTCGAGGTATGTACGAATTAGTTAAGCGCGAGCGAGTTCACCTAGCGAGTGAGGGATACTCGATTAACAAGGATCTGTCGACGACCCCAGCCGGGGAAGAAGCACTTCGATGTGCGCTGATATGTTTGAAGCTCTTGAAGCACGAACCTGTGTCATAGAACTGTTACATTCAGAGAATATACTTGAACCAACGTTTAGCCTTCACAGGATGAATCAAAATGAACAACGGTAATCAAATTTCTTACGTGCTCTCCGCAGCAGTCGTACTATCACTTTGTGCTTCGATAAGTGCAGAAGAAGTCGCCACACACAGTTTGGACGCTGCCGAGAAAGTCCTTTTGATGGAAACTATCAATGTAACTTCGGACAAGGAAATTGCCGAGGACGATTTAACCTCAGGTGATCCCGAAGTGGACGAAATCTTAAACTTGATTGACAGCCTGACGACTATGTCGGATAACTTGGATGAAGAATCTTCTGACGCTGAATCAAACGAATCATCTATGGCTGACGCTGTCGATTCTACATCGGAGCAAGCAGTTTCTGACATCAGCGAGAAAGGTTCAAGTACAGACAAAACCAGTAGTTTGGATGTCAATCCATCCCAAGCCTCAGATTCCGAGTCGATACAGACATCCGACTAGAATTCAGTTAAGAGTATCTATCTATCGAGCAGTCAAATCAATTTAATTTGACTGCTCGTCATCAGTCTCGTCTTGATTCTGTGTGCTCGAATTGCGCACGCAAGAACCTTTTTCTATAAAAAGTACCGCACTGTCGTTCAAATCCTCCGCCGTATAAAAAGTCCACGCACCGACTGAGGCTCGACTAAAGCGTAAAGTTGTGGGATCAACAGCTAGCATCTCTGTAGGTGGAGAATTTACACAACTGTATCCATGTCGTTGCCCCCACCCTCTAATTTCTTGGCACGAAAATTCAAAGGACACCTCTGTTTTCACGTCTTGTAACGTAAGGTATAAATCCACATCCTCATCTCCTAGTAACTCTTGGAAAGTTCGATTTTCCGTTAATTTGAACTCCGACTTATTAAACATCCTAGGCTCGTACATCTCAGTGGCCGCTTCTTCGTCGTATGCATCATGTAAGCCTACGGTCGTATCGGCGGTGCACATGAGTGGCGTAAATTCGTCCTCAGAACCGGCTATTGGTTGAGATGAAGTCAAGAAAAACAGCACAAATCCACAAAGTCCTCCTGCGGATACTATGGATGCATGTTCTCTGGATAGGATACCTATTTTCGATTCCACTTTCGGCCTCCGTGTTGAATCGTTCGTGGTGTGAGTGGGAAACAGAACACTTTTCTTTATACAGCGATATGCGTGCAAAAGATGCGGAGCAAATCTCAAATGATCTATTAGAGTTTCATTATGCTTCTAATATCTTGTTCTCTTCAAGTGCGACTCGGACAACCAAAATCAACATTATCATTTTTCGAAATGCACGAGAGTTTCGACGGGAACTAAAACAAAACAAATTCGCTGGTTTGATGCAACCGTCTTTCCAACAACATCAACTACTCTTAACCGCCAATATTAGAGATCGGGATTACACTGAAATTCCATTTCATGAATACGCACACCATCTAATCAAAATACGAATCGAACGTCCCATCGCTCGGTGGTTTGAAGAAGGTTTGGCTCAGTACCTAGGAACTATGACTATCCACGAGCACAAGGTGGAAGTGGGCAAAGTTCAACGCCGTCGAATTTTAAATTCCTTAGCTGCCACAAAAGAGCGTCCATGGTCCGACACGTTGTCTATGGACCTATCGCACGACGAAACTCCTGAACTCGCCGTCAAGTACGATGTTGCCCTAGGATTGGTCCATTACTTAATTCACGGTACGTTTGAAACCGAGTTGGAACCTATGCAACGTATTGTCCAGATATTTCACGCCGTAAACAAAGGAGCTAACGCATTCGACAAGTTCTTAGACCTCGTTGGATTGCACCAATCAGACTTATCAGACACGTTGCATCGACATTTTTCGCAAACTCAAGAGCTTCTGACGTTTAAGATTCCAGCCCCGCAACAACAAGTCACATTTCGAGACTGCTTAAATGACGTCGATCGCCATCTTCTGCTCGCTCGTAGTGTTCTCAGCTTCAATCGTAACCGAGCCAGTGAAATCTTACAACAGATTGAACGGCATTATCCTGGAGACTATCGAGTTCTTGCTTTGCTGTCCGAAGTGCACCGACACGACGCCGAAATCGCACTAAAGTATGCTGAAACCGCGTATCGGACAAGACCCGACTCACCAGTGACCAACCTAGCCCTCGCTAACGCTTATGTCCGTCTCTGTGCAGAAGATCCTTCACAGCCTTGTATTGGTCATTTGAAAAAAGCTGAAACACACTATCGAAAGGTACTGGCTTTTGACCACAGTCGGGTAGATGCAGCATTTGGTTTGGGTAGCGTATACCTCCATCGAGGTCGAACTGGAGAAGCATTAAATTACCTCCGTGTTGCACAAAAACAAACACCTTGGTCGCCCCGTGTAAATCTTCAACTCGGCGAGGCTTATCGACAGTTGGGAGAATTTCGAAAAGCAGAACGCTACTTGGCGATCACAGCCGAATGGGATGAAAACGAAGACCGTCGGAACGTCGCGTCGAAACTACTTGATCAAGTCCAGAAACAGCTCAACAACTAATCGGTTTCTGGACTGCTTCGTTTCAAACTAATACTCCGAAGTAATGTGGAGAAGATGGCGGAGCGGACGGGGCTCGAACCCGCGACCCCTAGCGTGACAGGCTAGTATTCTAAACCAACTGAACTACCGCTCCGAGAACTATCTATGGTGGGTGTTGTAGGGATCGAACCTACGACCTATGGCTTGTAAGGCCATCGCTCTCCCGAACTGAGCTAAACACCCAAGAGTAAAGAGTTGATTTTAAGTTCGTGCAATTTAGTGTCAAGATTGTAGCGTAGTATGCTGTAATGTCCTGCCACTAGCAGCAAGTGAATCGTTCTCTCTACTGTGAAAGATTCTCCCGCACATTTCGTATAAAGAACTAAAATCCTTTTGACATTGTTTGTTGGAGTTTGATCATATGAAACAAGCGTTTATCATAGCGATATCCCTAGTGCTGTTTGCAACTGTTACACTACACGCTCAACGCGATACCGCTGATCGTTGGACCGGATTTAGTCTGAGCCAACTAGAAACGTTGTCCAATAACGTATTTGAACAACTGGATGCTGACGAAAACGGTTCAATAACGTTAGACGAGATTGATCTTTTCAAAGAAGACTCTGAAGAAACTTTGAGTGAGGAAGAACTTGTCCTCCGACAACGACGTTTGAGCTTAGTCAATAGCTACTTTTGGACCGAACAGGACATTGATATGTTCGAAGTTGGCGATACCAACCAAGACGGTTCTATGAACCGAGACGAATTTGATAATCTGCAGTCTAATGTTCGCACTCACATACTGAAACTTGGAATACAGTCGCTCGACAAGGACAAAAATGGTAGTGTAGAAGCAAACGAGTTCAGTGCCCATCTCGACAAATTTGAAGAGTGGGACACTAATGGAAACGGTACGATTGATAGAGAGGAAATAGGCGAAATCTCCGATCGTCGACTCTTCACAGATATGCGGCGTCGGTGGAGTTCACGAGAACTTAGCCAAGTAGAACGGGATCGAGCAATCATTGCAACAGAACGAAGTGCAGCTGAACGCGAAAGACGTTCTGCTGTAAGTGAGAAGAGTGATTCAAATATACGTGAAGCAGACTGACCCCGCGTGCGTGAAACGCATTTAAATATTCATCGATACCAACAATAAAACGGAAAGAATTGCCAGTTTGAGACGACTACTCATTGTTGATTTTGCTCTCATTCGTTGGTCTTTGAGTATCGCTTCGAAACAATTACATAACACCGATAAAGGAGGATGAACCAAATGAGGTTGAAATTACTATTTAGTTTGTTGACACTTAGTACTCTAATACTCACGTCGTTGTCTTTGGTTGCGCAAGAAAGAGAACGGCCCGCTGCCGCACGCTCTCTGTCAGCTGACCGTTTCTCGTGGCCTATCGCCGAAATAGACGCTATGCGCGAAGCATCCAAAGAGACGTTTGAATTGTTAGATGCGAACAGCAGTGGTTCCATTACCTTGGATGAGATTGACATAATCCCTGAACTCATCGAAGGAGAGGAAGTCCTTCCTACAGAAGAACTAGCGAAACTTCGACAACGATCGAACATAGTTTCTCGAACTTTTATGTACATAGAAGAAGATATGGATCACTTTGATGTTGCTGACTCTGATAACGATGGATCTCTCAGTAAAACCGAGTTTGATCTTCGTGAGACCACTCTACGCACCCATATCTTGCAACTTAATATCGAGTCGTTCGACAAAGACAAAAATGGAGGTGTTGAATTCAGTGAGTTTTCCGCCCACTTAGACAATATCGAAGAACTCGACAGCGACGGAGACGGAAGTCTTAGCCGAGCGGAACTAGGTGAAAGCTCGGACACGCGGTTACTACATGACATTCGAGTGAGTCAATGGCAACGACAAGTACGATTAGAAAGACGGGCTCAACAGTCCCAGCTCGACGAAAGAAATAGAGCTAATAACCGATAACCCACCGCTTGCGGTAATTTCTGCGAATTGTAGCTTTCCGAGACAACCGCCGGACATTGAGATTGAGCGATTGTAAATTCGCATAAGTTCGCGCAACATTGGTTGAGATTCCATTTTGTCAAGAAAGAGTTATAAAAAAGCGTATCCGATCCGGCGACACGACAGTCGAACTTCTGATGAAACTTTATTGAATAGCGAATCATCTCTGTAAGAACGAATTGTCAATCTGCTATGCACGGATAAAACAGAGAAACACATCCATGAAACAAGCATTTGTCTCCTTAATCACGTTCTTGCTTCTAATGACCACAACCGTACTTGGTCAGGATGACTCTAATGAAACTACGTCCGACTTCAGCCTGAGTCACCTCGAAACTTTGAACACGAGCGCATTCGAAATACTCGACGCAGATGACAACGGCTCGATTACTTTGGACGAGCTTGATCTTTCAAAGGAGCATGCTGATGCGTCGTTACTCGAAAAACTTACGTTCCCTAACTACCGCCTAAAACTAGGTTTGATCCAACACTATTTTTGGTCGGACGAAGAATTCAGCAATTTCGAAGTTGGAGACATTAATAAGGGAATTACGTAGCAAAATCCGCAATGCGAACGATGCTCACCTTTTGACGGTTCATTGGAGTAACTAAAGCTAACGCTCCTCGCCGTCCAGATGCCCCAATCCCGGAGGCCAAGATATTCAACG
>CAZEFI010000032.1:0-21373 GCA_964511425.1 uncultured Pseudomonadales bacterium
GCAGTTGCGATCATCACGAAGTCGATTCTTCCCTGGTGCTTACGTGTCGTAGATCCCTAGCGAACGTCGTTTTGCGATTCGTGCAACTAGCACATGTTTTAGGACTCTAATAGACTAAATTGAGTGTTTTTACCAGTCCAATCTGTTCGATAGACGGTATATCGGGATAATTACAGTATGGAACAATCAGTTGTAAATATTTCTCAGGCAGCTCAAGATTATCTTATCAAGCTTCTTGAGAAGGAAGAACCTGGCTGCGGTGTGCGAATCTTTGTGGCTGAACCAGGAACACCGAATGCAGAAACTTGCATTGCGTATTGTCGGGAAGGCGAGCAACACCAAGGCGACCAACCATTTCACTATGACGGTTTAACTGTCTGGTACGATGAAAGAAGCATTCCATTCTTAGAGAATGCTGAAGTAGACTTTCGGGAAGATCGCATGGGTGGTCAAATTACGGTCCGCGCGCCCAACTCCAGAGTTCCTCAGGTTGGACCAGACGCACCCATGGAAGATCGAATCAATTATGTGCTCTATAGTGAAATCAATCCGAATTTGGCAGCACACGGTGGAATTGTCTCACTTGTCGAAGTCGTTGACGAAAACGTTGCGGTACTCCTATTTGGTGGAGGATGTCAAGGATGCGCTGCTGTCGATATAACATTAAAACAAGGTGTCGAATCGACATTGTTAGCTCGAATTCCAGATTTGAAAGGCATAAAAGATGCAACCGACCACTCCATAACAACCAATGCCTACTATTGACAGAAACGGGAAAATTGATCATGGGTATAAAAAAGCAAATGATGAGAACGGTCCCGCCCGCGGTACAACAACAGGTGTTTTTGGGAATCACTGCGGTGATTCTCGCTGGTGCTAGCTGGGCTCAAGAAAAGACGTTGGAGTCTGTGAGTCTCGACCCCGAGCACGCACACGATCTTCTTGTTCTACCAGACGTCGAGAAAGCTTCGGATTCCACGTTTGAACTGGACGACTTTCAGATCAAAATTGAAAGTGAGAACGACAAGGTGAAGTATGAAGCTAGGGAATTAGGAAGCATCGACGAACCGATTGTTCATTGGGAATCCATATCTGAAGAGCCAGTGCACTTGGTATTTGACACCAAAAACAAGAGATTTCAAAGACTAGAGAATAAGGTTCGGGTAGTCCTCAGCAACTATTCCGATTTGGAAACTCTGATTGATGAGACGGATGCTAAGAGGGGTAAAGCTTACCCGAAACTCGGTTACGCTGTGTTGGAACTACCAGCAGAAAAGCATCCAGCGGCTACTGTAAAAGTCTTAGAGGAGAGAGCAGAAGTCCAGTCTGCTTTCGTCATGATTGAGCGGCCGCCAGAAGTACCGCATTGAGTAGTACCTAATCGTACTTAGAAAATTTTGCTCGCTAATTGAGAGTGAATTTTCTTTGGAACCAAAACCAAAACTTAGTGACGTCGTTGAACGATGTACCGTTGACGTTGCCAGTATCGGCACTGAACGTGGTGAACTTTCCTCCCACGCTCCAACCTGCTAAATACTTGGTTTCTTCTGGCCAACTGTAGGAAAGCATCGCGCCAATTTCGGTCCCGAAATCATACCCGCCTTCATCGGAAGAGTAGGTGTTAAACTCGACTGTGTATTTCACTTCAGACAACTTTCCACTCACGTTAACTGCGGTATTAGAAACACCTTCAACAGGCGTGGCTAAAAATCGATCTGCCCAGCCTTGATGGATATGAAGTGTCGCAAGTGGTGTTCGGAAAGCATTACCCGTACCGGAACCAAGAAACTCGTTCTTCAGTTTAAGAGTATGTCCACTTGTTTTTATTCCCGCTGAGAGCATGCGATAACTCGTATCGTCAAAAGTTGCGGTGTCCGGTTGTTGCCAAGCAAATTCCCCCGAGTAAAGCAAATCGAAATCGGTATTCGTAGGCCACGTACCATCGACGCGGAATCCAACTGTTTGACTTGACAGAGTAGTTGCTTCATCAAAAGATAGATCAAACAAAAACAAATCAAGATCAATGTTCTGTTGAACTTTAACCTTGCTGGTAAGCATTAAGCCGTCTAGTTCAAAATTTGCTCGGGTGGGATCGGGATTGTCTTCGCCAAATATCCGATTCACATTAACGATGTAGGCTCCGTGAAATTCAAACTTTTCATTGAATGGATAGCGCAACGAAATCGCATCCATAGTTTGTTCGTTTTGACGCCACGAAACCGTACCTGCGTAACGCTGCCAAGGGTAGGGACGGTGTGCTAGTTCCTGCCGCCCAATCAATATCTCCCAAGGCTCATCGCCACCAATGTGCACGTAGGCTTGATTGATTTCCGTCCCGACGGGGTCAGCAATCACAGCGTATTGCGATTTTCTGTTTGCCCCACCGTCGCTGTACTCTTCACCTAAAAACGCAGAAATGTGTTCGATCTCCAACACAGGTCTCAGTTTGTCATTGCCCGTGACCCACTTCAAGGCAAGGCGGCCGGTGTAGGCATTAGCATTTTCATTCACAGAATCGTCTGCTTGTTCATATCGAAGTCTGAGTTCGGCACTAAGCCCCTCGCTCGGTGCTTCAGCGCCAACTGCGATCACCCAACTAAGCGCACAGACTAAAAGAAAGATCGCGATTCGTTTTTGCATAGATTTCCTGCAGATAGTAACCGATATTGTGATTATGGTTTGGAACAGGTTAGAAACACTTTGTAGAAAGAGCGCGGTGCCGTAAACAGAATGCCAAAAACGGACCACAGATACAAAGATGAACTCAATCTATTCCGTCAGTCATTTTAAGCAAACGGTGCGTACAGAGTTTCCACAAACTGAGAAGCCTTGTTTTTTTAAAATAAAACACGTACGCTAATGAGCTACACCTTGTAGGAATAAAGTCCTGAATTGGTGGACACTTTTTCTCGCATTCGCGGTAGAGAAGTCGAACTCTCCCGTAGGAATATTGAATGTGGAAGTGTGTTGTTTGCAGTAGTCCGATCCATTCTTTCTTTGGATGGATCTATTAGAAAATCAGTCTAGATTCGACAGTGTTCGTAATCGCTCCTTCTACAAATTTCTGGACAATTTAGAGTGCTAAGCTAACTGTCTCTTCGGTATCAACAAGCAATCTGTTTAGCAGCGTGCGGTGCACCACACTCATCTCGAACTCGCATTCTGCAAGAGGGGTGAAATGACATTTAGCGACACAGATATTGACATTTAGCGATTCGACAAATGACATAAAACCGGGGTGAAAGAAGAGGATTTCCGTGGACTCCGATAGTGGTCACAGCAATCGGAGAACTTCTTTGTAACTGTGGTGATATAAGATCGCGAATTTCCCTGCAAATTTTTGGACAACCGCTTCGCACTTCCGATCTCGGCATTGTTGATTAACGCTTAATGCAGTCCTCTTCGAACTCGGTTGGACGAGCTCGCCTCATACCGTCGCAGCGAACACAATTTGCTCGCTCACAGAACTCACTGATAAGTAATTTGCTAGAAAGTAGAGGGTTAATCTTCCCATATTTCGTGAACAAGCCAATTCCTATTCCAACCTATTAATCTCCCGTTTTTGCTCTCTGCGGCCTGTGCTAACCGAAGAGCGACACGAGTGTATGACCAGAAAAAGTTAACGCTCTAGACTTACGTGCATCAGAGTCCTAAAAATGGTATCGGCATGGAATCCATTTGTTCCAGTCCTTTCTCCAGTTCATCCATATCCTCTTCAGATACGTACTCTTTTAAGGACGCGATTTCATCATCACTGTAGGAATCTCTCAATTGATTCATTATTATTGCTTGCATGGCGACCTTGGAACGAGCTCCATGATGGGGTATGCTATCAAGAGTTTCAAAAACGTCTTTTTCTGGTTCATTACCTGTAAGTCCCGATACTAAGGATCCGGACAACGACATTGCACCAACAGTCGTGTAATAATTCAGTTGGTCTTCTTCTGACAAATCTTTTCCGAGCTCGATGGCTTCCGTGATTCTACCTTGCATGGCTAAACCATTACCCACGCCCATGTAAGCAGTCTTTTGGGTCGCTCCTATCCGAACCTTTGGAAGCAACTCTAACGCTTTGTCGACATTTGTGTACGCCATGGTTGTAAGGACTCTTGCTTCAAGTCCTTGACCGTCTTCATTTAAGGGTAGTTTCAGCGCAACGTCAAATGCTTTCTGAGGGTCTTTGCTCGCGATAGTAGTCAATATCGTACTAATCAATTGAGTTCTGATAGATTCTGTGCTTGGGTCGGTTTGAGCCCAATGTAGCGCGGCATCGGAATCTGTATTTGCCAAAGAGGACGCAATGGTCATGGCTGCTTGATTCTTTTTTGCATCGCTTTCAATATCGCTAAATAGAGATATTGCGTCCTCCACAGAATCTTGTGATAATCGAGAAATACTACTCACTCGAGCTGCGTCCTGATACTCAGAAGGAAATTGAGGTATGGAATCAACCAACGCTTGTATATTGCTACTAGCCCAGATTCTAAACACGGTTTCTGCAAGTTGGTTTTTCTGCGAGGTCGAATCGATGGATAGGACTTTATGTAAAGCATCCAACGGTTGTTTTCTAACCCAATCGTTTAGTACAGAACTCATATGTGGGTTATTGCTGAAACCAAAAATTCCACCGCCTTCGTCTTGAAACTGTAACGCATAATCGAATGCTGCTTCTGGGTCGTTCTCAGAAACCGTTCGTAATCCAAATCGAATTACACGTTCCTTTAAGTCTTCGTCTTCGATAGCCGTTGTTATCGTATCGATAACGGCGACTCCCTCCTCTTTTACCCAAGCATCAAGGATATTTTGAACTCGCGCCCAGTTTTCTCCGGTAAGCAAGCTAGGATCCGATGAAAGTGATGCCCAAGCCTGTTGTGGATTCTCCGCTTCCTCTTGTAGGAGTCTCTGATCCACAAGGTTTTGTACGTAGTTTGTATTTCCAAGACGAGTCGCCAATGTCGTCAACTCCTCGGTGGGAAGAGTTTTATTTAAATCTAGAATACCCCTTTCGGCCGAAAACTTAACATTGTCTGCTAAATTCTCAACAAAATTTATTGCGCGGTCGAGATCAAAACTCGCGAATTCACGCGCGAAAGTGTAGGAAATTGCAGATTGTTGATCTGACTCAAGACCAAGAAATAGGGAACCAGCTAATTTTTCGTTGACATGAATAAGTCGAGACAATATGGTTCGTTGGATACTACTCTCCAACCAGGATTCGTCAGACTCACTATATTCGTAAGTCTCTGACTCGTTAAACAGTTCCACTAGCTTTTGTTCGTCGGACTGGGAAACCAAAGAATACAAAGATGCAAATCGATCGAACGTTCCTGAATGATTGGTTAGTATCTCCGCTAATGAGTCAACGTCGAGTAAGCCTGTGGTTTGTCTCTCTTGACTCGGTGCCGGGGTACTCTCCTCGACACTTTCAAGAACTGGCAAAGTATCGTCTTTAGAAACTACATTTGAGTCCGCTTTTCCTAACGGAAAAGCAAAATAGAGTACTAATAGAACGCCTGTTGTGAGGCCTGCTCCGAGCAAAAATAGGATGACATCTCGTAGAGTTTGATTTGAGGTTGCATTTGTATTCATTGATGCATTTCCTGTCTTTTGGTGAAAATTGATTGCCGAGGAGTTAGGTTTCTGGAGTCGTCATTCGCTAGCTGCTTCTGTTGGCGTATCAGAGTGCCTGTACGCGACGGAAACAATAAGTACCAAGGAGTGAATTGGTTCGAATCGAGACGATTTGTTCTCGGGAGTCGCTAGCACCAAATTTGCTCTAAGTCGTTCAAAGCTTGTACTAACGAATATGTGGAAACAGAATACTCTAGTGGTGCGACTAAGCAAAGTTTTATTAACGACGTCCACCACCATCTCAAGAGATTGCCAGACCTAACTCAACGGTAGAACCCATTATAAGCGATAGCAGTAAAGCCGTTCGGGGTTGATTTTGAGTTGTAAAACACAGTGAGCACGTACCTGTATCACTAAATTTTGTGTGTGCTCCGAAGCCAATCAAAGGGGTGGTGTAATCTGCCAAAGACGCCCCAACTTAATCTTGTCTGACGATTATTTTTGATTAAGTGGATGGACTGCATTGGACCAATCATGAATTGGAAGGTTTCACACGTCAACTATAAACTCGGAATTGATGTGAAGGATGAATCTATCAAATCGTACTCTTTTACAAGTTTTCTAAACATTTTTACAGGACAAAAACAAGGTCAAACTGAGGCAGGTGGGTTATCCAGACAGCAAAATCCAATTCAATTACAAAATCAAAAATGCGATATAATATACCGTATATTTAAAAGTATGATTTATATTTACGGTGTTTATTCAAAGACAACGGTTAGAACAGCTTGATATCGCGTTGCAACGTCAAGCTGCAGTCGCACTCCTTGGGGCACGTCAGGTAGGCAAAACCACATTAGCACTTCATTACGCAAAAAGCTTTGATCATCATTACCTAGACTTAGAAAATCCAGAAGATCGACAAAGCTTAGAACACCCTTTGTTCTACTTACGTCAATTCGAAGACAAGCTTGTTGTATTCGACGAAGTTCAACGCGTACCCGAGTTGTTTTCAGTCCTGCGCGTACTCATTGACGAAGGCCGCAGAAAGGGATTGAGTACTCGGAGATTTCTCATACTAGGATCTGCGTCTGTAGAGCTGCTCAAACAGAGCAGCGAAACTTTGGCTGGACGGATTGAATATATCAATTTGAACCCACTGAGTGTTTCCGAAGTGGGGAAGAATCGAATCGGCAAACTGTGGTTACTTGGAGGTTTTCCGTTAAGTTTTCTAGCTAAAAGTGAAGAAGAGAGTTTAGCGTGGCGAAAAAATTTTTTACGGACCTACATTGAACGGGACATGCTGCAGTTTAATCCCCGCGTTCCGACAGAGTTATTGACTCGTCTCTGGACCATGTTAGCACACAATCAAGGCAGCATGCTCAATTCTTCTCGGTTAGCTACTTCATTGGAGGTTACCTCGCCAACTGTGTCAAAACACGTTGGATTTCTCAGTGATATGCTAGTTGTGCGCAGATTGAGTCCTTATCTGACGAACCGTGGAAAGCGTCTCGTGAAGACGCCGAAAGTGTATATTCGAGACAGTGGTTTACTTCACACTTTACTCAATCTTCGGTCAAATGACGAATTATTGCGGCACCCCGTTTGTGGATTTAGCTGGGAGGGATTTGTTATCGAACAGATCTGTGGTGCGGTCGAAGATCGTGCTACGCCATTGTATTATCGGACGGCAGACGAGGCTGAAATTGACTTATTGCTCGAGTGGCATCGAACTGGCGAACTCTGGGCAATCGAAGTTAAACGCTCAATGTCGCGTCCTCCCTCGAGAGGGTTCTATTCCTCGATCGAATCACTAAAGCCAAGGAGGAGTTTTATTGTCTGTTTGTACCAGAGAACTCATACGATTCACAAAAATATCGAAGTGTTCGATCTTCCCGAATTTCTTAAGATTGTTGAAGCAGAGTGATCTCAAAGACTCATAAATGTCGTTAGTCAGTCCGCCCCGTGAGTGTTCCCCATTGAAACCTCTGCGTATAAAGGCGTGGCTCAGGCGGTACCTCTCAATGGGATGTCCAGCAGACACTGAATAAACTCTGCGAGGAGACATCGCGAAAGCATTCAACCTAAACTTTACTTTCATTGCCAGCATGAACTCAAAACTAAACAAGTCTCACCAGTTTGATTCCATTCATGCTTCGTTGAACCGTTGGGTTCATCAGAATTTCATCCCTGCTGCGGCCTCCGTAGTATTCCATGGTTCTGCAGTCGTCGATCAATATTTCACTGGTTACCAAAATCGCGAATTGAAGATCCCTATCAGCGACGACTCGATTTATCGGTTATTCTCCAATACAAAATTGATTACATCGGTAGCGGCCATGATCCTTTGTGAGGAAGGCGCATTTAATCTTGATGACGACGTTGCTCAATACCTTCCTGAACTAGCTGATTTGTGCGTACTCAAGCCAGACGCGACAGATATAGGTGATACCGAACCTTTGCATTCACAGATCACTGTACGGCAACTGATGTCACATACGGCAGGGTTTTCATATGGAATTTTCTTGGATACACTTGTTGATCCTCTATATCGGTCTAAACGCCTCCTCCACCCAGGAACCGATTTAGCGGGTCTGGTTGACACGTTAGCATCAATACCTCTTTTGTACCAACCTGGGCGTAAATTCCACTACAGCATTGCGACAGATGTGCTTGCTCGATTGATTGAAATTTGGTCAGGGGAGTCTTTCGGTACGTTTCTCAAGTCCCGAATTTTTGGTCCACTCGGTATGACGAATACCAGTTTTTATTTGTCGCAAGATCAGCAGGATCGACTCTGTGTCTTGTACGAAGGAGCGGATCCTGTCGATCCGTATGAACCAGGATTAACTGTAGCCAGTGAATTGGCAGGAGATTACTTCCGCCCTCGAGTATTGGAGTCTGGTGGTGGTGGATTGCTTGGGACTATTTCAGACTTCTCCAAGTTTTGGCAAATGTTGCTAGCAGACGGTAACTATAACGGTGTCCAAATTTTGCGAAGTGACACCCTCAAGCTTATGCGTACGAATCAGCTACCCCCGGGCAATGTGGTCGAATTTCGGCAATGGGAGATGCCTCATACAGTATTTGGTCTAGGGTTTGCGCTCAAACAAAAACCAGCTGTGGGAGAACCATCGGAAGCAATTGATGAGTACTACTGGGGTGGTATCGCGGGAACTCATTCGTGGATTGCACCACGTGTAAACATTGGAGTGCTCTTGTTTACTCAAAGATTACCTGGATATTGGTTACCATTTTTTCACGAACACAAGCGCGCAATTTATGGATTGAAACTACCGTTGTCATCATGACTTCGGTTGGACTGGCGGTCCAAGGACGTGTTTCGTTTCTATATCTCTCTACAATCAAGTTGGATTCCTTTGCACTAGATTACGTTGTCATTGAAGGAACTTAGAAACAGCAACAGATAACCCTCGATAAGATCAGTGGAAACTTTCTTTCAGTTACTACTTAGCGGTATCGCTCAAGGATGTGTTTACGGTCTCGTAGCGATTGGGTTTGTATTAATTTACAAAGCTACAGAGATGGTGAATTTCGCACAAGGCGACATCATGATGTTAGGTGCATTCATCACGATCACGTTGATCAATCATTTGCACTGGAATTATTTCCTCGCAGTGGTAGCCGCGATCGGAATCATGGGACTCGTTGGACTCGCGATCGAACGAGGATTGTTAAGACGCATGATTGGAGAATCTCCGTTTGCTGTACTCATGGTTACCATTGGATTGGGCTTTGTACTGAGGTCCGTCGCCGGCATGTTTTGGGGACACGATCCGCGCAGTATCGTCACTCCGTATACAGAGTACACTCTGCATTTCGGCTCGGTTGTACTCCCTATCGCAGATTTAGTCGTTGTCGGAGCGACGGTAGTGTTGTGTAGCCTAACGTTTTTGTTTTTTCGCTATACCCGTTTTGGAATCGCAATGCAAGCAACGTCTCAGAATCAGCTTGCTGCCTCTTACGTTGGAATACCTGTTAAACGCGTTGTCGCAGCCAGTTGGGCACTCGCGGCAGCGACTGCCGCAATCGCAGGTATCTTGTTACTACCAATAAAGTCTGTGTACCCCGAGGTGGGGCTCATTTTGGGAATAAAAGCTTTCGCTGCTGCTATTGTTGGTGGTTTTGGTAGTCTTCCTGGAGCAATGGTCGGTGGGCTTGCGATTGGCCTCGCCGAAATCTTCACTAAGTACTGGGTCGACGGAAGAGTAGGATTCAGCGTGAGTGAGACCAGCGTCTACATTTTGTTGCTTGCGATGTTGATTGTCCGTCCTAGCGGAATTTTCGCGTCGATGCAGAAGAAAAAAGTCTAATGCGTTTTATTCTCAAGACTGACTACCACCGAGATGTAAATCTCTTTCACGATAGAGTACAGTCTAGTTGGCATGCAGCACTATTTATTCTCGTCCTCTGTATCCCCCTATTTTCTGGGACATATGTGGAATCCCAACTCACTTTGGTTTTCCTCTGGAGTATTGCTGGTGCGGGATTGATGATTCTAGTGGGGTACACTGGTCTGATTAGCCTCGGACATGCGGCGTTTTTGAGTGTCGGAGCGTATACCCATGCCATACTGCTTGATACGGGTGTACCACCGATTGTGTCGATCCCGCTAGCGATGGCACTGTGTAGTGTCTTGGGGGTCGTCATCAGTATTGCGGCATTGCGGATGACGGGAATTTATCTCGCGATAGCGACGTTGGCATTTGCCATGATTGTCGAGAAAATCGTGAAAAATTGGAGTTCTGTCACTGGTGGAAACGCGGGGTTCAAAGTTCCACCTCCAGAGATTCTTGGTTGGGAACTCAATACAACCGCGTATTACTATTTGTGTTTGCTGGTTCTTACGCTTGTTGTGCTCTGTGTTTCAAATTTGCTGCGGGCTCCAACGGGTCGAGCATTCATCGCGGTTCGTGATTCCGAAGTTTCTGCTCAGGCAACAGGTATCAATTTGATCAAAACCAAAGCATTAGCTTTCGCAATATCTGCCGCGCTAACTGGTCTTGCCGGTACACTACTTGCGCACCAATGGCACTACCTGTTTCCAGACTCTTTTTCCATGATTACGTCCATAAAACTGCTCATGTTGGTAATCATCGGTGGTTTGGGGTCGATACCAGGAGTTGTTTTTGGAGCAATCTTCATCACACTTCTACCCGATGGGATTGCAACCTTACGAGAATGGCTGCCAGACTCGATCGGCAACTTGCCCGGTCTGGAACCATTTACGTTTGGATTGTTGCTTATCGTGTTCTTAGTGTTTGAGCCAAGCGGTATCAATGGACGTTGGCAAAAGATCCGAATATTTTTTAGTCGGTTTCCACTGTATCGAAACAAGACTTTTCGACGACAAAAATCGTTTTTACGTACCGAACGGGTGCACTGATCTGTGTTTGAAGTTTCAGGAATAGCTAAGCGATTTGGAGGCGTCACCGCAGTGGACAACGTGTCGTTTTCCGTGAACGCCGGTGAAGTTTTTAGCATCATGGGGCCGAACGGAGCTGGCAAGACAACGGTGCTGAATCTCATTAACCGGATATACGATGTTGATGAAGGCACTGTGAAGTTTTGCGAGCAAGACATCACAAGAATCTCACCGCACGAAGTTGCTCGAGCAGGGATCGCGCGCACATTTCAGAACATCGAACTGTTTGAACGCGAAACTGTTTTACAGAATTTACTGATCGCCCGATACATCCACAGAAATACCAGCGTTTTTTCCGAACTGCTGTTTTTGCCGAGAGTACGGAGGCAGGAAGTAGATGCTAGAAAAGCTATAGAAGAGATTATCGATTTACTTCATCTGCAACGATATCGCGATCAGTACATTCACGCATTACCCTTTGGTATACGAAAGCTAGTTGAGTTAGCAAGAGCACTGTGTCTCAAGCCAAAGTTGCTACTCTTGGATGAACCTTCGTCGGGATTGAATCCGGAAGAAACAGAAGATCTTTCATTTTGGATTGAAGATATCAACAAGGAACTCAAGATCACTATATTGATGGTAGAACACGATATGAACTTAATCGGACAAATCTCAAATCGGGTACTAGCCATGGCGAGTGGTCGTTCGATAGCGATAGGTACTGCATCAGAAGTAAAAGATCACCCTGACGTCATTGACGCATACCTCGGCACATGACTGCCACTGAACCACTACTGGAAGTTCACAACATCGAGACCTACTATGGGCTAATTTCTGGTATCAGAGGTGTATCTCTCGAAGTGTACGAGGATTCTATTGTCACGATATTGGGTGCAAACGGCGCGGGCAAGACCACGATATTGAAGACTATTTGCGGGGCAATGACACCTGAAAAGGGTCGAGTTCGATTCGCGCATGAAGATATTGCAGGTCGAGATCCAGATCGCATCACGCGGTTAGGGATTGCACATGTGCCTGAAGGTCGAGAAGTCTTCCCATTCCTCACAACCGAAGAAAACTTGAAAATGGGTGCTTTTACACGAAGTAGTGCGAAAATGAGCGACGAATTGGATTTAGTGTTTGAATATTTCCCTCAATTAAAGGAACACCGAAAACTCGCTGCAGGATACCTCTCCGGCGGACAACAACAAATGCTCGCGATTGGTCGTGCGCTCATGCTTCAACCGAAATTAATGCTCCTCGATGAACCGTCTCTCGGCCTTTCACCCAAACTAGTTCACGACATATCCGAGATTATTAGATCCATAAACCAAGAACAACGCGTTACCGTACTTCTAGTCGAACAAAACGCCCAAATGGCACTCCAAATTGCACACTACGGCTACATATTGGATAACGGTAGGGTAGTGATGGAAGATTCAACCACTCGACTATCAGCTGCTACCGATGTGCAGGAGTTTTATTTAGGAAAGAAAGTTAGCAGCGTTCGTGGTAAACGTCGGTGGAAGCAAAGGAAGACATGGCGATGAGTGCGTTACCGCCCATCGACTCGTTCCACTCAGTAGCGGCAGTTTTTCAGCACCGGGTTGACACTTTTCCGCTAAAAGTTTGCATTCGGGAAAAAGACTTCGGTATTTGGAACGAATATACGTGGGCTGATTGGGGAGAATACGCCCAATTAATAGGATACGGTTTACGTGCGATGGGATTGCGCCGAGGTGATATCGTGTCCATCGCGTCAGAGATAAATAAAGAGTGGTTGTTTGCTGACCTAGCGACAATTTGTATGGGAGGTATTTGTAATGGTGTGTATCCCACGGATGCCCCGAATCAGGTCGAATACTTGATCAATGATAGTCGAACGAAGTTTTACTTTGCCGAGGACGAAGAGCAACTCGACAAAGTTTTAGAGGTTCGAGATCGAACGCCAACTTTGGAAAAGATTATTGTCTTTGACATGGAAGGACTTCAGGAACTTGATGATGCGATGTGTATTTCTCTTGATGACCTGTATGACTTGGGTAAAGCACACCGCGAACAACACCCTCGACTTTGGAATCTCGAACTTGATCGAGCAGAACCTGACGACATCATGATTCTTACTTACACTTCTGGTACTACGGGTCCGCCGAAGGGCGCAATGATTACGCACCGCAACGTACTTTTTATGATGTCGTGCACACAGGAATGTTTTCGTGTTCAAGACGATGACAGAATTCTGGGTTTCCTGCCACTCGCCCATATTGCTGGGCGCATGTTCTACACATTCTCTGTTATCGAGTCAAGGGCCATCGTTCATCTTGTCGAAAGTCTAGAAACCGTCGCGCAGGACACAGCGGAAATTGAACCAACGATACACTTCGCGGTACCTAGAGTATGGGAAAAACAGTATTCGACTGTTGCGATCATGATTAAAGAAGCAACTCCTTTCGGTCGTTGGGCTTATCGCATGTCGATCAAGGTAGGCACAACGCGCGCAAATTTTTTAAAGCACTCTAAATCCGTACCGTTCTCGGTTGAGCTACTATTCCAACTCGTCAATTTCTCAGTACTAGGAAATGTGAAGCGCGTGCTAGGTATCAATAAGAGCCGGTGGTTGTCAACTGCCGCAGCTCCCATCGCTCCAGAGTTGATTGAATGGTATTGGGCACTCGGTAAGCCAATGTACGAACTTTATGGTCAAACAGAATGCACAGGAATCGCGACGTGTAATCTTGTTGACGACTACCGGATTGGTAGTGTTGGCAAGCCCGCGAATGGAGTTCAAATCGCATTGTCGGATCGGAATGAAATTTTGATCCGAAGCCCTGGAGTTATCACGGGCTATTGGAATCAGCCAGATAAAACTGCCGGCACAATTCGCCAAGACTGGTTATATACAGGGGATATCGGCCGTGTTGATGCAGATGGATTTGTGTACGTTGTTGATAGGATCAACGACATCATCATCACTGCAGGTGGTAAAAATATCACTCCTAGCGAAATTGAAAACCAGTTGAAGTTTTCTCCTTATATCACTGATGCTGTCGTTGTGGGTGATCGCCGTCCTTACTTGACTTGTTTGATCATGATTGATCAGGAAAACGTAACAATGTTCGCTCAAGAGCATGCTATTCCATTTACTAACTATACTAGTTTATGTCATACGTCTGAGGTGGTCGAATTGATCGGCTCAGAAATCGAACGGGTAAATTCAAAGTTTGCACAGGCCGAGACGATTAAAAAGTTTCGATTGATTGATCAAGTATTGGACCCTGAAGATGAAGAGTTGACTCCGACTCAAAAACTCAAGCGTAAGGTCGTAAATAAAAAGTATGCTTCTTTAATTCAAGAAATGTATTCCTAGAGAGAGAGTGTCAATGAAATTTTTATTCAAGATTCTTGGTGTTGTAATCGTCTCAATGCTCTTGATTGTATCGGGTTGTTCGCGTGATTCAGGTACAGATTCAGACGTAGACAAAGATACCGATGTAAGTACAGATACTGAAGTCATTTTGAATACGACGGGAGTCTCAGAAAATGAGATTGTGTTTGGTACACATACTGATCTCTCCGGCCCCATCTCAATTTACGGAACAGAGTCCGTGAACGGAATTAGAATGCGCTTCGACGAAGCGAATGATCGAGGTGGTGTCCATGGAAGGATGCTGAAGTTTATCGCGGAAGATAGCCAATACAGTCCGCAGGAGTCTATTCGCGCTGCGAACAAACTCATTCATCGAGACAAAATATTTGCGATGTTGTTAGCTTTGGGCACTCCCAATAATCTCAATGTCATGGAAGAGCAGTTCAAAGCGGGTGTGCCGAATTTGTTCCCGTTAACAGGTTCAATCCACATGGCCGAACCATTTAACAAGCTCGTGTTTACTCAAAGAGGAATATATTACGACGAGATTCGTGTAGCCGTGAAGTATTTTGTTGCGCAAAAAGGTCGTACCGCGCCGTGTGCGGCCTACATCGACAATGATTATGGCCAAGAAATTTACGAAGCTGTGGTCGATCAAACCGAAGAAATGGGAATTGAAATAATCGCCTATGCAGCTCATGAAAGAACCGAAACGGAATTCACTGCAACGGTATTACGCTTTAAAGAGGCTGGATGCGACTTTGTATTGATGGGTACTGTAGTTGTCGACACTTTGGGAATCCTGGATGCTGCGCGAAAAATCGGTTGGGAAGATGTCGATTGGGTCGGTAGTAACGCGGCTGGTGGTAATGTGATTGCGGAACATCCCAGTGGTGCTGGAGAGGGCATGTACACTCTTAGTCACATGACAAGAATTTATCCCGACACAGAAGAAAACGAAGAAGCGGTCCGGTGGTTTGAACGATACGAAGAACGTTTTAACAGAATACCGGATGTTGGCGCGATGGAGGGATATAGAGGAGCAGATCTAGTTGTCAAAGCGTTAGAAATCGCTGGGCACGATCTCACTCGGGAAAACTTCATCGAAGCCTTAGAGTCAATCGATGATTACACAGACCTGTGGGGGTATCAACTCAGCTTTAGCCCCGATAATCACAATGGGCTCAAAGTAACCGGTCTCTCACAAGTTCAAAACGCTCGTTGGGTCCAGCTAGACCAAACTATTTCATTGGATAGGTAAGTGACATCGAGACGTTTGTTTCGTCGATGTAAGCGAGCAGACGATCCAATATTTGGCAAGTTTGCTGCACCATTTTTCGCATCTCGCTTGGCCAAAATTGTGAAATTTTTGGGAGATGCAAGTGCCCCAACGGGAATGACTTGTTCATCTTCAGTTGCAACAATCGAGTGCGATACGCGATTTCGTTAGATAAAAACCCACCACCTGATCCTTGAACGCAAATTTCCGCTTTGAGTTCTGCTAAAGATTCGGCTTCAAACTCGCCTTGATTTTGAGTCTCGACAAGTCTATTGTCGCGTACTTTCCAAGGTTCTTGAATGTCTAACAAAATTTCCGCTGGTAAGGTAAACTCTAGGAATTCAGGGCTCTCTCTAATACACGGAGGATTTTTTCCGTCTTGCACTGGAGTATAGTCCGAATTATCGAGAGCGCGAGACGATCTCCGTTTCCCGACAAAACGCTCAAGGGCAAATTCGTCGCGCCCCATACTTAGGGTGAGCATCAAAAGAGGATCTTTTTCGAAACGAGGGCTGAGAATTCGTTCGACCATTCCGTCATCGAAATCTCTATATCGCACGGGAAAAATGAAGACTTCTATAGGAACTGTGTCTTGATATATGGTGGCTAGCGTAAGTGCGACACTTGCGGACGGATTGCTCTGTTTGACGTTTGAGTTTAGAAGAAATGGGTCAAAGGCCGTAAGAATGACTCGAGGAGTACTTACGTGGGCATTACGCGCGCTTGTGTTGGCATAGTGCCGAGAGGTTCGTTCGTGTAATGAGCACAAGTCTCTTGCGGCTGCTCTAGACACCGAGTTTCGATTGAACCAATTAAAGAAATACTGTGCGAATAGTCGTCCCCAATATATCGGTCGGTCGTCAACCAGCACACCGTGAGAACATTTTTCTAATCCGGTTGGGATGAGAGATTCAGCCTCGTTAAGCAATATCTGGTCTAGTGCAAGTTTATTGTCAACCTTTCCAAAACCGGCTTGAGTAAAAAAGATGCTCTCAGCAAAACCTGTGATTTGTGAACAAATCTTTGGAGCTTCTTGTCTTAAGTCGTGAAGTCTGAGTTGTTCAACATCCCCACGTGGTTGGTTTGGATTGTCGTCATGGAGGCAGTTCCAGACATCCATCATTACGGTCATACTAGGTAATTCCCCTTACTAATTGGGAAATCGGGTACACCTAAATTTAAACAGATATTTAACTAGGTCGGTTCTTGGTTTAGCCAGCTTTGGATTCGATTCCATGCTTGAGTCAGCACAGGGATCGGTTGTGTTAAACTCATTCGTACATAGGAACGAGTTACTTCGCCCGAGGGAGTACCTGGAACGACCGAAACACCGGTTCCATCAAGGAGTCGGCGCGCAAATTGGTCACTGGGCTCATGCACGTTAATCATCACGAACATACCAGCTTCTGGGGTAACTGCAGAAAACTGAGGGATCTGTGCGATTCGGCTTAAGGTGTAGTCTCGTCGCGCTCGGTACTCGTTTCGCATGCGTTCTACCGCGTGTTCATCATGTAGTATCGCTAGCGTCGCCGCATCTTGAATGAACGGGCAACCACTAAAGAAGGTGCTCAATGCTATTTCTCGTAAGTGTTGAGCAAACTCTTCTGAACTCAGTGTCCAACCAACGCGCCAACCACACATCGCATGAGACTTGGACAAACTGTCGATTATGACTACGTTTTCAAAATTCGGGACCAGATTAGCCATGGACGTATGTTTTTTTTCGTAATACATGACCGAATAAACTTCGTCCGAGATCACCCAAAGATTTCTCTGACGGCACTCTTCATACAACCGCATGAGCGATTCTGCAGGTACGATGTTGCCCATAGGATTGGACGGAGTATTTACTAATATACCCACAGTTTTCTCGTCAACTAGATCCAAAACTTGATTTACATCGTAGCGGAAATAGGGAGGTGTAGTTATTGCCGCACGCAGTTCGACACCCAAGCACACAAAAGTTGATTCATAACCTAGATAGGTTGGCTGACAGGTAACAATGTTGTCCCCTGGGTTCGCAATCGCACTGAGCGTTGCATGAATCGCAGATGTTGCACCGTTAAAAATCGAAAATTGTCGTGGTTCAATTCGTTTGCCCGTTACGCGACTTTCGAGTGTTGCTAACGCGCTTCTGAGTGACATCTCGCCTGCAGAGTCAGAATAGTGCGTTCGCTCTTTTTTAAGTGCGTCGATGACACCATCAATGATGTAACTTGGAGTCGGAAAGTCCGGATCGCCAATCGAAAGAGGAATGATAGCTTCCCCTGCTTGTTTCCGTTTCATGGCTTCGATATGAACGCTCCAAGCAGAGGTGTCGATAGCATCTAAGCGTTTGACTGTATCGCTTGATGATAGTGCTTTTCTGGAGTGAACCTGGGTACGAGTTGTAGTAGTTTTTTCAGTCACTGATGACACAAAAATTACCTCTCAAATTTCGGCTAGGATCGCAATTTATTATAGCTCTTGATACGTAGTACACAACTACGAAAATTAGATCAAATCCTGCGTGTAAATTGAGCTCATTTGCTCACATAGGGATTGCCGTTGAGATAGAAGCGATAGGGTAGCTCGAGTCCCTCCGATAAGCCGATGCGAGACGATCGTCGAGTATCAAATTTTCTTGAATCCTCGTAGTCGTAAACACTCAGTGTTCTTTGAGTAAGATCAAGCGCATTGTGTTGGTGACTCACGCCAAGAGCTGCAGTTAGTTTTCCGGGGCCGTTACTCAGTTGTACTATTGTTTTTGCCCGAGGTCTCCTTTGCTGCATTCTCCCGATTCCGTGAATAGGTTCGATCGCGCGAAGTAAAACACATCCTGCGGAGCCTTCTGGATCTGACACGATGTTCAAACAGTGATACATGCCGTAAATTAGATAAACATAAGAAAATCCCGGTGGTCCCCACTGAACTGCAGTACGTGGTGTTTTGCCACGTGCGGCATGAGACGCTGGATCATTGGAGGAGAGATACGCTTCAGTTTCAACAATCAGACCTGAGGTAAACTGAGCGTTGATACGGCTGACCAACAATCGTCCTAGTAACTTGTTGGCTAGCTCTAGAGCAGGCACTTCATAGAATTCCCGCGAGAGCGAGTGGCCCAACCGACATTTTTGAACTGGCATCAAAGAAGGTTATCGCACGTCTCTGAATCACTAGAAAGTGCTAGCAATTTCTTTACGTGCTCAGGATTAAACGAACATGAACCAAGAGTTATCATCAAGCATGCGGAATAGAACAGAAAACCGACTCTGCAAAGACCGAGAATTGACTTAGTTGGTAATAAGATTCTTTGCCCGTTCGTGTGCAACATCTGGCAGATTCGTTCGCATCGCGACGTAGTTTAATATTTTCTCGTAGATTTCTTGTTCACCAACTCCGGTCGACACACAGTCATAGAACTTGGTACCAAGGTTTTCACCATAAATGGTAGAGGCTGTGTATTCGCGTTGATATTGAAGCTTTATTCTCAGTCGCGTTACATTTGATTGACGTTCTGAAACAAAAATGTTCATTTTCGTGCGTCGGGTTTGGAGCATGTATCCCTTTGGACAATCTGCGTACTTATCGTCCTTAATTGAAGCTTGAAACGATCTTTCCGCATAGATCATTCCACGGTCTTTTTCCGATCTCGATATAGGAATTTTCTGTGTCGAAAAATAATGAATCGCTCCGTCCCAAACCAAATCTTTAGGTGCTTGAATTGTGAAATTTCGTTGGATTAATCTTGGCTCAGGAAAACTAGCGCAACCTCCAATTCCCGCTAAGACAAACACCACAGTAACAGTTGTGAACCAACGCTTACTAAGAATTTTCATAGTGAGTAACGTACATTAGGACTTGGATTTCCGTCAAAGTGAAAAGTTCGAATGGTAAAGTACATCAAATTAGTCGGTGTACGATTGTAATCGGTTGAAACGATGGGGAACTCAATGACTTCGATTGATAAACAAGAACTCCCTTCAGAATCGAGTAAATCGATATTGCTATCTCACGATCGAAAAACGACAAATAGACAGCTAAGGTAGCGCAAAGTTCACCTGTTAATAATGGGAAGTAGCAGTTCTTCTGTGCTAGAGCTTTTTCCTGGACACTGGGGTGAATAATATTCTGCTCAAGAAGGTGATATTACCCTAATTCCCAGAAACAAACTTAATATTCTTCATGTGTCAATAAGGCGAAGGCGAAAATTGTATGGCGAAGATTAAAGAAGAACATCTAATTCAAAGTGTCGCAGACGCTTTGCAGTATGTTTCCTACTATCATCCGCCCGATTTCATTCGGGCAATGGTTGCTGCGTGGGAACGTGAGGAAGCCCCAGCGGCAAAAGATGCGATTCGCCAGGTGTTGGTCAACTCGCGCATGTGTTACTTGGGTAAGCGACCGATATGCCAAGACACTGGAATTGTAATAGTTTTTCTGGACGTCGGTATGCATGTCCAATGGGACACGGACCGTAGCATAGACGATATGGTGAATGAAGGTGTTCGCCGCGCGTATTTGAACTCAGATAATCCTCTGCGCGGATCTGTTCTTGAGGATCCTGACGGTACAAGGACTAACACGAAAGATAACACTCCAGCAGTGATTCACACCAAAATTGTTCCTGGAGATTCTGTGGTTGTAGAAGTATCTGCCAAAGGTGGTGGAAGCGAACACAAGGCAAAGTTTACCGTTCTCGAATCTTCGTCTTCCGTCGTGGATTGGATTCTCAAAGTGGTTCCAGAAATGGGATCTGGGTGGTGCCCCCCTGGAATGCTTGGAATTGGGATTGGAGGAAGTCCCGAGAAAGCGATGCTACTCGCAAAAGAGAGTCTAATGGAACCGATCGACATACAAGACTTAATTGCTCGAGGACCGACGAATCGAGCAGAAGAAATTCGCCTCGAATTGTATGCTCGGGTAAATGCTCTAGGCATCGGTGCACAGGGATTGGGTGGCCTTACAACTGTACTGGATGTGAAAGTACGCGATTATCCAACACACGCTGCAAACAAGCCCGTAGCTGTGATTCCTAATTGTATCGCCACAAGACATGTCCAGTTTGAGCTTGACGGGTCTGGTGTCGCACAATTTACACCACCAGACTTTTCGTTATGGCCTGATATGGAGTATGAAGCAGAAGCTAATGCACGACGGGTTAATCTTGAAACTCTTACAAAAGAGTCAATTGAAGATTGGCGAGTGGGAGATGTCGTACTGTTGTCCGGTAAGATACTGACTGGTCGCGATGCAGCTCACAAACGCCTTTGCGATTTATTGGACCATGGTCGATCTTTACCAGTGGATCTGAAGGGGAGATTCTTGTATTACGTTGGGCCAGTCGACAGTGTGCGGGATGAAGTTATTGGACCTGCGGGGCCGACGACGGCAACGAGAATGGACAAGTTCACCGATCAAATTTTGCGCACAGGATTGCTTGGTATGATCGGTAAAGCGGAACGAAGTGCCAAGACGTGCCAGGATATTGCGAAACACCGAGCAGTCTACCTCATTGCAGTTGGTGGAGCCGCCTACCTTATCTCTAAGTCTATAGTAGCCGCGCAAAGGATAGCTTTTGACGAGCTAGGCATGGAAGCGATTCACGAGTTAGAAGTGCGAGATATGCCTGTAATGGTCGCCGTAGATTCTCTCGGAAATTCCGTCCATGAACAAGGTCCAATTAGCTGGCGAGTCGAATTAGATTCGAAAATCCCAGTTACCAGTCTCTAACTTTGGGAATTCCGTAGATAACTTGACACGCTAATTACGGAGATTTCTTGACAGTTCA
>CAZEFI010000033.1:0-21090 GCA_964511425.1 uncultured Pseudomonadales bacterium
GGAGAGTTCGCGTCAGAGAGCAAACTGGACGTCAAAGCGACCGTGCTGGTATCTCTGGAAGTCCTAACTGAATCTGGTTCCATCGAAGCAGTTGAATTGGCAAATGGAGAGTTCATTGATGGTGAAGTACTTCTTTCAGGCACCATCGACAGTCCAACCTTGGCGACCGTTACAGTTACATTCTCGGACTATGATGCACTTTCAATCGCTGCGGTAATTGCACCAGATGACGATCTTTTATTTCGTGTATTACAAGCAGAAGATGGTACACCTAGCCAGTTGATGTTTGAGGGCAGAGTACGTTTACACGACGATGAATCAAAAAAAATCACAGTCATGGGTGATCTTAGTTCTCTCGAAGAATTCGTACCAGGGACAACGGTCGGTATAGGTGGATTTGATGGCGAAGGATCTAAAAACTACGGATCTGTTCTCGTTGCGAAAGACGGAACATTCAAAATCGAGAATATGCTAGATGAACCTCGTGTAATTAGGATTCAAGTCCGAAACGCACAAGGCTTCAACTATGTTTCTAAGACTGTTCTTGAACCTCAGGCTTCCATATCTTTGATTCCGCATACGTCAGGAAGTACTCTTACAACACATTCAGATAGTGAATTTCACGCGGCTTTGGTCGAAAGTTGGGAGAAGAGCGAGAAATACCTGGCATTGGATGAAGCCCGTCGTTCTGCTTCAGAAGCACATCAAAAGGAAATGGCTTCCAGTCAGGAAACTGCTGAGCCTCAAGTTCACGAAGACGAACTTGAAGAGACAATAACGATATCAGCTCTTTCTCATGGTATACCACCCGCCGATGAGTGTGAGCATGTAGACCTTACGCAAGTCAAAATAGCGCAGGAGGACTACTTCGAAGCGTCACTGCCAAGACATGTAAAAATACAAAAAGAAATGACCCGATTTAGAGATCGTGCGATGGAGGATATTGCAGAATTTTCTGAAGATCCAATGGAGAGTCTGCTGGCGTTTGAATTGGGCGCGTTTGGTATTTTTTCCGACGAGTTTTATCGGGGATTGGACGTAATGGACGAGCTTGCAACTCGGCTTGAAGACGACCTAGTAGAAAGACGCCTCTTACCCTGGAGAGCTCGGCTAGCACCTCTCATTGAAGATGAAATTAATAGTAGAAATTTAGTTCCAGGTCAGAAAGCACCGCAGTTTACTCTTCCTGATCTTGAAGGAGCGGACGTTTCGCTACAACAAGCATTAGAAACGAACGATCTAGTACTCGTAGAATGGTGGGCTTCATGGTGCGGACCGTGCATTGCAAAGTTTCCAGAGTTAAAAAAATTGTATGCGTCTTATCAGGACGCAGGATTTCAGGTGATTACTATAAACGTCGATGAAACCTATGACGAGTGGAAACAGGAATCCGATAAACAAAAATTGCCATGGATTGATTTAGGTGAGGGGGAAGAAACAGGACCAATTTCGACTTCCTATGGCATTCAAAGGTATCCCATGGGATACGTGGTCGACGATCAAGGATGTATCGTTCAAAAGGACTTAGGGACAGACATGCTCGCCGAGTTTCTTGTCGAAATACTCGGTGAAACTCCTGAAGTCGTCGACTAGAAATCTTTTGACACAAAATCTGGGTCAATCAAATACTAGGTGAGGTCCTAAAATCTAACTTCACCAAACAGACTGACTATTTAAATAGTCCGTGGGTAGCCTCAGATTTGTTTTCGTCCGTGGTTTGCTTCGTCGTGTGCATGTCGCTAACAGACAGCAAGGTTGAAAACGATGCCATGATCATTCCACGACAACGCTTGAGGTTCCAAAATTTTATCCTCAAGCGTGTTGAATGAAGACGTTTATTCATCTTCTATCTCATCGGGTTCTAGATAGGAAAGTATTTCGTCCTTTAGTTCCAAAACGCTCTTCACAGCTGTAGATGATGTACTGGAATCGTTGAGCATTGCCACCCACTGGTCGCGCTCCGCTCGCACGATGTCCGCCGCGGTTTCTCCGTTTAAAGCTTGAATTGACGAGTCAACTCCGTAGTCCAACAGCACTTTTACCACACCTGGATCGCCGTAATACGCTGCCCAATGTAATGCATTTCGTCCATCGTGGTCTGTATTTAAAGGATTTAGTCCTTTTGCTAACAGTTCTTTTAATATCTCCCTATCGAAACTTAGAACTGCGGCATGACCTAGCGTGAAGTTCGATACGTCTCTAATCCCTGGATCAGCTCCAGCGTCCAAAACATCTCGGAGGCAGCTGTTCTCTTTCAGTCGAGTGGCTTGGATTAGAGCAGTGAGTAACGGAGTATTACCATCTGGATCGGGACGATTCACGGCTTCAGGACTTTGCTCCACGACAGCTTTGAATTCGTCACAACGACCCAACCCAACAAGGTCGCTAGGATTGATCATCGAACTCTCAGACGAGATCGGTTCAACCTTTTCTTCTAAAGACAGAACTATTTCTAAACTGCGATCACGACTGCGTGCTGGATCATTGAGTATCAGCGACAGTGGCGACTGTCCATTTTCAAATCTTTCGGTGAGCAGAGATGGACGGTGTTTAAGGGTTGATTCGAGTACGTCCGGTCGTTGCCTCAGGATGAAATCTCTTCGAAATAAATCGTCGTCGAGCAAAGCTACCTTCACGTCCAGCGCGGAAATACCGTCGATCATCCCCTCAAGGTATTTGACGTAAACCTCCCTTGATTGTGGAGATACGATACGATCCTCCACCTCGCCATTGTTAAAGAAAAGGACTGTAGGAACACCCTGTAATCCATATTGAGTAAATATTTCGCGGGATTCATCAATGTCAAGTTTAAATACTCTCGCCCTACCTGACAGTTCAGGCATCAGACTTTCGATGATTGGATCGAGTTTTTTGCAAGGAGCACACCATGTCGCGGTGAAGTCGACGAGAACAGGGACATTTGCATCTAAGACTTCGGTCTTGAAACTCTCAGTAGTGACGTAAGTTACCTTCTCGGTCGCACTTTCACTTGCATCGTTGCCTGTGTCTTCGTTTGCGTTAACCGCGATCACAATGGTAATTCCCCATACTAGAAAAAGACCCAGGTAGTAATTAGATGCGAACATGTTCTACTAAGAGTCTGTTTGAAGATTTTCCGCTAACGATTCTTTCAATAGATCAGGATGTAAATCCTTTTTGAGAATACATCCATTGTCGTCTACAAGAAAGCTTTTGGGTATGAATTGCACCCCATAGTTCACGGCAGTCGGGCCTTTCATTCCCTCGATCTCTCCTAGGTTAACCCACGGGAGTTGTTGCTCGTCAGAACTCTCTTTCCAGTCGATATTTTCACTGTCCAGAGACACGGAAATAATCTCGAATCCGTGCTCGTTATAGTCACTGTAGATTGATTTAAGATATGGAAACATCATTATGCAAGGACCGCACCATGATGCCCAGAAATCGATTAATACGATCTTGTTCTGTTTTAAGACATCTCGGTAAAGAGAAGTGACATCGCCGTCTATGTCGGTAAGCATGAACTCCGGAACCTTTTGACCCTGTACTAACAATCTCTCATTTTTGTCGATTGCAATATTTTGAGCAAAAAGTTCACGTCGTGGAGTCACTCGTCGAGATACTAAATCTGGATCAAGTTGTTGAGCGAGCCTTTTGAATATGGGAAATGCATCCTCTCGGTTTTCGTCGGAGGCACTATATGCTCCTAACTCCATAGCGAGTAACGAATCTAGCGGATCCTCCGAATTCTTTGCTAATGCCTGTAGTGCGTTTTTTTCTATTTGGAATTGTTCTTGTCGTAATCTCCCCGCTTCAGAAGACATTGAATTGGCGCGAATTAAATCTGTTATCGAAATCTGAACATCATCCACAGAGACATGTTCGCAGCCATCGACTGGTTGAGGAGTATCCGCTCTTTGTAATGCAACCTGTTGTTCGACGGGTAAGGTAGGATCTTCTTTGTGCAGGGTGTCCGACTCGTCAGTGTCGTCATTGGTGTCGTTTTCTCCGGTAGTCTCTAACGCAGTATCGTCATCAAGGACGGTTTCTCTGACTAAGTTCGAAACACCACTCTCTCTAGGTTCCAATATCGTCTTGGTCCTAGCCACTACGATTTCGTCCGCTTTTGCGAGGTATTCTTTACTCTGTTGCCAACTTTCGACAAGACTCTTGTGTTTGCCTTTCTCCGTGCTAGCAGTCAACAAATTTCTTGATTCATCCCATGAAACCACTAACGTCGATCCAGGTTCAATTACCGCGGGTATAGAAAAATATTTGTTCCCTAAATCCAGATTGACTGTTACCGCGTGTGGTTCGTCGATATCGCCTTCAATGAAAAATCGTCCTTCATGGAGCATGACATACCCAAGTTGGAGCCTAGTTCTATTACCATTTTCGAATTTTGTTCCTCGTATATCTACCCG
Source organism: uncultured Pseudomonadales bacterium (assembly GCA_964511425.1). Taxonomy (GTDB): domain Bacteria; phylum Pseudomonadota; class Gammaproteobacteria; order Pseudomonadales; family Azotimanducaceae; genus Bin55. The sequence goes on from CAZEFI010000033.1 coordinate 4,404, forward strand.
AGCCATTGATAAGTCTAAGTCAGCTCCGTATTCGACACCCGATATAGAAAAAGTCTTGGTAGCGTCTAGGGATTGTCGAGATTGCTCTTGCAATACTAGGTAATCGGTCAAATATGGCTCTTTCTGTTCTACTACCACAAACTTAACAGGATCTCCATCTGGTTTCAATACTGAGGTTTTCGACAAGTTTTCGTTCGTCGCATTTCGAACGCTAATTTGAACTCTCATCGGTGTTTCGATAGTGCCACGTAAGACAACTGTTCGATCTACAAATTTACCGGAAGCCAAGATAACAGTCTCCACATCACCTGCGTCGTTTGTAGTCTCGTAGGAAACGTCAATAATTGCGCTCAACAGATTCATATGCTCCGAGTTACCCTCGGTTGAAACTATGTCTTTTTCGACTTCTGACTCAACGACATGGTATGTACCGACAATTTCGAAAGTATTCTCGGGATTAGGAGTTTCCCCAGTCACACTCGCCGTCAGGGAAATCAACACAATAGTCAACCACACAGACCTCATCAACGCATTCCTCATTTCGATCAGTTAGCCGGGGAGAATCTTAGTAACCGCGCGCGCGGTTACGAGACCCCTTGGTCTTAATTGTAGACACACACGCTTGGGTTTAGGTTACGTGATCATGGGTCTGAGCACGGTGGTGGGGAAAACTTCTTTGGCATTTTGAGCGTCAAACTTTACGAAGTCCTTTAAGTGGAGAAGCTAGCCACGATTCCGATCTCCAAATCTTCCCTGTGTGAAACTATATTTATCATAGAATCATCTGAAGCTATCGAACGGGATCAGGTTCTTTTGTCTGCATGATTGAAGATTGCTGTGTTCAACGTCTAGATGTGCAGCATGATGACATGGATATGTTCGATGGCTCCTCATACGGAACTACTTGGTAATATGTTGTGCGAACGATTGTGCGCGTATCGGTTTAATATCGTTTTGCGAAACAACACTATTTACAACTAGGATTCGACGTTTATGAAAACTTGTTTCGGATTAATGTTGTCGATGTCTCTGGCATCAATGCTCGCTGCGACGGAAACGGAAACACTTGGAACGAATGAGTTTTTAATTACCGGAGAGTTCTCTTCGGAGAACACATCGGACGTCAATGCGACCGCGCTAGTATCTCAGGAAGTTCTCGCTGAATCTGGTTCCATCGAAGCAGTTGAATTAGCAAAGGGCGAGTTCGTTGATGGTGAAGTACTTCTTTCAGGCACAATCGACAGTCCAACCCTCGTGACTGTATCAGTCACGTTCAACGACACTGATCCGATTTCGATCAGTGTCGTCTTATCTCCAGACGACAAACTTTTGTTTCGTGTATTACAGGCTGATGATGGTACTCCTAAACAGTTGATGTTTGTGGGAAATGTGTGTTTCACCGAGAATGAAGCAAAGAAATTCACTGTAACGGGAGATCTCAGTAGTCTCTACGCAGGACGGGTCGAGGCTACGGTTAAGCTGATCGGATTTGGTGATGGGATGGTTGGGACTAAACACTACGGTTCGGTACTGGTTGCGGAAAACGGTACGTTTGCGATCGAGAACGAAATAGATGAACCTTGTCTCTTATGGATTCTGACCGATGTTAAGATTAAATGGGGGTTAAGCTTTGTTTCGGAAACCATACTGGAACCCCAAGTTTCAATATCTTTAGCTCCGGACACTCAAGCGCGGCAAATTGTCGTTCATTCGAATGGTGACTATCACTCCTCTCTTATCGACAGCTGGGTCAAGAGCGAGGAATATTTAGCCTTGGATGATGCTTATCTCGGCGCGTTTAAGGAATATATAGAGGAAAAGGCAGCTCGTCGCGAGGCAGCGGAACCTCAGATGCAGGAAGAAAGGAACGAGAGTGGGTCGAAAGCAGAAACGACTACAAATAACGACAGTCTGGATTCCTCTCAAGACTATTTAGCAGGCGAAAATGAGGAAACATCAGAGATATTAACTCTCTCACTTGGTATTCCACCCATAAAAGAGTGTGAGCACGTAGATCTCACTCAAGTGAAACCAGGAGTAATGGACTACGTCGAGTCGACTTACCCAGAGTACTTCAAATTACAACGAGAAATGACACAATTTAGATATCGTGCCTTGGAGAAAATAGCATCAACTTCTGATGATCCGATTGAAGCTCTACTGGCCGTTGAGTTGGGTGCATTTAGGCTACATTCTGACCAAAAATTTAGAGCATTGGAAGTGATGGCCAAACTTGCTCCGCGGCTTGATGACGATGTGGCGTTTAGACGTCTTACACCGCTGCGGTCTCAGATAGAACCTGTCGTGCAATTGGCAATTGCTAATCGAAATTTAGTACCAGGTCAGAAAGCTCCGACTTTTAAGCTCCCTAATCTTGAAGGTGTGGAGGTTTCTCTACAACAAGCTCTGGACTCAAATGATGTCGTGCTTGTAGAATTCTGGGCGTCATGGTGTGAATCCTGCATTGCACGTATGCCCGACCTGAAGAAATTGCACGCATCTTATAAAGAAGCAGGGTTTCAAGTACTCACGATAAATAAAGATGCTCATTACGACGTGTGGAAACAGGAGTCCGAAAAGCTCGAATTGCCATGGCTTGATTTAGGAGAGGGCGAAGAAGAAGGGCCGGTTTCGACTTCCTACGGCATTCAACGGTATCCCATGGGATATGTCGTCGACAATAAAGGGTGTATTGTTCAAAAGGACTTAGGGACAGACATGCTCGCTGAGTTTCTTGACGAAAAGCTTGGTGAAATTCCTGAGGAAGTCGAATCCGAGTCTACAGACCCAAATTCTGGATAAAACGTCCTAGGCGCGAAAATTTAATCATACCATGGTTTTTCTACCGAATTGAAGGTAAGCAAACCGAATTAGCTTTACCGGACGGATTTCGTTTAGAACGACATCTAAAACGACAAACACTAAGCGAGGTTGGGTCCGCTCAGTAATTCTCTTCTCCTATGGGACTAACTCTATAGAGAGAAGACTAAGCCTACGATCCACACACCGTACTGCAGCCACGAAGCATGGTTGTTTCAAAATTGTAACAAATAACATACAACACAACAATATAATTGTGTTAACACTACCAACTATCGATCCAAATACAGGATACCTACCGCCAGGAACATACCAAATGCAATGGAACGAAGTGGTCCAATACTTTGGGAACCACTGCCATCGCATTAGATTAATTGGAGGATTGGCAGCAGCTTGTCGAAACCCGTCATCAGCAGGGTGCAAGTGTTTGATATTAGATGGAAACTTCGTCATTACGAAACATCGACCCGCTGACTACGATGGTGTTTGGGAGTCAGATGGAGTTGACTATCGTTTGCTAAATCCTGTACTGATTGATTTTTCTGAGCTAAGGACCGCAATGAAGGTAAAGAACTTAGGAGATTTGTTTCCGGTAAACCTTGACGAAGCCTTAGGACAGCACTTCGTGTATTTCTTTCTTATTGATCGAAACGGAGTGGAGAAAGATCTGGTGCGAATTAAACTGGATTCTTTTTATGATCACAAACGAGAGACAGTATCGAATCACGCGTAAGCAAGCATCCGAGTTCAAGATTGCGATCAAAGAATTTGATTACGTGGTAACTCGTCGCAAGAGAGTGGCCCCAAAGATGTTAGAAGCCGAACGCAACGCGCTCAAGAGTCAGCTTGAATCACTGAATGAAGAATTGAGCGAATACGATCGATTGAAATCGGGAGAAACTTCCAAAATTTTGGCTGATTCTCTTGAACAACTACCCACAGGATTGATTCAAGCTAGAATCGCCAGCGGTTTGACCCAACGTGCTCTAGCTCAGAAGCTGGAGCTCAAAGAACAGCAGATTCAAAAACATGAAGCGGAATGCTATGCGACGGCTAGTTTTCGTAGACTCTGTCAAGTTGCGCAGGCTTTGAATCTTCGAATTGAGAATGAAATATCTCTTCCAACTGATCCGGATGGTTTCAAAGGATAACTTTTCAAAGCTGAGACACTCGGAGACCGTCGAGTTGCACGGTCAATCGCTACGAAAACACTCTGTTTAAATTATTCCCACGATTTTTGATAGCAAGACACTCCAACGCTAATTTATGGCGAAGGAGCTAATTACACAGTACATCGACTGTAAGCGATGTACTTCGGACTACTTAAGAAGTAGCTATTAGTTGTTAGATTGATCTTCGTAACGGAGCGACAGAACTTCCTTGAGTTTGTCTGGGCGGATTTCCTTTTGAAGGATGCATCCTTGTGAGTCGACTAAATACCCTTTGGGAATCCCCCACACACCATAGGACACAGGAGTCTCGCTTTCAATTCCACCCAAAGATCCAAGATCGATCCAAGGAAATTCAATTTGGTCCACGGCTTCTTTCCAATCTTCAAATGTGTCGTCTACGGAAATCGTTAAGACCTCAAATCCATTGTCTTTGTAGCTCGCGTGCAAGTCTTTCAAAGCTGGAAAGTCTTCGATGCAAGGAGTGCACCATGATGCCCAAAAGTCGATGAAGACAGATTCATTCGCATCAAGTACCTCAGCCAGAGAAACTTCTGTCCCATTAAGATCAGTGAGGGTAAATTTGGGTGCTCTTTGACCTGGAATGAGAGCTTTATCGTTCATGTCACGTGCTACTGAACGAGCTAGTTTGTCTCTCGGCGGTTTGACCCGTCGAGCCACGGTGTCTTCATCGAGCAGTGTCATTAGTCTATCGTAGATAGGTAGAGCTGCGTCGGTGACTTCGTGCTCTGAAGAAATATATGGATTAAGTTCCAACGCAAGTAGTGAATCGATAGGATCCTCTGATTTGAGAGCGATTTCTCGAAGAGCGGCATTACGAATTTCGCGCAGATCGTCTTGTAGTGTTAGGAAGGGAGGACGTGTCCCACCAGGAGAGTACTCTTCGTATCTTTGTGCCCTCATATCCTCTTGAGTTACTACGTGCTCACATCCTTTGGCAGGAGTGGGTGTTGATTCATGTTTGACAACTGGCTTTTCACTCACTTGTTCTTCTGTGGGCTCCGTGTCAGAGTCTTCCTCCTGTTCTTCAGCTGAAGCTGTGCCGGTTCTTAATTTATTAAATTCCTCATCAAGCTCGGCTTCCGTCCTGAGATATTCTTCGCTCATTCTCCATTTGCCAATAATTTTCGCATGTTTACCGGTACCTGCTGTGATGGCCAATCGGTTGACCCAATGCGCGGATATCGCTACAGCTAATACAGCATTAGGTTCGATGATGGCTTCTGCACCTCCCCAGTACACCCCCATGTTTGAGGTGACAAAGATGTTCACAATTTGAGGTTCGTCGACTTCCCCTTCGATTAGAAAACTGCCGTCTTTTACTTGAACCTCGCCAAAAGTAACGAATGTTCTATTGCCCTCTTCGTCGAACTGTGATCCACGCACGGTGACTTTCGCCATGGGGTAGTGCTCTTCGTTAATGCCAGTAAGGTCACCGGCAATAGTAAATCTCTTAGATGGATCTTTGGCGAGTCTCGAAGCTTCAGTCAAGACCATTTGGTCCGGAGGAAACTGCCCTTTATGATCCAGAAGTGCGAATGACACAACCTTATTAGGTACTAGAAGCGTCCGCACTGACAATGTTGTAGTCTCGCCGGTTTGAACGGAAATGTTCGCAAACGTTGGTTCTTGGATTTCTCCCTCTAGAACCACTTTCCCTTTGGAAAAGGTTCCACTTGCGAGTTCGACTGTTTGAGTTTGACTTTCGTCATCCAAAACTTCCTGGGATACTGAAACAGTAGCGGAGGACAGATCCACCTCTTCCTTTGATTCGTCCAATGGATTTACATATGCCGCATAATCAGGGTCTTCTTCGATTGCAACGTAGCCTCCAATAACCGTAAATCTTTTGGTCGGATCCACTTCTCCTGAGACCGATAAAGTAGCTAAACAAAATGTCGCGAAGAGTAAGTACGCTTTGTACATATGGAAATCTCCCTCTGGTTGGTGGGATTTGGGTCTGGGAATTCAGTGCTAGTTCTTTGTGATTTATCGGATGTAAGGCACTTGTCTCTGTAGTATCTTACAAATCCATAGCGCAGACTTGATTGGTCGATTTTTGTGCAACAACTACGTTATGGGTCTATATTTAGCAATTCAATCTTAGACACTACTGAATGTTAGTCGCTCTCCGAGGTAGCCGAGAGTCTTATTTCAAGTTGTTGTTCTAGTTCTTCAAGATCTATATTCATCCCAACAATTAGTCCGTCTTCATCTAGTAAGTAGTTGGTAGGAACTCCTCCCACGCCAAAGTCTACCGCTGGAAGTCCGTAAAAGCCCTGTTCGTCACCGACGTCATCCCACGGTAACTTGTGCTTCTTGCCGAGGTAGAATCAATCGCTCACAGGGTTCCCTGCCTTCTAAATTTGGTAACGGAGTGTGATTGAGTTGATGAAACTACATCGTCGCACCACAGTAGCTAAGTAGTGTGATTCGTCGCTTAGGAGTTGGAAACAACTTTGTTACATTTTCAAGAAGTTCAAATAGAGTTTGCTACAGAACTCCTCCTACCGAACCTATATGCGTTCTAAACAAGAGTATTATGAGAGCTCCACCACCTTCATCATGATTTAAACGGTCATACCACGATTCACGTATATTGATCGAGTGAGACTAGTGCTCTTTAGATCGTCAAAGCGTCAAATTGATTAGTTTAAATGAAGTTGCCTCAGTTTGATGGACAGTTTATTTTGGGATTTGCGTTAGAACCATGTTCTATCGCGAATCTCCGTTCATAAGCTACTGGTGACTGATAATCCAGCACTGAATGCACACGGTGTGAAAAGACATCTTGAATCGCCACCAAATAGATCGTGCCTGCTGCCGTGGGAAAATAGGTCACATCCGCCACCCACAGTTGATTCGGTCCCTCGGTACGAAAACTCCGACTGACTTGATCCTGTGCTACCATCAACGTTCCAGTCCGCTTCGGTTTACCCTTGCGACGCCGCCGACAGACACCTCGTAATCCCTGTTGCAACAAGAAGCGCGCCACGAGAAGCTACATGAATCGATTGGATCTGGGCTCGTAATGCTTGAGCTGATGCCGACCGTGGTGACGGTAACCGCTCACGCCAAGCATAGTAGCCGCTCCGGTAGACGCGGAGCAAACAACACATCGCGCAGATCGAAAATTCGGCCTAATGCACAGTTATGAACTCGAAGACCGACGTGGGGTCTTGGTCGTCTCCGTCGCGAACCGGGTCGTGGCCTTTGCTAAGATGTCCCGCTCTTCTTTGACCCGAGCTAACTCACGTCTTAAGGCGCGCTCTCGTTCCCGATAACCCAGCGGTCCTTCCTGACCCCCCTAAACCCAATTCCGTACCGTTTTATTTGCTAAACCAAATTCCTGAGCCACCGATGCGATCGAACGACTCGATTGCACCAAGGCGACGATCTGTTCTCGATACTCCAAAGAGTAATGTTTTCTCGCCATAATATGGACACCTCATTATCTTCTAATTGTAGGTGCCCATCTAACTGAGGTAACTTCAGTTTTCGTCAGAGTTGAACAGCACACTGTAGTTTGTCAAAAAAAAGCAACCATTTCGTTCTTTGGGTGTTTCTCGTAGTAGCGGGATGTCCGATAGATAGCGCGCGGACACAGGACGCAGATCTTCTAGAGTACATGTCGGACTATGTATCTGACGAGGTTCGGGAGGAAATTGAAAAGTTGCTTGAAGGACCACAGTCTACTGGAGTTAACGATGCATCTCTGAGCAACGCAGAAGCCAATGAGAAGATTGCTGAACTAATTTTTAGTGGCGATTCGGAAAAAGTCGACGAAGGAATATCGCTGCTCATAACGTTCGTCGAATATTTAAATTGGCACTCCCGAGCGAGAGAGCATCCTCCAGTATTACGTGACTTCGCTGCCATCCCAGGCCTCAAGGAGTTTCTCCTTTGGTATTGGCGTAAAAACGTACAGGTATCGGGAGGAACACCGCCTAGATTTACACCACCTGTAGATGTTGGACCGGAAGAAGAACTTGAGATTTTGCAAGATGTAGAAAAATTCAAGGATTGGTTGGCGTCAGATGAACCTCCCCCCTGGACCGATATACCCTACGTTTTAGCCGTGGTTTTTCCGGGGGATGAAGAAGTTCACGAAGTGATTTGGGAAAATTACGATCCTTCGCAACCTGGAGGAACGCTAAATGCTCTAACGTTGGGAAGATTTACGACTCCCGAGGCAACCGCGTTGCGGATTGATGCGTTGTTTGCAGAGCGCGACGACTTCTTAGCTCACTTTAGCAGTAGTGCTGCAAAAGGACTAGGCCAATGCCAATCAGATGAAGGTTTTCGTGCCCTGGTAGAACGTATGGAGCAACTTGACGACATTCATTTAGCATCTTTTGTTGTTGAGGCAATCGTTTCCTATGGGACAAAAGCACTGACCTATAAGGACAAGTTAAAGCAGATCGGTAAGCGATTTCACATCGCCACCGAAACGGAGCTAGAACGGGCAAGTGAAGGTTTGTTGCTTAACCACCGTCATACGGACTCACGTTATCGTCTAAACAATGCTTTGAAAAGCCTCGATAGATTGTCTAAATTTGATGATCGTCGAAAGTCCACGAAAGACGCTGTTATAGAGTCTCCTCGTGCAGATGATGGGGCACAGGAAGCGATCAACCTTGCACCAGAAACTTCTAGTGATACAACAAATTTACAGAACGACTCAGCATCAGCAGAGTCGTTGTTGATTTTCCAAATTGAGTGGGATAGTCAACCGAGTCATCGAGAGATGTATTTCAAACTAGTAACTGATGCAGACAGCAATTTCCGTGGTGAATGGACTAACAGCGAAAAAAAGACGTTTCAGGTGGAGAATCTCAAGATTCAAGACAACACCTTTTCCTTTTCATTCCGACCACATTTCGACGACAAAAAATATGTACAAGAATTTAAAGGAACTTTCAATGAAGAGAATATTTCTGGTGAAATGTTTGAGATATTTGGTGATATTAAACCACCAGGAAGCAGGCCGTTTAGTGGTTACCGAAAACCAGACCAATCTCCCGTTCCAGTACCGGTTGAAATTGAACCTTTTGCGCCTTTAGCTTGGGATGATGGACTGTATACGGTACTTACGAAATCCAACGAATGGACCGACGTGCAGACGCGATTCATTGAATGTAAGAGTGCCGAAGAACAGGAAACCGAACTACGTATGAATTTCGACGCGGTATCCAATGATCAGGAATTCGCCATTTTTTTGGACAACTTCATCGAAACCACTGTAAACATTCAAGGACAGGAATCGTTATACGCAAACTCTGCTGAGGAGATTGTGCCACTCGAGTGTGCAAGCTTAGAACTCACTCTATATCCGGTTCGCATAATGCGAACACACTTCCGAGTGCGGATTTGGATGGATCGGCTACCATCGCTTTTTGATACTGCTCCAGAACGCGTGGCGCAGTCGACAACGTATAACCGATCATTCCCCTTTGTCTTATCGCGAGTCGTACTCGACACATCGTCGTTAAATGTTCAATACTCGAAGAACAAAATTTATCGACCCTACTGGGATCGATACCATGGCAACACCATGCTGAATGCAAATGAAGAAGAGGTATTTATAACGAGAGATGACTTATATGGAGACATTAATGGAAACACGTTTAACCACTCAGTACATATGAGCTTCGTTGATCCAATTTCGACGCGTCTGATGATGAAGTACGGATACAACGATGGACAATATGCTTTGCCAGAAACACTCGTGCTCGAAACTGAAGTGCAAGCAAGTTACACGTTGGAATTGGATTTCAAACGAGCTCACACAGAGTAAATTTTCGTCGGTGAACCTTCAATCTTAGTCCTACATTCCTGGAACAACATTATCCAAGACGGTGACGAGTTCGTTTGATCTACCGTAGAACGAATGAAGGATATGAAATTCATCCTTAAACATTTGCACTATCAATGCGCTCAAGATCAAAGAAGGGAAAAATTTTCTTAGTCTCGTTCGTTGCGTCTTTCACTACCGTGGTTTTGTGTGGCATTGTCATATGTTAGCCCAGACACTCGGCTTGGCCGAATTCGTATTCGAGAAGGGCACAACCATAATCGCCGAGTTTCAAGTATCATAGACAATCTGGCTCGGTGAAGACCGTATCCACAGTGGTGTCGATTGTGACCCACATGTTAGCTTGGTACGACGCGCTTTTGGCGTTGCTCGCTGATGGCGTTGCGAGGTGGGTAGCCCCCTCTCGTCTCGACCTCGAATGGAAAATTAAATATTCCGCCCGCGCGTCCTGACCCTCACTGTCCAACTATTGGGACGGCGATGCCGACGCACTTGTTGTTCCATGGAAGTGGCCACAATATTATTTACGACTAAACATGAGGAGCAACCAATAGGCAGGAAAACGTATCCGGCAGAATGTCGGGAACAGTTTGTGGCTTTAGCTCGCGCGGGTCGTCGTAGTTATTCGTCTTTAGTGCTTGAGTTTGAACCGTCGACCCAGACGATTCGGAAGTAGCTGGAGCAGGCTGAGGTTCGGGTGCGGTTGGAGGATCGAGGTTTGGCGAGACGCAATCGGCAATTGGAACGAACGTCCTCATCCGCTAGCTTCACCGTTGGGTTGATCCTAGGAGCGATTACGGTATGCCTCGTTACCGTGATTTTTCTGCTCATCCGGCCACAAGATGGTTCAGGTTTTGTTGAGCAATCTGACAGAACACACAACGGAACCGACTTATATAGGGCTTCAGACGACTTCAGTTCCCTTAAATCCCCGGCAAGTATTGAACGTCATTTCATGGCAATGTCGCCGCGGCAACGGACATTATCACTAGCCGGTTTTGTGTCGAGCCTAAACAAACGCGAACTGAAACGACTACTTGCCGCAGCCGAAAAATTTGATATACCAGAGATTAGGAACGAACTACTAAATGTTGTAATCAGAGCACTTGCAGTATCAAGTCCTCGTCAAGTCCTGAACGATGTATCGAGTTTGCCTTCTAAAATGCAATATTCTCTGGTTGTGGTAGTCTTTCAAGAATGGTCAGTTGTGGACCTTGATCGTGCCGTGACCGAAGCAAAACGACTCGAAGAACCACTGAAACGAGCTGCGCTAGAAGGAATATTAACTTTACGAAGAGATTTGGAAGATTCTTTCCGTTTGAATATCGCGAAGGAACTTCAAAACGAACAAATATTTCACGATCTCGCAGCCCGTGATCTAGTCGATTCAGGTATTGATGACCCTGCCGACACTTGGAATCAATTGGTGTCGAAAGTTGATGGGAGATTCAATTCACTATCAGCAGCACAACAAGAAGCGCTAGTATCAGTCGCGAAAGCCTGGGCGTCGCAGAATGGGCTGAGTGTAATTAACGCGATCAATTCGGCTTTTCCGGAGCGCGGAGACCGAGTGCGGATTACACAACAACTCTTGTCAACCTTGGTTTCTGAGGACGAAGAGATTGCTAGCGATATAGTTGCGAAAATGCGTCGCGAAGATCGCGAAGCGTTATTGCAGGTCGTTCAAACCTGGGCTCAAGACGACGGCTGGGAGGCCTTTAAAGCCGCTCAGTGGATGGACCAGGGAACCGATCACATGCGCATGCAACGCGCCGCAATCGAAGGCTGGGCAAGGTCTAATCCTCTATCACTCTTCAAAAAAGCAAGTGAACTTAGCGAACCACTAGCCGATTTCAGTCGTACCTCCGCACTGTTGGAAATGCGGTTTACTTCGCCGAAATCTGTACCAGCATTGGCCGAACAAATTGCGGATCCATACACTCGAAACCTGATACTTGATAATCTGATTGTGCATTGGGCTGAGCGCGATTTAACTGGGGCACTGCGCTGGGCTCTTGAGCAAGATCAAGTCCCCGGTAGAGAAATTCAATATACACCAAAGATACTCCCTATTGCTGCACGAGAGAGTCCAAGTCAAGCTTTGTCAATAGCCCTCGAAATCCCACTAAAAGAAGACGATGAAGTTGGTCCAGAAGCTAAAGTGTTGGCAATGTGGGTCACAACTGATGTCGAAGCTGCACTCGACTCGATACCAAAAATGCGTAATCAAAACACACGTATGCGTGCGTTCAGAAGTATCGGGATGGAGTTAATGAACCAACAAGATTATGGCCGGGTACTTGCGCTGGTTGAGACGGAACCAATCAAAGATCAGTTGAACTATTTCGAAGCCGTCGCACCGCGATTCACTCGTGAAAATCCACGTTACTTGATTGAGAAGTTTGACACTTTACCTAACGAGTCTGTTAAACGTCTTTGTAGCGAACTCTTGTTGGAATTTAATTCGGGTACAGATAAACTCTTCCTTACCGACGACGAAGTCCGAAAGTTTGAACAGTTTAGGAGGTAGGATTTAAATTCTAAGAATTAGTTGAGTTCGAAAACACAATGGGTACGAATATTTTCAAACAGCGTCCGACGCAACTGATACGAGGACTAATAGTGGGTTCTATCTTAGCAGGTGTCCTGGCTAGCGTCTATTTTATTTTCGTTGAACCAAGCTTTTTTGGTTCTGGAGTAGACCAACCATTACCACAGGTATTACAAGAATCTGCTTCGAATGGACATGTCGAACACGACGAAACGACAGAAAGGTTGCTTCTATCAAACTCCGAACTTAGAGACCGGCTCCGCGAAAAGAACCCCTATGCTAGAACGCTCGATTTATATGTTATTCTAGGTGATGCAAATTTAGAACAACTGACGGAAGTTTTCCACACAAGTGTCTCCGCCGTTGGTGACTATGTCAGTAAGGATATCCAAGAAGCCGCGATTCAACTGATCGCCGGAAGCGATCCTCTACATGCGATGTCTCTCATTGCAACGACAAGCGGAGAACACCGAAGTGCTCTAGTGAGCTCTGTTTTCGAAGAATGGTCTTTCAACGATTTAGAAGAATCGGTGAAATACGGGATGGCCCTGAGAGAAGCTGATCGACTTGCTGCGGTGAACGGTATTCTGACTTCCAGATTTGACCTTCCTTTAGCTGAACTTCGAACAATCGCGCTTCAACTCGGTCATGAAAGAGCAATCTTGGACTGGTCGGCGCGAAGACGGCTGAACGAAGAGATTGAAAATCCACCTGATGTCTGGGCACAACTGATTACAGAGTTTGGAAACACCCCCGACACCTTGAGTGACGATCAAATCAACTTGCTCGTACATGTCGCAGAGACTTGGTTGGAACAAAAAGGGGCTGAGGCAATCCAAGCTATAAAGCGGAATGCAAATGGTCACACCATCAACGCCTTGGTGATTGAACATCTTTTTGACTTGGTCGTTAAAGATAACCCTCAAAAAGCAATGGAACTCGCACACGAAGCCCACGCCGATTCCCGGAAGATCTTAACTCGAATAATCAAACAGTGGGCACTAATCGATGGCTGGGCAGCTTTTAGTGCGGCTTCGGAGATCGAAGACTTATATTCTCGAAACCCAATCCAACGAGATGCCATTAGAGCTTGGAGCGAAGCAGACCCCGATACATTACTCGCAGTTAAAGATCAATTACCGGAAGAATTTCAATCTTTGGCATACACCGTGGCAATGCAAAATCTTGTTCGTTTAGATCCAGAGAAAGCCGTAACCCATGTCAACGGTGTTACGGATACCCGTACCAAGTCGTGGGTCACCTATATTATGGTAGGTAGTTGGGTAGAGCGCGACCCCCATGCCGCGTTGCAGTGGGTACTTTCCGACCCATCGGTCGAGGAATTACAACTAGAGCAGAGACTCTACTCGATGGTACTTGGCAAGTTAGCTCAGTACGACCCGCATTTTGCGCTCGATGTAGCTTTGGATCAACCACCACACGTTAGAACAGATGTTGGTGTTGAGAGTGTGGTCATCAGTGAATTAGCGGTTCTTGATGTCGATGAAGCATTGTTAATGTTGGATTACACCAGAAATCAAGCTACCAGAGAAGCAACTTATCTGTCGGTCGGACATGCTCTCAGGGCAGCAGGTAGATCCGATGAAATCTTTGATCTTGTTCAAGATTCATCTGAGGAAGTTCAATCCCAGTTCTTCAACTCAGTAACAAGTTGGTGGGGATGGTATGAACCTAAAGACTTGTTTGAGAAATTAGAAAAGTTTCCATCGGACGAACTCCGCAGGGAAGCCGCTGTAAATATCGCACTATCGCCCGCTGTTCGTTTTTCCTTAACTGATGTACAAAGGGAAGCGTTAAAGAAATATGTCGACGAATATTACTGGCAGTTTCTATAGTTTCGTCAAACAACTCGTTCAGGGTCTTCTGAAGTTGCCTCAGTTCGACGGACACACCAGAACCTTGAAACAGTGCTACCGCTTCGCGTTTGAACTTGTCGCTAAAAATTCTCCGAGTTCGTCTTTTGTTAGAATCGGTCATCGATTAATTTCTCCTGTAAATTATCTAAACGACTGTGCCCTAAAGCGCGCTCAGACCCCACCGAATCGGTAAAATCAGAAAATCAACCGTTTAGTAGAGGTGCTTCAGTGGCAAATAACGAGAATGGGAAGCAACTAGTAAAACAAATAAGAGATAAGCTATTACTCTCTATAGTCGTTGTTGTAGCGGTTGTCTTGGTGGTCTTGATCTACTTCAAAGACGATTGCGAGTGGAAATTAGTTCGTGGTGAGACAGCCTATGGATTCTATTGGAACGATTGTAGTGGAGAAATCTACTACGTTACTGGTAGCCAGATGATACCAATTGTACCAGAAAACTAACTCAAGGGACTGCGTAGGATTTGGGCGACACTTTTGCAATTGATCGCGTTATAGCTAGCGGTTCGCACAGGTCTTCCTCGCTGAGTACGGCTAGACGATGCATTTATCGAAAGGACATACTACCGGCGGAGTTGAAGACTTTTCTCGTCGATCGCTACGGGATGGATGAGTCCCTAGAGAATCCGGAAGAAGACCCCGAAGACACACATGGGGCGTCCGGCTAAGCGTTTCTGTATTAAATTCACGCTCAACTCCTCACTCAACACGCACAAGAAACTAGAAACGATTCCAAGTTTCAAGCCTCACTGAGTTGCACTAAAATAGGTTTACACATTGAACGCTTGGAACGGGGATCAGGGGATCCTAGGTCTTTTGTCTGTGCAAGACAAACTCGAATCGTCGCATCTAGAGAGACGTCTAACAGTTTGAGCAACCCGTACCAAATTTTATTTTCTGAGGGAAACTGATCCATGAAAAATTTCTTGCAATTACTTGGCCTGCTTTGCGTTACCACGCTAGTGGTAGTCTGTAGTCAAGCCAATACAACTCTACCCTACAAAATTTCGGGCGAATTTATTTACGTTGAACCGGCCGTCGACGAGGAACCAAGCGAGTCCGACGCAGATGCACCTGAAGCACCGCCGCGTGAACCTGTTGACCTTTCCAATACAACGCTGACCATTTCCTACGAAACTACCAACGAGGAAGGGGAGGCCGAAACCATCACTCTCTATGAAGGAACATTCGAAGAAGACTTCGAGAATGTTGGTGAGATAGCGGAACCTACCGAAATCAAGATTTCTCTTCAAATCTCTGAAGATAGTCGTCCAATGACGCTAAACTCTGTTATCGGTTTGGGATCGGACGTTCATTTCGCATTTATAGATCGAGAAGGTTCGTACGATGTACTTTGGCTTGTTGGAGCTACCAATCAAGTCACGGATCAAGACAACAAATTTTCTGTTTCAGGAGACTTGAGTTTTCTTGACATCGATTTAACGAACACGACCTCAGTTGAGGTATACGCGAGAGTAATTGATGAAGAAGGGAACCGCCAAGTGAAGCAATGGGGTCCGGTACTGGTTAGAAATAACACATTTCTTATTGAGGGAGAGGTCGACCGTCCTATAAGTGCTACATTATTCACTCACGGGGGGCACAACTCTCAGACCAGAGTAGTTTTAGAACCTGAAAGCGAGTTTGTAATTGGGAAACTAGGCGACCAAACCCAAGAAGTTAGTGTAACGAGCGGCAGCGGTTACCACGCGGCACTGGTGGAAAGCTGGCAGCAGAATGAAGAGTACATTGAGTTGACCGAAGCTTATATCGAAGAATACGACCAATATCGTAAGCGCAGAGAGGCCGGCGAACCAGAACCTGAAGTTTCCGATGATGAGGCAGCGGAAGTAGCAGAGAGTGATTCAGCTTCTGAGGAAGCAGAAGACAACGCCGACGCGGCTGTTCCTGATGAGGATTGCGAAGACGCAGTAGCTCAAGAAAGTGAAATCGCCGAATCGTCCTACACACCTCCGCGGTATGTATCTTTACGGACAAAAGCTAGAGACTTTCGTAATGAGATATTGAAAGAAATCGTCGAAGGAGATGGCGATCCAATGTCGCGCTATCTCGCAATCGAAATGTATCCGTACGATCCGCGCGACTACGCCTCGCAGCTCGCAGCATATCGATCAGTAGCGGAAGTATTTGATGACGACTTTGTAGCTGTTAATCTCAGCCCAACGATCGAAATGTTAGAGAATATCCTAGTCACCTCTGAAAACGACGCTAAGCTCATTCCAGGACAGAAGGTGCCTGAGTTTACGCTAGCAAACTATGATGGCGAAGATGTTTCTCTCTTCGAACTCATCGGAGAAAAGGATTTGGTGTTGATAGATTTTTGGGCTTCTTGGTGCGGACCTTGCATCGCAGATTTTCCCGAACTCAAAAAACTCCATGCTGCTTACACCGATGA
>CAZEFI010000034.1:0-11924 GCA_964511425.1 uncultured Pseudomonadales bacterium
GGTGGTGCCGGTCAATTCGGAGAGGTTTACTTGAAAATCGAGCCTATGGAACGTGGTGGGGGATTCGAATTTGTAGACAAAGTAGTCGGAGGCGTTATTCCGGGACAGTTCATTCCCGCAGTAGAGAAAGGCGTCAAACAAATTCTAGATAAGGGAGCGATTTCTGGCCACGAGCTTCAAGATGTGCGTGTTACCGTGTATGACGGTAAGCACCATCCAGTAGACTCCAAAGAAATTGCCTTTGTCCAAGCCGGGAAAAAAGCTTTTCTTGATGCAGTAGCAAAAGCCCGGCCTATCGTGATGGAACCCGTAGTTACTGTCAATATGAACGTACCGAGTGACTGTATGGGAGACGTAACCGGCGACTTTGCTTCCATGGGTGGAATTGTCAGTGGATCGACTGTACTGCAGGATTCCACGACGGATATCTCTGGACAGGTTCCATTGCGCGAGCTACAAATTTATCACGCGCGACTTAGCTCGATAACCGGGGGTAAGGGTAGCTATACGATGGAATTTAGCCACTATGCTGCCGTTCAACCTCAACTCCAAAAGGAATTAGCATCTGGCTTTGTTGCCATTGAAGAAGACTAATTGTTGCATGTGAATCACGAAATTCACATGCACCGCGCCCTTGCATTAGCGAGGGAAGCACACACAGCCGGTGAAGTACCTGTAGGTGCAGTTATAGTTCTAGACGGTTCCATAATCGGAACAGGTAGAAATCGTACCATTGAGAAAGAAGACCCCACGGCACATGCTGAATGTGAGGCATTGCGCGATGCTGCGCGAAGTGTCGGCAACTACCGACTCCCCGAGACGACCGTGTACGTAACCGTTGAACCCTGCATGATGTGTGTCGGAGCATTGGTGCATGCGAGAGTCAGTCACCTTGTATTCAGCACCAGGGAACCCAAAGCAGGCGCGGTAGTTAGTAATCTTCAAGCATTTGTGTTGCCACACTGGAATCACACCGTGACACATACCGAAGGAGTGCTTGCGAGTGAAAGCAAACAGTTAATGCAGGAGTTCTTCCGTTCTCGTCGAGTTGCTTAGCGAGTACGTCTATTGAGCCGGCGCGAGTGACTAAGTTGTACGTACACGCTGGTAATGTCGCACACGGGGTTAGTGTATACGAGAAGTTGTTAGCTCAACTTCAGCGAGTTAACCCAGACATCTCTTACGTGTCCGCCCGTTTCGTACACATCTTAAAGCTACTCAATCCCCTGACAACGCATTCCGAGAAGATTGTCCTGTCATTGTTGAGTTATGGTACACCTGCGTCCGACGAAGAGAATGCTCAACAGAGGTGTACGGTAGTTCCTAGACTCGGCACGATCTCACCATGGTCAAGTAAAGCAACCGATGTGTTTGGGCTCTGCGGCTTACAAATGGTCGAAAGGGTCGAGCGCGGTATACGTTGGTATTTAGACGCTTGGTCGGATGAATGTGTACATTTACTTCATGACCGCATGACAGAGTCGGTACTCTACGACGAGAACTTTGAAGCCGTATTTCTGGAACCGACACCGCGTCCATTCTCTCGAGTAGAGTTGCACGAAGATCCTTTTGCAGCTATTCAGCATGTTAATCGTAAGTGGGGTCTCGCTCTGTCCGACAACGAGATTCAGTACCTCGTCGACGTATATCGCGAACAAGGTCGCGACCCATCAGATGTTGAATTGATGATGTTTGGACAAGTGAATTCTGAACACTGTCGACATAAGATTTTTAACGCCGACTGGATCATTGACGGACAAGAGAGACCGGAGTCTTTATTTCAAAAAATTCGGACGACCACCGCAGCGATTAATGCGCGTGGTATCGTTTCCGCATATCGCGATAACGCAGCAGTGATTGAAGGTACTGCCAACAATCGGTTTTGTCCCGATCCAAACACCCGTTTCTACGGACCTCTGAAGGGATTGAATGACATTCTCATGAAAGTTGAGACACACAACCATCCAACGGCAATATCTCCATTCGCCGGGGCGGCAACTGGTTCGGGTGGCGAGATCCGCGACGAAGGAGCTGTGGGGCGAGGTTCGAAACCCAAAGCAGGACTCGTTGGATTTACAACATCCGATTTACGAATACCTAATCATGTACAGCCGTGGGAATCGGACTCAAACAAACCGCACCATCTTGCCAGTCCGCTCGACATAATGCTGGAAGGACCACTCGGAGCCGCTGGATACAACAATGAATATGGTCGTCCTGCTCTTGCCGGGTACTTTCGGACGTTTGAACATCGTACTTCTAAAGAGAGTTCATGGGGTTATCACAAACCCATCATGATTGCTGGTGGTGTTGGTTCGGTGTTTCGAGAACATGTCGACGAAGAAATACCCCAGCAGTCGTCGGTTTTAATCGTGCTTGGCGGTCCCGCGATGCTGATTGGATTAGGCGGAGGATCTAGCTCCAGCATGACTTCCGGGTTGTCCGATGTAGAGTTGGATTTTGCTTCCGTGCAACGCGATAATGCCGAGTTGGAAAGGCGGTGTCAGGAGGTAATTGATCAATGCACGGCGTTGATGCAAGAAAATCCGATACAGTTGCTCCATGATGTCGGAGCTGGTGGCTTGTCGAATGCAGTACCAGAACTGGTTCGAGATTTAGGCAAAGGTGCGTGCATCGATCTACGTGCGATACCGAGTGCCGATTCGGGCTTATCGCCACTCGAATTGTGGTGTAACGAGGCTCAAGAACGGTACGTTCTTGCTGTAGCACGCGAGAAACGAGCGCTGTTTGAAGAGATTTGTACCCGCGAACGCTGTCCGTTTGCCATTATCGGGTACACCGACAATCGTGCAAAACTTACGGTCAAGGACACAGTATTTGACGAATCCGTAATCGATTTACCCCTAGGTACTTTGTTTGGTAGTCCCCCGCGTTTTCAACGAAAATTTGCTCGAAGCGTCAGGCCATTGTCGGGATTTTCTACGGACAAGCTTAATCTTAAGGACACGATTTCGCGCGTATTGAATTTACCTGCTGTCGCATCAAAGAAATTTTTAGTCACCATCGGAGACCGTAGCATTACAGGATTGGTCGCGCGAGACCAGATGATCGGTCCTTATCAAGTTCCGGTCGCAGACGCTGCAATCACTATTGGGGGATTTGGAACCTACTCCGGCGAAGCGATGGCAATTGGAGAGCGCTCCCCTGTGGCCGTATTGAATCCAGCTGCTTCGGCTCGATTAGCAATCGCAGAAGCACTTACTAACTTGTCATCGGTGCATTACTCGTCAATAGATCGTATTGTCTTGTCTGCGAATTGGATGGCAGCAAGCGATTTTGGAGCTGAGGACCAAGCCTTACACGACGCTGTGACAGCGGCGTCGACACTATGCCGTTCGCTCGGTATTGCGATTCCCGTTGGCAAGGACAGTCTATCGATGCGTACGCAATGGACGGACTCTCGGAGTACGCAGTCGGTTGTCTCTCCCATTTCGCTGATCGCTTCCGCGTTTGTGCCAGTATTGGATGTTCGTAAAGCTTTTACACCTCGATTGGTCGATACGAACTCGGTACTGATATTGTTGGAACTTACTTCGGAACTTCGCTTGGGTGGTAGTGCTCTGGCACAGGTGTACGGCCTTCTAGGAGACGAGACACCTGATGTTGCTGATGAATCAAAATTGAAAAAGATGCTCGAAGTTCTGCAACGGGTACATACTGAAAAATGGGCACTGAGTATGCATGATCGATCGGACGGAGGGTTACTTGTAACGGTATTGGAGATGTCTTTTGCCAGTCGTCTTGGGGTGGACTTGCACGTCCGCGAGAACTGGGTGCACGAGTTGTTTGCTGAAGAGATAGGTGTGGTATTGGAGGTATCGCTCTCACATGTTCAAGACGTGATCGATTTAGCCTGCGCGAATGAACTTGTGGCGAGTGAAGTCGGCCAAGTCCGTGCTACGGATGAGTTTCGAGTCTTGCAAGCTGATGAAGTGTTGTTCGTGAATTCAATAGTAAATCTCGAAAAAAACTGGGCTAGAACAAGCTACCTCATGCAGCGGCTTCGCGATGACACAGTGTCCGCGGACAGTGAATATGCGCTGATACAAGATCGAGACCCCGGATTGCGGGAACAGTTAACTTTTTCTATTGATCAGAAGAGTCGTCCTAAATCGAACAAAAAGCTACGACCTCGTGTCGCCGTTTTACGTGATCAGGGAGTAAATGGGCACGTCGAAATGGGAGCAGCCTTTTATTACGCTGGCTTTGATAGCGTAGATGTACACATGACAGACCTCTTTGATCAGCGAGTCTCGTTGAAAAGTTTCCAAGTTCTAGCGGCGTGTGGTGGATTTTCTTACGGAGATGTGTTGGGTGGTGGAGGTGGGTGGGCAAAATCTATCCTCTTCAACGAATTGGTACGAGACCAGTTTCAGGACTTTTTTGAGCGTACCGACACTCTCGCGCTTGGTGTGTGCAATGGATGCCAAATGATGGCACAACTAACAGATCTCATTCCTGGCGTGGAAAACTGGCCTGAAATCCGACGAAATGTTTCAGATCGCTTTGAAGCTCGCACGGTACAAGTGCAAATTCTCAACTCGAAATCAATCTGGTTAAACGATATGGCGAATAGTCAGCTGCTGGTTCCAGTTGCCCATGGTGAAGGTTGTATCGAATTTACCGAAGCTAAGGAGAAATCTCTGCGAGCGAACGAGCAACTTGTCATGAAATATGTGGATGGATTTGGCAAACCTACCGAACGATATCCATTGAATCCAAGTGGTTCGGTGGCTGGAGTAGCGGGTTTTTGCTCAGAAAATGGCCGTGTTCTCGCGATGATGCCACACCCAGAACGCGTCGTTCGTACCGTCCAAAATTCTTGGTACGAACCAGAGCACTCTGATCGAGAATTTGGCCCATGGTTTCAATTGTTTCGTAATGCCTGTGTCGCTTTTAACTAGCCTTTTCAGGAATTTTTATGCCTACTCACAACATCGTCCCAACAGAACCTTCAGAACGAATCGAATCGATCGATGTACTGCGCGGTTTTGTAGTGCTCAGTATCTTAACAATCAACATTTTGTTTTTTGGATTACCCTATATCGCTGCTGGTAATCCTACGCTGTGGGGAACATACGAAGGAGTAGACATCTTCGCTTTCGTTATCTCGCAAGTTTTCTTTGAAGGAGCGCAACGTACCATTTTCTCGATGTTGTTCGGAGCAGGTGTGGTATTGTTTATAGAACGGCTTGCCTCTGACGAGAGAAACGTACGTACGGGGAGTTTGTACTATCGCAGGATGATCGGTCTCATGCTGTTCGGTTTAATCGATATGTACTTGCTCTTATGGTTTGGTGACATCATATTTCTTTACGGATTCGTTGGGCTATTTCTCTTTTTGTTAAAAGATATGTCTGTACGAAATTTATTAATTTGCGCCGCCGTTCTGTTAGTCATTTCAACTCTTTTCTTTGCCGTATTGCAAGCCACAATGACCTATCTTGTAGAACCAGGTATCGATCGCGCTATAGAGAAAGTAGAAAGCGGTGATTCGTTGGGAAGAATGGACGAAGAGTTCCTTGAAGTGTATGACGAATATCTTGATCTTGAAGAACAAATCGTGCCAGAAGTAGAGGCGAAACGGGGTGGATATCTGTCAGCTTATCCCTATGTTGTGAAATTGATAAACGAATATCAGTGGCTGGCATTGCCTATCTATTCCTTTTGGGATGTCGTGTTAATGATGCTGATTGGTATGGCTCTCTATCGACTCCATGTGTTCGACTCCTCGAGACCGATTCGCTTATATCTTATCATGGTAGCGTTAGGTTTCGGAGGCGGTGTTTTAATCAACATCTACGAAGTACACACTCTTCTGAGCAATAACTATAGTATTGCGACTCAATACCTTTGGACTTACAACCTTGGCCGTCTTGCGATGGCGTGCGGGTACATTGGCACGGTCATGCTGATTTGTAAATGCGCGTTGATGCCGCGCGTACGCTATCGTTTAGCAGCAGTTGGAAGAATGGCACTTACGAATTATCTCGTACAATCAGTACTTTGTTTGATCTTTTTTGTGCTGCTAGGAAATTTCGGCAAACTGAGACTTCATGAACTGTACTATGTGGTGTTCGTCATCTGGATCTTACAACTGATATACAGTCCTTGGTGGCTAGCGCGTTTCCGCTACGGACCCGCTGAGTTTGTCTGGAGGCGTTTGACCTATGGAAGCCAGTTTTCTAATCGTCGATCAACTAGAAGTTGACTTCCGATCAATCGTGATCTTCTCCGATTCTTACTCTATGTACAGATTGTCTGCATTCACGGGTGGAGTTCACTCGAATTACTCCGGACAAGATCAAGTAAGGAATCTAAAATGCCAGTCTACGAGTTCAACTCACATCGAGTAAGAGCTGAGATCGGTGTATGGATCGCACCTTCTGCGACGGTCATCGGACAGGTACATCTCAGACAATATTCCAATATTTGGTGGGGCGCAGTTTTACGCGGTGACTATGATTCAATATGCGTGGGAGAAGCAACCAATGTTCAAGACAATTGCGTGATCCACACGGACGCAGGATATCCAGTCACCATTGGCGATAGAGTAACCGTGGGTCATAACGCAGTCGTACATGGTTGTACATTGGGCGACAATAGTTTGATTGGAATCAATTCGACCATACTGAACGGGGTTGAACTTGGTAAAAATTGTCTGATCGGTTCTAACGCATTGTTAACCGAAGGGATGAAAGTGCCGGACGGCATGCTGGTGCTGGGTACGCCGGGACGTATTGTGCGCGAGCTTCTGGATGACGAAATAGCTGAATTACGTGGTTTTTCCGATCGATATGTTCAAAACGCTTCCCACTATCGTACCCAATTAAAACCTCAATTTCTCGAATGAGAAGTGCCTGAGATGATCCCGATTGGAACTCCACTCAGTTCGCGAGCAAGTCGCGTGATGCTTCTTGGTAGCGGGGAACTGGGTAAGGAAGTCATAATTGAATTGCAGAGACTAGGAGTTGAAACGATAGCAGTGGATCGCTATGACCATGCGCCAGCCATGCAAGTCGCCCATCGTTCGCATACTATTGATATGAGAGACTCTCGCCGTTTGGTTGAACTCGTTGAACACGAAACTCCCGATTACATCGTACCGGAAATAGAGGCAATTGCAACAGATGCACTGGTAACTCTTGAAGAACAAGGATTCAAAGTCGTACCTTCAGCTCAGGCGGCTCATATGACGATGAATCGCGAACGAATTCGACAATTAGCAGCGCACGAACTCGGCGTGCCGGTGTCTGAGTATCGCTTTGCCACCACCGAATCGCAGTTTATAGAAGCTGTTGATGAAATTGGTCTTCCATGCGTGGTGAAACCAACAATGAGTTCCTCTGGAAAAGGGCAATCTACGGTTCGCAAGAAGGAACAAATGGAAGCAGCATGGAAATACGCGCTCCGCGGTACCCGTGGCGCAGCAGACCAGGTCATTGTCGAAGAATTGATCGACTTCGATTACGAAATCACACTATTGACGATTCAACATGTTGCTGGTACGTCTTTTTGCGAGCCTATTGGACATCGTCAAGAAGGAGGCGATTATCAGGAGTCTTGGCAACCTCATCCAATGCCGAAACATACCTTGGATCAGTGTCAATTAATCGCTGCTCAAGTAACGGAGGCACTTAGTGGCCATGGTTTATTCGGAGTAGAGTTTTTTATTAAAGACGAGAAGGTGATATTCAGTGAACTGAGCCCCCGGCCGCATGACACTGGTATGGTTACTATGATTAGCCAAGATCTTTCTGAATTTGCACTCCATGTTCGGGCGTTTCTCGGACTACCTATACCGAAAATTTCGTTCTACGGTCCAAGTGCTAGTGCTGTGATTTCCGTGTGTGGTAAGTCCGAGCGGATAGTCTATCGCAACCTTGACCAAGCACTAGCACTTCCGCAAACGAAAGTAAGGCTGTTCGGCAAACCTCAGGTGCAAGGTGAACGCCGCATGGGTGTCGCTTTAGCACGAGATGTTAGCGTTGACGGTGCAAGGGCGAAAGCTAAGTTAGTATCCGAGTGTATTGAGTTCGAATTGTAAATTGCTCAATCGGTGCGACGATCCACAAAAGTAACTTTTAGCATTGTCATAATTCCTTCATTTTAAAGTCCACAATAAGTGCTAACAATTCACTTTAACTGAGGATGCGATGCGACTATTTTTGACGCTTATTGCCTGCGGTTTGACGCTTCAAGTGTTTGCCGAAGGTCAAATCTCTGGTGACGTCTCGTCGAAGGACACCGGCCGATCTTTGGCGGGAGCCATCGTGAGCATCGACGAGCTTTCCCTGAAGACGACCGCTGATTCCGACGGCGATTTTCGCCTAGACGATGTTCCAAGCGGTACCCATACGCTCACAATCAAGTATCTGGGTTACAAAACTCACTCGCAGGAAGTGTCGATTGACGATGATGCGACAACCACATTGTCTGTTGAACTCGTAGACACCATTGAAAGTATGGTTGTTTATGGCCAAGCATCAAGCACGGCAGCTGCGCTGAATCAGCAACGTGCCGCAGATATTGTTTCGTCGGTACTTTCGAGCGATGATTTTGGACAACTACCGGACGCCAATTTAAGCGAAGCACTACAACGTATGCCAGGTGTTTTCTTGGAACGCGACCAAGGTGAGGGGCGATTTGTCGGTATTCGGGGTATAGACCCCAGCCTTAATGCAACAAGCATTAACGGTGTAGCATTAACTGCTCCAGAGAGCGATACCCGCGCAGTAGCACTCGACGTAATTCCTTCTGAATTGCTCGAAACCTTGATCGTGAAAAAGTCGTTCACTCCCGATATGGAACCCGAAGGTGTTGGAGGCTCAATTGAGGTGAAGAGCTTCTCAGCTTTTGATCGCAAAGGTCGATCGTTTCGGTTTAAAACCGAGTTGAACCACAATCAACTCGAAGGTACTGCTAGTCCGAAATTGAGTGCTCGCTTCAGTGATAGGTTGAGCATTCTTGATGGAGTCGACAATTTCGGTGTAGCAGCATCTGTTTCTTGGTATGATCGCAAATTTGGGAGCGAAAACGTTGAGACAGATGGTGGTTGGTTCGCGGATTTAGAAACAGAAGACGGTACTGAATTCAAAGGCGCGGAAGAGATTGAGCAGCGAAACTACGAAATTAATCGCACTCGAGTTGGTGCTGCTCTTAATTTAGATTATCGTCCGTCGCACGAGTCAGAATACTACCTCAGACTTCTATTCAGTGAGTTTGGGGATCAAGAGTATCGTAATCGTACCGAGTACAAATTTGACAAAGGCGATGCGATTCGCGGCACCGATACAAGTGCGTATTGGGAAGATGCGAACTTAGAACGAAGTATGAAAGACAGGTATGAAACCCAACAAATACTTTCTCTCGTCGTCGGCGGTGAACAAAAAGCCCTAGATTGGGACGTGGAATACAACATTGGATTCTCTCAATCGGGCGAAGATGAACCTGGAAGAGTCGATACAACGTTCAAATTAAAGAATGTGGATTTGGGGTACAACACTATCGGCGATGTACCAGAACTCATAGCTGGTGCAGAGGCAAATGACCCCAATGAGTTTGAATTAGACGAAATCGTTACAGAAGACAACACAACATCCGATGACCAATTCTCCATTCAAACTGATTGGCGACGTAAGTTTGATCTAGCAAATGCAAGAACAACTCTCAAATTTGGAGGCAAGCTGCGTAGGCGGGAAAAAGAGAACGATCTTGAAATCGCGGTTTACTCGGGCTTTCCCGGTGATCCAACGATGACCGAATTCGTCGATACGGGAATCTCCTATGCACTTGGGAACTTTGGTCCATCGCTTGATGCGGGGAAGATTGCTGACTACATTGCGAACAACAAGCGACGTTTTGAACGCGACGACGAAGATACGTACATAAGCTCTTCCGTCGGTGATTACACCATGCAAGAAGATGTGAATGCTTTTTATGTGATGAGTAAGTATTCTCGCGAACAACTGAGCATAGTCTACGGTGTAAGAATGGAATGGACTACCTTCACCGCAACCGGTCAAAGTGTTATCTTTGACGCAGTGGCGGGTGACGGCGATCCCGTATTCAACGGGGTTGAAGGAGAAATAGAGTACAACAATTTCCTTCCGAGCGTTAACGCTAGGTACGAATTCTCTGACGATTTGATACTTCGCGGTGCTTATTACCAAACCATTGCACGTCCGGCCTTCGGGGACTTAAGCCCTGGTGGCGAGATTGAATTTGACGAAGACGATGGAGAAACCGAATTCAAAGCTGAACTGGGTAATCCCTCACTTGATCCCTTGATTGCCTCTAACTTCGACATCTCTCTTGAGTATTACGATGTGGGCATCGGCTTGCTGGCGGGCGGTTTCTTCCACAAACAAATTTCAGACTTTTTTGTTTACGCTGATATTGCTGCCATTACCGACTTATCACAGTTCGTTGGCAATGCAACAGTAGACGATGCGGAGTTGATTTCGCCAATCAACGGCGACAGTGCGACGATCACTGGTATTGAGTTGACTTGGACCAAGAAATTTAACAAACTACCTACGCCTTGGAACGGTTTGCTGCTTGCGAGTAATCTCACTTTTTCAGATAGCGAAGCGACACTTGCATTGCGCGACTCTGCAATTCCAATGCCCAAGCAATCAGACACGGTTTTTAACTTGAGCTTAGGTTATGAAACGAATAGACTGTCGGTTCGATTTGCAGTGACCTCAAAGAGTGAAGCGTTAGTAGCTCTTGAAGACTTCGAAGATCCTGAGTTTGATGTGTACCAATCCGGACATACGCAGTTCGATTTTAGCATTAAGTTTTTCCCAGCAGAGCGTTGGCAAATTTACTTTGATGGAAACAACCTAACCGACGAACCACTGTATCGATATTTCAAAGGAACTGACTACAACGCGCAGTATGAAGAGTATGGCACGACGTATGCATTTGGCTGGCAGTATCGACTGTAACGGAACGCTACATGTAATACCCTTGTGAGTCTCAAATGTTGAGAACGAGACGGTTTAATGGGATCAGTCTGCTCTTATTGTCTGTTCTCTTAGGCGGATGTAATGTTGACTCGGTTGGCAAGATGGTAACTGTGGAGGCGCGGGCGGAGACTACGCCCGTGCCCCACAACGACGATGCTGCCGACGACCCAGCAGTCTGGATTAATGAAGTTTCTCCAAGTGAAAGCCTTATTCTTGGAACAGATAAACGAGGTGGTCTCCAGATTCTTGATCTTTACGGCAATCAGATCGAATATCTTGCTGTTGGTCGATTGAACAATGTCGACCTGCGATCGAACCCCTACAACGACTCGAGTTCATTAGTTGTCGCGTCTCAAAGAGACCCTGCCCGTTTGGTAGTATTCCTGATCGATCATGATCAAGCATCCGTTACGTTAGAAGTTGCGCATGAAGTAGAACTACCGGAACCGTATGGTATTTGTTCGACAATTCTTAATGGGAAATACTACGCTATTCTCAACGATAAAGACGGATCTTTTCGTCAATACGAAATTACACCATCATATGAACTTAAACTTGTTCGTACGTGGGCAACCGAGACTCAACCAGAAGGATGTGTTGTCGACGACGATACTCGAACACTCTATGTCGGCGAAGAAGAAGTGGGCATATGGTCGTTGTCTGCGAAACCTGAGGATCCACCTGAATTACATAGTGTTGCGAAAGTAGGTGAGTATCAATTAGCGGCTGATATTGAGGGACTCACTCTCTATCATGGGAACTCAAAGACTTATCTCATCGCTTCGAGTCAGGGTAATAGCTCCTATGCCGTGTTCGATACGACCGATCACACGTACCAAGGATCATTCAGAGTAGGTGATTCAAGGAGGTTTGATGGCACGTCTGAAACCGACGGAATTGCCGCGAGTAATCTTGCTGTGCGTGGGATGG
>CAZEFI010000034.1:12024-20525 GCA_964511425.1 uncultured Pseudomonadales bacterium
CATTCTCCCCATTCCACATTGATCCCTAAATTGCTTAACGGTAAATGGTCCTGATTTGTTCAGCGCGAGAGCAATATCAGCTAGCTCTTTAAGTCGTCTCTCGGTGAAATAACGTTTGTCAGACACCTGCACGAATAGTTTTGCTTTAAGCATGCGTTTAATTTCATTCTCGAGAATCCGAAGTGGTACTTTCAATTCGCGGGCAATGTCTCCGACGGGGAATGGTTGTTGCTTGTCGATTAGTGGGTGTAAATTTTTGTACAAGTCTCGGTTGTAAGAGACCGTGACATCTGACCGACTGGCAATAGCGTACTGTCCTGCCTTCGCGTGATACTTCGCTGTGTTCTGTCCATAGGTCAGCGCGAAGCGAACAGTCTCTGTATCCTGCGAAATTTTCTTTGCTAGTTGCTCTACTGTTAGGCCGAACTCGGTCTTGTTCGCGGCGTGGTATTCGTCGAGCATCGTGGTGAGTTGCTTTAGAACGGTTTCTAAGGTAGATTTCGCCAGGAACCGGTTGTTGACTGGCTGGATATAGTTCCGATCAACACATGAGTTGAATTGATCGTCCGTCAGGTTCCACTGCAGTCGAAAATCTTCACCATTTACACACTTCGTTGTACTCGATTGGATGAGTGCGTGCCCGGGTGAATTTGAAGTCACTACCGATATGAGATCGCGTAATCTTTGAATTCGAGATGGTAACCGGCGGCGGGTCATAGGAGCGGTAGTCGCGATTACGATGCCGCCCCCCATGGTTCGCTCCAGACTTTGGTCCCGAACAATAATAAGGTCGCCAACAGCAACATGTAAGGGTTCCGTAACGCATATGTCGACTATTCCGTTTATTCCTTGACTTAAGGTACCTTCGAGAACGAATAATTTACCTAATCTATGGGAGGTGCCGTGGTAAACGTGAACACGACTCCAGTTTTTTATGTTTCGAGAAAATCCGTCTACTAATTCGAAGCGAACAGTGAAAGTATCTGTCGTTGCAACAGTGTGGGTGTCTCTTAGCCAATCGCCTCTCGATATTTCGGTAGAACTTACTCCCGCAATTTGAGCACCACAACGATCCCCTGTGTACGCAATTTGCGCAGGCAGTCCATTTGCGACGATGCGCCTTACGCGTACGTGCTTATGAACAGAAGAGAGGTAAACGTCATCGCCGACTCTTATTTCGCCGTCATACACGGTACCTGTGACAACAGTGCCTAGACCCTGTTTAGAAAAGACACGATCAATTGCAAGACGAAATGCCCGCGAACCCCAATTTTTTTTAAGTCGACTTACTCGGATTGCAAGCGACTCTCTAAGAGTGTTAATCCCATCTCCTGTTTTTGCTGATGTTTCTACGATTGTTGCGCTCCGGAGAAATGTGTGCTGGAGGAAACTTCGCAATTGAAGCTTTACTTGCTCTAGCCGCGACCGGTCAACTTTATCGACTTTATTAAGAACCACGGTGCCGCTTTCAACACCGAGTAGTTGTAGGATTTGGAGATGCTCTTCGGTTTGTGGCATCACACCGTCGTCTGCTGCAACAATTAACAAGGCATGTTGCATTCGAGCAACACCTGCAATCATATTGTGAATAAAGTTGTGGTGTCCCGGTACGTCAACGAAACCAATACGATGACTATTGATATCGGTGTAAGCGAATCCCAAATCAATGGTGAGTCCTCGTGTTTGCTCTTCTTCTAGGCGATCAGTGTCCACCCCTGTCAATGCTTTGACAATCGCGGTTTTACCATGGTCGACGTGTCCTGCAAGTGTAATAATCATGCCAGGGAATCAAATGCAGTTAAGAGTTCATCCAGCGGATCAGCACCGCGCATATCGAGCAAGATTTGTTTTTTGCTAATCCGACCAATTACCGGAGTAGTTAACTCACGTAAACGCTGCTCTAGTTTGATGAGGGAGGATTGCTTGTGGTGTGTAATTGTTATCGCGACCGTTGGTATCGTGCTATCTGGTTGTGACCCGCTACCCAATTGAGCTTCGGAAGAACAAATTTGAACCTCGAACTCCGGTAACCTCTTTTCCAATACTGCAAGAATTTGTGCCGCCCGATGTTTAAGCTGACGTGGTGCTACAGTCAGATCCCGAATTAGCCGAACATTCTTGTGCAGGTTATCAGGATCTTCATAGGCTTTGAGTGTCTCGTCAAGTAAAGCAAGAGAAAACTTATTCATCCTCAAGGCGCGTTTAAGTGGGTTAGCGTTAATTTGATCACACAGTTTTTTTGTACCTACAATGATTCCAGCTTGCGGACCACCCAATAACTTATCGCCGGAAAAAGTAATCAAATCAACACCAGCTTCAATGAAATAGTTTGGTTGTGGTTCCGCGGGTAGTCCAAACCGTTGCAGATCGATTAGCGCGCCGCTGCCCAAGTCAAGCATTAGTGGAACACCTTTGTGCTGAGCCAATTTGATCAATTCCAACTCACTCACACTGTGGGTGAACCCACGAATTGAATAATTACTTGGATGCACTTTTAGCAAGACGGCAGTTTCCGAAGTGATCGAGTTTTCATAATCTTTCAACCAGGTTCGGTTGGTGGTTCCTATCTCTACAAGTTTGCATTCGGAGCGTGCCATCAGTTCCGGCAAACGAAAACTTCCTCCAATCTCAATTAATTCACCGCGCGATACTACTACTTCTTTGTTGTACGCCAGAGTATTCAGCGTAATCCAAACAGCAGCAGCGTTGTTATTGACAATGACCGCAGACTCCGCGCCAGTTAGGTGACGAAGACGGTCACTCACAACGGCTTCTCGATCACCACGTTCACCGCGGTTAAGATCGTATTCCAGCGATACGGGTCGAGTTGCAGCATGTACTGCTTTTTCGACTAACTGACGATCTAGTGTCGCACGCCCGAGATTCGTATGAACTAAGGTTCCAGTCAGATTAAAAACAGGTTGATAACCGTGTTGACGATGTTCGCGTAACCACGATACTGCAAGATCCCTATATTCCGCGCTGGTTATGTCTTTTTGTGCGGACTCATCATTGCGTAAACGTTCCTGTATTTCGCGCACTGCCTCGGACACGGAATATCTGCCCCAATTTGCGATCAATTCAAGAATCTCAGGCGCACGAAGTATCCTATCTATGGAATTTAATCGATCTGAAGATGCGGTTTGGTTTGACAAGGTCTTACCCGATAGTCTATTAGAGGAACTTTAGGAAGAATATTATTGTGATTACCTATCAACGGATAGGTGTTGTCAGGGACGCCTCGCTAAGATTTTGTTTGTGATTTGTTGAATGAGTTCGGGCTTTCAGTATGCTAAGCTAGTATGGATCACCGCATACGCTCTTTTAAAAAATATTTTGCACCGTGGAACATTGAACTATCCGATGAAGCCATTTCTCATCTAAATCAGGGACAGATCGTACAAATCGTCGGTACTGGTTGGACAATTAAAGTGTTATTCAGCGAGGATTCTCAAGGCGAGTTTATGGACTTCTATGCAGGACATCGAATGACCAACGACAGGCACGTACGGGTGTACGTTGATGGAACGGTTGAAGGTCTTCCGGCGTTGCATGAAGGTCGTATTTGCTCAGACGACCCAGAGGAAGATGAACGATTAGAACAAGAATTTCAATCGACAAACAGAAAAATCATGGATCTGTTAGATGAGAAGGGGTTTGGAATTAGTGGGCAAGAACACATTAGCTTTCTCGTGCAAAAATATCAACTGGGTGTTTTTCCGACGAACGAATCAGGAGTGGCGGATAAAGAGGGGACGTGATCGCTGCATTTTGGTACCAAGTATGTATCAACTCTATTTATCGCTGTTCATTTGTTCTTGGCTAGTGTGTGATCACCGTCTCTCTTTAAGGTAAATATTGTTGCGTCAAACGACGCTAACGGTCGATAATTTGGGCGAATGAATTTGAACAATGTCCTAATACAGACTTTTTGGCACTTATTATACTAAACATACGTATATTATTCTTAAAAGTTTGTTCACATTGTTGACGAATCTTCAGGCTCACGACGAAATATAGAGCCAGACTTCGACACGATATTTACCACCTAGTACAACGGAACAAACAATCGTTCTTATTCCAGATGTAATTCGTTGAGCCGATCCAAGAAAGTTAGATAGAATCTACAGGGCAACCACTTGTGGCTTTGTATATATTTTTTGGGATAGAACTTTGAACATCATTGGCATATCGATCTTAGGTATCGTCGTCGTCATGGTCGGCTCTGGGATATTGATGGCAGTATGTCAAGTTTCCTATTACGCTGTACCAAGCGTACAACGGAATAGCAGAGATATCTCGGGCACGCGAAACTACTGGGTGATCGTCGCGTTGAACGTTGTTGCAATTTTTGGCACCTACATTGGTGCGGTCTTACTATTTTCGGATTACCTTATCCGTACTGGTCCTACCTATTGGTTCGATGCTCTGCTCGCAATTCTTCTCTACGACTTTACCTACTATTGGTTACACCGTGCTATGCATACGAAATTTTTAATGCGGCACCTACACGGTTGGCATCATCATTGCAAACATCCTACGGCAATTGATGGCTTATATCAACGACCGCACGAGACCGTTCTCGCGCTCGCTCTGCTCATGGCATGTGTTGCGTTAGTTGGTCCCGTGAGTGTCCCTTCGTTTGTGCTTGTGATCTTCATTCACACTGTGATCAATATGTTAGACCATGCCAATCTACGTACGGGGATCCATTGGTTGGATCACATAATGCATGCACATGACTTACATCACTCCCAGCGCAACGTCAATTATGGACTCACACCTCTTTGGGATCATGTCTTCGGTACAACGCATAAAGACCAAAAACTAGTAATACGGGAAAGCTCATAGTTTTCTGGAGAGTGCGAGGTGACATTGCATTTCTTCGTTTGGATGTGTAATTTTGTTTGCCGACTATACTGGGATTGATGTATCTCCAACGACTTGTTGATAACATGTTGTGCGTTCGATATCGTACGTTTCAGGATTTGCACAAACCTTTTGGAAAAACGAATCGTACGCACGCTATATACCGTATACGTGTGAGTCTGTCGAACACTCCACCTATACATCGGAATGTTCTCAATTGCGCTGACACGTTGTAACTGCCTATGAGTTCACCACATCTTTTGTAAAGAACGATCAAACGGACGTTCATGCAAAAATTGGTCAGTAATTGAACAGGTAGAGTAGATGATGTTGAAAACACTTTCCGTTCTTACGTTGACAGAAGCTCGACTCACGCTCAAGTTACGACGTACTCAGATTGTTCTGCTCGTAGCTGGTCTCCTTTGTGCGTCCTTTTATGTACTAGTCGAATTGCAGTACATTTTTCGAGCGGCTGAATCCGCAAGTGTGGGAATCATGGCTCCAACGTACATCGCTGCAACTTTAGGTCCTTACTTCGTTGCACTCTTTTGCATCGCGATAGTTTTGCTCGCCTATGACCTTCGAGAACGAGATCTTCGTTGTCGAATCATCGAAGTATTGGAAGTCGTTCCCGCTTCAAACGTGATCGTTGTGATGGGTCGATTGTTAGGTTTGGTATTGCTACTTGCCGTCCCGATTGTGTTGTTTGTAATTTCGATCGTTTTGTACGGTTGGATTGCGGAGGGTTTTGGCTTAGGTTATGGGAATCTCATTGAATTACACAGTGTCGCTTCGTTGCTGATCTGGGATCTCTTACCCAATCTGACGTTCTTCGGTTCGTCGGCGTTATTTCTTGCGACCATCATCCGGTCCAGAGGAACCGTGCTATTGCTTTCGCTAGCAGCCATCTTTATCGTCTTTTGGTTGTTCCTCCGTTTACCACTCGACGTGTCTGGGACGCTGGTTACTACGACCGGGGCTACACTCTTTCCATCGGAAATTGCTCCGAGGTTTGTGTCCGCCGACGTACTAATCAACAGGTTTTCCCTGTCGCTATTCACAGCAGGATTTGTGGCGTTAGCCGGTAGTTGCTGGCGACGTCCGTTAACAAATCGAGAGTATTTCACGACGGTTGGTATTAGTTGCTGGGTTCTTGGTGCTCTCATCATCGGCGGGTCAATCGTACATCAACAGCTGAGGCAGCACGAAGTTCAAACTTGGATTCGAGCACACGACGCCCTAGAGATAAGCACGTTTCCCGACATTACCCATATCAGTGGCAGTGTTGCAATCGTACCAGGTCGCAGGGTAGACTTGGATCTAACCCTTGAAATGCTCCTTCCCGAGAACAATGCTAGGGACTTTGTGGTTTTGTCGTTGAATCCCGGATATCGAATTTCCACTCTGTGGGTTGGAGAGAAAGAGGTCAATGACCACCGCTTTGAACATGGTATATTGGAAATTCCTATATCGACACAGGAAGGAGACAGCGTCTCTGTTAAGGTTAAGGCAGATGGTCGTCCCGAATCCCGCTTTGCGTATTTAGATGCTGCGATTCAGACTAAAGACATTGCGGGCGCAAAGGTGCGGAACTTGTTCGCGCTGGGCACGAAGAGTTTCATTTTTCACCCAAGGTTTGTGGTACTGACTTCAGGTATAAAGTGGTATCCGACAGCGGGTGCAGCTACCGGCGAGGACGAATGGGAAGTGCGGCCGCGCGACCTATACATGCTAGACCTCGAAGTTTCAGTTCCAAAAAATTGGTTAGTCGCAGGTCCAGGACACAGTGAATTGAAGTCAGCAGATGAGAAACATAAGCCAACCTATCGAATTGCCCCGATGAACCCAGTTCCCGAATTCACTTTAGTCAGTTCGAATTTTGAGCGCGCTAGTACAGAAGTAGAAGGTGTTGAGTTTGAAGTGCTCTATGCTCGGCAACACTCCCGAAGATTCAAAGATCTCAGCGAGTTGCACGAGTCGTTAAAGTTAAGACTACAAAGTCTTCTCTACTGGTATAAAGGTGCAGGTTTAGTGTATCCCTATGAAAGATTTTCTATGGTGGAAGTCCCAACAATGTTGCGTGTTTTTGGTGGGGGTTGGAAGATGGATACAGTCATGGGTCCTCCTGGTATGATTCTGATGCGGGAATCTTCCCTCCCGAACACAAAAATTTCGATAGGTCACGAAATTTACCATTGGATCAACTTATCTCGGAATGAAAGCTCCGACCTCTATCGATTGTCGAGTACGAATTATGGTACATTGCTCTCATCGTATTTCAACAGTAATGTGTTTGGAGAACATCCAACGATTGGGTTTGCTCGTAACTTTTTTGGATATCAAACTTCAACCACTGGGCAGAGTGCGAGGATTTTGGATCATGTCATGGAAGAGGCAGTTCAGAGGCTGATTTTTGATCGAAGTGTCTACGCTAAAGATCGGATTGGTATTTCCCCAGGTCGGTCATTCGTATTTGATGTTGCATTGGCTAATGCGAAAAGACACGTCTTTGATCTGTTTGATTTAAGTCAAAGTACACAGACCAAGAGTCGAGAAGAGCTAACTCTGTTGAAAGACAGCAAACAATCAGGAACATGGAATGATCTGGAACTATACTCGCTCGGCGAACTAGCCTTCGATCAAGCACCATTTAGATCTTTTCGAGTCATACGTCTAAAGTCGGCAGCATTATCTCGTATCATTCTTGACTTGTTGGGAAGGTCGCTAATGGCTGAGTTATGTGCGAATTTAGCAAATACCTATCGAGGCAAGTCTTACACCTACGCAGACGTACTCAATGCGGCGCAAGATATCGATCTGGACTTGGACGACACACTGGGCGATTGGCTCGACGCGAAGGGATTGCCGGGTTTCATATTAGCGGAACCAACGATAACCAGATTACCCAACAACGGCTCAGCCAAAGTATATCAAGCGAGTCTGGTAGTACATAACGCTGAACCTTTCGATGGCTTTGCAACTGTGTCGTGGTTGAATGAACGTACGTACGGAGGACAGCGCGACGATACGAGGAATGAAGCGACTCCATTTCTAGTTCGTGGAGAGCAATCAGTCCGATTATCAGTCATCAGCGACTGGCTTCCAAAGCCGATCGACATCGTCTACATTGAACCATTTTTGTCTCTAAATAGGGAGGCGATTCGTATTGATATTCCAAACCTAGTTGATGTCGACAAAATCGAGGAAACGAAACAACCGTACTTAGTGGACTTTGTATGGACTCCTGCAGACATACAGGAAATCGTTGTGGACGATCTCGACTCTGGATTCGAGATTGTTTACGACAGTCCCCCGAGGACGACGATACCAGCGATTTCGTTCGTGCGCGACTTACTGGGTCCGTCTAATGTGAATGAATGGGATCGTGGATTACCAGTGTACCTTTTCGAAAGTGATACGCCGCTACCAAAACAGAGATGGATGCGACGATCGGATCCAAGAGCGTTTGGCAAGTATCGGCATACCTATGCCTTCGTACATCATGGTAGGTTGGAAAGACCATCTTTTGCAAAGTTCGTTGCCACGTTACCCAACACAGGTAGCTGGCGATTGGACTATTTCATGCCTGTCGAAGCTCTAGGACCAAACGACAGAGAGGCTCACATTCTTTT
>CAZEFI010000035.1:0-20015 GCA_964511425.1 uncultured Pseudomonadales bacterium
CAACTACCAAATCTCTCTATTTAAATTATTCCCACGATTTTTGATAGCAAGACAAACTACTTTAGAAACCCGACAATGTCCTAATACCGCAGATTACAATGAGCCTAGAACAAGATTCAACGTAGTCCTACTTTGAGCAATCATGTCAAAGACTCAGGAGAAACATATGACTAAATCTCGTTGCGTGGTAGCGATCCCAATTGCGGCAGCACTTAAACTTCGTACGATGTTTCATGCTTATTGTGTTCTAGGCGCAGTCTGTACACCTACGCTAATTTATGCATGGGTGATCTATCGAGATCCTTTCGAACTCGTCAAATTCAACTTACCAACAGATTGCTTTCTAATCGGTATGGACCACCAACCGTGGTGGATGATTGAAGTTGCCTCAGTTTGGTGGAAATCTTCTTCTATGGAACACGAGAAGTACTTTGGTTATCCGGTCGCCGATGTTGGCACTGGTAGGAGCACACAATCGATAGCGTGCTCTTGTCGTCGGATATGGGCGATTTTGCGATCTTGATGTGCTTTTTCGAAATCTGCGATGGAGCGTTCCACATACTCGGTGCCGTCGCGCAACATGGCATAGACTAACCGCGCAATTTCATGAGCATTTGCCTTGATGGCTCGGGCTTTCTCCATACGAGAAAACCGGTGGCGATGTTTCGCACCTAACCAAGATTTCGAGCGGCGTACCGTGATCGCGCATTGACGAAAGGCTTGGCTAAGACGATTCGCCTTTCGAGGTCGATATTGTCGGAGCACGTTCCCGCCACTAGTCTGGTTGTTAGGTGCCAGTGCCAGCCACGAGCAGAAGTGCTTTTCGGTCGGGAACGCCGATACGTCCGCACCGCGTTCCGATACGATGAGCAACGCGGTTCGATCAAACAACTCAATGGACTCGTGCGTCGCACCTTCCGCAAAAACCAAGCGTTTACCCAGATCTCCTTTGCAGAAATGGCTCGCGAAGCACAACAACTCAACGACATGCCGCGCAAAGTTCTCGGCTACCGAACACCGCGCGAAGTCTTCCAAGAGATCCTACTGCGAGTTCCACCACCAAATCCGAGCGGTACCGCCTCGCACTATACAATCAAACACCAATCGAGATCATTCGAGCACTCCAAAGAGTGCTCAGCGGACCGGACGCGCCCAAACATCGCTAGAAACACCGTACCACTGCCCAGTCTTTAAGATAATCCCAAAAAATCGCTACAATCAAAGCTCCATCGAAGAGTATCTCAACAAGCCAGTGCGCACTACTGTACAAGATGGACCGCTCAAAGTGCAATTTGAGTACCAAACGTGCACTTCACACTGTAATCTAAGGGGTTTTTAATCCGATATTTCGTCAGCAGACAAGTCAGTTTAATCTGTAGGGTGATACTCAATTTCAAAGCCTTCCCCACGAACTTTAAGTACGCATAGCTTCTGATATACGTCGTATGCATTTCGTTCAATTTGATGAATAAGCAATGTTATAGTAGCAAGACTCAACAAATAAGCATTCACAGTAGCCCTAACGTGTGGTGGTACAGGTACTTTAAATATTTTTTTCCATTGCCTTAACACGCGCCTAGACTCTTCAATAACCTGAACTAAACCGTCATAAATCCTGAGCCATTCACCATGATAATTTGCTAGATCGTCGCATGTTTTGATACTTTTAAACAAAGACCTCGTATCATTTTTGTCCGAATAGAAGACTTGTCTAGGAACTACTCGCCCTTGAGTTTCGCCAAATTGTTCTTGTATTAGGTCACGAATCCATTGCAATTCTGAGTCACTAGCATTGTTTTTTTCGGCAGCCCGCGATAAGGCATCAAACATATTAAAAATTTTGGCTGCTCTAGGAATTTCTTGAAGTCCTTCGTCAATGAGTCCTTGATAGTGATCTTCATTTTCAGGTAAAACGTCGCCCAGATTTTCAATGCCATCTCCATCTGCGTCACCGAAGGGATCACGCCACCGCAAAGGTAGTTCATCCTCGGGTGGAATATCGTACTCGAATGGGACTGGTTCTTCAGGTGCAGGTTCTTCTTCGTCTTCAGGAGGATCTCCAATAACGACTACCTCCTCCATATCATTAATATCGTCAGCGGTAGAGAATACAGCAACATATTTTTGAAATGGA
This sequence comes from uncultured Pseudomonadales bacterium, assembly GCA_964511425.1. Classification (GTDB taxonomy): domain Bacteria; phylum Pseudomonadota; class Gammaproteobacteria; order Pseudomonadales; family Azotimanducaceae; genus Bin55. The sequence goes on from CAZEFI010000035.1 coordinate 2,135, forward strand.
AGACTTTCTAAATCTTTAACAAATAGACCTTCTCCCTCTTCTCGTTCTAACTCTTCTATTGTTTCGAGCAAGAATTTGTGAGACTCCGTAATTTTTGGAGTAACATCATCGACATAAATCTCAAAGCAGCTTTTAAGTATCTCATCGTTGTAAATCTCCTTCTTAGATCTTGACGTATACACGGTTCGCTGTATATCTATTAGTTGTTTTTTGAGTTCAGATACCATCTTAATAGATTCTTCGACTGACTCAGAAATGGTGTCTTCAAAGACTTCAAACAAAATCGGATTATCTTCATCATTTGCAAATACCCAAGTGTGTGGAATAAACACTAAAAATATCATTGCTGTTGAAACGATTGTAGCTTGAAGGCAAGATACAAGTTGTTGGGCGATTCTCCCAAGATTACACATGATAGCTAGTGTCCTACTTGAAGTCAATGAGAGACAATTATAGCCCGACACTCGGTTGAACCGAGTTCACTTTCACGAAGGGAACAGTCGCTATCACATTGTGAAACAGCTCGTATACCTAGATTTCAGTATCAGGTGCACCTCAGAATGGAATCTAGGCTCTTTGACGAGTCTTTAATCTATTGTTTTTTGAGGATGTTGCGTCTAGAACACTCTTTTGAGCGTAATGTTTCTCCCTATTCTCCTCTCCAGAGTGGGGTACTTTGGAGTTGGTAAGGGCATCTGTTCGGCTGAGGAAAATTCGTCACAATCGCGTTAGCATTGATCAACCTGTACGATTATTCTGGCGACACCGTCAATAGCCTGTTTAATCTCTTCTGGGAGATGTGCTCGCATGAAATTACTCAACTTTACCTGACTCCAATCTTCGTTCTGAGCGACAAGACTACGCGCAGCTATCTCAGCTTCTCGTACCAATTCAACCAATTTTTGATGTGACCGATTGTTAATTCGAAAGCGAGGAACGGGTACTTTTTTCCAAAACTGAGCATGAAAGTGGCGGTCGGTCTCTCTCGTGGCCGAAAACCGAGCCTTTAAAAACTCTGCATTTAATATTCCTACCAAGTACAGAGCTTCCTCTTTGCAAGAAGCATCAAAGTAGAAACACGACTCGTCTACTAGTTGCGTGTTCGGGATGCGCGCAGCTCGTAAGGTCTTGCCACCTTCGTTATAGACGACACGTGAGTCGTTATTCTCCCGCCGAATTTGTGCGTTTACTTTGTTATAGTGGTTCAAGTTGTCGAGCAGTGTTTTTGGGGTACCGGTTCCTTTATTGTTGGGGCTGTCTTCCCATTTTGAATTAACCTCTCGCCAATACGGAACTTGCATTGCAAGTTCACTTTTCAATATCGCTTGTTTCTCAAAATCTAGCGGAACAATAATTTTTGAAGTAATTGGACGCACGGTGTAGGGAACTAGGTCGTACGATCGAACAACAAACTGCACCCATGATGCTGGAACTTCGAAGTCTAACGTTGGGAACTTACTCCAAGGGGCTTGTTTCGAGGAGACCGTCCTACCACGCGCAATACCTTTTTGATCGAATTGGAGTGTCTTTGGATCGACTAGTACTAGTACGTGAGGACGAAAACATGCACCTTGACGAAAGACGGCATGTCCAGTTCTTATATGCAAATATTCCGACTCGTGGGTATTTTGTACCAATCTAGATCGAGGCTGGCGAGCTATACGTTCACGCACTATTTCCCACGAGTCGTTTGACTCGATTCTCTGTGTGGAATCTTTCATACGTAGGATTTCGTTCTCTTGACCTATGCCGATATACCACACTGCTGACGCAGCCGTAGTAAATGGTGGTTTTTTAGTTTTGAGTTCAAGCGACGAAGTTTGACCGTATTCACTTTGAAGCCGGTCCCGGAATTTTTCCCAAGTTCCGGCACTAGTTGATCCAGCATTTAAGACCCACGCGGCCCGACAGGACGCATCAGATAAATACATCTTTGAACATTGAATGACAAACGTACTCGCGACGTCAAAGCTTGACGCGCGTCGCCCACCAACCCAAACGTCTAATCTCTCAGCCAAATCCTTAAACGTCGTCTTTCGATGAGGATTCTGCACGGCGTTTATCGTGATCCAGGGTGGGTTCGCAAGTATTCGATTGACTTTACGTTCTGCTAATAACGTCGGTGAAATCCAATTATTCACATGGTAAGCCCAAATACCGTCGCCGTCGAGATGACAGATCTCCTTCAATTCGCTAAAACTCCTTCCGAGCAGGTGGTAGTCATCTTGAGAGAGATCCGCGAATAAATCCTCGGGAAATTCTTTCTGTGCGTTCGCTAAGTCTGTGAATCGCTTCATATCCCGCGAAAAGTCTGCACGTGTCACAAACGTACGGGGTAGCGTGAATGATCGTCCACTCTTAGGTGAGCGAAATGTAAAACTCTCTTGGCCAGGACGTACTCGCATGAAATCCACTTCCTGCATCCCTTGCCCCCACTCAGCTAAAAGTGAGTCACCTTGCCAAATGTTCAAAGCTGAGTCACCTCGCGTTGGTGGTGCCGGTAGGCTTCGTAATAGTGTTGTCTGTGCGAACTCTACTGCTACTGGATGTATGTCAATGCCATAGACTAACCGCGCCACGACATCTGCTTGTTCTTCACGGGTGAGTTCCATCTCACGCAAGCCAGATGCCTCGATTATTCGACGGATAGAGTAATACAGAAAAGTGCCTGACCCACAGGTAGGATCCAATACTCCCCAGGGTCGAAATTCCTCCAGATTTCGATTGCGACCAAAACGCAAAGAAGCTTGAACAGCTTGATAACACCATGATTCGTCCAGTAGTTCCTCTGACAGCATCGCCGCCAACCAATCTGGTGTGTAGTACTCGCCGTACACTTTCCGTTGGTCTTTCGGAACAATCTCTTGATAAAGTGTTTGTAATATGTCGCCTTTCCGTTTTCGCCAATCAAACATGTCTGTCTTGTCCTGCACAGCTTGAAGCCAGTGTTTTCCATCCTTTACCTGACAAATCCAATTGATAAAACCTTCAGTACGTATTCGCTCACGTTCGGTTGGATTACGAAGGTCTGGATCTAGCAGCGCATTCCGTATCGCGCGCGCAACGGACACCAAAGCACAATGACATACAAACGTCGTCTGTGCATCCGATTCATTGCCATAGTCCATACCTGATGCACGGATCGCGTCCCACCACAGATTGAACTGAATTTTTGCACCCCTAAATTCCCGTGCTTGATCCCAAATCATCTGTAATTGCGCCACGTCATTTGAATACAAAATTTGAGGATTGCGCGGCGCTAGCGGCTTACTTCCATCAGACCCCAATGAACGTAGAAATTCAATGACCGAAGATGGGTTTGAATCAGCGTCTAACCGAACGGGTTCAATCGCTAAGGGCTCTACCGCACCTGGAGCATCTTGCCACTTCCAAACCAACCACTGCTGCCCGTCAGTGAGCACCACTGTCCACTCCAAACTCCGAGCTCCAACTACTTGTAAGTAACTAGACTCTAACTGACGAATACTTACTACATACCGACGTATTTGCTCAAACTGTTTGCCGCCAACTCTTAGCTGAGACTCCACTATCTTCCCTGTAGTCTTGCACTCAATCAATGTGCGATGACCGTGAAGATAAATGTCTACAGGACCACCACCAGTCTCCCATTGTTGTTCCGGGTGGAGTTCTAGTTCATCACAAATATTGACTACCGCCGTTTCTAACGAAGCTTCTTTGGTGTGTTTGTTTCTTACAACACCTAACAAATCGAATAGTTTATCTGCCATAATTGGGTCTTATTAAAGTCGTTGACTTACTGACTTGGTACTCTGTTGTGAGTGTGTACGAGAAGATTTTAGCATAGTCTGTGCAGAGCTTGTTAGTATCGTCTACTTCTGTACTGATAACCCAACACTGGTGTAGGTGTTTTGCCTCTTTTAACGCAGGACCGTTGCCGTCGCAATAGCTCATCTGCGTTAGAATACATTGCTCTAGTTTGAATTCGAAGCGCGAAGTTCTCACAGTCACAGGTAGGACCGGAGGAAATTGAATCATGCTCAATCGAAGAAAATTCACCATTGCATCAATCGCTATCCCCTTTTCCCTGGTAATGACCCGGTCATTGATGAGCCAAACAGACGAAGCGACCGAGATCGATGCAACTGAGACACACAAAGAAACATCGGAAACCGAGATTCCAGAGGAACTTAAGACTTCAAAACTCATTTATCTCACACCTATCAAATCCGATGGAGAAGACAGTAAATGTCACGGTGAAGTCTGGTTCGTGTACTTGGATTCGCAAATCTATGTGACAACCGCCACCGACGCATGGCGCGCTGAGGCAATTCGTAAAGATCTAAAGGACGCGCGCATTTGGATCGGTGAGTTCGGAAATTGGACTCGTGCAAAGGAGAAATACAAAGAAGCTCCTGAACTCATGATCGAAGGCGAGATTTTTGAAGATGAAGAAAAGATGCCTGAAATTCTTGAAGCATTTAACGACAAATATCCTGGAGAGGGTCAGTATCCACGAGTTTTCAAAGAACAAATCGAAGAAGGGACGCGCGTGGTCCTACGTTACGAGGTGAAATGATTCGATGTGGAAACCCGAAGACAACTTAATCTCCGTTGAAGAAGTGTCCGCAATTCAAAATGACCCTAACACGGTCATTTTTGACTGTAGTTACGAGCTAACGAACCCTGAAGCCGGGCTTAAGCTCTACGAGCAAGGACATATTCCAAATGCTACTTTTGCCTACGTTACTGGAGATCTTGCGGAACCTCCAGGTGAACGCGGACGACATCCCCTACCCTCACGCGAAAAGTTTCTGGAGACTGTGCGTTCGTGGGGAGTTAACAATGATTCACACGTGATTTCTTATGACCAAGGTGTTGCTCTTTTTGCTTGTCGGTTATGGTGGATGTTTCGTTGGCTTGGACACGAAAAAGTGTCGGTTGTCGATGGTGGTCTGAATGCGTGGAAGGCGGCGGGGTTGCCTACGAGTACCGATGTTGGTGTTTGTAGTCGAAGCGACTTCGACATGAAGCCAGCATTGACTCGCTTAGTCGATGCAGATCACGTCTTAAAGCACCATGGTATTCTGATAGATGCTCGTGCCGAAAACCGTTTCCGAGGAGAAATCGAACCGATTGACCACACTGCAGGACACATTCCTGGCGCAATCTGCCGACCGAGTAGTGGGAACTTCGACGAATCGTTCAAATACACGAAGGACGGATCGCGTTTTGACGTGCTGACCGACACTGATGAGGAGGTCATCTGTTATTGTGGCTCTGGGATTAGCGCTACACATAACATTCTTTCAATAATCCTCGCAGGACACAAAGAACCCTCACTGTATGCAGGGTCCTGGAGTGAATGGATCGAAGATCCTTCGCGGCCCGTCGTTACCGGATGAAATCAGCCGTCGCGCACTTCGTCGACGGCAGACTGTTTTCACCTGAATTTAACGACTACTACGCGTCGCGAGATCCCGTCGTAGAAGCGGCTCACGTTCACGTCGAGCCAGCGAATCTCGTCTCTCGTATGCGTCGAGCTAAGACTTTCACGATCTTCGAATTTGGCTTCGGCGCGGGTATTAACTTCCTCAAGATAAGCGAAGAATTTCAAAAAATTGCAAATTCCGATACACGCTTACGATTTGTCAGTTGTGAAGCCTTTCCACTTCAATGCCACGTCATTCGCGACGCACATGAGGGAGTGCCGGTAGATAAGACACTATCGCGACAACTGGTCGATTTTTACCCTCCGCTCATTTCTGGGATATATCGACAATTATTTGCAGACGACCGAGTTGAACTCACGCTCATTTTTGCTGACGTTCACACAGCACTGAGTGAATTTACAAATCAAGACTTTGTCGGTGTCGATTCTTGGATCCTTGATGGTTTTGCGCCAGATCGAAATCCAAACATGTGGGATGTCAAACTTCTCTCGACCCTAGCGCGACATACAAGAGCGAACGGGACGGTCACAAGCTTCAGTTCAGCTGGAAACGTTCGTCGAAGCTTAACGGATAACGGTTTTTCGGTTCGTCGGATTGAAGACACTCCGTTCAAACGACACACGATTCTCGCGACTCTTGTCAAACAAAAATTCCATCCCAGAGAACCACCCAAGGAAATTACCGTAGTTGGAGGAGGATTTGCCGGTACTGCGACTGCACGAGCCCTCGCCCGTCGCGGTGTTCACGTTCAACTGATGACGCCGACTGGTACCGTAGGTAATGTGACCTCAGGCATACCTACGGCGGTCCTTCACCCGAGATTGAGCGCGAGTATGGACATCCCCGCGTATGTGAGAACTCAAACATATTTTTTTACGGTCCCGAATATGAACAACTACCTTGTTTGCCCCACTAAAGGCGTAGTGCAACTAGCAGGTAAGAACATGTCAGAGAGTAGGTTAAAAGACATTTTTGATACGTTAAGTGAAAATTGGATAACATGGATCGACGCGACAGAATTTCGCGAACTAACCGGTATGAACTTCAGTAGCGAGGCTGCGCTGTTCCCGAAATCTTTCGTGGTAAACGGTCGCGACATGTGTCATACTCTTGCCGATCATCTGGAGATTGAAATAGTCGCGAAAGACCTCAATGCTCCGATCCGTGATGAAACAGTAATTTACGCCACAGGTTCTGCGTCCCTACTTGGAGAGCTAGCAAATTCATGGGAAAGCCTAACCATTGAAGGACAAACTGATTCGTTTACTCACGCTAATCATGCAGCGATTCCTCGCATTACGACTATTCAGGATGGTTACATCGTTCCAACTTCGTCGGGTTGTGTGGTAGGGTCCACTTATGAATACACCAAGTGGAAACCTGGGATAGCAACCACAACCAATTTAGGAAAATTGGAACACACTACCAAACAAAAGAATTGGTCTCGCCAAGGAATATTTCGCGGAGAACGGACCATCACTTCGGATAAACTACCAATCGTAGGACAGGCCAGTCCAAATGTATGGGTTAATCTAGCACACGGAAGTGCTGGAACTTCGAGCACTCCCTATTGTGGTGAGATTCTCGCGAGCCAACTTTCAGGAGAACTTGCACCGCTTTGGCAGGAATGCATGGACACCCTACATCCACGCAGATTCAAAGAACGACAGGTTCGGCGACCCAATCCACTACAACAGCATCGAAGATGATTTCTCCAAAAATTTAATCTCCGTGCAAAATTTAGGTATTCTTGTCAATTCGACTACCCAACGGAGAGCACTCTATTCATGAACCGTATTTCAGTATTCGCACTTTTTTCCTTATTGATTCTGTTTCTCAGTTCCTGTTCGCGAGAAACTACAACCGAAGATCCAGTTCACGAAGACGAAACCGAAGAAGTAGCTATTAGCGCACCTGAGCTAGATAGGAATCTGAAAATCCTCTACTGGCAAGCACCGTCAAAGTTAAATCCTTATCAAACGAGTGGCACCAAAGACATCGAGGCCTCATCGATCGTCATTGAACCATTAGCACACTTTGACGTTGATTCTAGTATGGTTCCAATACTTGCCAACGAAATACCAACGATAGAAAACGGAGGGGTGGCGGAAGATCATATGAGTATCACTTGGCATTTAAGACAGGATATAGTCTGGTCCGACAACACGCCAGTAACGGCCTCTGATGTAGTCTTTACGTGGGAATACTGCACTACCGAAGGTGCTGGGTGTGTTTCAATTGAATCATTTCAATATGTGGAACAAGTCGTTGCAATAGACGACCACGCTGTTCGAATCGAATTTGTCAAACCTATCCCTTATCCGTACGGCCCGTTTGTTGGTGCAGTGAGTCCCATTCTTCAGCGAGCACAATTTCAAGATTGCCTCGGTGTTCGTGCAAAAGAGTGTACTGAACAGAATGGTTATCCGATAGGCACGGGTCCATTCATAGTTGAAGAGTTCAAGGCACAAGATACAGTTCTGTTCAAGGCTAATCCCCGTTATCGTGAACAAGGAAAACCGTTTTTTCAAACTGTAGTGATTAAGGGTGGTGGCGATGCCGCTGCAGGTGCCCGTACTGTACTCCAAACCGGTGAGTTTGACTATGCATGGAACTTACAAGTTGAACCAGAAATCTTGGCCAGCATGATGGGTGCCGGCAAGGGGGAAATACTTACCGGTTTCGGTTCGCAGGTGGAACGTATCATGGTGAACCAAACCAATCCCTCTCCTAAGCTCGGTGACGAGCAAAGGTCGGTCTACATGGACGGCAACAACCCGCACCCAATTCTTTCGGATATCAACGTACGACGCGCCCTATCGTTAGCTATCGACCGTCAAACTCTGGTCGAGGTGGGCTACGGTGTAGCGGGTCGACCAGTATGTAACGTAATCCCGCTACCAGAAAAATATGTCTCGACAAACAATGATGACTGTTTGACTCAAAACATCGAGGAGGCAAACAGGATACTCGATGCAGCGGGGTGGGTACGAGGACCAGACGGAATGCGAGCGAAAGATGGAGTGCCTTTGAGCCTGCTCTATCAGACTTCAACAAATTCAGTACGACAAGCTACTCAATCGCTCATAAAAGACTGGTGGCAACAAATCGGTGTTGAAACAGAGCTACAGAATTTTGATGGCGGAGTGTTCTTCAGTACTGATGCCGGTAGTCCTTATACTTTGTACAAATTTTATGCAGATGTGCAAATGTATACCAACAATTTTCAAGGCAACGATCCGTCTGTTTACGTTGAAGGTTGGAGGTGTGGCAGCGCACCAGGACCCGACAACGCATGGGCAGGAACGAATATCTCACGTGGTTGTTCCGAAGAATTCGATGCGCTCCTCGATACCCTGTCCGAAACTTTTGATCCTGACGAACGCACAGAAATTTTCATACGACTCAACGACATGGTAGTTCAAAACGTATGGGAAATTCCGCTGATCCATCGCGCTAGAGTGTCGGCAAAAGCTAATTCTCTAAAAGGTGTTGTGTTGAACGGTTGGGATTCTGAACTCTGGAGCATTGCAGACTGGTATCGAGAATAGTACTTCTTGCTACGAATCTCAATCTAACGCACACGGGGTAACTTCCAAGTGCTGAAATACCTGAGCAAGCGATTGTTTTTCGCAATCCCCACGCTCATCATAATCAGTTTTGTGCTATTCGCGATATTAGATTTAGCACCCAACGACCCGACTAGTGACCTGCCCATGACTATTCCAGCGGAGGTAAGGTTAGAAATTCGAGAGTCGCTAGGTCTCGATAAGCCCTTTCCTATTCGTTACTTCAGGTGGATGGAGCAGTTCTTCATCAATGAGCCACTGAACTTAATCGAAGAAGTTACCGGACTCCAGATTGGTGATTCCGATGCGCGCTTGCGAGTACGTTCGTGGTCCTCTCATACTCCCGTAGTGGATTCGATTGTTGAACGGCTCCCACAGACTTTGTGGGTGGTTGGATTGTCCTATGTGGTGGGAATAGTGATCGCACTCCCTATTGGAGTAATCTCTGCTTACAAACAATACAGTTGGTTCGACCAGATAGGAACTTTTATCTCGATGGTCGGGTTTTCGGTTCCAACTTTCTTTACTGGGTTGGTAATGATCATGGTGTTCAGTGTAGGGTTATCATGGTTTCCTTCGACCTACGATACCACCCATGTGGTGAAAGATTTACCGTCTTTTTGGTTCCAAGTAAAACAAATGGCGATGCCGGTGGTCGTGCTAGCTTTCTATAACGCCGCACAACTCAGTCGTTTCATGCGCGCTTCTGTACTCGAAAATCTTAATTTAGACTACGTTCGCACCGCTCGGGCAAAAGGCTTGCGCGATCGGGCGATTCTGTTAAAGCATATCCTACGTAATAGCATGCTTCCAGTCGTGACGATGATCGCACTAGGTGTCCCGACAATCTTCACGGGCGCGATCATCACGGAACAAGTTTTTCGTGTCAACGGGATTGGACAACTGCTCATCTCTGGTATTCAAAGTGCTGACATTCCTCTTGTTCAATCTCTTTCCTTTCTCTTCGCCGTACTCATTGTCGCGTTCAATCTTCTTGCCGACATTATTTATGGAATCTTGGATCCGAGGATTAAGTACGAGTAATCATGAACCTCGAAACGTTTGCAAAAGCAGATCACTCTATCCAAGAAGCACGCGAACATCCGTCACCGTGGATGATCGTTTGGATTGCTTTGAGAAATCACAAAGGAGCACTTATAGGTGCTAGCGTGTTTTCCGTTATCGTGATAGCAGTGTTGCTTGGTCCGTTAATCTACACAATCGACCCACAGATGACGGATACTTCGGTTCGTAATCAAGGAATGTCGTGGCAACATCCGTTAGGTACTGACAACCTCGGACGTGACATGCTCGCACAGTTACTCTCTGGAGGCAGAACAGCCCTCGCTGTTGGATTCGCTGCGATGTTACTCTCTCTCGGTGTAGGTACAACAATCGGAGTCATAGCCGGCTATTACAAGCGACTTGACGGACCTCTTATGCGATTGACTGATTTGTTTCTCGCATTACCGCTCTTGCCTTTATTACTGGTCATCCTTTTACTTTTCCGCGACTCACTACGGGCGACGTTTGGCCCCGAATTGGGTATCTTTTTTCTGATCGTTTTTGTTATTGGGATCACAAGTTGGATGCAAACTGCACGTATCGTGCGAGGTGAGACGTTGGCTATAAAAGAACGAGAGTTTGTACTCGCCGCGAGAAGCGTGGGTACATCTGGGGCGCACATTATTACATCCCACATCCTACCCAATATATTGAGTCCAATCATGGTATCCGCGACTCTCGGAATCGCCAACGCTATCATAACCGAATCTGCGTTGTCATTCCTGGGTTTAGGTTTCCCATCCGACTTTCCGACTTGGGGGCGGCTACTCTTTGACGGCGCGAACTTTATTGGAATCGAAGGGGCGACTCTGCGTGTAATTTGTCCCGGTCTCGCGATTTCTATAACCGTGTTGAGTGTCAATTACATTGGAGATGCGTTGCGGGACGCAATCGACCCAAGGGTGAGAAATAAATAGATCAAATTTACTGATGTGAAGGGAACATTAATGTAGCGGTCCCTACTCTCACGCTCCCTGCGTAACCAAAAAGAATATTAAGTCCTCGTAAATCGATTGTTATTGAATGGGAATAAATTTACGACTTGACTCCAAGATATTTAGTGTGTTGAATAAATACCAACCCCAAATTCGATCTCACCGCGATCAAGGCCAAACACTGAATACCGGGTACTTATTCGAAGATAGATACCGAGTGTCAGGGAACGCACCACGTATAGGTCAACTGCATGTGCATAATCCTCAACCGCAATTCAAAAAATTTTAGATTTGTGGAGGAAAATCAAATCATGAAGAACGTCTCTAGGGTCATTCAGCAAACTTCAGTCCTTTTTGTCGCTTTGTTCTGTGTATCAAAGATGTACGCATGGGATGATGGATATGTCGATACTTGTACTTCATCCGGCTCTCATACCTTAACACTCAGCATTGGATTTTTTGGCTTAGGTGGAAGTTGGTCTATTACCACTAATCTATATGAGTGTAAGTTAATTCCCGCTTCTGGTGGCTATAGAGGGACTATACACCCTGTGCACCCTTTTAAAGGTGCTAAAGTGAATACGGCAGTTGCATCCTGCCCAAGAGAAGGGTACGGTGTTCCAGTAGTTTATCAGACACATGCTCTCGTCGATTTCCTCATTCCGCTGAGTTGGATTCCACCAAAATTCCATGCTGCGGCGACCGTAGCAAAGCGAACGATTAAACTCATGACTGGCAGCTCGGAGTACTTGGACGTACAGAATGAATCGTTCGATTGTGAACTAATCCCAGGGAGACCTGCGCGCAGGTAACAAAAAACAGCACTGATAACCTCCAGTCGTTCGACATTTAGTCTGCGTCGGGGTCGTGTTCGAGAAGACAATAATTGTTGCTAAAACTCGCGGGAAATAAGCCTAATTGGCAGTTGGAGTTGGTGCGTTGTTTACGCGGCATGCTTTTTACTAGCGTAGGTGTTCTCCTAGGTGCCGGAATATTTTTTGGTACTTTTCTTGCGTTGACTTTGAAATCAGACCAAGCAAAAGATCGACAAAGGAACGAACCAAGCGAGACATTTTCGTTTTCTATTGACCTTGATACTGAACAGAACGATTTAGCAGATTTGAAATCTTTGCCTACAGAGTTCTTTCGAGAAGTTGCGCTGTATAAGAAACTATTAAATGCCAATTTGGATGAATCACTAAATTTACTGAATGAGTCCGGTTCAATTGCGTCTCCAAATCGAAAACGCCATACTAGAGTCATAATACTTCGACGGATCGCGGAGATTGATCCTAGACGAGCGTTAGAGCAAATTGACAACTTCCCACTTGGGGAACACGACGTTTATATTAAAGGCGTATTCTCTGAGTGGTCTCAAACTGATCTCAGCGCGGCCGTTCAGTACGCTTCGACTATGAAACAATCTCAAAAGATGATAGCACTCTCCGCGATCCTTCAAACTAGGGACGACTTAACCGATGATGAACGGTACACACTTGGATTAGAAATCGGTACAGAGCAGCAAGTCAGTGCTCTATTGAACGACGAGAGGGTAGATGAGCTAATTCTTACTCACGGACTTGAAGATGCATGGAACTTCGTCACCCACGACAATGTGAACGACGCGATGCAACTTGAAAGCTTAGTCCAAATAGCTGAGATTGGTATCGAGGAAGAAGGATTAGAGTTTGTCTCACGAGTTATCGAGTCTTATTCTGACTGGGAAGACCCAGCAATCGTATTAAGAACTCTCCACGATACCATTCTGCAATCGATTTATGCTGATCCCATGAGTGCTTTTAAAGATTCGATGACAATGAGTGGGGATTCAGGCGACCTCGTACGACAGACTGCATTGAGGACTTGGGCGAAGATTCAGCCGGTCGCTGCGTTGCAAGCAGTATCGACATACGAACCTGAAGATGCTCGCAGAAACCTTCAGCGCGTTGTCCTAGGGGCTTGGGCTCAAACCGACCCACAGGAAATTTTAGAACAACTGAATATTGTACCGAGAGAATTTCGTTCTTTCGCGAGAGAAGCAGCCATTGATGGACTTGTGTCGATCCCTGCTACTCAAGCTGTTCAATTGCTAAAAGACCCCGCAAACCGGCTGATGAACAAAAAAAATGTGAATCGATTTGTTCAGATGTGGCTTTACAAGGACGGAGAAGCAGCTTTGAACTGGGTATTGACAGAACCTGCGATAGAAGATGTGCGGGATTTCGTTCTTGGAAACGTGTTAGTCCGCTTAGCTATACGCGACCCTGAAAGGGCTCTTCGAATTGCCCTTCAAAGTCCGAAATATGAGAGGCAAGAGTGGGAAGTAGAACATGATGTAACCGTTATCAAAAGCTTGGTTCAGACAAATATCGAAAAGGCTTTGGAATTAGTAACCAAAGTGAGTGATGAATCTAGGTACGAATCGTACAGCATTATCGGTCAAGCATTAGTTGAGAGACGAGAATTCGACCGAGCGTTGCAGTTAGCGGCACTTGTGCCTGTCACAAATCGAACTCAGTTCGAATTTGACATGGTTTCGATTTGGGGAAGCTATTATTGGAAAGAATTGTTCGATCACTTGAGTGATTTTCCAGCTCACATCCAATCTAGAGCAGCTCGCATTGTAATTGGCCACAATAGTCGGGAACGTTTCCTTTCAGAACAAGATTTACATTACGCCAGTTCCCTTCTTAATGAAGAAGACTTAGAGTTTGTTTCCGACATTTTGTCCGATTAGTATGAGTTCAAATGTATCATGTACGACTCAAACCACATCATCAAATTGGGTGTGGCTGAAATTGATGTTGATTGGGACAGTAGTCGGGCTAGGCTTGTCCGTCGCCGCGTTCTTTAGTTTTTATTCTGATAAAACTGCTACTGTTACTAACGATATAGATAATTTTTCTGTTTCGCGGCCCTCAGTTCGTGCTGATGAAGATCTTCTCAATCTATCGAGTTTGAATGAATATGAAAGCGGTTTTTTTAAGGATGTAACGCTCTTTTTGCACCTGTCGGATGCGAATATTGAACAGGCGGTTTCTCTGTTCAAACAGTCACAAGAGTTGAACTTCCGTAGCGTAAGTCTAAAGTCGAATATTCAGACCGTTGTTGTTAGAAGACTTGCGACAATTGATCCAAAGTTTGCGCTAAACCTCGTGGAAGCAATTCCCTTGGGGCAGCGGGATTTACTGTTATCGGAAATATTTCGTGAATGGGCGGTGTTTGATCTCGTTTCTGCCATCAAGTACGCATTAGATATGGATGGTTGGTCGAAGCAAATTGCGGCAAAGTCACTTATATCTACGCGTGACGACCTTTCCAACGACAAGAGATTGGAAATTGCCAGTTTGTTAGGTGTTGAGTTGCTGGGAGGCACAATATTAAGCATGGAACGAGTTGAACATTACATGGATACTCCCGAAAAAGCTTGGCATTTGATAATAGACGACGACATTAGTGATGAATTTCAACACAAAACGCTGATGCAAATTGCCAAAAACTGGGTACAAAACGACGGTTTGGAAGTGATTACGCAACTCATAGATTTTAATACAGGCTGGAACGATCATTATTGGATTGCGGAAGCGGTGATAGCTTATGAGATCGGTAATAATCCACGTGGAGCATTCCAGTATGCTTCGGAACTCCCACCGACCCACGATTGGGGAATTGATATCTCTCTTGGCATTCGATCAGGAGCTGTTCGAGAATGGGCAAAGGCTGACCCTATTATGGCTTTAGATGCCATTTCCCAAGTTGATAACATTTCTGAAACTGAACGTGCTCAGCTAGTGGGCGCACTGGTGGAGTCTTGGGCGAATATCGATCCGCGCGGCATCCTTACCAACATTGAACTCATCCCAAACCATGCACATGAACAAGTTAAATCTCAAACTGCAATGGCACTTTTGCACGAAGATCATCAAGCAGCAATGAATTTGATGAAAGGAATGACGGAAGGTATGCCAAAACTTTTGACCGCAGGAATGCTGGTAAGCGAATGGGGTGCGACTGATGCCGATGCAGCGTATGATTGGGTAATGTCTGATTCTGAGATCCAAAACATGCGCTACAAACTACTCGAGATCACATTGCAGGCAATTGCGCGAACGGATCCTCGGCGAGCTTGGGGACTTGCGTTGCAACATTTACAAGACCATTCCTCTCAGGAAGTGTTGGGGTTGGATATTATTGTAGTCTCAAGCATAGCACAGCAGGACGTCGATTTAGCTTTGGAGTTGCTTAGCCAGGTGAGCGAAGCATCTCGCCAAATTGCGTTTAGGGAAGTCGCGAAAATTCTTGTTGCAAATCAGGAATACGCTAAAGCTTTGGATGCGGCCGCCGATTTACCAGAAAACCAACGAAGTGGGTATTACGAATCAATTGTCAAACAATGGGCTCAAAGTGACCCTGAATCTTTATTTGAGTCCATTCGCGAACTTCCGTCTCCTGAAGTGAGATCGCAAGCCGCATTCTCTTTACATCTTAACGCTTGGCAAGGAGCACTGACTGATCGACAAATGAAACAACTCAGACGATTTTTGACACGAGAAGACTCGCAGCTGCTGAAACAAGTTCAATGAACCGATTCTCAAATAGAAAACTAATTGTTTTTTTGACGCTGATCATTTTATTAGCAGTATTGATCCTCTTGATCCTGATGTACCAACCGGAAAGGAATTCGGTTGGTAAGTTAGAAAACGGACCGTACGACGACTACATCATAAGGTGCGAGAAAACTGACGAAACAGTCAAGGAGACTCAGAACGAGGGTGGTGGCGTTTCCCATACGTATGAATGGATTGTATACCGTTGCACTGCTTCTGTACCCGGTGAATCCACTCCATACGAGTTAGATCTCGAGCTAAGTGCCGCTGTGGGGATTTACCTACATTGGCTTAGTTGTGAAAATCAAGGTCTGTTGACGCAGGGCGATTTTGTCGTTGATGACACTGAGTACGACATCGTTCTGGAGGACACACTTATGTGTGTTTCAACCGAGAGTGACTAGTTTTAATTTGGGAATTACATCGCTGATTACAATGAATTGGAGCTAGCCTAAACAAACACCGTTTCTTTAAATTCTGATAGTTCTTTTTGAGTCAACTCGCGGTAGGAGAGAATTGTTCCTGCCATATTGTGCATGATAAACAGCATTTGCGGCTAAGTGTGTAAGTGCCCGGTGTTATGCCTTCCCACAAACTCCGTGATGTATCGATGTAAGAGCTTGAAGCTCATATTGTGATACGTACCAATATAGCCGCGTTTCAGCGTCGCCCAGAAACTTTCAATACCGTTCGTTCTTGCCTTTCCCCTTACGTACTCACCCGCTGAGCTTTGTACGGTTTCGTGTTCGTAGTCTACCAAGTTCTTGTTGTATGCGTGGGCTTCATCCGTGCATATCTGACTCTTAATCGACACGTTGTCTCGAATAAATCCGTGTAGGGTATTCCGCGTGGCGTCGTCGATCACGGCGGCTTTGATTTAGCCTGATTTTCGATTTCGTGCACCGATCACCGGTTTCTTACCTACCGAACCTCGTCCTAAACGGAGTTTCTTAGAAGAGTGGCGGTTGCCTTCTTTACCGTCAATGTAAGTCTCATCTACCTCAACTTCGCAGTCGAAGATTAAACCGTCTCTGGGAATCATATTCATCGCCTTTCGGATAAGGTGCATCATGTACTAGACAGTTCTTTGTGTCACGTCCATTTCTCGGTGGATTTTCATACTAGAAATTCCTTTGAGGTTAGGGACCATCAGGTAGATTGCATATACCCACTTTCTGAGCGTCGTACGCGTCCTCTGCAAGAACGTTCCAGTTTTGACATTGAAGTGTTTCCCACAAGTACGACACCGATACTTTAATGGTCTGCCTGACAGAGTTGGGAATGTATCTGTCGAACCGCAGTGCCCACAGTGCCGGCCCCTCGTGAGTCCCCATAACGCATTTTCAAACCACTTCTCGGCGGTTGCTTCATCAGGAATGAGTTCTAGCAGTTGCATCACTGTCAGACCCATACGATTGTTTCTACCCGGGGCATTCGGTTTCTCTTTCTTCCTCGTCATAATAGTTTACCTCACATATGTACAAATGTGAAGATTTTTCCAGCGTTAATTGGCCAAAATCACTCAAACTTTAATTTGTGAAAAATCAGTGAAATTTGCTGTAAACGATTTACAACAATTAATTTCAATGATTGCGTAATTTGTGGTACGAGGGAGTAGATCGACCTCAATGATCACTTTGTCGCCCCTCAATTACGGGGTATGGCAGCCCCGATCAAGACTAGCTATTTCAGGTTCATTTTCATGAAATATCTTACCAGACAGAAAGGCTCCGAAAACGTCCAAGAACGCCCGTTAGAACTGGCGACTCAGGGTAATCTGAGGAGGATGTTTCGTGGGCTTTCGTCTTCGCTATCGGTCAGCCAATTAGTGGCTGATTTTCATCAGGCAATTGAAGTAGCAGAAGCATTGGATGACTTTGCACTGGAGGAAGGGACGGACCACTTCATGCAACGCGTAAAAACGGATTGCCGCGAGTGCTATTCTTCCTCCGGCCAATGATAAGTCGTACCGGTTTTAAAATATTTGACAGGTGAGTAGGTACGTGCTCTTTCGTGAGTTTATATCCTAAGTGTTCCATTATTTGGCAGCACATATGCTCGATCATACTGTGAAAATACTCGTACATCGTCGGTGAATGTGATCGAACAGTGGAATCCAATTGGCAAAGAGTCGGTAAATGGTGCAACGCATCGACCACGGGAAGACCTACTTTGGTCAAATCTCGCATCAGCAGGCAGGCAGCAGGAGAACACAATAGGGTTTGCGTCGGAAAATGGGGACAGTAATTAAGATAATTTTCAGGAGAAATTAA
>CAZEFI010000036.1:0-18995 GCA_964511425.1 uncultured Pseudomonadales bacterium
ACCATGGTTGTCGTAGCTCCTACCGCACACAGTACCAGTCCGACTGACGTTCCAATGGTTCCAAATTCGAAAAGTGGTTCAAGAACGTTCAAACTTTCCAAAATCACAATGGCTAATACTGCTAACAGAACAAAAATCTGCAGGTAGGTCGCAACCTTTTCAATCGGAGAGGATAATTGCGTCGAAACTCGAAGGCCGGAGTCTCCTGTTCGTTTGAATTGAACTGCGACGCGGAAGCCAAAAATGAGAATCGCGAGCACAATATAGCAGATTAAAGCCATTGACGCGACTATTTTCTCACTTTGTACATTAAGTAACCTATTCTAACACCTAAATTTCGACTTTAGTATTTAGATGTGATCTTCACTTGTGCAACTATTTGTAATGAGATCAACCATCTGAGTTACAAATTAGCTCCTGCAAGATCAAAGCGAGTGGGTGTGTCGAGTCCAGTTATGCACAGTCTTCAATGGGTTGGCGGTTATTTGAGTTCCGTCCAAACAAGATTCTCGAAAATCTAGCTAGAAAACAACTCAGAATCTATATCGAATAGGGAATCGACCAGCGACGTGAAATAGATAAATACACTAGGAAACTCGTATGTGTTTTCCAGTTGGAGTGAAATCTCGAATTTAATTAGTTGTCGATCAAAGTCTTACGGACTCGTCAAACAGGACTCTACGCGCATGAGCTGACTGAAATGAATCACGACTAGACAACCTTTCGACCAGTTTATCCGCTGTACTAATCTAGTGCGATTTAGCATGAAATGGTGAAGGTTTCGCATTGTTCGTATTGGCGTATACCTGCGGGTTTGGGACTCTCGACGATGACCTGTTAGCCACGTGTTCTTGGCGTATATAATAGTTACCCCTTCACACCGTACTAATCAATTCAATGGTTGCAAAAGAAATCTTTTGGAAACGTCAAAAACGAATTCGAAATGAATTTCCTGACGTCTATCAATACGATACGCTCCCCAATGAGTTCAAAGTACAAGTCATTCAATTGTGGAGGGAAGAATTGTGCCAAATAACTGGTGATCCTTTTGAGTATTTTGGTAAGGCCGTTAAAACATTACGTCGAGAGTTTGGAGTCTGGCGACTACCCCCGACAGATCAGAATGCTGGACAAAATTACGAAACAGAACTGTCCAATTTCTTCTGGACAGAAACTGACATTGAAAAAGCTCTTAGTGCAATTGAACTCACGTTTGTAGAACACTCCATAATCAATCATGACATTCCATTTCTAACCAACCGTCAAATCACAGGACTCAATGGAGCTGTGGACGAGTTGAATCAAAGATTTAGAGAACACGGGATCGGGTTTCAACTTGAGAGTGAAAAAATCATACGCATCGACTCTGAATTTTCCCACACCGAAATTATTAAACCAGTGCTCAAGCTTCTCAATCAAAAGAGTCCTTTTTTGGCTGGTGCCGAAGACGAATTTCTTACTGCACACGCGCAATACAGAGAAGGAGAATGCAAAGATGCGTTAGTTTGGTGTAATAAAGCGTTAGAAAGTACCATGAAGGCTATTTGTATTAAGAGAAAATGGATGACTCGGAGCGATGCTCAACAAGCTACTATTGCTCAACTCGTTAGAGAGTGCGTAGATGCAGGACTGATTCCTGAATTTTGGGAAAAGAAATACAGAGACGGGCTGACCGTGATGTTAAAACACGGGGTTCCCTCTGGTCGTAATAATCTTGGATCACATGGGCAAGGAGAGGAAATAACCGAGGTGCAGGGTCATACGGTATCGTACATGCTCAACATGACCGGTGCCGCGATCAAATTCCTTTGTGATCAGGAGGAAAATCTACCTTGAACATTCGTGGTTACCGAGCTCGTCGCTACCTCGACATAGTGAGAGCGATTAGGAAATTTAGGTGCAAAAACGCTTCTGTATCAATGGCAAACTATCGCTTGGTTCTCACCTAGCGTGGGCGAAGAACCAGGGGTGTTTGTGGAGTTTGTATTTCCGGTTTGGACTGCAATAGCTATATCTGTTTCCACTCTAAGTGCGTTGGCAACATCGTACATGGCATGGCTCGTATGCCGAGAGAAAAAAGACGATGAACGCTTGATTTTTGGAGAATGCTACCACCCTCCGCACATTAAAGATACCACTCATCGCGAGAGCGTGATTGCCTTTCGAGTGTTCAATAAATCCCGACGAAGAGCTTACATTCACGGTATTAAAGCAGTCGAGGAAAAGAAAACCGTAGAAATTTGGTGGAGTTCTTCTATAAACGATTTGGGTAGCCCCTTAGATGAAAGTTCTCTAGTTGGGATAATTGATAGCGAAATTATTTTCATCTGTAAAAAGGTATTCGGGGAGATTTATACGATGACACTTGAAGTGACTTACCACTTTGACAAGGACCCGAAGGTGGAGACGCTCGAGTTTCGTTGGTGGGTGGACGAAGAATCTGATGTCAGTGAAAACTAACGTAGCTTCCATTAGACGTGCGACGATAGTTTTTAGGACCTCGGAATTCAACCAATTCCTACTTCAGTGTATCTGAAATTTGCATAGGGAGTCTACCTGTTGAGTGCGCCACGTACGAGCAATTTTCCTATTTTCGTCACGGAACGCGACCAAGAGTTAATCGGTACTAAAATCGCTACCGATGGCATGGGTGTTCTCGCTATCTGGTCGATTCGTGGACGAGATTTAGTTCCCCATCTCACAGCAACCTCGAGCAGCGCGCGAGGATTCCAACTGCTCGTAGAAATTTTTCGTCTATGGGAACTTTATCAAAATCAATTTCCTCAACATGCTGATCGCTACGCACACTTCTTCTTGCTCGTAGAGCAAGCATTTGGTCGGACGATTGGAAGTGAAACCTGGGAATTGCCGGGTCGCCGAAGGATCGCTGCAAGAGAGCACTTTAACAATCCTTGTATTTCTATTAAAGACCCCAAATGGCACCTGTTAGGGGTTCAATTTGATAACGGAACTTTAGGTACTTATTTGGGTGCAGCTCTACGAGCTGGATTGTTAGAGAACCAACCAATTAGGTTGTCAATAGAAACGTACAAGCAAGCGCAGGAAAATACCGAATTTAGCGATTCCGCGATACGACAATTGTTCCCTCTCGTCCACCAAGCCATGAATGAAGAGACTGTTAAGATTCCAATCGATGGACGCAATGCTCTGCTTAGAGCGATTACCAATACCTACAACAATATACCCTTGGCGAACTATTTGTATCAAAAAATTGTTGAAAGCCATGAATTGTGTCATCAACTTGTTGAACGACTTCGTAGTACTGAAGAACTCGACCGTCGCACTGTCTTAACACATGCCGCGAGAGATCTTACAGACTATCGCGAAACTATCGAAAATGTGCTACGGTGCGAAAACTTTCTCTCGGTAGTTGAATCGATCTTCTATTGGTTGTGTGCAAGTAAAGGCAAATCGGTCGAGGAAGCTGTCCCTGAATTTCCAGTTGATCTCAAACAGTTGCGTACCGCTCAGCAAGACTTCGCGCACTCCGGTTCATATGGGACTGGTAGGGGTGCTGCACGTGCTACGCTTTTTCGAGACACGATAGATACTTCTAACCATATCAAATTAGCTCGTTCGGTTTTAGATGTACACGAAAAGGTGTGTCAAAGCCGTGGTCGATCTACATGGGTGTGGGAGTCGGATACAGGTGTGTTATCTTGTGACGAGAACTTCGATCTTCCTGCAAAAGAAAAGTTTGAAGTAGGAGTATTCTGGCGTAACGACTACTACCTGTGGTCGTTAAAGCGGGTAGCGGAGGAACTAGAAGAAGCACGCGCATGAGTGAACTCGTTACCGTACGTGAACGTGTTAAGTATGCTTCACAATACTTCGAACAGATTCATGGTGTAGTACTAACAACATTCAATCTGAATAGCGATTTCCTTGAGATGAACGCGCTGCCAAATGTGTTAAACATTGAAGGCAGTGGCGCAGCTTTGAATGCAGAACTTCACAGCCAACTTTCTCAAATTCCTTGCACCGTGTTTTACGACCCAACGACAGACCCTAAGATATCTGGTCGCTTCCGCTACGTCGCGCAACCTGTGCCGTTACCAAAAAGGTTCTTCCACCCAAAACTTGTGATCATCGCAGGTGAGTCGGAAAACGGAACTACATGGGTGTATTTGGCTGTCTCCTCCGCAAATCTCACTCTCTCTGGATGGGGACGTAACGCAGAATCGTTTGGTGAGACCTGGATTCACACTCAAAAACAACAACCATGGGGAGTACTACACGGATTCCTCGATTGGTTGGATACTTATTGCGAATTAAAAGAAAAACAAGGTGCCATTGAAAAGATTCGAAACACACTCAATAATATGCCGAATCGTAGACGCTTCAATACTGATGCCGAGACTGTTGCTCCTTGGGCAACTTCTTTGTACGCAAGCCTATATGTATCAGTTATAGACGATGAATCGCAAGGATTAGCCGCTTTTCTTCGTCGAGGGAGAACGCGACGGCCCGATGAGTTATGGGTTTACAGTCCTTACTGGAGTGATGTCACTAAACAGATCAAAAAGTTTAATGCACAATCCACGAAGCTATTTCCTGCACTGAGTGCAGACGGGAAACCGCGGGGTCTTACACGTAAGCACTTTGCTAAATTTGATGAAAACACTTTTGTCACGCGCAATGAAAAGGAAGATGGAGGACGATTTTGGCATATGAAGGCATATTGGACTCGTTTCGGTGATACGGAACGAGTAGCTGTTGGTAGTTGCAACTTTACAAGTGCTGGACTCGTGGGAGGAGACCAAGGAAATGTCGAAGCGATGTTAGTGTTCGACAATGAAGACTGTTCTTGGCTACCGAACGGAGATTCCGACGAAGATTTAAAGGACAAAGACTTTTCTGATGAAATTGAGGCAGAAGAAGGAGTATTGGAACCTACGCCGGTAGCAATCGTGGTTGTGTGGGACTGGGAGGAACAGTCATGGCGTTGGTGGCTAAAACCAAGTGAGGGACAAAGCGAATTTAAACTACAACTACCTAACCTACCAACTTTCTCCGTAGAACCACCAGTTGGTAAAAAAGCTGGTAAGCATCCTCGGCCAGGCGCAAAGTTCACCGTTTTGTACAAGATAAGAGGAGAACAAAAAAGCTGGCAAGGTCATGTCGTCGAGTTCAACTTGATACACAGTCGAAGAAGCTACGGAAAACCGCTCTCAGCAACCGAAATACTCGAAAGTTGGCGTGGGAGTATTCCACCTAGCGATTCTAAGAGTCGAACATCACACGGTTTCGATGACGACGATCACGACGAATTAGAACAAGATCCACCTGCTGCATTCGATGCAGTGAATCTATACGATCTCTACCGCTCCACCAAAATGTTGCGAGAACGGTTGAGGAAACAAACCAACCCTACTATTCAGCGATCGTTTCTAGTCGGGCGCGCGGACAGCGCAATGTCTCTCGCTTACTTAGCTGATCGAGACCAGGAAGCTCCCGTTGTTCGTTATTTGATTTTAAAAGAAATTTATAGCATAGTCAGCGAGTGGGCTGCTCTCTTTGAAGAAAACGAGATAACCGTGGTCGAAAATGCGGAAAAGATCGCGAACCGAGCACGCGAACAGGTACAACAGGACTTAGAAAAAGAGCTACCAGAACGCTTACGCGATTCGAGTGACCATGTGTTGGAGTGGTTTGAACACCGACTCTCGAAATTGGATGTGCCTACATCAGATGACCCTGTTTAAGCACCGCATCCGACCGGAAGATGTCCGCGATCTCATGGATCTTTCCGTTGAGAACGATCCAGATTCCAATTCAATGGCGGATTTGCAGTTAAATGGAATCGCAGCACTCTACAACATCCTTTGCAAACAGGACTTTGCGTACTTAGCCGATGAAGTGGGTATGGGAAAGACCTACCAAGCACTAGGACTAGCAGCATTGGTTTGGAACGAACGACCTGATGCTCGGATCTTGTTTATTAGTCCTCGCCAGAATCTTCAAGTGAAATGGCAAAACGATTACGTCCGCTTTTTCTCGTCAAACTATCGCAGATCACAAACGCTTGGAGATGACCGTGCAGTTTCCGTGTTGTTGCGTAAACCAATACATCGACCTGAGGTGTTTCACAACCTTCGAAGCTGGATTCCTACCATCGGAATGCCCGAGCGTATCGCCCCTTTTCTCAGACATACTAGCTTCACTCGTCCGGTATTCTTACGATGGCAGGATTTAGAAGATCTGCCAAAACTAACACAGAAAGTTCGTTCAAAGTTGCGTGGTTGGGGATTGTTCGAGTTTGAAGAACCTAAAGACCTTTATGCCAATAATGCGAGCTACAAACTCAACCTTGCTTTCGCCGAAGCACTGAATGCAAAACTAAGGAACCGAATGGAAGGGAAAGAACCCTTCTTTGATCTTGTTATTATTGATGAGGCACAGTGTCTTCGAAACCCAAACAACCAGTCGAACAAAGTACTACAATCAATATTGCAAAACAATGTCAGAAAATGGTTGTTCATGAGTGCGACACCAGCCCACAGTGGTCCTGAAGACATACCCAGAATTTTGAACCATTACCCAGGACTTGGTGAAGTCTTAGACCCAGCACTAGCGAAGGATACTGACTTAGCTCTGATGCAATCTGCATTGCAGAAGTTCTTAGTGCGACGTCAGCGTAAATACTTAACCTGTCCAGATTCGGAATATGTAGGGAAAGATAGATACCGAGACCACGATCAAAATGGCTGGGCTATAAAAGACCGAGACATGAGTGTGCTTGAAACGCTGTCTTTAGGTATTGTTCAAAAAGAGCTTGTCAATGCGTTGCAAGCCCGAGGAAATCGCTATCGTATCGGACTGTTGTCGTCGTTTGAGAGTCTTCAGACCTCGCTTAGAAACACACTACCGACGCTCAAGTCCGACAGTGACGGGCACGACGAATCGAATACGGGAGACTGGCATCAGGATCAAAATGAATCCGTCGACGAAGAAAAGGATGTACCTGATTCACGCTTCATTGAACGCCTGCAGTCGGATTTCTATAGAGAATTTCAGATTCACTTGCGACACCCCAAAGTTGACTATGTTGCGGACAGAATTGCCGACCATGCCTTCGGTACCGATACTGACGTTGGAGGGCATAAGTTCCTAGTGTTCACACGTAGGGTGAGTACGGTGAATGCGTTGTACGATCGGCTAACGAATAAGTACCTTGAGAGCATAGAAAAACGTGCACACCGATGCTGGGACAAGACAATCGATTGGAGTGGCAAAGGGATCGACACTGATGAACCCGATGACCTCAACGATCCAGAGCAGATAGGTGAGGAGTCATCGAATAATCTCTTCCGTCAGTCGATGTCGGAGCGTGGATGGTTGTTCCGATATCGACAAACTTTTCGTGCAAGTGGTAGAAACGCGCTGTTCTTCGAGGACGGATGGCTACGGCGACTTTGTGATGCCGGTGGTGTGAGCCCTGAACTCGCGGCACGAAGGCTTCCCGATGAATTATGGATCAAGAGCTGGAATCATGCTATTCGGACATCGAGCGGTGGGCACTATCGAGCGCGACGTTTACGCTACTTAGCAGTCAATGCTATAAGGCAATGTCCAGAGTGGTTTGGGCTGGATAAAGACAGTGCGAAACCGTGGCGCAGGGCTTACGAATCAATTCTGCACGATGATATAGGAACAAAAGACGATTCGTCTGACGGCGATCCTCGAGTTGCTGAAGACTTATTCACTCACCCTACTCTGTGGACAGAATGGGACAAACGATTCAACTCAGGACCGTTAGCACTTCCGATTAGTCAAGCTGACCGTGTAGCGACAGAATTTAAAGGCAAGGACAACAAATTAACAGATGAACTGTGTCGTCGGCAGGTTATTCGAACCTTATTAGGCCAGATTTTTCGATTAACTGACACCCTCATTGATTTGTACTACGCCGATGAAAGTGTAGAACGCAATACCGAAGAACTTCATATAGCGTTCATGGACTGGTTGCAGTCAGAAGATCCAAGTGCGGTGCAAATTCGGAGAGATTGTGAGGCTTGGATTCTCCATCTGCGTCTAATCGTCGATAGTTGCTTGGACGGAGCTGGACGCAATTGGCGAGAGTTAGCTCGAAATGAAACATGGTCTCAGTTAAACGAACTGGACGCCGTTAGAGGAGTAGTAGGGGGTTCAGGAGGCCATCGAACTGCTATTAGACAATTCCGAACCCCGTCGCTTCCACGTGTAATTGTTTGCACGGACACCTTGAAGGAAGGTGTTGATTTACACCTGTTTTGTGACCGAGTGATTCACTATGGGGTGGCTTGGACGTCGGGAGATCTTGAGCAACGCGTCGGAAGAGTCGACCGGTACTTCTCACAGATTGAACGTCGATTGAGAACAGAAGGAAGCCCGCCAGACGTAGATTTACATGTGGGTTATCCACACGTAATTGCTTCACTTGAACGAGGTCAGGTGGAACGTGTCATAGATCGCCAAAGAAAAGTAGAGATGTTGTTGGACTCTCCCCTTGCAGGTACACAACAGGAAAGCAAAGACATAGTTCCAGGAAGCACGACTCTTTGGTACAACAAACAGCAACTTGAACCCTATGGAAATACTGAAATCGGCTTCCCAAGCAATCGCCGAAATTTGCCTATGTTGTCTCAAAGAGAGGCTCAAGATACCGAGAGACACTACCGTCAGTGGTACGATCGACTCTTGGCGGCAATGCAAAACGAGAATTGGGAAGTTGTTGGATCCAATTCATTTACAGAACAGTTGCAACTGCGTAGGAAACATACGAGTTGTAGCGTCGACTGGAATTTTGACTCCTCCCTTGAGCGTTACATCCTTACAGTGTCATTTCCTTCAGAAAGTGAGTTTCTTTCGAAACCTGACGCTATGCGAATCCAGAGTGTTGGCCGCGAACGTAGTGAGCCACAAGCGTTCATTAGAGTACTCGTGCCGTTGCCACTCGAAGACCCTGCTCACAAATCTATTTCTTCTGTACTTTCGTTTCTGAACGGAAAGTACCCAATACCGAGTCAGCGTGGTGAGAAACATTGGGGAGTCCAGCTAGAGAAATTAGCACAGTCCGAATT
Source organism: uncultured Pseudomonadales bacterium (assembly GCA_964511425.1). Lineage (GTDB taxonomy): Bacteria > Pseudomonadota > Gammaproteobacteria > Pseudomonadales > Azotimanducaceae > Bin55. The sequence continues at coordinate 9,084 of CAZEFI010000036.1, forward strand.
TGAGTGGATCTCAAAAGATAGTGCAAGTGCCGTTGTCGGTGTCCGTGGTGATCGAAAACAACGCATTACGTTTTCCGCGTACGATGGCTGCGTTCATATAACTAGTTCAATCGCCTCACTCAAAGAACTTGAACATCGCACTGGCTGGGAAGGAGAACCAACAACTCAAACAGTTCACGATTGGACTTTGCAAACTACGAACACTCTCGCTTTAGGCTACTTGAAACTAGAATCAAACAATGATCTAGTGTTTGGAACCCACGTCCTCCACGGCGAGTTGCCAAAAATCTCAAGCAGGGAATTGCTAGCGGAGATAGCCAATCGAGCGGATGCGTGGGAAGCTGTACTTACAGGCGAGGATCGTAGGTAGTTCCTCATTTCTGATAAATGTTGTTGTAAAGTGCCTCAATTCGGGGTACTCTTTGTTCGAGAGTACTAAAGAACCGTCGTCCACCACAAGTCTCTGTCCCGTACCTCGTACAGAATATACGTCATTGACGTCTCATCTAGTGGATTGTAAATTTGAACTCGAGTGTCTAAAAACTCGACGATGGTAGTGCTACAAGATTGTGGTCTTCTGCTTTACGAAACAAACAGTGGAATTGCAAAGAGGACTTGTTGTTCGTTGACCATTAGTAACTTAGGAAAGGATGTAAAACCATGATCTAAACGCGATCCCTGAAAGAGTGGTATTTCTATGTTCCTCAATTGAACCCAACCAAATTTCTAATAGGAAGAACCACAAACTGAAGTGCTCTAACAATTTCGTTTACGGTCTGTCACCTAAGATGACAGTGTGGCTCATTCAGGTTCAATTCATCGGGAAGACTCACTCGATGACTACACTATTGGAGACAACTCAGCGGTATTTAGAGATCGAAAGTAGCGATTACAATACTGCAAATTCACTTCACCAAGACATACGGGTACCTCTAGTATGCCACTCGTTGAAACTACTGCGAATGTTGCAATCGCGCAAACACTGAATCGAATGTGCCGCCATTGGGAATTTAGGGCTGAACTCACTGGATTACTAATTGAGAACGCCGGGCTTCAGCTCGACATCCTCGGAGTGTGCCCTGGACGATCTCCTATTGTCGTTGAAAATGAGTATTCCCCAGCGAACACAGTAGAGAAAGATGCGCAAAGTCGCTTGGGTAAAACGCTGAAAGAAAGCGGTGACAAGATTGCTCAAGTTATTGCGGTGCGTAGCCCAAAGCGAATACGACAGTGTAAGACGATCGACCAAACTATGGAATTAATCGACTCTTTGCGGTTTGATTACTCCCTAACCACCAGCGACCTCAAACTGGAGGATTCCATAGCACAACCAGAATTACGACGATTTCCATCTCAACATGGTAGTTTTATAAACGGATCCATCCAGCAATTTGCGAACTTTGTCACAAATGTGGGAAACAACTCGTACAAATTAGATGTCGCTGTTCATGAGATGGAAATGGGAGTCCAACATGCGATAACTATCTTTAACCAAATACATGACCAACAGGCACTCAAGACTAACTTCACAAACTTGTTTATGCAATCGTTTTCTGACAAAAATTTCGAACAAGGTTTAGGGATCGCTACTACTGTGTTAATTAATGCGACGTTGTTTCAACAACGGCTCGCATCAGTCCGTGATGAAATAGAGTCTATTCACATACTCGAGAAAAACGGCCATCTCAATCCTCTCGGATTAATCGACCAGTGGCGCAAGATATTGCAGATCAATTACTGGCCAATATTCAATCTAGCGATGTCTGTCCTACACACGATATCCGATCCGTACATAGCTGATCGAATAGTACGGGCAATTGCTGAAACAACCCTCCAATTAACGAGCCTTGGTGTCGTGGAGACTCATGACATATGCGGGGTCATATTCCAACGATTTATAACAGAAAGGAAGTATCTAGCTTCTTATTACACTAGGCCGGAGTCGGCGGTTCTACTTTCTCATCTGGCTGTACCTCTACAAGAATGGGCGGACCCAAGTGTAATGCGTAGTTTTAGATTTGGAGACTTTGCCTGTGGTACTGGTACTCTAATACACGGAGTCTATCAGAGAATCGTACAACTCTCTGAAGTACAAGGTGGTTCGCCAGAAACAGAACACGCTCACCTTATGGAGAAGAATATTACAGCAGCAGACATTGTGCCATCTGCCGCACATTTGACGGCTACATTACTGTCGTCAATATTTCCTGAGAAGATATATTCGAAAACTAGGATTGCTGTTCCACAATATGGGAAAAGTGGCGATCAAGTCGCCTTAGGGTCGTTGGAGTTGCTAGGGGACCAAGTCATTTTCGATCCTCTGTTTCCACTCGCTGATACTGCCCAATTTATGGGTTCAAAGGGTGAAGAACGTAAACCCTACGAATTCATGATCGAACCTAATTCGCAGGACCTAGTAATAATGAATCCTCCTTTCACAAGGGTTATGTCTGATTGGATAGAGGGAGATGAAAATAAGTGGAAACCGTTTAACGCACTAGGAAATACCGCTGAGACACAACAACGGATGCGAGAGCGAGAAAAAATTTTGGTCAAAGATTCGTTGTGCTATAACGGATACCAATCGATGCCATCTGCATTTTGTGCGCTAGGGCACCGAATGCTTAAATCAGAAGGTATTCTCGCCTTGGTTCTCCCTTCTACCGCAATGCAGGGTGTGTCATGGAAGAACTTTCGCAATATGCTCGCTAGCTTTTATTCTAGCGTTATATGCATCTGCATTGCTGGAAAAGACGCAAGAGATTGTTCATGGTCTGCAGACACAGATTTAGCTGAAGTGCTAATTGTGGCAGAAAGATCAAAAACCTCTAAGCCAAACCCTCATCCAGACGAACATTGTACTGTGTTAGTATCTTTATTCGAAAGACCGATAAACACCATCGTAGCCTCGGAGATAGCTGAATTGATAAGACTCGTTGCGAGTCGGAACAACTTACGCACTTTAATTGACGGTCCTTTGAACTCGACACCGTTGTTATTAGGCGAAGAATTGCTAGGCGAAGTGTTATTAGTAAATACCATTGATCAGGGTTTTAATGCTATCGGAATAAGAAATTTAGTGCTAGCCCAGTTTGCTTTTCAAGCGTCCAGAGGATCGATCTGGTTTCCAGAGCAATCCAGTGCAACCGCGACCCTACCGATTAGTCCAATACACACATTCGCCAATGTCGGTTACGCTGCTAACAATATAGCCAATAATCAATCTGCTGCATTTACGCGAATAAAAAACAACGATCCAAAATCGTATCCAATGCTATGGAGAAATTCCTCTGGAATTCAAAGAAGATTGACTGTTCACCCCGATCATGAGGGCCGTATTAGACCGGATAGAGAAGAAAAGGCACAACGGATATGGGCAGCTCGTAGTCGTACCTTTATTGCGGCGGAACTATCTTTCCAAAGTCAAGCATTGGTGTCCGCATACACTGAACAGTCTGTAATCGGAGGTAGGGGTTGGCCTAATATTGTGCTTCGCGAATCGGACCAAGAAAAGGCGTTTGTACTATGGGGTAATACTTCAATTGGGATAATATCGGCATGGTTTCACTGGAACCGCCAACAAGTTAGACGCGGGATGTTAACGGTCACTGGGATCAAACAAGTTCCGTGGCTTGATACCTCCAAGTTGACAGCCGTTCAACTTAAGAGAGCTAATGCGTTATTTGATGAATTTTCTGATAGAGAATTTCGTCCAGTTCGCGAAGCAAACTCCGATTCAGCGCGTATTGAATTAGACCAACGATTTCTAGTTGAAGTACTTGGCCTGCCGAAATCCATGCTACGAGACATTGCTAGAATTAGAGACATGTGGTGTTCAGAACCGAGTGTAAAGTAAGAATGAATAACGGGAGAGGCTGATCTCTGTTGCGCTGCAATACGCTGTACACTTTCATATTCGGCGGGAGCAAGAGAAATTTAGAAATCGGTTTATCGTCCCTCAGTCTAATATCTTGTAAAGCTCGCCAAACTCAACCTGTAGAAGAGGTTTATCGTCGTCTCCGCGATCTTTGACTCGATAGAAAGTTAGTGGTGCATCACCCGTTCCAAAAAACAATGGAGCATCGTCGTCCCAAAACCTCAGTGCCCTGCGTAATTCACCCACGGTAATTTGTTGGTCTTCGTCCATACTTAGATCCTGTATCTATAGATTGATTTGATCACTAATTCAAACGCTATATATTATGTCCCGAGATGCTTGATAACGCGGAACATCCTGGTTTTAGGTTGTGTTGGTAGTACCGATGAAGCTCGCCGTTTCGCATAGACGACGAGATCGTATCCTCGCTTGGTGTGGTTCGTTGATCACTGCGAAAAGAGAATCTATATCGTACTTAGAAATGACGTTAGTAGGGATACCACTGTTCCGTTAACAGCGTTACGTAGGGCACATCTTCTATCAAACCACCAAAATTTAATTGTAACGTGTTTAAGTCACTTTCTGTTGGATTCTTTTTCACGGTGATGTATGTTTCATCATTGTTGATTTCTTGCAGCAGTTGAAACCCCATTTTCTCTAGCTGACTCGTCCTTCTTGCTAGCTTTTCACTGTTACACACGACTACTAAGCGGGGAGTGTTGTACTCAGATTCCGTTGCACGCGGTTCTCCAGGTATTAGAGCAACCCTGTTTGGAACGACATCGAGCAGTTTCTCATCGGTGGCATGATTACGCGTGGAGAGTAACACCTCAGAGGTCTGGTCTCGAATAATGGTCGCCTTCATAAATTCCCTAGGAAACAAGTCGTTAAGACCAGAATCCCAACACCAGGCACGAATCGCATGAACGTGTGCAGATTCTGGAAACCGAAAAATGAACCCTGCATAGTACACCTCGTCATCGAGTTCGATTTCACCACGTTTATATTTTTCGAACAGTTCGCTTAAATATCCCATGACGGCTAGTGAGAAGTCTCCAGATATTCTTTGATAAAAGTATAGAGTGCAGTCACTGGATTTGTGACGTGGTCAAGTCGTTCATAAACTGCGTCCATGAACTGTTCCTCGGCACTCGGTGAATCACGTGAAGTTTCAACCAACCAATAATAGTAAACTTCGTCTACCTCTTCAAACCTCCCACCTGTTTGCCAGTTCCAGTTTGAACACATCGCCTCTCCTAAACCGTGTATATCGTTTGATGTGCTCGCGGAAGCTAAGCCAAATTGAAAGATCGACTCATCGCCCTGCAAATACAGTTTTAGATCGTCGAACCACTGAAGGTGAAGAAACACGGTGTTGTAGTACTTTCTGAATTTCTGATAGTTTGGTTTCTTACACGCAAGAAAATCGCTGTATCTCTGATTGAGATTGCTTCGAACTTTGGTGGAAAATACTAATTCATCGAAATCCGCTAACTGAGAGCCATGACCAACGAGTGCTGTATGAGAAAACAACTCGATCAGATGTTCAATTTCTTGCTTCGAAATACTCTCATCATCATCTAATTGAATACACTGTATGAAGCTATTGCAAAACTCTGTCGCCATCGGCATTCTATGGTCTTTGATTTTTTGCTCCAACCTGTTGTACTCTTCCTCCCGAATATTCTGTAGTCCGTTCTTTATTTGGTTCATCCTAACAGGTATATCAGCTACGATGTAATCGTAGATGGGTTCATAAACCTCCAACATACACAATATTCCAAACATCACTCGATTAGAGTTTCGGCGTTCAGTAAGTCGTTCTTGGAGCTGGTGTTTAGTCTTGGAAAGTTCTCTCTTTCTATCGTCGAGAATAACTAACAGTTGCAACATATTTAGTACTCTCTTGATCGATCGAGGATTGAATCCGACTGAAAATTCGATGAGTTTACTACATATCAAAATGTCCTCTTTTTCAAACTGTAAATTTGTATTGTGAAGCAATTTGGTTAGGTAAGACTCTGGTTGATATCGCTTGAGGGGCATTTTGAACGGTACTTGAATGATTTTGTCGAAGAAGTCTTTGCCTTTAAGGTCTCCCTCTTCCCAATTGAATTTTTCTTGTAGTCCAGACGTTACCACGCCGTAGTCGCAAGCGAGTACGTAAACACACTTATCAATATCGAGAAATACTTTCATTGCTTCCAACAGTTCGACCGCCCGAATTGGCTTTATACGGTCCAAATCGTCCACAAAGACCACTATCTTTTGAGGAGCACCTTTCTTGCTATCGTCGATCGCTGCTACAACGATTTTCTCCATTTCTGTTTTAATCTTCGAAAGCATGCTCGCAGTATCGGAATCCGATTGATCTTGATTTTGGAGTTTTTCGACCGTTACATTCACCGTGTCGTGCAGTCCCACTAAGCTCGCACCGCCCAAAACTACAGCTTTTCCTAATCTTTGAAGCATGTTTGTAAATTTCTTGATCCGTTCCTGATTTTCTGCATTTGGATTTGTCTCTTTCTCCAATTTCGAAGTGAGGTTGAGCATCATCGATAGCGGGAGCGATCCGGCCAAATCAAACTGGGCGTACTGCCAAGTGTTAAACCAAATCGTGATCACTTTTGCTTGGCCAGCATGTGGATTCTTGAGTTCACTTTCTATTAAGTTCATCAAACTGGTCTTCCCACTGCCCCAATCACCTTGCAATGCGATGGTGATAGGTGTATCGCAATTCTGAATGAATTCGGTCAAGACATCTGCGTAGTCCCCGATACCCAAGGATTCGTCTACCCGTTGAGTTATGGGTAGGTCCTTCAATCCTAGTTTGCTCAACCTCAAAAACCTCCTTTAAGAGAACTGATCATTGCACGATTCTACCATGATTGCATTATGAAATTCATAGGGGGTCCGGATCGATTGTTGGCCAGTTCGTTAGAACCGCTAACGATGCTCAAAAAACAGAAACATTTTGACCAAATATAAGACGTAGCATCAGACAAAGCTCCCAATTGCCTAAATTCTCCAAAGCAAATGTCCGGAAGAACATCAGGAAAAAGTTACGCGACGCGATCATGACCGTCGATACGTTTACTGACCTCACACGTAGCAAACGAGCGGTCTTCACCGGAATTAATCCGGTACGCGCACACCAACTTTGGTTGGAACGGACTCTATGCTTTTTTTCTGCATCGTTAGATGTACGTGTTCCCGCGGTGCAGTACTAACATTATGAGAAGGGTCGATCTTTTCGCGGTGAGTTAGCCCATCTTTTGAAATTTGCCCCGTACTGTGCTTCAATCAATTTTTTGGCTTCGGTGGGGTTTCTTGCTTCGACAGACACAGGTTGGGCAAGGCTTATGCCTTTAATGTATATTTTTCCGTAGTATGTGTTGCGTGTGCTCATAATTGATTCCTCATATATTGAATCGCTTTAAAGTAAAGGGCGACGCTACCCAGTGCAACTGTAGAAAGCAGGTACATCGAACAACTCTGACCGCTTAATCTTCAGACGTACAAATCGCCTTATGATAAATCACCATTTTGCACGCCGATTAGAACTTTTTTTAAAAACCCAAATTTCACGTGTCAATTTCTAAGAAAACGAGATTATTCAATAATTTTCACCAACTATCCTACATAACTTGAACGACTAGAAGCGGTAGATCGTGTATCAGGAAGCTTGTTAACGTTTAGAGTTGGGAGGACTTAGAACGTTTGCAGCAAGACATTAAATACAAGCATGCCTAGACTGAATTGACGATTGAACAATAGGAGAACAAGAAACTCATGACTAGTCAAAACGACCAATGTGCTGTTAGTATCCAAAGTGTCTTCGACAGGATGGAGCAATGGCGGCACTTACCAGCCTATCAGCTAGAACGTCGAGTGGATATATTTTTGAGTTTTTGTCTTCCTGAAGTCGTAAAGTCGAAGTTTGAACTTAAGCAAGATGATGAGTTGTTTGTTGTGCCAGAATTTCCCCTACACAAAGGAGCGGTTTTCAACGCCGCAAAAAACAAAAATCAATCCGTCAAAGTTGATTTCGCTGTGTTTGCAAAAAAGGAAAAACGGATATTTTTGGTGGAATTCAAAACAGACAACAATTCCATCAATTTGGATCAGCTGAAATGCATGAGAAAAGCAAACAACGCAAATACACTGTTAAAAGGTGTGAAAGAATGCGCACTACACTCGGATAATCTGCGCAAATATGCACACTTGATCTGGACTCTTCAAGACATAGGTTGTATCAAAAACTGCGACAACCTAACACAAGTGGATTTGAACACAAACGGGTGCCGTTTGAAAGACAAGTTTAGGAATCTTGAAGTTTCTGAACACTGGAAGGATGAAGAGATTCAATTCGGACTAATTTTTCCTAGTGACAATGCAAAGACTGTAGCAGTACAGAATAAATTGAATGAGGTTCTCGCGTTGTCTTGGCTTGAGCGTATTAACTTTTGTGATGTGTTAGAAATATTGCAAGATCACCCGCTAGCTCCGTTCTTGAAAGAAATAACGACGTTCGAGGCTGGAAGAAAGAGCTTTCGTGAAAATGAAAGTTGACGATCAATACTCACATTTGTCAAGTTTTTCTTAATGATTCTCTGCTGTCTTCAGGTTGACTGACTCACGAAATAGAGCGATTACGCGCTCGCCGAAGAACACAAGACGAGAAGAAAACTTTCAGCTTTTGTGGTTTTTGTTCGAGATTTTGCGAGCACTCGGTTTAGAGTTTGCGCAAAGCGTGAAGCAACCGCACCATCGCTAACGTGTCGCGTTCACAGTAAGCACGAAGATCGTCGAATGCTTTTCTTCGTTCCTTAACGTTCGAATTCTTGAGAGCTTGCATGTAGAGGACGGAAGCCGTCTGACCATCAGAAATTTCCAAGTCTTCATATCCCATGCCGGGTACGAGCACCGGCAACACACTCTTGATCGAGAACGAGCCACGAAATTCTGGATGGTATATCGAGTTCCTTACCACCGGGAGTAAATCAAACAACCGCGCCGAAATAGCAGCAAGTTCGTCAGCTCGATCAGGGATCGCGTTTGCTAGCGAGTTCAGCACCGTGTGTTCGTAGTGAGAGTACGTACAAATAGATCCTTCATCACTACCAAGTGCATCAATAAGTCTCTCAACGATTTGTGGACGTGGATCATCGTCCTGTTCATGTAGGTAGTCAATATGTTCTACTGTATCCGAATCGTGTTCGGTATGAACGGAGAATAAGAAAGGAATAGCGTCGTAAGCATGAGTACCAGCAAAACGGGGAATCGCGGGCGCAAACGTTTCGAAATCTAAATATCGAATCGGAGGTTTAATGTTCACAAGCATTGACGAAACATTCCCATAAACCAAGCATTGTTGCGCCCGTACGGACTTACAAACGATCCTCTGTAAGTCTGTTAGCGGAAAATCGTCTGGAATGTCTTGGATTTCTTCGATACCAGCTTCTTCGAGTTCAGTTCGTCGGTTTGGATGCAACGAAGGCAATTCGTTGATCCCATGTTCAGGCCATATTACATCGCGTGAGCAATGCGCAAAATACGGACACTCGTAAGGATCAAAGCAATGGTCGCCAATCTCCATGTCTGGTGGGGTCGAGTCAGCAATCAACGATTGCATCGTGCGAGCATCTTCTCCAACCGTGTCAATCAATTTTTCGCACTGTTCCATGACTGGATGTAATTGAAACAACCTGTCTAGGTCAAGATTCTTTCCGTCGTAGACATAAGAACGATCCAAAGTCATCACGGCTGCATCACGTACATCTAGTCCCGCAGCTCGAAGAATAATGAGCTGGAACGCAACATCAAGAACGAAGATCTCTTTCAACCCCGTAGTGGACTTTACCTCTATCAATCGCCACCCACCGCTCGATAGCCGTTCAATAATGTCAGCGCGTGCGATTAAACCTTCATGCTCAAACGCGGCCTCAAACAACGCGGACACACTACCTTGCCTCAAAACTCGTTGCGTCTCAGCTAGTGCATCCCCAAACTGTAAGTGGTTCTGAGCAACGAAA
>CAZEFI010000037.1:0-13567 GCA_964511425.1 uncultured Pseudomonadales bacterium
ACTGCGCGTTACATGCTCCCTAGCTTGATGAACGACTTTATCGCAATATTTTCCATTGGCTTCATTTTCTTAGCCTTCGACATCCGAGCACGCGATGTTCAAAATCGCATCGCCGACGTGATCGACACTATACCCGCTTCCAATGTCGAAATAATTATCGGACGCCTCGCCGGTATCTTTCTATGCCTGTTCATTCCCTGCGTAGGTTTTCTAGCCGTACTTGCAGGTTATGAATCAATCTCTGGGCTGTTTGAATCCCGTAGCCGATTAGATATACCACCGCTCTGGGTGATGTCGCTTATTACTTGGAATTTGATTCCCAATTTATTGTTCTACGGTTCTCTAGTGGTTCTCTTTTCTATCCTAATACGATCTCGTCTGTTAACAGCAATATTTGCAGTTGGAGTACTCAGCGGATTTATCTGGATCAACGATTACATCCCGGTACGATTTCAAGACAGTTTACCCCAGTTTCTGGGTAGTACGATAGTTCCTTCAGATCTTGCAACGACATTCGTCTCGATCGCAGTTCTTGTTAACGTGATTGGCGCGTTGTTGGTGTCCATCGCCTTGATTTTGTTTGCCGCGAACGCGCTCCGCAGAATCGAACCGCATCGCAAGTTGAATGCGACGCTTGGCATTGTGGCTTTAAGTATTGCATCCATCGGGTATTTCAGTTTGTTCACTTCGACACACAGTGCCGAGAACCGCAAAGAAGAGTGGGTAAAAACGCACCAACAATATATTCACGATGCTCTCCCTGATGTACGCCACTTAAAAGGAACGGTCGACCTACAGCCAGGAAAAAGTGTTTCGTTGGATGTCACTCTTACGTTCATCAAACCAACTGAGAACAGTACCGAGTCAGCGGTGTTCTCTTTAAACCCTAAGTACAAGATCTCAAAACTGGCATTAAACGGCAGAGAATCAACACACCACAGTTTCGAAAACGGGCTGTTAAAACTTCCTCCGGTCCTACTGTTAGATGGTTCAAACACGCTACACGTGCAAGCGAAGGGGAAACTTGATGACCGTTTCGGATATCTTGATCAAGCACGAGACTTGCAAAAATTCACCCACAAGAATATCCGACGATATGGTCTGCGAAACTCTATTTTTCATCGTGATTATGTTGCGTTGATGCCGGGAATCTTCTGGTATCCAATTTCCGGTCCTGCTGTCGGACGTGATCAGATTGAATCGCGACCTTGGGATGTCTTCACTATCGATCTCAAAATAAGGGTACCTCGAAAGTGGCAGGTGGCGATGGTGGGCGAACGCATCGAAAAAGAGGACCAGAATCAAACCACATATCGATTTAGGAGTGGAGCACCGGTACCGGAGATCGCGTTGTTAGCTGCAGACTTCGACCAACGCAGCATCACTATCGAAGGTGTTGATTTCGAAGTGATGTTTAATCGCAAACACCTTCAAAACTTCGACTCGCTTGCCCTAATTTCAGAACACATTCAAGAGTGGGTCTCGGCACGATTGAAAAACGCACGGGCGGCGTCTTTGGAATATCCGTATCAAACATTCTACATCGTCGAAGTTCCAAGCAATTTACGAATATTTGGTGGTGGATGGCGTATGGACTCGGTACTACAACCTCCGGGAATGATGCTAATACGAGAATCCTCGTTCCCAACCGAACCATTTAACAAAGTGGTAGACGTTGCTCGTCTCTGGGGTGGGGAGACTGAGGAAGAGCAAGAAACCTACGTTTTCGAGCATTTTCTCAGTTATTTTGGTGATGACGTGCAAGGAAGTAGCCCTTTTGAGGGTTTCGCGCGCAACTTCGTCTCACACCAACTCTCGGCTACTCAACAAGGCGCGACAACACTACAGTACTTATTAGATCAGCTGTCGAACCAACTCATTACCCAAAACGAAAGCGCGTCACTCTTCTCTTTGGCGGAATATGCCATTCTATTTCCTTCTCTTTCTGATCTGGGTCTGTCGTTTGTCACTCGGCTTGAACCTAACTACTCGTCGTACTCGAGGGCAAAAAACTTTCGTGAACGCATTGCTAGGCTTCCGTCAACGTGGGAACTTATGGATCGAGTCCCGCTATTTGATCTCGATTTCAAAACAGACCCAATACCGTCCTATCGGGTATTACTCACCAAGGGATATGTACTTGCAGAATCAATGATTGCTCACTTTGGTCCAGAGAACATCGGAGCGTTCTTGAAACAGCTTCGGACTGACTATCACGGGCGAGCTTTCACTGTAGAAGACTTCATCAAAGTAGCTGATGAAGTTGGGTTAGACTTCAATGATTGGGTGCTCCCTTGGCTAGAAGACACGATCTTGCCCGGTTTTCAAGTCGAACCCGCATCTGTCTCAAAAATCAAATCGACAGAATTTGGCGATTTCGAATATCAAACGACGTTTATTCTTTACAACGCCGAACCGATGCCAGGTTTTGTACGTGTGATATGGTCGTCGGATGACCAAAACACAATTTTCTGGTGGGGGAGGTACGAAGATTTGATCATCTCTGATCCAATCTATTGCTCCGGACACGATGCGAAACGGATATCTATAAGATCAGCCAGACCCATAACGTGGATTTGGATTGACCCCTCACTTGCACACAACCGGAGTGCTTTCGAAGTGTTCATACCGGAATATGACGTAAGCACTTTAACCGAAAGTTCCCCGCGACCCTTTGTTTCAGAGGTAGCTTGGCAGCCTTCAGATGCGGAGACGGTTATCGTCGACGATCTTGATCCTGAGTTCAGCATCGTCGCTCAAACGGATGAACCAGTGAACTACATCATTGAGCAAGTAGATTCTCGGTCCCCTTTCACGAGCGACGAATACGATCAAGGGCTTCGAGTGAGGCGGTGGTCACATTTGGGCGAATGGACTCGATTGTATCACTCTTCGAGTTACGGGCGTTATCGCCGCTCGTACGCATATGTCATGCGTGGCGACGGGTCTTCTGCGGCACGATTTGAAGCTCGTCTACCACGCGAAGGACACTGGAAACTTGAGATCTACGTACCCAAAGCAGTCTTTGAAGATACATACTACGGTTCGTCAACAAGTCTTTTTGGTATGCAACGCGATAATTTCAGAAAGCGCCTTGCCGACCCAAATTCCCTCGACGAACATTACACCTTACAAATTCGGAATGGAGATTTTGAACGCACGGAGAAATTTGACATAGCAAACGCGAAAATCGGTTGGAACGCAGTTGGAGAGTTTGAATTCGGTTCCACCGACGTTGAAGTATTGCTGAGCGATTGGGCCGGACACCAAGACATAGTGGTTTGTGCTGATGCAATCCGGTGGAGTTTTATCGAATCCCGGTGATACGTTTTTGGTGAACGGAACCAAACGATGTTACACACGAGCTATTCTATCAAACGGTCCATTTTCTAGTATTTCATTACCAAATCGGTGAGTTCCGACGATGGTTTTGAAAAAGTGAGAATTTTGCGGACAACTACTGCAAAACACGCGATTTTCCGCCCCAATATGGGCCAAATTCCATGCTACCCTAGACCGATAGGAGGCATCCAATGATTGGTGCAGTTCACGTAATGCTGCTAACTCGCTCTCCGATAGACCTTCCAATATCTTTAGATTGTTGACCACTGTTGCCCAGATATTCAGTTGCCCGAGAACGCCTTCGTTGGCTACGAGCTCCCTTCTTAAGCAACCAAGTCAAATTGGTCAGCGACATCACCATTCAACCTTGATCGGTGAAACGTAATGATCAAACGTGTCTAAGAAACTGTCCCCATACATGTGTTCAGGCCCCATCGATTTGACAAATGGTTCACAACTACCGATTGAACCAATACGATTGACGCTGGAAAGGATACGTTGGTAGCGAAATTCGACGCCGTATTTCTCCGGCGAAGAGTCCGGCTAAGTCTAGCTCGCACCCTTTCTCATACATCCGAGCAACAGTTTTAACAATCTTGGTGGTCGAACTGATTTCAATCGCAGAGTCGACGCCCAGTTTCGTAAACGTTGTCTCGAGGCCTGCGACGAGACCGGTTGTAGTGTTCGGCGCGAACCATGATGTTAGGTCCAGTGTTTCTCCGATATCTACGATTCGATCTGTACCGTTCACGAAGGGTAAACGGAGCGGCGAGAGCGAAATTTCTTTCAAGCGAGCATCCAAATCTCGAGTGTGTTCACTTGTATCGTCCGTACCCACATGTTCGCCGCACCATGCTGCCAGTCGAGCACCGTCTGCAAGTCTCAAGACACCAGCAGCTTGAGCGGCCGAAAGTTCACCAACTCCAGAGCCAGCTACTACGTTGGGACGAATCCCTATGCTGTTCCACAACGCGGTGAATGCGCACTCCAATGAATAAACAGCGGGTAGTGTCAATGCGGATTGATCCCAATTTTTGGAATCTCCATTGATTATTTCGAGTATTGACCCATCGTACTCTTCGCGCAGCGCGCGGTCGCAGTGAATTAGCACATCTTGTAACACTGGTTCCTGCTTGCAGAGTTCGTCTAGCTGGTCCACCCACTGCTTGTAATCGCCGCTAAAGGTGAAAGCTAGCTTGCCCAACGGCTTGCGTTCAGGTTCGTTTTCCTGTCTTGCGACTTCTAGTAGACCCTCTCTAAGCGAAACACAGTCGTTGAATGCAACGCCTGCACGATGCTCAAAATGACTTCGTCCGACGCTCGCTGTCCACGACATGTCTGCAAGTAGTGCCGATTCAGCGGCTTGATCAGTCGCCACTGACTTTTCTTGCTCGTCAAGCCAATCGACGTACCCTCGCGCTAGATCCTTGAGTGCTCCAAAAGACTTACCTGACAGCGGTAAAAACCTCTTTTTCCGACCTATGGAAGTCTCAGTCTGCGATTCTACTTGAGGCAAATCATTAAGCACAACCGGCACGCGTCGTGAAGAACCGATTACGAATCCTAATTTAGAGTCTTCTCGATGATCTTCATTTCTAACGGAACCCTGCTCTACAAGGATGTGTGCATTCGTGCCGGAAATACCGAAAGCACTGACCCCGGCGAACGGCAATCGATCAGACCTCTGAGGCCAGGCCGTTTGTTCGGCAGTGACTCTTACCGGCAGTTTGTCCCAATCCACATGCGCGCTAGGATTTTTGAAGTGTAGCTGCTTCGGAATGATCCCGTGATGCATCGACAATAGGACTTTGATGAGACCGGCAACACCAGCAGCTGCCTCTAGATGGCCAATATTCGTCTTCACCGTACCGAGCAGAAGCGGCTTATCAGCTTCTCGATTCTGTCCGTAGACAGCAGCAGCAGCACGCACTTCGATAGGATCGCCTAATTCGGATCCTGTTCCATGAACTTCAATATAGTCCACATCGGACGGAGCTAATCCAGTCTGAGACAGAGTTTCGGCAAACAGCTGTTCTTGTGCCGTTCCATTAGGCACTGTCAGTGCCGCGGCAGCACCATTCTGATTGATTGCCGAGCCCTTGAGGACTCCCCAGATACGATCGCCTTGAGCTTCGGCGTCACTCAGTCGCTTTAGGACCACCATGCCACACCCTTCGCCCCGCACAAAGCCGTCGGCTGCAGCGTCGAACGTCCTGCACTTCCCAGTTCGAGACAGCATCCCGTATTCCTTCATGAATCGCATTACTGGACGAGAAAGGATGATGTGCACGCCTCCAGCCAACGCTACTTCTACTTCGCTCTGACGAAGGCTGGCAGCTGCTTGATGCACTGCCACCAACGACGACGCGCAGGTCATATCCAGTGGGATCGCGGGTCCCATCAAACCCAATGCAAAGGCGATTCTCCCAAGAGCGACGCTCCCCGCGGTTCCGAGATAACTATCGTCGCGGCCAGCCGCAGTTATTAAATCACGATATTCACTACTGCCTATACCTGCAAAAACTCCAGCACGACCACCCTTGAGTGAAACCGGATCGATTCCAGCATCCTCCAATGCGTGCCAACTTGTCTCCAGCAACATTCTTTGACGCGGATCCATCATGTTTGCTTCTATTGGTCGAATTCCAAAGAAGCTAGCGTCAAACTGGTCGAGACCATCGACAAATCCTCCGATGCGGTACTCAGACTCTTCGGCAGACGGGTCTCCAATGATTCCATTCCATGGTCCTGGATCGCGTCGCCCGTCAGTCACGAGATCCGATCCTGCTTCAAGCTGTTTCCAATAACTCTCTAAATCAGGCGCGCCGGGGAATCGACAAGCCATGCCAACGATCGCTATTTGATCTTCTTCGGACCGCGACCCAAATTTCTGTTCAATTTTCGGCTGAGCTTGAACAACGGGCTGCACCTTAGGTGCTGTCTCAACCTGCTCAGTCGTGGATTGATCTGGTAGCGCGGCCTGCATCCTTGTTGCAGAATCATCCTCTGTCCGTTTCGACTGAGGCGCAGACGTAGCTTCAATCTCACCGAGTTCACCGTTCAAGTGCCTGGCGAGAAGTTCAATATTCGGAAAGTCAAAGACGACCGTGTTCGAGACCGTACATGCATCAGACAACGCCCGGTTTAGTCGATTACGAAACTCCACAGCCATTAGAGAGTCCATCCCTAGGTCAAAGAAACCGACCGTCGGTGCTGGTTCGGACGGCATCCTCAACACTGCTTGTAATTCCTGTTGTATAAACGACACGAGCAAGTGTTCACGTTCCGACACGTTAGTGCTCGCGAGCTGAGTCAGTACATCTTCCGCCGAGACTGCTCCATCGGCTGTCTCGTCGGCTTCGGTTGAGAGCAATTCGTCTAGGAACGCAGGCCGGTCGTCCACGGCTTCTTCAAAGACGGACCAGTCCATCGCCATCACCACTGAATTGGTAACGTCTTGTCGGACAATTCTGTTCAGGGCGCGTATCCCCTGTTGTGGCGTAAACCAGCGGCCGCCTAAAGCAGATCGTTGTCGCTCGATGCGGTCTTTTTGTTCTGCCGCTTCTCCAATTTCTGACCATGCCCCCCAAGCAATTGCTTGTCCCGGGAGTCCTAGCGCGCGGCGATGCCCGGCGAGCTGGTCTAAAAAGGCATTCGCTGCTGCGTGGTTTGTCTGACCAGGATTACCCATGACGCCTACGCGGCTAGAAAACAGAATGAAGAGATCTAAATCTCGGTCTGCTGTGGCACGATGTAGGTGCCAAGCTCCGAGAACTTTAGGCCACAGCACAGTTTCAAACCGGTCCCAACTCTGGTTCGTGAGTGCACCATCCGACAGCACACCTACGCTGTGAATGACACCGGCGAGAGCGGGCAACTCCTGGTCTACCCGTGCGAGCATGTCATCCAATGCTTTAGAATCGGAAACGTCGGCTAGTTCGACTCGAATCGTTACACCTCGTTCCTCGAGTGCGCGGATCATCTCCTTTGCTTCCTCGTTGGGAGGACGTCGTCCGTTTAACACAATGGTTCCTGCACCGTGCTCCACCAACCATTCAGCCACTGCGAGACCGATTCCGCCCAATCCACCTGTTACTAAATAAGTTCGGTCCTGTTTCAGTCGACCGGAAACGAGTGGCTGAGTCGTGACGACGATTTTTCCGAGATGGCGTGCCGAGCGCATAAACATCAAAGCAGCACCTGCTTCCGCTAGTGGCCACCGACTGTGGACTATGGGTGTGAGTTCAGCAGTTGAAACTCGTTCCATCACATCTCGTAAAACCCGTCCTACCCACTCTGGATCTGTTTTCTTTAAAACATCGAGTTCTAGTATGTCATAAGCCACATCTGGCCGTACTTCAGCCATTTCTTCTGGACTCAAAATATCGCGTCGAGCTAATTCCACGAAGCGACCACCCTGTGCCAAGCAAGCCAAACTCGCATCAATGAATCCTTCACTAGTGAGACTGTTCAATACCACGGTTACCCCAGCTCCATCCGTAGCTTCGAGAATCTCTTCTCCGAAATCGGTTTGGCGACTGTCGAAGACATGCTTCACACCCAACAAACGGAGGTATTCACGTTTTGGTGCACTTGCCGTAGTAAAGACTTCCGCACCCGCCGCTTGCGCGAGTTGGATAGCAGCCAGACCCACACCCCCCGCACCCGCATGGATCAATACTCGATCATCTGCGTCTAATCCAGATAGTTCGTAGGAGAGAGCTGCAGAGACGAATGCACTGGGTATAGTGGCCAAACCAGACACGGGAATATCGGAGGGTGCTTGCGCAACCAATTCTTCGTGGGTGATCATTTCTGCGGCGAATGCCCCAAAGCCCAATCCAACGACATGGTCGCCCACTGACACGTTAGATACTTCGGAACCAACTCCCACAACATATCCGCACATTTCTCTACCAAGATTTCCTTCTTCGATGAATCCGAGCGAACGGAACACGTCCCAAAAGTTGAGGCCAGCGGCTTCGACGGCGATCTTTACCTCTCGTGCTTCAAGCGGTCTCGCAGGCAAGTCTATAGCCCGTGGTGTTTCAAACACCCCGGCAGGATCCGGCGTCAGCACCCAGGAAGAGTCTTCAGGCAAGTCCAACCGCTCGGGTCCATCGCCGGACCGAACAAGCCTTGCACATTGACGGCTCTCTCCTCGCCACGCGATATGATTTTCAAAATCAGGATACATCAACTCATCAACGAGATCAAATGCCTGTTCTTCGACCGACGGGTCAAGATCGACCATTCGGGGATTGAGGTACGACGCTTCACGAGCGACGCCTTTACCAAATCCCCACAAAGTAGCTCCAACCAAAGATCCCTGAGTCTCTCGCTCAAGTACCTGTGCCCCGCTTGTGATGAACCAAACACCTTTTTCGGGAGTTAAGTTAGAATCGACGATGCTTTGAACGAGTGCTAGCGCGCTCGCACCAGCATGGCGTACGTCATGCTCAAGGTCGGCTGTGGTCGCGGTAGAACCATGTCCATCGAGGGCAGTGAAATGTACAACACCGCTCAGAGGCACATCATCGGGTACTTTATCGAAGAGCGTTTGCCACGATTCACGACACTGCAAGTCTGCACTTACTGGCAAAATACCCGAGTGTTTTGTCTCGACGCGCTCTATGTCCTGCGAATCACTACTAACGAGCATGACCGTCTGATTTCGTCGGGCGAGACCATTCGCGATCTCAGCCGCAAATCCTTGTTTGTCAGCCACAAGAACCCAATAACCGGGTGCTTCAGTGACTTCATCTGGACCCATTGCGACGATCACGCCCCGGTCCGGTCTTTCCTCGGGTTTCGACGGGTCGAGACCCAAGATTTCTACAGCCTCAAATCCCGCGTCGAGGAGAGCCCGCTGCCAAACTTCAGGGCTAGCTAGGGCATGATGTGGTCGATACTCGTCAGCGAATCGCCACCAGCCATCAAGTTGCCCGAATGTCAAATCCATCCAACCTTGACCACGAAGATTCTCAAGAGCGACCATCTGTCCTGATGGTGCTAACAATGCCCGACAATGAACTAAGGTTTCATTGAGGTCGCGAGTGGCATGGAGCACGTTCGACGCGATGATGAGATCGTAACTATGAGCACTGAAGCCCTGCGGAACAGGGTCTTTCTCAATGTCTAAAGGCCGGTATTCGATGCAGCCTCCACCATCACCGAATCGAGACTCCGCTTCAGCGAAGAATCCTGCAGAAATATCTGTGTACATGTACTCATAACGACCTTCCGGCAGTTCTGGTAGCACGGACGCGGTTGCCGAGCCCGTACCTGCACCGACTTCGATAATTCTGAGACGTCTGTCGCTAGGCAAATTTGCAAGAAGTGCGCGTACCGCGTCTCGTAGCAACCTGTTGGCGGCGAGTGCGATCGGTGCTTTAACGTACAGATCGGCAGGTGTTGGGTAGCCGCTACTGAACAATAATGTGAGTGGGTCCATTTCACTTCGAAGGACTTCTGGTAATCCTGCGCCACACCGTCGAAAGAGACCAATCTCCGTAGCTCCATGTGGATGTAGTTCGGCTAATTCGTCAGCAATTGCGTCTACATCAGTTGGCATTTCGTCAGGTAGTGAGTCATCTTGCCCAAGTTTCACGACGAAATTTTCTTCGTCCTCTTGTAGCACGCCGGAGCGAGCCAACATTTCCAGTATTCGCCGGAATACACGTTTATGCACTTCATTCACACGTAGGGCTTCACGAAGCTCCTCAGGATTCACAATC
Organism: uncultured Pseudomonadales bacterium; assembly: GCA_964511425.1. Lineage (GTDB taxonomy): Bacteria > Pseudomonadota > Gammaproteobacteria > Pseudomonadales > Azotimanducaceae > Bin55. The sequence continues at coordinate 10,080 of CAZEFI010000037.1, forward strand.
TGGCCTGCAGTACGTGTCCAGCCAAGCTTTTCGAGCGTCCAGAGAGCTCGGGTACGCGACCAACGTTCAAGGTCTGATAAAAGAGCTTTCCGGTTCGCCCAAGGGACTCCTTCTTCTTCAAGGTAAGCTGCGAGCGGTCTGAATTCCTTCGCTACGAGATCTGGATGCGGCAGAAAATCTGCTGCGATGATGGCCGGAACAAGATTGCGTTCGCGCCAGACTACCTCGTATAAAAGGTCATTAACACTCTCAAGTGCTGAAAAGAGTGCTGTGGGTGTCGCACGTTTGATTGTGTACCCGTCCAGCCCTCCCAATAAACGACCTTCGACATCGTAAATTCGCAATTCTGCTCTTTGTACTTCTGGTGCTGTATCCGAATCAGTATTTGATGAATCCGGAGACTCGATCATTCGAACATGACAAACTACACGCTCGTGTAATCCATCAGGCGTCAACCAAAGTCGGGCCCAACCAAATGGCAGATACGTGGTTTCATCTGCTTCAGAACCCTGAATTCGTGCGGCCGCGACGACCTGAAAACAACCGTCCAGCACTAGTGGATGAACAGCCAATGGGTCTCGAGCGGACAATTCCGCTAAAGACACTTCACCAAGTGCTTCACCCGGTTTCGCCCAGACACTACCGAGAGTACGGAAGCTTGGACCGAGTTCAATACCCGAAGCCGCTCTTGCTTGGTACAGGGTCGTCGTATCAACGAGAGTCATTTCGTTCTTCAAACTCTCAAGATCCACACTCTGCTCTGCGTTCGGTAGATCAGAAGTAGACGGCACACGACACTCGGCGTGAAGTATCCAATCAACATCGGCAGATCCCTTGCTCAAAATCTGAATGAGATCCTTGTCTTCCTGATTGGAACCTCCCTGAATTAGTTGTACCGTGCGGCAGCTCTCCTCACTTTGATCCTTGTTATCGACGGTTGGAAGTACAAGAGCATTGTGTAGTTGCATATCGGCAACGGCAATCGCAGTTGCGCCTCTGGATTGAGACAACGCTGCTGCCATCGCTCCGTAGAGCGCTCCAGGCGCGATAACGCGGTCGTAGACTCGATGGTCGGCGAGCCAATTCGGGTCTGAAGGAAACAGTTCTGTTTCGTACGTGATCTCGCCTGTGGCGGATTCGCGACGTAGTCCGAGCAACGGATGCCCTTGAACAGAACGTTTCCGTTTCGGTTCGCGCAACCAATACTTTTCACGTTGAAAGGGGTAGCCGGGAATCGAAATGCGTCGTCGAGTCTCACCGGCGAAGAGACCTTCAAAACGGATTGTTAGCCCAGCTTCATAGGCTTCCCCTACCGCTTCAATAAAGCTTCCAGTACTCGCCGCAGAGTCTTCAGGTCTCGGTCGAATGCTTGACAACACGACCGGAGGTGAAGCTGATTCCGGCCATGCCGAGGTAGCCATGGGTGCAAGCACCGAGCGTGGACCAATCTCAAGAATTACATCCACCCCCAGGTCCGCGAGCGTCCTAGCACCGCTTGCAAACGCGACTGGTTCTCTCGCGTGGCGACGCCAATACGCACCGTCGAGTATTTGCTTGTCTTCCACAACTCGGCCTGTCAAATTACTGACCAAAGTGACTTTGGGTGCCTGAACGTCTACTTGATCGAGTGATGATTGCAAATCGTCCAGTACCGGTTCTACAAGCGCACTGTGGAAGGCTTTTGTCGTGTTCAGTTTACGAACGCGAATACCTTCATTCGTGAGTCGAGTTGAAAGGAGTTCGACATCCGTCTCGGTTCCACTAACGACTTGATGCAAGCCGTTGTCGGCAGAGATATTTAATCCAAAGCTGGGATGTTCGGCGTTAAAAGACTCAATCGCAGAAACGACTTGCTCGGGCGGCGCAAAGATAGCCGCCATCGCGCCGGGCTCGGTTGCTCCTAGCAAAGTACCGCGCGTACAGGCAAACTTCATACCCTCTTCGAGGCTGAACACGTTCGCAGCATGCGCTGCCGCTATTTCGCCAACGCTGTGCCCTAGGACCACGTCCGGTCGCACACCAACACTTGCCCATAATGCCGTTAACGCGCATTCGAGTGCATACAGGGCAGGTTGCTCCCATGTTGTGTCACCGAGTTGACCTTCACCTTTCAGACCAAACATCACGTCCAACAGCGACGTGCCGCGGACTTCACGAAAGACTGTTTCGCACCGATCCAAAACCGCGCGGACCACAGGTTCCTGATCGTACAAATCGTGGCCCATTCCGACCCACTGGCTTCCCTGACCAGTGAAGGCAAAAGCGACTTTCTTCGCGGTAGGTGGTGGCTGTAGGCTCGTTTCTGCTATCGCAACCAGCCGTTCGCGAAGTTCATTGGTGCCACCGCATATAACACCAGCCCGCCATTCGAAATGACACCTTCCTATACCCGCGGTCCAGACCGCGTCAGCAAGAAACGATTCTTGTTGCTCGTCTTCGTCTGGTAGTTCTTCGACATTCTTGTCGAGCCATGTGAGATACTGTGAAGCTAGTTCTTGTAACGCGTGTTCACTCTTTGCTGAAATAGGTAAAAGTCGAAAATTGCGTTTTTGAAGGCTCGTTTCTAGTTGTGATTCATCTTCGTTGTCTTCCGATGGATCCGAAACAACAGTTTGGCCAGAACCCACGACCCAGTGTCGAGTGTAAGGCGTTTCTTCCGGAACCTGATATTCTTCAACTACTACGTGGGCATTTGTACCCGAGATACCAAAGGAGTTTACTCCTGCTAACCGGGGTCTCCCGTTCCGCTCGGGCAAATCCATTTTCGACGAGGTGACCTTCAGAGGAATCGAACTCCAGTCTATGCTCGGGTTGGGAGTATTGAAGTGCAGGTGTTTTGGAATCACTCCGCGTTGCAAAACAAGCACTGCCTTGATGAAACCAGCGATCCCGGCAGCAGACTCCAGATGTCCAAGATTAGTTTTCACAGATCCAACGAGCAGTGGCCGATCACTTGATCGGCCTCTACTGTACACTCTGGATACCGCATTAATTTCTATCGGGTCTCCAACGCCGGTCCCAGTACCGTGCGCTTCAAGGTAATCAACGTCCGAGGCGGGGATGCCTGCCTGCGACATCGCGGCTTCGATCACTTTTTCAAGCGCGGGTTCGTTTGGCACCGTCAAACCGACACTCGCGCCTCCATGATTCACCGCTGAACCGCGGACTACTGCCCAAATTCTGTCCCCGTCGGCTTCCGCATCACGCAATCGCTTCAGCACTACTACGCCGCAACCCTCACCACGGACATAACCATTGGCAGAGGCATCAAATGCTTTACACTGTCCGTCCGGAGACAACATCATCGAATCAGCACGTAGTTCAAAAATACGACTGTTCAGAATTGCCTGAACACCACCCGCAAGTGCTAGATCTGCTTTACCTTGCTGGAGGTCCGATACTGCGTCGTGTAACGACACGAGAGACGATGCACAGGCAGCGTCCACGGCCTTAGCAGGACCCATGACACCTAATACGAACGAGACACG
>CAZEFI010000037.1:13667-18855 GCA_964511425.1 uncultured Pseudomonadales bacterium
CGCGCGTCGTTTTGGTTCCCGAGGCCTTCAAACAGTTTTTCTAAACGATTGGGACCTGACTCCGGCAAGCCATCCAAAACGGAGTTTCCTCCTGTTTCCAGTAAATTCCAAAACGAAGATATGTCTGGGGCACCAGGGAAACGGCAGGCCATGCCGACAACTGCGATAGGTTCTACGGGTTGCAAATTACGTTCCTTGTGTCTTCTGTTGGTTGTAGGTGTTTCGTCCGCCATAACTATCCATCTACCTTGCCTGATTACTTGAGACGTTTTTTACACCAGTGCTGCCGTGGTACGACGCCTTTGGAAACCGTCTCGTCATATTTTCGTCATAAAGTCGTGCACATACCACGCGCACAACTCTGGCTTTTCAAGTTGCATGTAATGCGTGGCATCCGCGACAAAGTCAAAGTCGACGCTAATCATGTCTGATAGATCTACGGTTGGTAAATAGGAAAATGGCAAGATTGGATCTGCTCCCACTACTTTAATGGGATGAGGTGGTTCATCGAAATTTACTTGCCCCGCAAACGTTCGTGCGAATCGTGTAAGTCGTGCTTCATATTCTCTTGGACAACGTAATTCGTACCCCCCATCTTTGCATTCTCGTAAGGTACTTCGAGCCATGAGCTCAATCGCGCCTGGTACAAACCTCGAAAAAGCCGGTAGAAAGTTCATAAGTTCCTCAAACTGTGCGAGTGACTTAAAGTGGTCCGTTCGTTTACCTGTCCGAAATGTCGCGGTCTGGACTGCTTGATCAAATTCCTCGCTACTCTCACCGGGACCGGTCGGATACACTGGTGGATCAAACAAGATCAGACCCTCGAACGCACAGTTTTGTCGAGTGAGGATAGCACTGAATATCTGCGAAGAATACAAAAGCGAAACTAACGCCGAGAGTGAGTGATAGATACCGAAAGTTGGTTTTGCACCAAATTTTTTGGATGTTTCGTCCAAAATTGCTTCAAGATCGCAAACCATTGTGACGATGTTGTGGTCATTTTCATGAGTTCTTCCGTTCCAACCGTGGTTTCTGAGATCATAGACCAAGACTTCGTAGTCACTTTCAAAATGAGACCAAAACGGATAGTAAAGGTCGACAGCTAGGCCATTACCATGACAAATCAAGAGTCTGGGTCCATTTGGGTTGCCATGTTGCCGAACCACAATGTGGGTCCCGTCGTCAAGTGCGACTTCACATACTGTGAGCGGTTTTGGCACCTTCCAATACATGTTGCTAGTTTTTGATTCGGTCATTAATGCCAGGGCTTTACTACTCGACCCGTTCGTGCGCAATTGCTGCTGCGAATCGATCAGTCTCAAGATTGATTATTTTCCACACAACATCGGGCATATCGTTAAGTGTCATGCTTGCTGCGTTAGTTTGATCCAACAATGGGTGCGGTATTGAAAACGCAGAGGTGTCCCGACGAAATCCCTCACCAGTGGCCTTTATTAAAGCTTCCTTGAAAGTCCAAAGACGAAAAAACAGTTGTCGTTTATGAGGCTCCGGTGTTAGTCTTAGCAATTTCTGTTCCTGCGTGGAAAATACTGAATACAGAATTTCATCAATGTTCGGTCTGCGATGACGATCTTCAATATCTACACCAATCCGACCACTGCTCGCGAATGCTAGCAAACCTTGATCATAGGAGTGACTAACATTAAACTCCACGAGCAATGGTTCGTTGCGAACCGTCGCGCTGGGTTTCTCATTTCGTTCTGCAAAGATTCTTAGATCGGAGTTCTTCAGATCGTGTTGCGTGCAGAGGTTTGCACGCAAAGCGGCTCGACAAAGAATAAACTGACGCCGACCACTTTCCGAGTGAAACGCGCTTGCTCTCATATTCTCTTGGCGATCTAACATTAAAAGAGCTAGTGTTTCGTAATCACTATTTTTCGATAAATCGACATGAACTACATGGCAATTTGGAGTTTGGTAGATTCGTCGCCACCAACAAGGAGCAACCCTATTTTGTTCGATATCGATCAGAGCATTGCTGTCCGTAATCTTCAAGTCTTGAACTAAGTAAAGAAGGTCGAAAGAAGTATGTTACGAAAGTTCTACGAGGTGAATCTTGCCTCCAAGTCTAACAGGAACCACGGGTATCGAAGTCTCTATATAATTTCCGTCTTTCACCCTTAAAAGTAATTTACGGAATCATTAACTATGTCAAACACACATGATCGAGTCGCTACGTTAGCACGGAAATTTTTGGATCCCGTGAGAGAACCAAACTTTGATGCAAGTTTTAGCGAATCTTCAATTTCCTCCATGGACGCAATGGCATTTGCCAAGGCAGTGGGAAGCGAGTTTAATCGCGAGATTCCAGCGGACGACTTCGCCAATTTCAACAGTTTACGCGACCTAGTAAGTTACTTGGACGCGAACGCTTAATTGACTTCAATACTTCGCGACGGGTCATTTAGTTAAGATTCGTCGCGAAGCACGTACTCCCGAAGGGAGTAGCAATCACGTGTATGATACCGAGCACAGAGCTGCTTTTCGGTATCGCCTTGGAGCACTAATCTACGATACCCTAATCCTATGTGGTGTCTGGGTGTTTTCGATCGTTGTCATAGTCACTTTGAGTGGTAAAGCGTTCACGGGAGCACCCGCTCAAACACTATGTTTCGTAGAGGCTTTCGTGTTCTATTGTTTTTTTTGGATGCACAAAGGCCAAACAATCGGTATGTTAGCCTGGCGATTACGACTCGAAACAGATGGAATATTCACATTACGTAAAGCGTTTTTTCGATTCTGTGGAGAGTTACTATCAATCGTTTCAGTGGGGGTTGGCTATTACTGGATTTGGATCGACAGAAATCGTCGCAGTTGGTCCGATATTCTGTCAGGAAGTTGTGTCGTGCGCTACGACAAGACAACGGGTCCTAGTTGATTCGACGTAAGAGCAGTAGGCCGATGGCAAAAACTATCACAACAGGTAAGGCAATCACCATCAGAACAGGTATGTCGTAGAGCGACGCAAAGGGGATCAGCATTCGCTGGAAATACTCCAACAAGATTCCCACAACAAGTCCGACGCCAATTCTTGTTCCCATTCCAGTTTCGCGCAATGGACCGACTACAAAACCTACAGTCAATAACACCAATCCAATAATAGTGAAGGGTCGAGCAATTCTTGACCAAAATTCCACTTCAAATTCGGTCGGATCGCGCTCTTCTAGTTGTAGGTATTCGACATGTTGCAGGATTTCTCGGAAGCTTAAGTCGCGGGGTTCGTACTTGATGCGTTGGGGTAGTGTCTCCAATTCACTCTGTAAGTGCCAAATGTCTTGTTCACGCGTCGAGATTACTAATTGATCGTCCAAGAATTCTGTGTTTTTAACGTCGTTTAGTTCGTACATGTTGTCCTCATCATGCGGAGTCGCGTTCGTCGCATAGGTTGCTCGTCGAAGTGAACCGTCGGGGGACAGTTCAAATTGTCGCAAACCTTGAACGTGCAATTCCGAGTCAATAGACTCTAGCCGAGTGTACGTATTTCCCTCTTTGTACCACAATGTACCGAAACTACCCGTGTCTTCCTGATTGGTAGTGCTCACTTCAGAGAACGATTGCAGTTGCGGACCAATGAATTCGGCGACTACAAAGACTCCCGCATAGAACAGCAGGGAAGCGATTGCTACAGGAACACACAATCGTGACGGTGCAACACCAGCCGCTCGAAGAGCGGTAAGTTCTGAGTTCTGACTCAGAGTACCTAGACCGATCAATGCACCCATCAAAACGATGTAACTAGTTATCGCACTCAGTACCGCGGGTAAATCCAAGAGAACTACCAATAGAATCGAACTAAAGGATCGAGTCTCTTCAATACCTCTAGCTTCGTCAATCACGCCGAACATTGCAATCAATAAACCGACACAAAGGAAGACGACTAACATGCTCATTAGTAGCGTTCTTATGATGTACATGTCGAATTTACGTAGCATCATCGAGGTTTCAATTGCCGATGTATCAGCGTCGCCGCAACGACAAATACTAGTAGGTGAGAAGCATAAAGGATCACGGAACTCAACCCACTCGATTCACTCAATCCTTGTTGCACAATTACGAGCAATAGGTAATAACAAACAAAAGCAAGAACTCCTGGAATTACTTGCCCAAATCTTCCAGATCTCGGTCGGGTCCGTGATAAGGCAAAAGCTAGTAGTCCACTCACGAATGTCATGATTGGTAAAGAAATTCGCCAGTCGAATTGCTGAGCGTGCTCGCCAATCGACCTGTCAAGTTCGCGAGTGGGAAGTGCTTCCACTTCGACGGGTATGTCAAGCTCTTGCGATAGATCTAATCGCAACGACAGTTCTTCAAAGTCAACGATTCGATAATTTGTTTGACCAGGAGTTCCTTCATAGCGAACTCCTGCACGAAGCCTGAGTAGACGGTGACCGGTTTCGGAATCGACGAGAAAAGTCGCTGATTGTGCAATAACTGTTACGTCTGCGGTTTCGCGACTTTCAAAGAGAAAAACTCCATGTAGAATCCTCGCATCGCGATCAACAGCATCAACATAGATCGTTCGCGTGTCATCAGAAAAATTTCGAAATTCGCCGGCGCGGACGAGATCGAATTCATGCGAAACTGCAATATTCTCCAGTAGATCAACGAACACTTGACGGGACGACGGGGTCACTACCAAGCTCAATATTCCAACCAATGCCGCTATTGGCACGACTACGGTACATAACCAACCAACTAAGCGAAGGATGGAAGTCCCACCCATGATCATGACTACAAATTCCTGATCTGCGTGAAGCCGACCGAAGGTAACAATAACTGCAATAACGAGCGAAAACGGCAGCGTAAGTTGCACAAATTCTGGTAATCGCAAGGATATCAGCGTCCAAAGTACTTCAGCGGTAAATTTCCCAGAGGCCGCTTCCTGCAAATATCCGGTAAACCGTGCTGCGATGCTGATAAGCATAAGTAGGATAAACACGGTACCCAATACGATGATGAGTTCTTTGATAATGTAGCGATAAGCTACAGTCACAGGGAACCTCTCTTAAAATTCTTCGTCAAAAACACGCTTCTTGGAAATTGTTCTTCTCTAACCGACCAAGAGTCTCCTCTGCAAACTCTGAATACACATACACACACGACACATGCCGCAACCACAAATAGTGTTTTACGAATTACCAGACAAAGATCCGCAAATGATCGTGCG
>CAZEFI010000038.1:0-7243 GCA_964511425.1 uncultured Pseudomonadales bacterium
AGGGCAAATCCTTTCGTTAACAAAGCTCGATAGGAGGGGATGGGATCAGATTCGAAATCGAGATCGAATAATGCGGACTTGTTCAAGACCTCCCATGTGGAAGGAAGAGTGCTGATTTCCACGCGATTTAAAGTCGCCCAGTAACTCCGTCGGGTGTCGGGAGTCTGTCCAATAATTAATTCCCTAATTCCTTCTCCGAAGTCTGCAATTGAAATAATTGACTCACTTTCCAATCCGGTGATCAATGTGTTTGTCAATTGATCCAGCAAGAATTGCAGGGTTGTCGCGCCGTGCTGTGTCGCGGTGACCTGATGGGACAAAAAATTGCGTGAAAAACCAACGAAGGGACTGCCTCCCTGCTGGTCATTTCCGACATATCTGAGGATGTCATCAAAGGTTCTTTTGTTTGAGTCTTCCTCAGACTCCAAATCCCTTCCTTGGGGCGGACGTAATCGTCTTTCAAACTGCGCTGTCGGTAACGTCGTTTCTCGGATGAGCATCATCCCTGGAGGTTGTAACACTGACTCCATACGCCAGCCACCTCCGTAGATTCTTAAGTTACTCGGAACTTCAACTGCATAGAACGTCCCATAAGGATATTCCAGCGAAAGAGCTTGGGCCGCTTTAATTCGTTCCGCAACCCATTCAACTACTTTCTCGTTAATTGGTGAAAGGACATCTAAACTTCTGCTGTGTTTTTTGCTGAACAAGACTTCAAAGTTCACACCTTCGATCGTAGTCTCACGATTTTCGAATGTTGAGGCTATCAATGCGAGTTCCGGTACGGGTGCATTACTTTGAAACTGAAAGGTGTTGCGCTTCTGGTCGTCAATAGTTTTGCGATTCCCCACAGTAACTACTTGCCACTTTCTGGGTACGGAAATGCTTAGATTCGTGGTGAATAAGTCTCTTGGGTGTTGTTCCAGCAAGTCTCTTCCGGTAGCCGAACCTGACATCGGATACCAGAAACTACCAGGCATCAGTGCGACGAATTCCCCATGGAAAATGGAACTCCGAAGTCCGAGTCTTGGAACGCTTTGATGGGTTATCCTCAGAAAATCTCGCGCTTGATCAAGATAGGCGAATCGGCCATCGATTTGTCCCTGTGCCCGAACACGAACTATATGATTGTCGTCCGGCAGAAGGTGCGAAGGTATTGTTATGAGTCCCGATGTAAAACTGAAGTCAGTGATTGCTTCGTGATCGATGAAGAGCTCTTGAATTTTGTACCCGGGATTCAGCGAGAAGATTACCGAGTTAGTGTCATTCGCAGTTGGGGGGACTACGCTCATTGTGAGATTCAAGGAAATTTTGTGACCCGGTCGGAGCTCAATGTCTCCAGCAAGATGTTGAATATCTGGGAATGCGGCTACTGACTGTTGCTGGTGCAATCTCCCCCACTCTTCCTTTAGGTTGTCGGCACGATACACTGCTGAGATCAACAGGAAAAACGTTATGGCAGCGATCCCTGCGGTGGCAACTCCCAATAGGGAGTTCAGCGGACGTCGTGGCTCTGTTCTCGGTAGTAAGTTCGCAGCGAATAGTAGCAACGTAATGGCTACGCACAGATATGCTATCTTATTGCCAAAAATTGTGGGTGTCGCAAACACGGGGGCGAGATCCGACGGGAACGAGGTACTTCCAAGAAACTGTGCCAGACTTTCCTGAAACCGAAGGGGAATCTGGTGTTCTAACCATAGAGATCCGATGAGTACTGCAACCGCAATCCCAGCCACGAGAGCGCGAAAGCGCACAAGAGTAGCAAGAAACACAACGAGCGCACCATAGAACACTAAGTTTGGAATTAAACCCCAGAGGAAAAGCGACATAACCGACATCGGTTGTATTCCCATTCGGAATTGGAAACCAGTTACGTGAGTTAAGAACTCATAGCAAGCTACTATCGTGAGAAAGAACAAACAGGGAATGAGAAGGAGTAGTAAGATCCCGATGAACCGTCCAAATATGACTTCCAGATTGGTTGCTGGTAAGGAATCGACCACGTCTCGGATGCGATTTTGAACATCACGAGCGTGAATGTCGAATGTCAAGAAGACAATTCCAAACGAAAAAATTGCGACAAATGCATTCATCATCGTCGAGACGGTATATCGAGGACTCATAAAGACGTTGATCCAACCTTCCGGTGGCGTTGGAGACATTGACTGTGCAGTCATACCAATATACCAACCTATACAGAATAGAACCGCAATAACAATGAACACCCAAGTGCGCGCTAGTCTACGACATGATCGCATCTCGGCTGTTGCGAAAGTCCATAGTGTGCGTATGTTCAACATGAATTGGTTTCCTCTATCGTTGGAATATCAATCGGTCTTAACAGGAATCCAACGGATTGCATCAGCATGAACCATTATGTCTTTGTGCCCGGCCCAATCGCTCAGGAAAACTTCTACTTCGGTTGAACTGAGTTCGAATTCTCCTACTTCGTTCCAACCGACTCTCGCATTTGCAATGTCAAATTCTTGCTTCCATTCGTTTTCTTCGTCCTTGATTTCCAACCTATAGTGTTCTTCTGGTTCATTCGGATTTGCTTTGCGGTTCGTATGCCTGTCTCTGACTGCGAACCCAAACAAGTTTGTGGAGTAGCCGTAAGAGATGTCTAAGAAGGCCGCATCTGTTACAAAATAATCCAATCTCCAGAGACCCGCGCGGGGTATACTCGCTTCGTATCGCGCTGCCGAACTACTACTTCCTGAAGCGATTCTCGCATGAGTTCGTCGGTAGTGACCATAGCTAGTCGGATGAGATACCCGCTGCCATTCGTCTAACTGTCTGGCCAGCCCGACTGGAAGTCCTTGGTCATACTCACGTTCCTCTGTCGAAAGACGCAAAACTTGTTGAGAGAATGAGAAGTCTTCAACACTTTCCCCAAAATATACAATGCTAAATCCGCTATCGAGATCATCAACTACGACTGCCTCTGTTTCGATATCTTGCCATTCGCTATCGGTCATAAATGGTAGGGCTGGGCTTTGTTGAATTTCGGTTTCGACATATTCTGGCAGTAACACTTCAATAGGTGTTCGGTTATGCGAAATAAAAGGATCAATCCAAACCCCAGTCAACGGTTTAGCAGATTGGATCGCTAATCGTTTGGTCTGAGATCCAGCCAAAAATATGGGATCCGAGTAGATGAAACTTCCATGACCCCATTGGTACAGTGGGTAATCACTTTCAGACCACACGATTCGAACCATTCCTGGCATCGATTCGGCATTGTGAAGATCGAAAGTGGTTTGAACTTCAGACTCTCCAAATTCCGGAGTTGCCAACTTTGAAATGGAAGGAGTTCCCACTAGATAACCGGGCATAACAGAGCTTTCAAGCCAAGGTATTACCCATTCGTGCAGGTCTAAATCTAACGAATCTGCGATTTCGACAAGTTCCTCTAACGTAAAACTATGTGCTCGGTGGTCACGCAGAAGTTGCACCAAAAACGCGCCAATTTTTTCTCTTCCGAAACGACTGATCATTGACTTAGCAAGGGCATGTCCTTTCGATAAAAGAACTCTATGGGATACTACCGGACGACCATTGAACTCGAGATCAAACAACGCGGTTTTAGCCATTACGTCCCATGTAGAAGGGAGAAATGCAATGTCCATACGCCTTTTGGTAGCCAAAGTACCGGCATGGTACTCTGGAGTTTGGTTGCTCATCAAAAAAGCTGGACCGGTGCCGTATTCTGCGAGCGATATGATCGAACAACCTTCTCGTTGGGTGATCAGCAGGTTTGACAATTGTTCGATCAGGTATTGCAACACCGTTGCGCCTTTTTGAGTTGCAGTCACTTGGTGCGCAACAAAGTTTCGATCGAAGCCTAGAAACGGGCTGCCGCCGTGCTGGTCATTACCGAAATATTCAAGCAATCTGTTGAAAATCTGCTCTTGTTGCCCGCCTTCTGAATCTAATTCTTGATCAAGAGCCGAATCGACGACAGTTTGAAACTGTGCTGTGGGAAACGTTGTTTCTCGTACGAGCAGCATCCCAGGAGGTTGTAGCACAGTGTCCATGCGCCACCCACCGCCATATATTCGAAGGTTACTTGGTACTTCGACGATATAGAACGCACCGTATGGATATTCCAAATTTAACGCTCGAGCGTTTTTGATACGTTCCGCCACAAACTCGCGAATGTTTTCAGCAATGGGCCCGAGAATGTCTAAGTTTCGGAGATGGTTTTTGCTAAACAAGAGCTCGAATTCAATACCTTCAATTGTTATCGTACGCTGGTCGAAATTTGCAGCCAACAACGCAAGTTCTGGGACTGGTGCTTCGTTAGTGAATTGAAATGTGTTTAGTTTGCCGTTTTCTACGACTTTGCGTTTACCTACGATCGCTACATGCCATTTTTTCGGGACAGAAATCGCGAGATCCGAGGTAAAAAGGTCTCTTTGTCGTAGTTCTGGCTGATGTCTACCAATAACCGAACCAGAAATGGGATACCAGATGCTACCGGGCATGAGTGCAACAAACTCTGAGTGAAAAATTGAGTTTCTCATACCTAATCTAGAGACACTAGAGTGGGTTAACTTTTGAAAATTTCGAGCCTGGTCGAGATAAGCGAAGCGATCGTTCAGTTTTCCGTGTGCCTGAACTCGAATTTTGTGCGATTCTTCCGGTAAGAGTCTGGATGACACTTGTAAGAGACCTGCTTCAAACTTGAAGTCAGAAATTTCCTCGTCATCGACAAAGAGTTTTTGAATTTTGTATCCAGGATTGAGTGAAAAGACCACTGAATCTGTGGTATTTGCCGGCGGTGAAAGCACAGTTAACTCGACATTCAACGAAATGTTGTGCCCCGGCTGAAGCACGACATTCCCTGAAACATGTTGAACGTCTGGAAACGAGGATGGCGACTGTTGCTCGTGCGCGGTAACCCAGTATTCCTTACGGCTTTCGTTGCCCTGCACCGAGAAAACTAGACCCAAGGTCATGATGGTTCCCAGTACAGAAGCAGAAATACCCATTGCAGTGTTCATATTCCGTCTTGGTTCGGTCCTAGGTAGAAGACTCGCGGCAAACAACAATAAGGCGATTGAGACCAACAGCATCGCAATCCTGCTACCGACGATGGTGGGGGTCGCAAATACTGGTGCAAGATCTGATGGAAACAAAGCACTTCCTATGTACGGTGACAAACTTTCCTGAAAGAGTACTGGTATTTGGTTCGTCACCCAAAGAGAACCGAACAGCACACCTAACGCGACTGTTGCCACGAGCAAACGAATTCGAACTAAGGTAGATAGAAATGCTACTAGTGCCCCATAGAAAACTAAGTTTGGAAGAATATTCCACCCTATATGTGCCACGATTGACATTGGTTGAATCCCCATCCTGTATGGAGAATTGAAAAGTTGGGAAGCGATTTCATAACATGCCACTAGTGCTAAAAAGAGCGCAGCGGGAATCAACAATAGGAGTAAGATTCCAAATACGCGACCAACGATGATTTCAACGTTAGTCGCGGGAAGGGTGTCAATAACGTCGCGAATGTGATTTTGAACATCGCGGGCTCGTATATCAAACGTTAAGAAAATGATTCCGAACGAGAAAATAGCGACGAAAATGTTCATCATCGAGGCAACCGTATACCGAGGATTCAATTGGTCATGGGACCAACCAATGGGCGGCCACGGCGACGTAGTAGTGTCTAGTGAGCCAATATACCAGAACACACATACGAGCACGGTGATCGTAATGAATACCCAAGTTCGCGCGAGTCGACGACATGAACGCATTTCTGCGCTGGCTAATACCCAAGTCGTGCGGAGATTCATGGTGTGCTGGTCTTCAAAGTGCTCAGTGGATCAAGTGATTATGTCGACTGAACTGGAAAAGGGAGGGGCACCGGGACGATAGGAAAGTGAAAGAGGAGATCGTGTACTGCCATCCCGGTGCTCGCGAGTTTTGATTCACATTCTGTAAGCAAATTTCATTCCAAATTCGGGGATTACCATAAACAACACGTGAATTGTTGCAAATTTCCGGTTGTTAGATCACCAACGGTGTAAAAACCAATACCAATCAATTACGTTGCGATGGGTCTACATCAACCACAGCTTTGAAACCACGACGTCAATAGTCTGACTGTAAATATCTCCAACATGGCTTTCAATTCATGCTCAAATAAGATCAGTGCAGACTAGCCTCGAATCCCGATGTCGAACCTTGTGGAAGGTGTTGCTGGTCAAGAAATAAAACTGTAGAGACGAAAATTCACATCCTTGTAAGCCACCCATAAGAGTGCGTTACTTTATTAGCACGTAATTTGGTATGTGTTTGCCATTGGACATTCACTTTAATTAGATTTATGGAGTACTATTTCAACAGGGGTCCAACGGATAGCATCGGCATATACAATGATGTTGTTCTGTCCAGCGAAGTCACTGAGTAGCACGTCAATATCGGTAGTCACTAGGGAAAACGTGTCTATTACGTTCCATCCGACTTTGGCGTTAACTGTGTCAAATATCGCTTTCCAAGTCGACGTTCCGTCCGAAATCTCTAAGCGATAACCTGCTTCAGCAACATTGGAACCAACCGTCGTATTGCGATACCAAATAGTCTTACGACCAACCTTAAATCCATGGGCCGCTCTTTCTATTGCTTGTTCCGGAAAAAAGAACTCCAATTTCCAGCGTCCCGTATGGGGTAATTTGGTTGCAAATTTCACGTGCGTCGTTTGTTTCCCCTTCGCGATTTGTACATGAGTTCGCCTAAAATACCCATAGCTTCCTGCGTCGTATTGCCTTTCCCAATTGGAGACTATCGGAAAGGTCCTTACTGGCAGACCTAAGTCTATTTCATCCTCGATAATTGGAATTGTTCGGGTAAACGGGAACGAGAGAGTTTCATTACTCTCGGCGACCTGTCCTACGATGCTAAACCCAGGGTCGAGATCATCGACGATGATAGCCCCTTCATCGGGAGGTTCCCACGCAACGATTGTCGTAAAAGGTTGAATTGAACCTTGTGGGATGTATTCCTCTTCGACGGTCGGTATTGGAACTGCAAATGTCGCACGATTTTGTGAAAGTATTGGTTCGACTCGAATACCGGTCAATCGGTCGATCGATTTAATCGCAAAACGCACTGATTGTTGACCAGGTACGAAGACAGGGTCAGAAAATTCATCTGGACTAATCCAAGTGAACGAGCCATTGGGACTTTCGGTCCAATACACCCGTGCAAATCCGGAAACAGGTTCGCTATTGTG
>CAZEFI010000038.1:7343-17891 GCA_964511425.1 uncultured Pseudomonadales bacterium
CCGTAGTATTCAATGATCGATTTCGCTAACGCGTGTCCTTTTGTTAGCAATGCTCGATATGCCGGTATCGGTTTTGTTCCAAAATCTAAGTCCAGTAGTGCAGTATCTTCGAGTGTTTCCCATGTAGAGGGTAACTGAGCGATGATCTTCCGACTGCGTGTAGCACTACTCATTCTGACATAACCAGGACCATGGCCGGGTCCTAAATTCATTGCGGAGCTCATACCGTAGTTCCAAAGGCTAGGGACGAAAAGACTTTCACGTTGCGTGACCAATTGGTTTACCATTTGCGCGACGAGGTAGTCGAGTGCCGTGCCACCAGGACCGGCCGCGGAGCATTGATGATTCAAGAAGTTGCTCGCAAAACCTTCGAATGGGTTGCCACCTTGAAGATCATCCTCAAAGTAATGAACTAGGGTGTCGAGCACGATTGACTCGTCACTCGTCTCTTCCGTTTTTTGTTCTTGTACGAATGTTCGAAACGGTGCTGTGGGGAATGTGGTCTCGCGGACTAACATCATACCGGGTTGGTTTAACACCGTACGCATTCGCCACCCACCACCGTATATTCTCAATGTACTTGGAACTTCGACAACATAGAACTTTTCGTACGGATATTCCAAGGACAGTGCGAGTGCTCTCTGGATGTATTCTGCTAGCCATGATTCGATTTTCTCTACGTAGGGCGTAAGGGCGTTTAAGTTGCGAACATGTTTCTTACTGAATAAGAGTTCAAAGTCGATTCCTTCGATCGTCGTGGAACGAGAATCAAAATTCGCAGTTATTAACGTTACATCTGGTACTGGTTTGTCTGTTTTAAATCGATACATGGTGCGTTTTTCGCTGGACAGCAACTCTCGGTTTCCAACCAGCGCGACTTTCCAATTTCTGGGCACTGAAACACTAAGATCTAAGGTGAACGAATCACGCGGACGAAGTTCCAACACATCTTCGTTCACTGCTGTACCCGACGTTGGATACCACTTTATATTGGGCATAAGAGCTACAAAATTGGAGTGAAATAGGTAACTCGTGGAACCTAACTTCGGGAGGTGTGGCGATACTAGCTCGTGGTAGTTCCTGGCTTGGTCTAAAAAGGCGAAATTCTTGTCAGGTTTACCTTTCGCTTGTATTCGCAATTGGTGAGTTTCTTTGTCAAATTTCGTGCTAGACACTGCGAGGATCCCATGTTTGAACGAGAAGTTTGAAATTTCTTCACCATCGATGTGCACTTTCTGAATGCGGAAGCTCGGATTGAGCGAGAATATCACGGTTTCCGTGCTATTGTTGGTTGGAGGAGCCACCGTTAACGTAAGATCGAAAGCCAGTACACGACCTGGCCATACCTCTACTTTACCTTTAAGATGTTTCACATCCGGATTTGCTTCCTCAGGTTGTGCTTCATGTACTCTTGCCCACTTATTCTTAAGAGCTTCAGCACTAACGAAGGAATTGAATAAGCTGATGAAGCACACGAATGCCACGACGAGACAAGCACTACCCCAAATGGTAGGGAACGAGCGGCGAGGTTGAAGTCTGGGAAGTAACACCGAAGCGAACGTGATCAATGCACACGACAGGACGAGAAGTGCTACTCGACTCACGAGAACGTTCGAACTAAGGTGGGAAGGTGCAAGATCTGAATGAAACTGAAAGGCGTTCGTGAATAGTCCCAAACTTTCCTGAAGACGAAACGAAACGTTGTCGAAGAAGAAGGCAAGGCCGAGTAAGATCGCAAATGTAATTAACACCGCTAATAATCGATGGCGCACCAGCAATGTGAGGAATACAACCAATGTACCGAACAACAACAAACTAGGAAATACGTCCCACACCATTCGAGAGACGACGGAAATCGGAAGCAAGCCTAAATTGTGAGGAATTCCAGAAAATTTTGCTATGACCTCATAGCACACGACAACCGTGAGGAAAAAAAGTATTGGAATCAGAAGTACCGCAAAAATCCCAGTGACTCGACCGACAAGGACTTCAAAGTTATGGACCGGCTTCGAGTCGAAGACTTCGCTGATTCTGTTCCGGACATCTCGAGCACGTATATCAAAACAGAGAAAAATGATTCCAATTATGAAAATGACGCCGAAACCATCGGCAATCACGTTGAGGTCGTAGCGGCTATCGATGTTGGAGTGCACCCATCCAATGGGTGGTCGCGGGCGCGACCAATTTGACGCATCCCAGATACTCTGGATATACGTTATCGTACCAACCGCGTACGCAAGACTAACAAACACCCAAGTTCGTACCAGTCTGCGACACGAACGAATTTCAGCCTTTGAAATTACCCATATTGTGTGAAGGTTCATGACATACACTGGTGATTATTGTTTCTTACACCAAGAAATGTGTATTTTGGGAGATCGAAGGGAGGGGCACCGGGACGAGAGGAAAGTGAAAGAGGAGATTGTGTACTACCATCCCGGTGCTTAAGAATATTGAGTAATTCTGATTAAGCAAGAATCATGCCGAAATATTGGATTTAACGAGAATCTTTGTCGCTTGTCCCCAGACGTCGGTTGAATTATCCGAATCTTAGAGAGTGAATACTTCGAATTTCTCGAGCGGCAACTTGGGTGATTTGGGAAATTTGTCGCGAACTTAGAGTCCAAGCTAGTAACCAACACGAACAGGGTCTGGAACCGTTTGTCGCGAGTAGTCAGATTAAAGAACCTTTCCCAACGTGCCACATTTGGTCCTGCTGATTGTCGCCATTGGAGTAAAAGTTGCACTCAAATATTTCACAGACGTGTCGATAGGATACCGCGCACTACTGAAGTGGTAAATTTGGTCCGATTGCACATGACGTGGTCTAGACTCGACTACTTCGAGAATATTGGAAGTTTAGAGTTGCAGCGAATTCGTTCTCAATTCTCTGGTTATCGAAATTACATTCGTAATATCATTCGGAATCAGCAGGGCTCCAGCGAATCGCGTCGGCATACACCATAACTTCTTCGTGTCCCGACCAATCGCTGAGCAATACCTCAATTTCAGATGAACCAAGTTCAAAAGTACCAACCTTGTTCCAACCTACATCGGTATTTGCGATGTCGAACTTTGCTGTCCACTCTCTAATTCCGTCCGATATTTCCAATCTGTAGTGTTCTTCAGGTGCAATTGGATTAGCCTGGCGATTGATGTCCCTAACCTTAACACTAAAGCCAAATGCTGTTTCAGTACCCATGTCGTTCTGCTCTTTCAAAGATCCACTTACAAAAAAATCTAAGTTCCAACTACCGACGTATGGTAAACTTGATCTGAATAGGGCCGCGGATGTACCGTCTCCTTGCCAGACTCTCGTATGTGTTCGACGGTATTGCCCGTAGCTTTGCGAATGGTATTGTCTGTGCCATTCACCCGGCCTAGGGATTGTTCGTAGCGGAAGTTTTCCCTCACGTCTTTTGTTGCTTCCGAGAGTAACGATGCTAAACCCAGAATCCAAATCATCGATCGTAATACTCGTTGTGTTTGAGGGATTCCAATCAACGTCTGCCACAAAAGGTAGAGTCTCGCTCTCAGGCAGATCGTCCTCGACAAAATCTGGTACCATTACTTCAACTGACGTTCGGTTGTACGAAAGGTAGGGTTCAACCCAGATCTCGGTCAATGGATTGGAAGACTCGATAGCAATCTGCTTGGAGTGCCGCCCCTTGACAAAAATAGGTTCAGAGTACGTATATGTACGTATAGAGAACATCAATTCCATGACCGATGGTTCGGAGTCCTCAGACCAAACTACACGAACAATTCCCGATATAGGTTCGGCGTTGTGGAGGATAAATGATGTTTGATATTCGGCTTCTCCAAGTTCAGAGTCTTTTATCGTGGAAACCTTGGGAGTCGTGGTAATATAGCCCGGTAAAACTGTATCTTCTAACCAAGGGAGTACCCAGTCATTCAGGTCTATTCCAATTAATGAAGCTACCCCGACTAGGTCTTCAAGAGTAAAGGTTTGCTCTCGATAATTTTTCTGCAATTGGCTCAGTAACGAGCCAACTTTTTCTGCTCCGTAATGGGCGATCATAGACTGTGCGATTGCGCGTCCTTTCGTCAGGAGAACACGATAAGCTAGGATAGGGTACGCATCAAAATCGAGATCGACTAGCGCATTTTGATCCATCAACTCCCAGGTCGACGGGGCCGTAGCAATGTCGATACGTCTCCCAGTAGTGAAAGTACTATGGTAAAGTTTTGGCGAAGTGTTAAATGAGATGGAAGGTAAAGAGGTTGCATATTCTGATTCTGAAATGACATAACTGCTCTCCATTTGCGTAATCAGTTCATTGGACAATTGGTCCAACACATACTGCAAAGCCGTTGCGCCTCGACCCGTTGCGGAGACTTGATGCGATACAAAGTTGCGAGCGATTCCTACGAATGGATTTCCTCCCTGCTGATCGTCTTCAAAATATCTCTCAATATCACCCATTGCTAATTCCTTTTCTGGATTGTTTACATCTGCTAGTTCCAGATTTCTAATCACACGCTCAAATTCTTCAGTGGGAAAAGTGGTTTCTCGAACTAACATCATACCTGGAGGTTGAAGTGCCGAATCCATACGCCACCCACCTCCATATATCCGAAGGTTACTTGGAACTTCGACTACATAAAAGGTCTGGTAAGGATATTCCAATGACAAAAACTTAGCAGTGTTCATTCGTCCTACAATCCAATCGCGAACGTGGTCGCCTAAGGGCGCAAATAAATCCAAATTTTTAAGGTGTTGTTTGCTGAATAGGACTTCAAACTCGACACCGTCAATGGTCATCGACCGCCGTTCGAAATGGGAAGCAAATAAGGCGAGTTCGGGGACCGGTGCTCGGTTGGTGAACTGAAAGGTTTGACGTGTTTCGTTCTCTTGGAATTCACGCTTTCCAACTGTGGCTACGAGCCAATCTCGAGGTGCAGACACTGTGAGGTCGGTAGTGAACAAGTCTCTCGACCGTCGTTCAACATTGTCACGATCTATCGCCGAACCAGAAATTGGATACCACACGGTGCCCGGCATCAGGGCAACGAAGTCATCGTGGAAGATAGAACTCCGCAACCCAAATCCACGTACGCTTGAGTCGGCTAATCGCTGAAAGTCCCGAGCTTGGTCGAGATACGCGAAGCGGTCATCTGGTATTCCTGTTGCTTGAATTCGAACTTTATGAGATTCCTCGAACAGGAGATTAGTGGGTAGTTTCAATATGCCTTTTTCGAAACTGAAAGCAGTGGTTTGTTCGCCATCGATAGAAACGTGTTGCATCTTGTAGCCAGGATTGAGCGAAAAAATCACCGAATCAGTGGTGTTCTCGGTTGGTGGGAGCACTGTTAGCGTGACATCCAGAGTAACTTTGCGACCCGGATCGAGTTCAATCTTTCCGGTTAATTTCAGAACGTCCGGGAACGCGGAGAGGTTTTGTTGGCGGTGCACTTGGGTCCATTCCCTCTTCAAACTCTCGGAGCTTTGCACCGTAAGCACTAGACCGAAAAATATCACGGTTCCGATACTGACTGCAGCTACCCCGGAGTACGTGTTCATCGTACGCCTTGGTTCTGTTCTCTGCATCAAGCTCGCGGCGAAAAGGAGAAGGGAGATTGAAACTAGTAGCAATGCGATCCTACTACCCACAATCATGGGAGTCACAGAAACTGGTGCGAGATCTGACGGGAACAAGGCACTGCCAACGTACTGCGATAAACTCTCCTGCAGTCGGATTGGTATTTGCTCCACTAGCCATAATGATCCAATCAGGGCACCGAGTGCGATCAATGCCACAAGTGCCCTAATTCGAACTAAGACGGCTAAACACGCGACGAACGCGCCCCAAAACAATAAATTTGGAATAATGTTCCAAACAACGAATGAAATGACGTACATAGGTTGAAATCCCATCCGGTAGCGAACTCCAAGGATTAGGGAAATGCTCTCATAACATCCGACCAAACTAACAAACACTACACAAGGGATTAGCAACAATAATATGATCCCAGTAACGCGCCCTACGATGATTTCAATATTGGACACTGGCTGAGAATCCATAACCTCGCGCATTCGATTTTGCGAATCGCGTGCTTGGATATCGAAAGCTAAAAAGATGATTCCAAACGAGAACATCGCAACGAACGTATTCAGCATCGTTGCTCCTCTATATCGCGCGCTCATTTCATCGTGGTCCCAGCCGGTTGGAGCAGATGGCCATGAAGAAAATTCAAGCACTTGGAGATACCACATAGTGCAAACTAGAATTGCCCCGCAGATGAATACCCACGTACGTGTGAGGCGACGACAGGAACGCATTTCCACCATGGCTAGTATCCAAGTCGTACGTAGATTCACAGTGTAGCCTGCTCTAGGTGTTTAGACGATAAAACGATAAGTTATTATGATGACTGAGCCCGGAAAGGGAGGGGCCCTGGGATAAGCGGATAGCGAAAGAGGAGATTGTGTCCTGACACCCTAGTACTCAAGAGCATTGAGTCTCTTTCTAACGCAAGAGTCATGCCGGAATATCACAGTGCGCGAATACGCTGGTCGTTTGCAGCACTGTATCCGTTGAGCGGTTGGAGGCTTAGAGTATGAAAACCTGGATGGTTGGCTGGGTACTTTGGGAGCTTTGTCGAAAAATTAAAGACCCGACTGGCAACCAACCAACCAACACGAACGGGTACTGAAGCCAGTTGCCACGATTGGCCAGTTCAAAAACTGACCGAGAGTGTGGTACTTGGTTCTGGTGATAGTCTCGATTAGAACACGAGGTACACCCGGACACACTACAGAAGTGACTACAGGCTACTTTGTACTACTGAAGTGGTAGATTGATACCAGCTCCAATGCGTGGTATCGACTAGTGAACTCAAAATGTCTTGGAAAAGTAGATAGGCTGCTCAGTATTTCTCATTTTTCATCTGATTGGGACTACATTGGGAGTGTCATTCAGATTCATCAGGGGTCCAACGGATCGCATCAGCATAGACCATGACTTCTTCGTGTCCGGCCCAGTCGCTGAGCAATACTGAGACTTCGGTTGAACCAAGATCGAATTTTCCGACTTCGTTCCAGCCTGCGTGGGCATTCGCAATGTCGAATGTTTTTTTTCGCTCGGTGATACCGTCATTTATTTTCAGTCTATAGTGTTCATTGGGCGCGTTTGGATTAGCCTGGCGATCATTGATCCAATTTTCTAACGAAGATTCAATTGCACTCCCAAGAAAATTGTCCGGAAACTCTGGAGATTCTCTTTCTAACGCGCTAATAGGTACAAAAAACTCCAAGTACCAAAGACCAGCGTGAGGTAAACTCGTTTCAAATTGGGCTGCAGATGTTCCCTTTCCACGTAAGATTTCGGCATGGGTTCGAAGGTAATGGCCATGGCTGAGAGAATGGTATTTTCTTTGCCATTCACCCGACCAAGGGATTGCTCGTAGCGGAAGTCCCCCTTCATGTTCTTCCTCAGGGATCGAGAATATTGAAACGGGCTCAGCCCCAATAGAGTCTTCGTTGTTAATACCGAGAGTAATGATGCTAAAGCCAGAATCTAGATCGTCAATCGTAAAACTTTTCGTGTTAGCAGGTTTCCAATCACAGTCCGCAACAAAGGGTAGTGCACTACTTTCCGGTAAATCGTCCTCGAGAAAATCTGGTACGAAAACTCCAATTGATGTTCGGTTGAGAGAGAGAGAGGGATTAACCTGAATCTTGGTCAATGGGTTGATCGACTGGATAGCAATTTGCTTTGATTGGTGCCCGTTGAGAAAAACCCGTTCCGAGTGTGTTGATGTACGTTGAGGAATGGTAAATCCAGTATTCCATGTGTTTTGTGAGTCGTCGCCGTCGGACCAGACTACCTGAACAAACCCCGGTAGTGGTTCGGCGTTGTGGAGGATAAACGATGTTTGATATTCGGCCGCTCCAAGTTCAGTGTTTATTAACTTGGAAACTGTGGGAATAGTAGTAACAAAGCCCGGTAAAACTGTATCTTCTAACCACGAGATGCCCCAATCCTTTAAGTCTATACCGATTGATGAAGCTCTATTGATTAAGTCTTCAAGAGTAAAACTCTGCCCTTGATAGTGTAACCGAAGTTGATCGAGAAACATGCCTACTTTTTCGGCTCCATAGTAGCTGATGATGAATTTAGCTAGTGCATGTCCTTTCGTCTGCAGAACGCGATAAGCTAGGATCGGGTAAGCGTCGAAGTCGAGATCAAATAGCGCGATTTGCTCCAGCAGTTGCCAGGTCGACGGGAGACTAGCAATGTGGACGCGTCTAGAAGTGACATTGTTACTATCGCGATGTGCCATGGAATCACCGAGCGAATAATTAGGTAAAGAGGTTGCATATTCGGATTCGGAAATCACGTAACTTCCATCAATTTGTGTAATCAGTTGACTGGACAGTTGGTCCAATAAATACTGCAACACCGTTGCGCCACGACCGGTGACGGATACTTGATGAGAGACAAAGTTGCGCGCAATTCCAGCGAACGGATTTCCGCCTTGCTCGTCGTTTCTAAAATATCTGAGTAGAACACTAAACGCTCGTTTCCGGCTCCGACTGTTTGCCGTTGAATCTCCAATGTTCTCCGAGATCACGTGCTCAAATGGAGCGGTAGGAAAAGCAGTTTCTCGTACGAGCATCATCCCAGGTGGTTGAAGCACCGACTCCATACGCCACCCGCCTCCGTATATCCGAAGGTGACTTGGAACTTCGACTACGTAAAAAGCGTCGTAAGGATATTCCAAGGATAACGACTTAGCACGATTCATTTGTCCCACAATCCAATCGCGAACTTGATCGATAGCAGGCGCAAATAAGTCCAAACTTCTAAGGTGTTTTTTGCTGAATAGGACTTCGAATACAACACCGTCAATGGTCATTGACCGTTGTTCAAATTTTGACGCAAGTAAGGCGAGTTCAGGTACCGGCGCAAGGTTGGTGAACTGAAAGGTTCGACGTGTTGCATTCTCATCGATTTGACGCTTTCCAATAGTTGCTACTTGCCAATTTCTAGGCACAGAAACAGTAAGGTCCGTGGTGAACAAGTCTCTCGGTCGTTCTTCAATGTCGTCACGATTGATAGCCGTACCAGAAATTGGATACCACACAATACCAGGCATCAGGGCGACAAAATCAGAATGGAAAATGAAACTGCGTAAACCTAGTTTCGGGACACTGGAATCGGTTAACTTTTGAAAATCTCGAGCTTGATCGAGATATGCGAAGCGGTGATCTGGTTTCCCTTTCGCCTGAATTTGAATGTCATGCGTCGTATCCGGCAAGAGATTAGCAGGTAGTTTCAATATTCCCCTTGCAAAACTGAAATCTGTTGTCTCTGTTCCATCTACTGAAACTTTTTGGATTTTGTAGCCCGGATTGAGGGAAAAAACAACCGATTCGGTGACATTCGCAGTTGGTGGAAGTACTGATAGTGTGACATCCAACGCAATGTTGCGGCCCGGATGGAGCTCGATATTTCCTGCTACTTTCAGAGTGTCTGGGAATGCAGAGTGAGATTGTTGGCGATGAGTTTTTACCCAGTGTGCTTTTACGTTTTCGGTACTATGTGCTAGAAATACTAAACCGAAAATCAACGCTACTCCTCCTCCCAAAATAGTCAACCCCAGTATGCTCAGAGAGGTTCGCCGCGGCTCTGTTCTAGGTAAAAGGCTTGCCGCGAAAAAGAGCAAGGCAAAAGAAATTAATAGGATTGCGATCCTACTGCAAACTATTGTGGAGTTCCAAAAAACCGGGGCTAGTTCCGAGGGAAATAGTGCACTTCCAACATACTGTGACAAACTATCCATTAGTCGAACAGGAATTCGATTTGCCACCCACACAGAGCCGAACAGAGCACCAAGTGCGAACAATGCAACAATTAATCGATTCCGAAACAAGACAGAAAGACATGCGACTAAAGAACCAAAAAACACTAAATTCGGAATGATGTTCCACAATACGAACGCAACAATAGACAATGGTTGCAGTCCCATTCGGTAGCGCACACCTGCGACTAAGGAAATGCTTTCATAGCATCCGACCAAAATGAGAAACAGAATACAAGGAAGCAGCAGCAGAAGTAAGATTCCAGCAACGCGTCCGACGATGATTTCGAAATTGGACGCCGGCAGTGAGTCAAGGACCTCGTGGATTCGATTTCGAGTATCGCGAATTTGGATATCGAATGTTAAAAAGATAGTTCCGAATGAAAATACGGCTACAAAGGTGTTTAACAACGATGCACCCGTGTACCGCGCGCTCATTTCGACGTGGTCCCAACCAGTCGGTGGATCTGGATACAATCCGATCTCCATCGCGCTTAAATACCATAGAGAGGACACTAGAATCGCGGTCGATATGAATATCCAGGTGCGAGTAAGCCGACTACAGGAGCGCATTTCGGCTAAAGCAAGGGTCCAAAAAGTGTGTACGTTCAAGGCGTGGTTTTTCTGATACGGGTACTCAGGTTTCTAATTCTATGACAAGAGTCGAGAAAGCAACAGGAGGATCGCTGGGCTTAGCGCAAAGCGAAAGAGGAGAGTTTG
>CAZEFI010000039.1:0-17869 GCA_964511425.1 uncultured Pseudomonadales bacterium
CTCGAACAAAACCCTCGCTAGTTGATCACGAACAAGGGGTACAAGATTTGGGTTTCATTCTACCAACTGGTAGGGAAACTAGCGTCTTCTCCTAAACATTGAAAAAAGTAATTGCACTAGCAAACTATGCATTGAAGTGGCAGAAGATCTTGTGATCACCGAAATTCTTGCTTCCGTCGTACTGCAATATATTCCTCATTGAATACTGTCGCGACATGTTATTAGCGTTTACTGACGTAGTGCTTTTTCGTGTAATATTTTGGGTAGTACACTATCGCTACTGAAAAGTTCGGAAACATTGTAAAATTCTTTCAGATGTAAACGGAACTTTCCATTGCATATTCGGACTAATCAATCCACTCTGACAGGAGATCAAATTCATGACTACACCAAACTTAAGCGATATTGTGGCGATAAGAGTCACAATTTGCGTTCAGGAGGACGGAAACGGCTTCTTTGGTTCTTGTAAAGAATTTCCGGGTGTTATCGTTGGTGAGATGACTGAAGAAGATTGTTTAGAACAGACGCGAGAAGCTGTCAAAGAACATTTGGACATTCTGATTTCTGAAGGGTTAGAAATACCGGAAGAAGTTGTCATTCGCGACGCCAGCGAGCTGCGACCTAAGCAGATAAACAGTATCGAGAACATTCCAGTACCCGCTCTCGCTGCGTGAGTAACTACTCGAAGCATACATGGGACCAATTAAAGAACATTACCATACAAGAATTCCAGTCCGCGCTGTTGAAAGACGGCTGGAAACCCATTCGTTCAAAAGGTGCTAGGGTTAGTTATCGTAGGGATACGAGGGTGGTTACGCTCCACATACACCCTAAGAAAACCATGGGTCCAAGTTTGCTCAGGCACTTGTTGGCTCAAGCAGGATGGGATACAGCCGATTTGAAACGACTAAAACTGATCAAATAAATACTCACTAGCCTCGGCTCACCGAGGCTTTATTGTGCCCCGCTTCCGTGTTTAATTCCACGTTTCCAAAAAAACGACCCCGAGGGGAATCGGGGTCGAAGAAACTTTTGAGGTTAGGAAAATACCTGTCCGCGATTTAGATCTCGCAGTTCCCCCAGGTATAGTTAGTCTTAAAACTTCAAGAGTGCATTCACACCTAAGTGGCTCTTACGTTTCTCTGGACTCTCGTCAACTTGTCCTAAGACGAAGTTCAGGTTCAACGAAGAAGTATCGATGACTAACGGCTTAAGTTGTGCACCTAACAGAATTGAACGAAGTCTTTGCGCGTTTTCGCTAAATTCAATATAAGGCTTAAACATGTGTTGGTCACGATTAATGGGGAAACCGTAGGAGATGTTCGTGTTGAACGTCATACCCTGGCTCAAACCCAGTCCGGCACCAAACGGTAGTTGATTGACCGTAGCCGATTCGCGCCACAGAGTTGTTTCCATTCGAGTCGTTTGACCCCAACTCGGAGTAAACGACAAGGATAGACCCTCTTCTCCAGGTGTTGGATTGAACACAGCAAGGAGCGATAGACCAGATTCTTTGTAGTCATCCTCTGAATAGGTAGCCATTGTGTGTCCGCGTGCGTCAACAGAGAACATCTTAGACGCGACACGTAAGCCACCGATGAATTCGACACCGGATCCGGTCGCCCCGTCGCCACCATCTCGGCGATACGCTAGCTCACCGAACGGAGTGAAGGAACCTCCCCAATTGAGTGGAACGGTGTATGAACCTGCGACTCCCAACCGCACGCGATCGATCGTCGTATCGAGACTACCAGCTTCGCCTGCACCACTGTCAGTCGCAAGGTTTGCAATGGACACGTCGCCCTTCACCGAGAGATCGATACTTTGCTGTTGCAGTATTTGGCTCTTGAACGCTACGTGTCCGAGGCGTAGGCTCAAATCACTCTGGTCAACCATGTTTTCGCCGTTCCAAACACTCGCTTCACCAGAACCAACACCAACGGTACCCCAAACTAACATCTTCGGTGTCACTTGGAGGCTCGCATAAGGTAGTATGGTCGTCGTATCGGTTTGCAATTGACGTACTGCAGTACCCCAAGAGTAATCGCTTTCTGCAGAGTTCTCAGATAGAGATATACCGAACATTAGAGCATTCGACGGTCTAATATCCACCCCAATATAGGTCGAAGTTGACGAAGTATCGTATTGTGAACTACTTAAGTCTTGTTGATCCGCGGTACCCCAAATCGACAATGCATATTTCGAGTTGGGTCCGGTCAAAGAAGTTGAGAAATTCTCCGGTACTAAATCGCGCAGCTTCATTGACGCGAAATTGCGAGGCGATATCACCTTCGAGAACACATCTCTGGTGCGGTTCGTTGGTGGAGCTTTCGCTGTAGCAGTTGTATCAAACACGGGATCCGGTTTCTTCGCAGGCTGCGACACCGGTTGAGTCGGCGTGGACGTTTCCGCTACGGCACGTTCCTCTTTTTGCGACTTCCCGCCAATCACTCGGTTGAACAGACTACGCTCAGTGTCCTTATTTTCGACACGTGTACCAATTGCGTTCGATACGCTCGACAATATCGCTCGACCAACGCTAGCGAGAGCTTCGCTACCTGCTGCTTTAATCTCACTATTGCTCACAATGGTGTTGAACGACTGAGACACAGACCGTCCGGCCGTATCAGTGGCCGTTACAGTTACTACAGTAGTACCATGAGCTGACGGAGTTAAGGATAATTCCGATCCTTCAAAACTTGCCATGGCTGCATTACCGTCAAAACTGAACGTATAGGCTAAGGTATCACCATCTTCGTCGACAAAGTACTCTTCCACATTCATGGCAACAGGGTCACCACCAATCTGTAAGGTCACATCGTCGATTTGCGCAGCAACTTGAGGAGCAGTTTCGACATAGATCTTGAAGACATCGATGACGTCTAAGCCCTCGGGGTCACTGGCAATGACTCGAACAGTTGCAGCTCCGTGAGCCACACCAGTCACAGTAAGGTCCATTTCTTCCAGCAACACCGTGACAATGGTTGGATCGTCGGATTCAACGACAAACGCGAGTTCGTCCCCATCCGGATCACTGAAGATTCCTTCGATAGAAACTGAGCCCGGGGTCCCCAAGGTGATCGTCATGTCGTCCAGCTGAGCGACCAAGTTCGGTGCAGAGTTGGTAGGTGGTGGATCTGTTACCGTAACGGTAAATGTATCTGATGCAGATTGATCGAGGTTGTCGAACGCAGTTATGGTCACTTCGGTCGTACCGACTTGATTACCCCAAATACGTAGCGTATTACTGCTCGATCGATAGATGACATCCGCGACATCGTCGTCTTCGTTGTCAATTTCGAAAGTGAGTTCACCTTCGTCTTCGAACACATCATCGAGTTCAACATCGGTACGATCGTCGACTTCGACGGTCACGTCGTCTATCTCATTAACGAGTTTCGGTGGATCATTCCGGGCACCGACATCAATAGTGAACGACACTTCCGAAGTGTTGTTCGCTGTGTCGGTAGCTTTTAAGGTTGCCTTAGTTACCCCTGTGGAATGTAAGTAAATATTGATCCAAGGATTGTCGTCGTCATCGTAGTTGATTGCGGCCGTGGCAACATCTGCATCATCGGTACTAATGTCGAGATCAAACGTATCACCTTCATCGGTGAATGCCCCCGAAGCATCAATAGGATCTACGGTGAGTCCAAGTCTCGTGGTCACATCGGCAATCGCATCTGGATGCGGGATAGGCGGATCGTTGCGCACAACTTCGACCGCGAACGTGTCGGACACTGACTGATTGTTTTGGTCGGTCGCCGTTACTTCAATATTAGTTTCACCTGCGTCATCACCGTAGATGCGTAAGAAATGGTCATCTTTGACCACCGCGGTGATAATACTTGAATCATCTATGCTAAATCCGTACGACAATTCTTCGTCGTAGCCCGCATCACCGTCATTAAAGTACTCGTTCAGGTCGATGTCATCGCTACGACCGTCAAACTGTACTTCTATATCTGGTAAACCATCGCCGACAACTGTCGGTGGGTTGTTTTGCGCCGCTGTGGCACGGAAACGCTTAAACACAGTGGTTCCATCTGAATCGGTTGCAGTTACCGTTATCCTTGCTGGCGACGAACCTACCGATTCTCCGGTGATACAAACGTCGTCGTTGTTTTCGATTTCGACGCTTACCTCGCCGGGTCGTGTGGAAGTGGCTGAAAATGTCAACGCGGGCGTGTCATCGTCCGCATCAGGATCGACGAAGTGTTCACTACCTTTGACGATACAATCGGTGACACCAACAAGTACGCGTTGGTCAGGGATCACGTCTGGAGTAGCCTGAGGTGGTTCATTCACATCGGTCAAAGTAATCGTAATGTTTAGCGCGACTGCAGAACCGTAGCTGTCAGAAGCGGTTAGCACGAGTTTGAAGACATTGTCATCGCTCTCGTAGTCTAATCCCTTCTTCTTGACCTTGATCTGTCCGCCGTCGGCCGTGGTAGCCACTCGGAAGTAATCCTTGCCGCCACTCAAATCGTAAGTGATGGTATCCCCGTCAGGATCGGTCGCTTCATGTGGCGATCCAACGTTTGTCCCAACGGCAGAATTCTCCTCTAAGTTATAGGAAACTGCTGATGTACCCCCGAAGCTCGGTGAACTATTGGAATTTTTTACGTACGCGAAAAACGTTTGGTAGGCTGTAGTACCGGATGAATCCGTCGCAGACACCTCAATTTCTACTTTTTGAGTACCACTCACATCGTCTTCGGTCGGAGTAACAGTTACGATACCGTTGGATTCTTCAACTGTTACCGCATCAGAGGAACCCACAATATCGGCGTCGAAGTCGACGATGTCTGCTTCCCCATCCCCGTCTACCGTCAGTTCGTTCAGATCAATCTCTTCGGCGTAATCCCCAACTAGGAAGTACATGTTGTCGATATCGACAATCACCGGCGGTTCTTCAACGTTTTCAATCTTGACGACAAACTTAAGCTTATGAGTTTCACCTGATAAATCTGTAGCACATAAATTAATCGTATATCCACCGCGGTTCGACTCATAGTCGGTATTGACCTTCGGTACTTTGGAACCGAAGATACCGTGCTCCGTACCACGAACGGTGAGTTCATACTCATGGGATATGTTGGATACGGTGGTGCTTGCGCGTTCTTCTGTAATTACACCACCACGTGCGGCGTTGTAAACTTCGGTATCTTCTGCCCCTTTACACGGAGTGCAGTTGTTGCGCTGGCTCCAGCACAAACGGTCGCCTGTCGGGCTGGCATCGTCAGCCGTAAACGTCAGTTCAATGTCATCTCCCTCATCAACCGAATATGCACTTGTCGTGTAGTACGTATTACCACCGGTGACCTTTGCAACCGTACGAATAGTTGGTCCGGAGTTGGAACCATATACCAAGTCGATTCGAACCTTGACTGGGTCGTCCGATGCCGAGGCTTTATTTCCACGTTGGTACGCAGTTACCGAAGCCCAGACAGTAATTACACCGTGATACCCTAAAAGCGCAAACTGGTCGCTGCTGGAATCAGTGTCCGGTAATTCCATCCTTACCTTGAGTTGTCCGCGCGGACAAGAAGTCGCGCCACTCAAGCTGAAGTCTGCTACTGTTTCAACATCAATGGAATTACTATTGATCGAAATGTTTGAAGTTTGATCGGTACCATTGACTGTAAATCCTTCCTCGTCGATTTCATAACACAATTGACCTCCGTCCCGATTTTCGAAGCTATCGCTAACATCGGTGGTTTTGGTTCCGCCACCCTTTGATGACGATAGTGGTACCAACCAAACATCATCTGCGGAATTGACAGTTCGGAGTGGTTCATCGGCGAGTCCTTCAATAACTTCGACATAAATCGTCATCTTATCGCTCTGATCAGCCGGATCCGTAACAGTTACCACGAGTTCAAATTCATGGCCAGATGGGAGCCGCTGAAGGTCATCATTGTCTAAAGTCGATGGAACCGAGATGTCGCCGGTTTCGTCATCAATTTCCAAGTACGTTGTGCTGCGATAGTCGCCACCAGTCATGGAGTATTCCAAGTTTTCCGCATCGTCTTCGTCGATTTCGCCAGAAACAAACTGATTTGTGATATCGATCTCAAAGTCGGTTCCGACATTTTCGATATCCCAGTCTATGTTCACCGAAGTAACAGTGAACACTGGAGCGGCGTTTTCTTCAACGACCACTTTCATTGACGCTTCGAGAACATGGTCAACACCTTCATTATCAATGAGATTATTGTTGATGGTAACTTCAATATTTAAATACGCGCTACCTTCGCCGACACCGGTAATGATGATCAGGTCATCGTCGATTCCGGTACCTGCAACGATATGTTCCGCCTCAAAAACAGCATCGCTCGAAGAATCAATGTCAATGGTATATTCCAGGGCGGGAGTAACGGGAGTCCCCGCAGGTTCTTGTGTCCTTAGTTCGGAAGGTTCGATCCACCTATCCAGCGAATATTGCCGTGTGTGCCCGGCGGTAATTGCCTTGAGTGAATCTTCCTTGTCGCCCACGGCCGCGTCAGTGTCGTACAGTTTTTTCGTTGTACGAGCTGCAGCGTCTGAAGCACTTTCTACATCTACCCAATCACTAACTTGGAAATCGTACTGATTACCCGAAGTTGTTTTCTTGTAAGATTGAACCCGAACTCGGTACTCTTCGCCCGCATCAAGATCGGAAATGGTGTATGCCTGAGTTCGTGGAGTCGCATCTTCGGTATCATGAATTTCATTTGATATTTCTGCGGAGCCTCCGTCTGCACGTTTCCATTCGACTCGGTAATTTGTCGAATAATTACCTCCGCCGTCGGCCGCGACACCTTCCCACTCGACATAAATATTTGAAGGAGATTCAAAGTGTGCTTGAAGCAGGGTCGGTGCCGTAAGTTGTGCTGGACGCACGATAATCGTGATCTTCAGTTCGTCGAGATTGTCGCTCTCGATTGATAAACCGCGGACAGTGTATTTGAGCGGTGCGATCAACCATGCCTCGTCCTCATTCCTCGTGAACGTTGCATCGTCCAGAGGAATGGTTCGGTTTGGATGCGTACCTGAAATCCCAAGGGAAACCGCGTTTGTGGTTACGTTTGAGTTTGGAGAATTTTCAGGTCCAAGTTTCAAATCAGTGTTGTCTGACGGCAATGAAATATTTGAACTCGGCTGGTCGACTTCATGCCCCTTGTAGATGCGAATTTGAACCGTACTACTTTGTGCGCAATCGTCCTCGTCGAAGTCTGGAAGTTCAATAGTTGATGTACCACCTACAAAGAACACTACATCGAAGGTATCACCGTCGTCGTCGTCCACGGTCCCATCATCGTTGGTATCCCAACCACACTGGTCGTTGGTTTGGGCATTTATCGGCACCGCTAAAAACGCGGCAAAGCATGCAAACACGAGCACCGATACAGCATGTATCAGCCCGCGAAACTTCAAGCGTTGATCTGTTGATTGTTGAATATCCATGGAATCTCTCCTATGCCAATCCTTTGGCAAAAGTAGTTACGTGGGGTACGTATGGAACACATATGGGAATGTGTATTTGGACAATCGCAAACTGTGAAAAGTTGCATCCCTGTCCGATAGAAGTCATCCCCGCCTCCCTGCGTGGAAATTGTTTCATAATCGAGCCGGGTCTTTAATCCTTGACCTCGGCGGTTCCCTGTGCTTCTAGTTAGCACTGTTCAGTGGATTATGTTGTCATCTACATTTTACGCAGAGATGGTACCTAACACAAAGTACTCCCGCGTGTGCGTAGACAACTCTATTCCACTGTCAATTTGTGTAAGTATAAGGCAAAATGATCGAAATTTGCAATATATTGAAAAATTTCCCATAAATGTTTCAATGTTTGAATCCGTAACTGGTGGTTTAATATCGGTCAATTCATATAGAAAAAAGCAGTTGCAGTATTGGAAGGGACGCTTTTTGTGAATTGAATCAAGGGACTAGACTATCAGTTCAAGCACAGCACTCCACAATGAGTGGTGGAGAATTGCGTCTAGGAAATTGTGAGGTCTCATCGGTCCAATCGAGGAGTTTAACGAAAGACAGTTGCTCTCACCGAGACCCTCTTTCAATTTAATCTTAATTCACTGGTCTTTTTTTGTAAGAAAAAGTGGGAGCTTGCCGCGTTGCTAGAGTCGCATTTGCTACCTCGAAACCATGATGCATTATTAACTCGAACTCTTTGAAACTGATACGCCTCAGCGTCGTTCCGAAGTTCGTTGCTTGCACAACATCTTCTCCTGGTAACGTATGATCAGAAGGAGGACACAGACCTACAGCACGATATATTGTTTCCACTGTATTGCCAATTCTAAGGTAAACACCAGAATTAGGATTTCGTTGAAATTCGGCAATTAAAGCACGAGCACGAAGCCCGCGCACTTGCTCTGTCGCTATTTGTACAAGACGAAATGCCCGACGCCACGGTCTGAGCCTCCTACTCGGCGTGCTTGGATCCAAGATCAACGGTGCAGACGCGTCGCTGACCAATAGAAAGTCGAACCCATCACGGAATCCACTGCCGGGCTTGAATAGCGGCTCGACTCCTAAGTTGTCGTAAACACCACCATCCCAAAGATGGTAGCTTTTCGAAGGAGTCGCTATTTGGACAATCTGATCTTCTTTGTAACAGCACCATTCATGTTTAGTTGATCGAATGGTCATCGGCCCGATCAATCCCGGTACCGCCGCCGATGCAGAAATCGCATTCGCGATAGTCGTTGTTGGTTCAAGCACATAATTTGTTACGTAATCGCCCATTCTTGATTTGCTGAATCTCCAGTTTCGACCAGTTTCATAACAAGTGGCGTTTATGATCCATCGTGGCGAATTTGGTAGATCCTGCATCGAACCATGGATTCTCCATTTAGTTTGTAGTTGGCTCGACAGAATATGTGCTCTACCTCGTACCAGTCTCCAGGGTAAAACCACCGAACGCAATGTGTAAGACCATTGCAAGTTCGTGGTTGTCAGTCGCTTACGAATTTTTGGTATGATAACGTCCAAAAACTGGGTACTTGTCGGCCATCGAAGGGCGTTTTCACAAATGATCAATCCCATCGCTAGGCTACCTCCAGAGACACTGGATACGAACGTTGTAGTTTCCAACAAACCATCTAATGCGAGACGTTGTAGTACACCACAGTGAAATACCGCAGCACGTACACCTCCACCGGACAGTGCTAGCGCGATTCTCATCGAAGCATATTAAGTTCGAACATAAGAGCCCACGTCCCCATTTTCGCCAAAAATGATCATTACGCCAGGATACCCTTCCACTTTCATCTCCTCCGTGATCGTTTCTAGCAGAACATCATCACATTCACTCATACGGACATCAACGCCATTAGGGTGCGAATGCCACTCTCCTACGTATCCAACTTGGCCACCTGTCCGCGTCTCAATTGCTACAAGTTCCTCTCGCAGTTTTGCGTACCCCCTAACGAAAGACTCCTTTCGTTCTACACTGTCTCTTGGAGCTGGTAGCGCGTCGACGACGTACACGATCTGCCGCATTACATCAAAGTAACCGATTAACACACCACCCGTCTCCTTCGGTATACGCTGTAGACGATATCTGAAAGCGCGTTTAAGGATATCTTCGTCCAGAAGAATTTCCCATCCTTCACTCACAAATTGAACGGTTTTCCCAACCTTAACGGCAATCCGTTCGACGCTTCCGTCCTCGGCTAGCCGCCAAACTACAGTCTCGGCACCCTCACTAGCAGTTCGAATTTGACGACTTAGTAATCCACTAGCAAGTGCTAAGTCGTCCTGTGCCAACTGTGCGGCGCTGTCTAGACAACCGGCTCCATATCGAACGCCGGGTGCGACACCGATATGATCCACAAGCCTTTCATCGAACAGGATGCCCCGATAATATTGCGCCTCTAAGGAATCTAATCTCAACTCTCGGTCTGTGTCCTCAATTAACATCACCACATGTTGGCCGGTAGGATTCACGAATAACGATGCAAGACGAGCAGTTCCATTTAGATCCCTTGCGAGAAATCTCGAGACTGCAATCGAAGTCGAGACATCCAAAATTAAATCCGCTTTTGCGTATGCAGACCGAAGATCGGTATTATCACTTTGAGCATACGTCCAATGGGAACATTCCACTGGATTGTGAGGTGTTTCGCTTTTGCTGATTTGTTCTATAACCTTGGCTTTCGACTGTCCGACGGCGCATTCGCCCAAGCGATGTCTGGTTACGTTGTGAGGAAAAAACGTGTCTTGGTCGACTATTGTCCAACGACCCCAACCCATACGAGACAAATTATCGTGAATCTGAGAACCTAATGCCCCTGCACCAACCAGAACGACACTTAATTCGCGTTCACTTAATTCTAAACCACTTATATGTCGTGCCATTATTCGATCTAGACTCTTGATGGCCCGCCACGGCGAGACTTTGATGTGTTTGGTGATCCCTTTGTTTACTTCTCCATTCGCCAACGGTACAAGAACACTTGAGGGACCTTGACTATCAAAGCGGCCACTTGCAACCGCCAGTTCCCGCATTGTGTGCACTGCGAACGCCAAATATTGCACTGACTCTAACCTTTCTCCGGTTTTGTCTACCTTTAACCTTGGCAACTTCACAAGAATCACCACTTCGTCGTCGTCATGAGCACGATTTCTTGACGAAAACCATATAAGCAAACGAGAACGCAAGGTTGCCCAAAGGTCAATGCCCACCTCCTTTAGAACCATTTCTAACTCATCCATGTTCTCTGGACTGTCGAGCATCGCCTGTAATCCGACCGGTTTAGCGACAACCGGCGCGCAATACACTTTCCTTGTGTCTCCAACACTTTCGGTGGAAACTTCCGTAAGCTTTACCGTGTATGGGATCATCCTATTGTCGCTCACAATAGTCGCAACGAATACCTGTTCTCCCACTTGTTCGTCAAACATGTTCTCGGGAAATATGATCGCGTTAGAACTTTCAAACAAATACGGTTCAGGAGCCTGGTCCATCAAATGTAATTCATCTACCGCTGTCCGTGTCAACCAATGCAATAAATCTCTCAAGAAACGCGCTCCAGTCCACCGTAACTGCACTTCTGACCATGGATCTTCATACACACAAAGGCTTTTGGGTGTTTCAGCGGGAGTGCAGTTCAAATGTGGTACTCTTGGGAAATCTTCTCGCAAAGACGTTACAACAGGATTCACGCATTCTCCCAGTCGGAAAGCTAAAGCTAGCCGTTCTACGGATCTAATGTCGTAAATCAGGTCTTGTGGTAATTCAGGTTCGACATCAATTACAACCACCTCTTCCGCGCGTCCATCGATTTTGCGCGTGCGAGCTTCCACCATCTTCGCCGTTGGAAACCATTGAATCGCGTCGCGTACTTGACGCGCACCCGTAGTCGTCAGCGTATTAGGATCAATTTGTTCTCCTTCCACGGTATACATCAAGACTTCCCAGCCCGAGGGGGTGAACTACCTGTTAAAAACGGAGCACCTGCCATGCCTAGCGTACTAATCGCTACGCCGCGTTCACCGATCTTTACTTCTAGCACTTTAGGATTATTTTCGTTTGGGTGTTCCATAGTCACCACGAACTTTTTACCTTGCTTGTCTTCTATTGTTTTTCGGTAGGTCGCAGCTGCCTGGTGATGTGGTGGATCGATTGTGTCGTCGTTTGGAATCGGTGTGGAAGACGAGACAGCAACACCCCCCTTCTGACACTGGTTTAGTAGCCATTGAACACTAGGTGTGGGCTCGGTGTACTCGTTCCCTTTCTCTGGTCCAAGAGCGAGGTAGCTACAGTGGTGAGGTACGTTGTAGAGATCCCACAACAATCGATCGTCGTTCCCATTCGCACAAGTGATTTCAACAATCCTATCCAAAACCTCCCAAGTAGAATCCCCCACCAATAAGTATCGTGTCTTTCTGTTTAATACTTCAAAGGTCGCATGCAATGTTATCGCGCTCTCGTTTCGCAAGACTGTCTCATCGTCTAAATCGTCGACAAAGGGTGAGTGTACAAAAAACTCAATACCATCTGTACCGAGTTCAAATCCCGGTACCAGTTGGCCCGCGTCGGTGATCAATTCAATTCGATCTTCCAGCGAACAATCTTGTGATTCAAGCCACTCTTTCAATGCTGTTGGCTTGGAAAATACTCGGATACCTGAACCGTTCAGCAACCGGTACCGCGCCTCGCTCCGCCACACAGCTGCCTCCCCTGTCAATCCCTTCTCCAAGATTGCCGCGGCTGGTACCCATAATTCCTCGATCACCTTACGCTCTTCGCTTTGATACTTTTTCGCGTGTTCAAGGTAGAAGAAATCCGTGCTGTTGGCAATGTGATCATCGTCAAGATGTGTCAGTGCTAAAACATCGAACCCATTTCGGTCGACCGCAGACAACTCTGAACTCAATGTCTCCTTGAGATCGATTCGTGTATCTTCTTCATCCTCCGCTTTTCGCCTATGACAGTAATCAAACAATAGCCTCTTACCGTTCTTTAACACAATCTGACTGCAGTCTCCATTTCCTACAGGATAAAATCTCACTTGATGCATTGTTAATATTCCTCTTTAATTGCTTCTCGATTCACTTAGCCCACCCAAGGGGTTCGATTCGAATGATCCATACAGCGATCTAGCCGACAATTTCAAATTTGAACTATATGGGAGAATCAGAGGCGTGATGTTCCAATTCTCTCTCACGTCAGAATTACCGAACTCTTTGAGTTTGGATTTGATTTCGGACACATCTAGTGAGCCACGAAACACCACCACGGGTGTTAGTCTGGAAAACTTGCCTCGCTACACGAGAGTAGACCCTGATCGCCTGTGAGTCAGGATGTCCGTATTGGTTGTCGACGCCGGCACTGATCAGCACAGTGTCTGGCGAAACAGCCAAAACCATACCTGGGTGTGCTGCATTTTTTGATCCGTGATGCGGAGCTGCCAAAATGTCTGCTGCAAGGGCATCGCCGAAAAGATCAACGATTCTATCCCAGCGTGAGTTCTCCGTGTCTCCGGTGACGAGGTATGTGAAACCACCCATTCCAATCCCCTCGACCTTCAAAACGATGCTACAGTTGTTGGAGTTGTCCATATCCTCGATATGCGGCGAAAAGAGTTCTAAGTTGAACACCTCAGACAGGTTGTCAAGGTAGCGCGAATTCAACCTGTCAAGACGGACAGGAACTCGAACGAGGGGGTACCGTGTATTTGATCGTCTCCGTTCGTGTTTGAGTATCACGTTGAACACACGGGTTGCGTTTTCTGTATCTTTGTAGTATTTAGGATACATTACCCATGCGGGCTGCCAGTGTTCCAATAACCAATTCAATCCGATCGGATCTGCGTGATCTTCGTCAAAACCTGTCAAAACGATTCCTTCCAACTCACGCTGACGTAGAAAATTATCCACCTTCGAAACTGTTTCATCAGCTCTGTCAGATAACCAATTGGTGTCCACAGCAATCGCCTGATGCTGATGCCGGACAATCGCGAAATTACCTTGGCCTACGTAAAGCGTCAATACGTCCATGGGTCTTATATCTCCCGTTTTACAGCACACTCGTAAATTGAGCTGTTCAAGCATAACTCCAACGCTCGTACTGCCTTGCAAGCTTCGGTAAAGGGAGTATTACACAAATCGGAGCAATCGTGATTTGCTGGCATCGTTCTTATGTAATAGCGTATCTGGCTATCGTCTTCAATTTCAAGAACTCGCAACTCAACTGCCGTTCCATCCACAAGGGGTAATGTTCCCTTCCAAAACAGAGTACCGGATCGCACACCCAACCGTGGCTTCAACGAAGGATACAATAAATTGAACACCTCCTGGTCACGAGCACGAGTAGTTCTCACGTTGTCTGTTACAATTCGATCTATTTGCCACCCAATCTCGAAATTGGAAACGTCCTTCGGCCAGATTCGGGGTGCATCGACGATGTGAACACTTTCTGGTCCTACCTCGAAGACACCTTCATCTCCCCTATACAGAACGTAGTGTCGAACAGCGTAACGCTCCAAGCCGTCTCGGTCGCTAAAGTGCTGAGTCACAAGCAAAGCATAGAAAAAGTCCAAATTGTGAAGCTCATGGTTCACTATTCGACGATAAGTCGTAATGTCCCCATTGCTTAGTTGTGGATAACCGTTGACGTGATGTGTATGCCAATTCCCAAGATGTTCTATTGATGGGTCACGGGCTTCAAGATTCCTGAAGATCTGGGTTTGATACTCGCCGTCTTGGAAGAAACTCGTTCTTGTTCGTTTGGCGTTTGGTCCTGGTTCGATCACACCTTGAACTCGAATCAAAAGAGTATTTCCCTCCCTAGCGAAGTGACCGACCATCCGCCCCCCTGTCTCCTCACACTCGTAGCGATCACATTCTTCAAACACGCTTTCCAGCACCTTGTTGGGAATTTCGATTTGCACATTCCTGATGTGGTGTTTTTTGTTCATACAAGCCCTCCGCAAACCTTGCAACCTTGCTGTGGTTGTAAAGTCATTCGTTGTAGTTCGAAGTTTCTGGAAAAGGGTGGTACAGACCGATTACCCCACACGAAATAATTATTTTCTAGTGGAACCATGAACTTTGGTCGTTTCGGTGTCGCCCTCCCAAGCGCATCAAGTGTAAGCCGAGTATGAAATGCCGCGATAAAGCTGATATCCACAGTTAACCCAGGTGAATCTTTTATTTCATCGATCTCTAAGTCGTACACTCTTTGCCGCTCCTCTTCGGACACTAGATCTATCTCGCGTACATTAGTTCGAAACCGCGTCCGGTCGAGAACTCCTTCGAGGCACGCTAGGCACCCATGTTCTTTTGGTTGATATAGGTACGTTTCTCCCCCAATACCGCGGGTGAACACACGACCGACAGTGAAGGGTGTTGATTGATTCACACAAATCTCGTTTAACCGATAACGGCTCGCGTGGTTGTCAGTTCCTATTACGACAACACTCGCCCGTTTAACCTCTTCTTGAATTCCCTGCCAGGCAAGTAAATCTTCGTTAAACTCCTTGATCTCCACATTTGGATTCCGGTCCCTAAGCACATCGGCCAGTGCTTTTGTCTTTTGCCAACCCAAGTACCGCATACCACATACGTGGCGAATCACGTTCTCGATTTCGAGTACATCCAGATCTACTAGAATGAAACGCTTTACACCTGACATAATCAACTGTAGTGCCACTTGCCCGCCGCCCGATCCGCATCCTGCGATAAGTACCCACAAGTCCTGGAAGGCTTCGACATCGAACAAATGCTCAATTCGCTTAAATAGTCGGTCGGTCGTCACCGATGCCTTTCCTCAGGCCAAATGGCTGTCTGTCTCCATATGCAGTAGTGCTGTATCCAACGCCTGAATAGCGCGACCGCATGCATGATATCGTGCTTGCCTGGATTCCACTCTGCGACAGCACCGTAGATACACAAAGTGCCATTAGGCCAACGATGAGGACAACCGTCCTCAATAGGATCCGCCGTAATCACAGGAGCTTTATTTGGATAACCGTGCGGAAGAGTTACCGTGACTTCTAAGCGTGTTTCACCACTGAACTCTCGGAAACGAAATTGCATCTCTCGATTGTGGCTGATCGTAACGCGGTATTGCTCGTTCGAGTCGATAAGACGGTCAAATTCTTCAGTCACCCGCGATTTCTGAATATCTGGTAGAAAGCTCGAAACAGGTACCAAACACGCTTTCTGCCGTCCGTTTCTCTCTATTAAATATGCTGCTCCGTTTCTCGATACGTCGTCCAGTACCTCTCCCGCACTACTCCGCAATAGCATCATTGGTAGAGTCTTGAATTCGATGTGAGGCAATCGAATTTGACTATCGATTTGCCGACCCGCAATCGACTCTACGATAGAGTAGTTCGCCTTCGAATCCATCCTTCAATGCTCCAACGACGCACCTGGCCACTTGCCAGTCTTTTGAAACACTTCGTACTTTGCTAGCCACTTGGCAGCTCGTTGAATGACAAACGTCAAATCATGCCGTCCAGGATTCCACATATGTGGATGTAGGTAGCAAATGCGTCCGTTCAGGTACACATGCTTCGTGGAAGACAATGTCGGTTTTCTTACTCGCACGCTGGGCATTATGTTAGGGTACGACTGTGGAAAACTTATTTCTAACGTATATATTCGCATGTTAGTCTGAAGTGCGACCAGCACCATCATCCCGTCGCTATCCGAAGAATGATTTTCTACGTAGTCGAAATATCGCTGAGCGCTGGTAATTTCGTCACTTATGCGCACGATGTTCAATCTCGTTCGTTCCTCTCCTCATATTCTCCACCTAAATCTTCCCGCATCGTTAGTGGTTTCTTGTAGCTTCGTTCGCCTGGGTCGCTTTCTCCAAGAGCTCGAATCTCTCCGTTTGGTAAGATCTCGATTGGAGTATCCTCCTCGGTGTCCAACATACGTTCTAGTTCTTCAATCGTGGGTTTCCGCTTCAATTTTCTGCTCCTTATGAACTCAATTCAGTAGAATTTTGGACGCTATGATAGCAAAACATGAATATATTATAATCATCATACACAAACTTTGGTCTGTGAAGGGGCATAAATGGATTTAGTGATAGGTCAGGATTTCTCATTGATAGGAATTACACCCTGTATAGTTTAAAGAATTTTGACACTTTGCGTCCGATATTCTGGCATCGAGGATTAAATCGTCGACCTACGGGACTAGTGGATAGAAATTGTGATACTTAGTCGAAATCGATACGAATGTGGTCTCTCGAACAAGAAAGCCAGTTTATCAAGCTATCGAGCAATCGTGATCTCTCCGCTTTCAGCAATGTATACCGGATCAAGCAAAGTCGCACCGAAAGAGTTTTTGATTCGTTGCACCACCGATCTCCAAGATGTAGGTTGATCCATACACACTTGATATCAGAGATTACGCAAGACTTCAGCTGTTCTACCTTCGGCGATTCGAACATCAATCGCCCCTTGTTCAAGTCTTACCTCATTCGAAGCTAGGCCGGCCAATTGCGGTAGGTATCCAAACCATAGATCGAGGGCGGATGTTGGTACCTCTATATGCTGAGTACCGGTAGTTTCGTTAAGTAGCGGTCGGCAATAAAATGGAGTGTGCACTAGTTAGCGGACATAATTTAATTTTCTTATTAAGAGGAGGAATTAAATATGTCCAGGAAGCATTATCCCGCAGAGTATCGCGAGCAGATCGGCAAGTTAGCTCGTGCGGGTCGCCGTACGGTTTCGTTAGCTCGAGAGTTTGAGCCGACGGAACCGACGATCCGTAGTTGGATCGCGGCCGCCAAAGGTACCGTGTCTTCCGAGGCGGTAGAACTGCGCCGCGAGTTGCGGCAGGCAAAGCGCAAGCTGGCGAAGCTTGAAGAAGAAAAAGCGATCTTAGCAAAGGCCGCGGCCTGGTTCGACAAGGAAACGATCGACACCCCGGACCGGTCTTCGAGTTCATAAAGGTACATCAGGTCGAATTTAAAATCTCAACCATCCGCTACGTGTTGCGAGTTGATGGTTCGAGCACTCGAAAAAGCGGTGTCCGAACGCAATCCTCAACGGGGCGTCATTCATCATTCAGATCACGGTTCGCAGTTATACCTCAACAGCGTTTCAGGCGGTCTGCCAAGCGGCGAATATCACGCTGTCCATGGGCGCGGTGGGCGACTGTTACGACAATGCCATGGCCGAGAGTTTCTTCGCGTCGTTGGAAAAGGAGTTGATTCACCAGCAACGGCGGCAACGCTTCGCGACGCGAGCTGAAGCAGAGTTGAAAATCTTTGAATATATGGGAGTGTCATAAATTACGTGTATGGAAGTTTTTCCAGTTCTTTCCTGAAGGGCAGGAAAATGTTCGTAATTCATCATTATTGTATCTCTTGTCTAAGTTTTGGAAATCCATCCCT
>CAZEFI010000040.1:0-17850 GCA_964511425.1 uncultured Pseudomonadales bacterium
TCACTCATTCTCTATGATGGCTCAATCGGTAGAGTTCAATAATAAAATCGTCCTTCGCGTTGCGATCACCGACGTGTCGTCGTGTTATACTCGGAAGGTTCAATAGAAATATGTCACCAGTTTTCGTGCGAAACGACCATGGGTTTACCCTCGAACGTTCAACAGTGGAAATGATTATCACATTTTCGTATCTTTGTACCGAGATCAATATCGGAAGTGCTGTCCCTTCAGCAGTCGATATCCATACTCGAGC
Organism: uncultured Pseudomonadales bacterium; assembly: GCA_964511425.1. Taxonomy (GTDB): domain Bacteria; phylum Pseudomonadota; class Gammaproteobacteria; order Pseudomonadales; family Azotimanducaceae; genus Bin55. Next base: position 254 of record CAZEFI010000040.1, read on the forward strand.
ATGCTTCTATTAAGAAAACAATTTGCTGCCTAAGGACAATTGAAATACGCAATCGAACTGCAAATCTAGCCCCCGCACAAGAAAATTGACTAAAAAGACAAAAGATCAAGTCGATGCAAACAAATCAGCCGAACTCGTAGCGTCAAGAAACCCTTCAGAGACATTGAGAGCCTTGACGGGACATGAAGGCACCCTATGGGCAACAGCTAACGCATTGCGTGGGTCAATGGATACTGCCGAATACAACCACATGCTCACACCCGGTCGTTGTGTTGGTGCTCCTAAAAAATGACAACAGTGTATCGTTTGCTAATCAAATGAAATACCTTGTGTCGCAATTAAAAAAAGCAGAGAGAGCGCGCGGCTTGATGACCTCGTATCTATAAATCTTAATAAAATGGATTATTGGAGTTAATTCTCGTGGCCAACACTGATGTGATTCGCTGGAAACAGCGGTATGACAGTTTTGCGCAAGCACTGGAAGTACTCACGAACGCTTGTCAACGTGAAACACTAAATGAATTAGAACGGACCGGCTTAATTAAGACGTTCGAGATTTGTTTTGAGTTGTCTTGGAAAGTTCTTAAAGATCTGCTTTTTTACGAGGGATTCGACGAAACGACTCCGCGTTCCATTCTTCGAAAAAGTTTTGATGTCGAATACATTGACGAGACAGACTGTGAAGTGTTATTAGATGCGCTGGACAAACGTAATCTACTAATCCACACCTACACTCGAGCTCTGGCCGAAGAGGTTGAGTCTCGCATTAAGCTGTCCTATTTATCTGTACTTCAGAAAATTCACCTGACACTAAGTACAAAGCGAACATTGTGAACGACGGTCTCAAGGACATACATCGAGAATCGATTATTTCCACGCTCGCGACCAACGACCGTGTAGAGCGCGTGGTCTTGTTCGGATCAAGGGCTATGGGTACTCATACGAAGTCATCCGACGTGGACGTAGTGTTGTTCGGTGATCGACTTACACTGACTGACCAAGCTCGTCTGAGTGCCTCAATTGAAGTGCTTCCTATGGCTCAATCAGTGAATCTTGTGCTCTATACCTCGATTCAATGTGACTCATTATTAGAGCACATACGCCGTTTCGGTATCGAATGGTATGTACAACCTCCAATCGATACGAACACGATTACGCAAACTTTAACGGAACAGTCGCCCCCTGGTACTGATATACGAAATTAGAACATCGTTAATTTCTCTGAATCAGCGGAATTGGTTCGAGACGCGGTAGAGACTTCAAAACTAAGCGAAACTATACATCGGTTTGGAACACATTGGTGTATCCACACTTAGACTGACCGGTATCGGTAAAGCAGGTGACTGAAAGAGTATTTAATGGAGCTTTCGCAAAGGCGATATACTTTTCGGCCAACTACGACCTAACTTCCGGGGAGTGTAGCTTGGATAGACGGAGGGCGAAGTCGCAAGCAGGATGCAAATCCGATGGAAGAGGTGCACGAGGCCGTAGTGAACGCCGCCACTCATCGCGATTACACCCGCGATGGGACCGACATGGAAGTCTCTCTTTACCGCGATCGACTGGAAATTATTTCACCGGGCAATCTACCCGATGGAGTCACCGAGTCAAAGATGAAACAAGGAGTCGTTCGATTTCCACGCAATGAATTACTCAGAGAAATCCTTCGTGATTACGGTTACCGTAAACGCTTTGGAATGGAAGTTCGAAATCGAATTATCGAATCAGTCTGTCATCACAATGTCTCTGAGACTGAATTGCTGGATCAAGACGATCGTTGTGTTGTACGAATTTGGAAACAGTCTCAACTCTGTTTTCGTAACATGCAACGCCAATACTCTTTTCAACAAATAAGTCCATTATGACCGAGGAACAAAAGCAAGCGTTAGAAAAAGAACTCTGGAACATCGCGAATGACCTTCGAGGAAAGATGGATGCACATGAGTTTAAGGACTACATTCTTGGGTTCATCTTCTACAAATATCTATCGGAGAGACAACTTACACTTGCGAATGAACTGTTGGAAACAGAAGACACTCGAGATTATTTGGAAGTGTCGGATTCAGAAGTAATTGAAGCAATCAAGGAAGAATCGCTCGAACAACTAGGCTATTTCCTACGACCAAGTGAAATGTTCTCCTTGGTAGTCGCGAAAGGCCAACGTGCTAGTGAAGAGTACGATACCAACATCATCGCCGATCTAAAGATGATTTTTAGCAACATCGTCGCGTCCGCGAATCAATCCGAAAGCGCGGACGACTTTAACAATCTGTTTGAGGATCTTGACCTTGACAGCACCAAGTTGGGTAAAGAGGTCGATCACCGCAATGAACTCATCGTCAAGATTATGGCAAGTCTAGATCGGATTGATTTTGGACTCTCGGAATCCGACTCAGACGTTTTGGGCGATGCCTATGAGTATCTCATTGCCCAGTTTGCATCTGGTGCCGGGAAGAAAGCCGGTGAGTTTTATACACCTCAACAAGTGTCGAAAGTTCTCGCTAAACTGGTGACTCTCGGTCGGGATCGAGTACGCAATGCCTATGACCCAACGTGTGGATCAGGTTCGCTTTTGTTGCGAATCGAAAAAGAGGTGCGAAGTAATACTCCGGAAGATGAAGATACACTCATTGAACTGTACGGGCAAGAGCTCAATAGGACGACGTACAACTTAGCCCGAATGAACATGATCCTGCACGAAGTTCATTTTGAACGATTCGACATTCGACAAGAAGACACATTGGAGAAACCTCAACACATTGACCAAAGGTTCGAAGCTGTCGTCGCCAATCCACCCTTTTCAGCGCGCTGGAAAGGCGATAGTAATCCTTTGCATGTCGATGACGATCGTTTCAGCAGATATGGTAAACTCGCACCTAAAGGTAAAGCTGATTTCGCATTCGTGCAACACATGCTGTATCAGCTAGCCGACAACGGTACGATGGCTGTCGTCTTACCGCATGGAGTACTGTTTCGAGGAGCGGCTGAGGCAACCATTAGGCGTTACATCATCGAGGAACTGAACTGTTTGGACGCAGTGATTGGACTACCTGCAAATCTCTTTTACGGTACAGGCATACCTGCGTGCATCTTGGTAATGAAAAAGTGTCGAAAACAAGACGATATAGTTCTTTTTATCGATGCGTCGCAGCACTTTCAGAAGGTGGGAAATCAGAACTTTCTTACCGACGAGCATGTGGAAAGAATCGTTGCGACGTACGAACATAGCAAAACCGTTGAGAAATACTCGTACGTAGCTACACTTGAGGAAATCAGAGAAAATGACTACAACCTCAATATTCCGAGATACGTGGATACTTTTGAGGAAGAAGAGCCAGTGGATATCGAGCAGGTTTCAGAGGAGTTGAAAGAAATAGAAGAAGAAATGCAAATGACAGATTCTAAGATCGCAAAGTTCTGCGAGGAGCTAGGGATTGCTAGTCCGTTCTAATCTAAATTTAAGGCTGCAAAACCAGCAAAGTCGGAGAAGAAACGAGATTTTTATAAGTGGAGGAAAACATTGAACTGCACATCCCAGACACCTGTAAAAGAGTAGCGATTCGTTTGAACGAAGCTCCAACCTTTGGATCGCTTTCAACTATAGTAACTAATATGAAGAGTTGGTAGATTGGGTAGCAGAAAGTGCTCACATCTCTCCTATAAGCACACTAGACCATGACCGCACCCCAGCTGAGTTCACGAACCGCGTACTCAAACCGTCACGATGTTGTACACTTACAAGGATGGGTGGTAAATAGCGAAAGTGAGTTTCGAGAATACCTGCAGACGATCGTCAAACCCCGGGTCCGAGATGAAGACTCTGCGTTTACAACCGAAATCCAAGGTCTAGCGACTACGAAGATGGAGACCGAGTTTGTCGAACGAGTTTTGCGTGCTGTACCTAGTGTGCAGGGATGGGAAGTAGGAGAAGCATTAGCAGAATGTGTACTTCAGCACGATACGAACTTGCATGTAGTGTGGCCCTGGAACACAATACGAGATAGGAGAACTCCAAGGGCTAGTCTTCCTGGAGCAGACTTAGTGGGATTTTGTGCTGATCCGACCAATGTCAGACTCCTTTTCGGCGAAGTTAAGACATCGTCAGATACTCATTCACCACCACGAGTCCTGAGTGGAGACAAAGGAATGTTGTGGCAACTAGAGGAAATTAGCTCTAGGCTCGATATACATCATACGTTGTTGAAATGGTTACATGCGCGTTGTACTTCAAAGACCAATAGACACTTATATCGCTCTGCTATTTCTCGTTACCTCAATTCAGGGGGCAAGGAGTTATTGTTGGTTGGAGTCTTAATTCGCGACACCCCACCAAATGAACACGATTTCGAGACTCATGCAAAAAAGCTTGCGACTCGCGTAAGGAAACCTACTGATGTTGAGCTGTTAGCATGGTATTTACCGATAAAGATCTCTGACTGGACCGCACTGATGGAGGATGCGTCATGACAGAGAGTTCTTGGGTCCTTGACTCTATTGGACATGATCGAGTAGAGCAAGCGAACACTGAAGCAAACCGGCGACGGTTACACAATGTTCTTGGTCAGGAATGTCATTTTCAAGTCTCCGATGAGCATTTACGTTTCGTTGCAAACGGTCTTGAGCTAAGAGTTATTGAACTCTTAGACAGTGATGATTCAGAGGACTTGATTCAGGCGGCAGCTGATGTGTTTCTGGTTGCTCGGGTGCTATCCCTACCAGATCCCTCACTCGAAAAAGCAGAAGCACTGTTACGACTCAGTTGTCTCGGGGTACTGGGTGATCGAGGATCGGATGTACAACGAATATTGCGCGTGCAGGACATTCCATCTCTGCCTATTGATGCCGACAATTGGGACGTACGCGTGTGGGCGACGATACTAGACATTTGGCTGCGTCTGTTCCGGCAAAACGGTTGGGTAGACCTCGATGCAGTTCAAGAGAGGATCCATGGTCTTCGAGCAGATCAGCATCACTTTGAACCAAAATTTTTGCGTAGTGCGGAAGAACAAAAAGATGCTACACCGGCGTGGGAACTGGTCTGTTCTTATCACCTCGCTCGAGCTGCTGAAATCATGGGGATGTATTTGACTCAAGGATCGGTTGAGGGACACTACGACATACGCGAGCAACTAGAAGCACAGTTTGACCGGGCGTTAACCACTACTTCTAAAGGAGGATTAATAGAACGTGAGAACTTAGTGAGATTGTTAGCGCGTACGTCCAAGGCACAGGTTGACAGCAGTATCTGGACGGTGACCCGCGCGGTGAATTCACGGATTACAAACTTTGTCGAATCGATAGTATCACCTCAACACCGAAGACCAATATTCGAGATGCTTCCCCCGCAACGACGCACGCTCCGCGAAGAGGGGCTACTTGGATCAAGCCACCGTAGTGTCGTCGTGAGTCTACCGACATCAAGTGGTAAAACACTGATTGCGCAATTCAGAATATTACAAGCATTGAATCAGTTCGACCACGAAGCGGGTTGGGTGGCGTACCTTGCACCCACTAGAGCTCTAGTCAACCAGCTAACGCGTCGTCTACGTCGCGACTTCAAAGCAATTGATTGCACGGTCGAAAAAGTTAGTCCGGCACTTGAAATTGATGGGTTAGAGTCGGATATGCTTCAAGAGCGAAGTGCTACGAACCAGTTTCGCATACTCGTTACGACACCAGAAAAGTTCGATCTTATGCTTCGTGGAGGGTGGGAGAAAAAGATTGGAAGACCTTTAACTCTCGTTGTTGTAGACGAAGCCCATGGTATTGGTACGCCAGTACGAGGTCTACGTTTAGAACTACTACTTGCTACGATTAATCGTGAGTGCCGCTTTGCACAGTTCCTTCTACTAACGCCATTTGTCCCAAATTCAAGCGAAATTGCTCGTTGGTTGGCACCTGATAGTAATAAGAGCATTGACCTTGGGTTGGATTGGGTACCTAACGACCGGGCAATAGCGACAGCACGACCGGTAAAAGGAACAGCTAAAGGTGAATTTTCAGTTGAGCTAATAACCCAACATACGTCGGGAAAGACTATTGCAATACCGGAGACACTGTCGCTCGCTGATCCACGTCCCTTAGGATTGTCGTGGTCCGATGTCCATTATTCGCCTGGTAAACTTGCAGCGGCAACAGCTCAAGTACTTCGAGGGCGCGGTACGTTGATCTTGCTAGTAGATAAACCGAAAAATAGTTGGGGAGTGGCGAAAGCCTTGAAAGTGGATGATAACCGTCTCACCGATCACAAGGAAGAATTAGGTCACATTCAAGCATTTCTAGAAGAGGAAATGGGACCCGACTTTCCGCTCAATTCACTTCTCGATTACGGTATCGGCGTACATCACGCAGGACTATCTGATGATACGCGAACTATTGTTGAGTGGTTAACTGAACAAAACATACTAAACGTTTTGGTTGCTACAACAACGATTGCCCAAGGAGTCAACTTTCCTGTGTCAGGTGTCGTATTTGCAAGTCACCAATATCCATACGGCCAGGACATGCCTCCAGAGGACTTTTGGAATATTGCGGGTCGAGCAGGTCGAATCGACCAAGAGGACCTTGGCATAGTCGCTTTAGCCGGACACAACGCGGACAAGACGAAAGAGATCAAAGAATTTGTTAACCAATCTGTGAGCGCGTTGAATTCGACTCTCATTGACATGGTAAAGCAGGTGATGGATGAAAAGCAACAATTGAATCTATCGGAATTAACGTGGCAACCCGAATGGTCTGCGTTTGTACAGTATCTTGCTCATACCTATCGGGAAATTAGCGACCATGAACAATTTGCTGCCCAAGTAGAACAAGTACTACGAGGTACGCTTGGATTTCAAGATCTGCGCAAGAGCCATCAAGGTTGGGCGGATGCACTGGTAAGTGGCGTGTACAGGTACGCAGAACGCATAAAGGGAGCGCCGCTGCAACTCGTAGATGCTACCGGTCTCTCGTGGGAATCAGTCAGCAACACGCTATTTCGACTAAGTGAAGTTCAATTGCCCCGTGATATATGGACCCGCGACATATTCACGACCGACCGTAAACAATTACGAAAGATGTTTGGAGTATTGCTACAAGTTCCAGAACTACGTAAACATTTGAAAGAAGTAACCGGCGGATCAAAGAACGATGGAGACACATTGTCACGGATAGTTTGCGATTGGGTACAAGGGCGAGCATTAACTGAAATGGCGGTAACCTACTTTAGACATAGTTCAAAAAATGACGTGGATGCAATGACGCAGTGTTGTTCAAAGGTATTCGGAAGATTGACGCAAACAGCTTCGTGGGGAATCGCCGCACTGCAAGCGTTAACGATGAGAGACTCCTGGGAGTCACTTTCTGTTGAAGAACAGCGAACCTTGCGCAATCTACCTGCAAGAGTTTACTACGGTGTGAACTCCGATGAGGCCGTTGCGCTTCGAGTTTTGGGGATTCCGCGATCAGCTGCGCTGCCTTTAGCGAGCGAACTTCAAGTAGATGTCAATCAACCGTTGTATGAACTACGATCTCAACTTCGGACCGCTGGGGAAAAAGTTTGGAGAACGGCGTTGGGGACAAATAGAGGCACAAGCTACCACAAAGTTTGGTCTATCATGGAAGGGGAACTCTAAAAATGGGATTACTTCAGAGGATTGACGCAGATTTTGTCGAACCGAGATTTGTAAAAAATTGCATTTTCAAGGAACTAAAAACACACACCGATGTAAAGCATACCTTGAAAAAGTCTGAAGAAACTAAACATGCACCGTTCGTTAATTGAGTTAGGTTTATCCTTGTGACGATAAAAAGCAACAAGCCGCGACTTCGGTTTAAAGATGAGCTTGGACAGGAGTATCCATGTTGGAAAGAGCTTCAAATTCGAGATATTGCCGAGGTAACCCGTGGCTCTGGTTTGTCAAAATCGGATTTAAACCCCGATGGTCAACGTTCATGTATTTTGTACGGAGAACTGTTTACGAAGTACAACGTTTCGATTCATCGAATTCATAGCTTTACCGACAAACGTACGTCAGTAATTGGAGAGTATGGGGATATCTTGATGCCCACCTCTGATGTCACTCCTGACGGTCTCGCCACAGCTAGTGCATTGTTGTTAACCGGCGTGCAATTGGGCGGAGATATCAACATTATTCGCCTTTGTCGCGGAGACCATCCCGTATTCGTGAGCTACATGTTAAATTTTTTCAAAAGTAAGATTGTTCGTTTAGTATCAGGGACGACCGTTAAACACATTTACCCTAGAGATATACGAAGCGTGAAATTGGTCGTTCCACGTTCACGTTTGGAACAGCAGAAAATCGCTGACTTTCTTTCAACTATCGACGAGAAAATCGAATATTTGGAGAAAAAGCGATCTTTGTTGAAGAAATACAAACATGGAATAATGCAGAGGCTTTTCAGACAGGAATTGCGGTTTAAAGATGAGGATGGAATAACGTATCCGGATTGGAAAGAGACTCAATTGGGTTCATTGGGGACAACCTTCAATGGTCTCACAGGAAAGACTAGCACGCACTTCGGTCATGGTCGACGGTATATTCAATATCTTCAAATATTTGAAAACTCTAAAGTGAATCTGCAAGGTTGTGGCTTTGTAGAAATCGGAAAAGATGAGTCTCAGAATGAGGTGAGGAAAGGCGACGTCTTTTTCACGATCTCATCCGAAACACCAGAGGACGTCGGAGTAGCGTCGGTCTTACTAAACGACGTACGAGATACCTTCTTGAATAGTTTTTGTTTCGGCTACCGCGCGAATCATAAAAAATTACTTCCAGAGTTTGCAAGATACGCGTTTCGAGAAAATTCATTTCGACGAAGCGTGGTGAAATTAGCTCAGGGTAGCACTCGATTCAATCTATCTAAGACATCCCTGATGAAGCTCACAGTGAGCTTCCCATCGATTCCTGAGCAGAAAAAAATATCCTCACATCTCTCAGCTTTGGACGAAAAGATCGACTTTCTAACTAAGCAAATCGAAAAAACGCGTACGTTCAAGCAAGGGCTTCTACAACAGCTCTTCGTCTAATCAGATTTCCCAATGAGTACTCAATCCGAAGCAGTTCTTGAACAGAAACTAGTCACTCAGCTACAAACACTAGGTTGGGAGAAAATCCTAGTTAAAAACGAGGAAGATCTTGTACGGAACCTCAAGACCCAGCTTGAGATTCATAATCAAACCACCTTCTCTGAGAAAGAATTTAAAGACATTCTGACACGAATCTCTCTCGGCGACATTTTTGACAAAGCAAAACGACTCCGAAGCAAACTCGACTATCAAAAAGACGACGGAGAAATCGGTTATCTTGATCTCGTCGACCAGATCAACTGGTGTAAGAACGAGTTTCAAGTCTCGCAACAGGTTGAAATGGAGGGTACGTACAAAAACCGTTACGACGTGACCTTGTTGATTAACGGACTCCCTCTCGTACAGATTGAGTTAAAACGGCGTGGCATCGCGTTGAAAGAAGCGTTCAATCAAATCAATCGTTATCACCTTCATTCTTACGGGTCGGGATTTGGACTTTTCCACTACATTCAGGTGTTCGTGATCAGCAATGGCGTAACCACGAAGTACTACGCCAACAATCCCAAAAAAGAGCTTGACTTCAAACAAACATTCTTCTGGGCCGACAAACAGAACCGCAAACTAACTAACCTCAAAGAGTTCGCCGATGTGTTTCTAGAACCCTGCCAGTTATCCAAACTGGTAACGAAATATGTCGTTATGAGCGAGTCTGATAAGATGTTGATGGTGTTGCGGCAATATCAGTACCACGCAGTGGAAGCAATTGTCGAACGAGTGAAAACCTCCAACAAATTTGGGTACATTTGGCACACTACTGGTTCCGGCAAAACTCTCACTTCGTTTAAAGCTGCGCAGATTTTGACTGGAACTTCGGGAATTCACAAAGTGGTATTCGTCGTAGATCGAAAGGACCTCGATTACAAGACTATTCAAGATTTCAATAGCTATAAGCGCGACAGCATTGACGGTACCAACAATACGCAAGCACTAGTCAAACAGTTCGGCGACGATACAAAGCTCATAGTTACCACCTTACAGAAACTCAACAACGCGATCCAAAAATCACGTCATGCAAAGGTGATGAAACCTCTACAAGATAAACGCATGGTGTTTATCTTTGACGAGTGCCATCGGAGTCAATTCGGACAGACTCATACTCGAATACGACAATACTTTCCGAAAGTACAAATGTTTGGTTTTACAGGAACTCCAATATTTAAACAAAACGCCGTCGGGAATGAATTCGGCAAGCGAACCACAGCAGAGCTCTTTGACGAATGTTTACATCGATATGTCATCACCAACGCAATCAATGACGAAAATGTGCTTCGGTTTTCAATTGAATACATCAGAACGTTCAAAGACACCGAAACTGGTTCGCCTGATCTCCAAGTCGAAGCAATCGACACGGCTGAAGTACTGGAAGCCGAGGAACGATTGGAAGGGATTGTGGATCACATTCTTGCGAATCACGACAGAAAGACGCACGGTCGCGAATTCAACTCCATTTTTTGTGTTTCGAATATTAGAACTCTGATCCGGTATTACGAGTTGTTTAGAACGAAAAAGGACAATAATGAACACGATCTCAATATTGCAACTATTTTCTCATACTCTGCGAACGAAGACGATAGTGATGCTAGCGGTTCCTTGGAGACCGACCTTTCCGACTCGTCCTCCACTTCCGTCGACAGGCACAACCGCGATATATTAGAACGTATGATTCGCGACTACAACGAAACCTTTGGTACCAATTATTCCACCGATTCCTTCTACCACTACTATCAGGATATCAGCAAAAGGCTTCGTAATCGCGAACGGAATAGAAACACAGGGGACGGAATTGACATTCAATTGGTTGTGAACATGTTTCTAACGGGATATGACAGCAAGTGGTTGAACACCATCTATGTCGACAAAAGTCTCAAATACCACGGTTTAGTCCAGGCTTACTCCCGTACTAACCGAATTTTGAAATCGAAAAAATCTCACGGCAATGTCGTGTGTTATCGCAATCTGAAAGATGCGACTGATGAGGCTGTCGCACTGTTCGCTGACGACAAAGCAATCGAAACAATCACGATCAAGCCTTATGAACACTATGTGCAGATTTGTAACGAAACTATTTCAAAGCTCCGCAGCATTGCTCCAACGGTGAGTAGCGTCGACAACCTTGAACGTGAGGATGAACAGCATCGGTTCATTTCCTCCTTCCGTGATTTGTTACGAATTCTGAACAAACTCACCACGTTTACACGCTTTACCTTCGACCAACTAGAACTCGATGAACAGACATTCGAGGACTATAAGAGTAAGTACCTCGACCTCTACGACCGGTTCAAATCAAATCGTCAAAAAGACAAGATTTCGATTCTTGATTCCATTGATTTCGAGGTTGAGTTGATCCATCGTGATGAAGTCAACGTAAGGTACATCATGGATTTAGTCATTAAGATGCACCGATCTTCATCTGAGGAGTACAAACGTCTATACCAGTCGATTATGAATGCTCTCGAGAGTGAACCTCAACTTCGAAGCAAAAAAGAGCTAATTAAACGATTTGTGCAGGAACATGTTCCAACGATTCCGACAGATGGTGATGTGCAAGACGCGTTTACTGACTATTTATCGTCGGAGCGACTGAAAGCCTTGAACGCACTATGCGAGGAAGAAGGACTACAAAAGGAAAAGGTAGATCGTGTGATTCGAAACTACCTGTACACTGGGAAAAAACCTCGTCGAAAAAACGTACTAGATAGCTTACACCAAAAACCAAATATCAAGGAACGCACGCAGGTCGGCGACCGAATTATTGACAGACTACTTTCCTTTGTAGACACGTTGATCGAAGGCATAGACTAAACATTCTCGACTCAAAGTTGAAGAACTGGAGCGAAAATTGCATGCGTTCTTCTTATTCTATCGCGCCTAAACACCTTTGATGAAGCTGCCTTTCGCTACAAAAATTTTCAACATCGCCATCTCTGAAGTACGGACTGCTAGAAGACGGGTGCGCTTCTGGACGACAGTGTTTTTCCTATCGCTGTTCTCGATTGTAGGCTACCTAATTGCTTGTGCATTTCTAGGGTATTCTGCAGTGACTTCGCCCTCGATGGGAACTGGCGTACCCAAGTATCTGTTTGGAAACATTGATCCAACGTTTTTCCTTTTGTTTCAAATAGCTGCGTTGTTTCTAGTTTTTGATATCGGACACCAACACCGCCAAAACCGAATCATTGAAGTGTTGGAGTCCAAGCCAGTCACCAACTTTGAACATTTTGCCGGTCGTGTCCTTGGCATTGCAGGAGTTCTTTGGCTTGTTGCAGCTCTAAATATTCTTGTGATGCAGTTGATAGGATGGATTTCCACTGCCACGAACATTGGAATCGCCGACACGGTCGAGTGGTATTCGGTATTCAATCTCGTCGCAATAGATGGACCAGTAACACTGTTGATCTGGTGTTCGATAGTGGTGTTTCTATCCAGCGTGCTTCAAATTCGTTTGCTGGTTGCAATAGTTGGATTTGCCTTGATGTTTGCTTGGTTTTTTCTTGTTTTGAATACGCCTTACTCCCTCTTGGCAATCGTATCACCGTCGTCAAACGACACGCTTTTCGTGTCGGATCTTCTACCGCAACTTCCGTCGTGGTCTGTTATTGCCATACGAATCACAACCATTTTGGGGGCAATATTTCTCGTAGTTCTAAGTGCCTTGCTCTGGAGAAGACAAGACAGTGGCGGGCAACTTGCAAAGTTCCTAGCACTTGGGATGTGTGTGAGTGTTGGGAGCCTGCTAGCAGTATGGGGATCTTCAAGCGTCCTCGTTAAAAACAACGCTTCAAAGGAATGGGAAGAAATCCACGAAAACACTGAGAATGCCGTACAGATTGATATCACATCAATCTCAGGAAACGTAAGAATCGATCCTAACAGAAGTCTCAATATTGATCTTTCGATGAAGTTCAAAACTGATACCAAGTCTGCTGACACGCTTAAGTTCACGTTCAACCCATCTATGCGAATCCACGCAATTCAACTGAACGGTAATACTCCCAATTTCACGTTCGAGAATGGACTTCTCTCGATTACTGTTCTTAACCCATTGAATTTGGATGGAACCAACACCATGGACATCACTGCTGCTGGTATCCCAGACGAACGATTCGCGTATTTCGATAGTGCGTACGACTATTTGAACAGCCCTGGCGTGTCAAAACATGCCATTGGGCTACTTGGGACGAGAGGATCGGTTTTTAACCATCGATACGTTGCCTTGATGCCTGGAGTGTACTGGTACCCTGTACCGGGACCGGTGAAGGGAGACTATGTTTCCTCCCAAATTGGATTGGACTATTTTGATCTAGATCTAAATGTCGAACTAACTACTGACGATTGGCAATTAGTTGGTACGGAGGCGATAGCACTAGCTTCCGAAGGAAAGAACCTGTACCAAGTCAAACCCGAAAATTCAGTGCACGAGATTGGTCTTTTTGCATCAGAATTTGAAAGTGCTTCGATCGACATTGACGGAATCGTCTTCAAGATGTATCTCCACAAACACCACGCAAGAAATCTCGCCTTACTGGATGAATTTAACGAGGATATGAAGACCGTCGCGAGGAATCACTTGCAACGATATTCAGACCACGGATTGACTCTACCCTTTCAATCTATTTCCTTTGTTGAAGTACCTCGACAATTACGAACTATTGGTGGTGGTTGGCGTATGAACTCTCTACAAACTCTCCCTGGCATTGTCTTGATGAAGGAACACGGTTACCCTACAGCACGATTAGATCTCGCTCTCCGACGTTTAAATAATCGAAGAATGAATGAAGATGTAGTTGAGCGAGCTCCATTATTTCTTTTGTCCGATTACTTTCTATACGGAATTGCAACAGACAATCCATGGTCAGGTTTACCGACACGTATATGGACGCATCGAACATCCGCAACAGGGGAATACGCACACATCTTGGATCAGACAATTCTCTTCTTGTTTTCATTCCTCTCACAACGAGAGCATGAGTTCTTTTCAGTCTACTCCACGATTCACTTTGCGGACATGACGGCACTCAGTCTTTTCGAGGGTACAGTGGGACTTGAAGACGGTCTTGATCTCGAAAGCAATCGAGTACCTAGTACCATTGGAACTACGCGAAGATTGAGATCGACTTATTTAGAACGAACGTCGGTGTGGAACGACTTGGAAACCTCGAACCTTGAGGACCTTCCATCGTCTTTGGGACATCAACGTGATTTTGAACTCATGATGTTGAAATGCAAGCAAATCGCGACCGCACTCTTATCCATTAATGGCGAAGACAAAATCATCGCATGGTTGAAGAGTGTACTGGCTACCAAAGCAGGGCAAAACTACACTTACCAAGAACTCCTTTCAAGTGCTGCCGAGCACGAGGTCATTGTCGATCCATTTCTTACCGACTGGTTAAGTTCCAGTTCATTACCCGGGTATGTCGCATCACACTTCAAAATGTTTCGCATATCAGACGACGAAAACAATTCTCCTCGCTTTCAAACTAGCGTATCTATTAAAAATGTCACCTCTGTTGATGGCTTCGTACGCTTGCAGTTCCCCACCGAGGAATCTTGGGACTGGTATTACCCTGACGTCACAGAGAGTCAAGGTGTTCTAATCGATGCGGGAATTACTAAGCAAATAAACCTTTTGACACGTTATGAAATCAGGAGTGTCTATCTCGATCCTGGTCTTTCGCTCCATAGAGAACCGATTCGACTCGCAGAGAGTGTAGACTCATTGGAAGCACCACAAACCGCGGACCCGCTTCCGTTTGAACAGGCTAGTACTTGGACACCAATCGAGAAAATAGGAATCATCGTCGATGATCTCGACTCGGGGTTTTCAGTGGAGCAACAGAACATAAGTACAAATCGTCCCTCACGAGTAGGTCCGGTCGGTTGGCTTCGGATGCCACAACTCGACGTAGAATGGGACGACGGTCTGCCTTTTATGAGAAGAGGTTACATGTTCGAATACCGTGCCCCGACCGGTACGTGGTCGCGGCACGCCGAGCACGATGCCTACGGAGAATTCCGCAAGACTATTGCCTCCACGTACGTAAGGAACACACGTCCCAAAAAAGCGACGTTTGCTGCAAATGTACCCGAATCCGGACTATGGAATCTTGACTACCACCTCCCGTTCGTATTAGACAGAGATGGACAAAGGGGACTCAAGTACAACTTAATCGTATCTTATGGCTCAAGTTCGTCCAATGTCGATCTGGATGTCTATAACAGGAATGTAGGTTGGGTTGAAGTTGGCGAATTCGACTTGGACGAGGGAGAAATTCAAGTCGAAATCGTAGGAACTTCGCAACGTGGACCTCTGTGGGCTGACGCGATACGATGGTCCAAGGTTGAGAGGGATTAATGGATCTTATAGCTGTCCCTCGAGAGGTACCCATCGAATCGCATCCGCATAAATAGTCTTCTTCTCAGACGGGCCGGAGATCCAAACTTCAGTCTGTGTCGAATCGACATCAAATATACCTAGTGCATGCCACCCATGAGTTGCACCCTGTGCGTCGAATTGAACCGATTCTTCCCGCTCTCCGATCACTACTTTTATCTTGGTTTTACCAGCTGGATAGAGTTCGTGCCAATCAGTTGGTAGATCTTGCCCCAGCAAAATTCGCGTTTCTGGATCATTTGGCGCAAGTTCTTCAACAGGCAGATGATATTCGAGTTGCCAACGACCCGTTTTGGGTAAGTTAGCACTGTACTTCGCATACGTTGGTTTACCCTCTCGACCGTTGTGAATCAAGGCGTAAGTACGTCGATATTTACCGTAAGCTCGTTGATCCGAGCGTCGAACCCATCGCTGTTTCGGAGCTGGTTCACCGTCTTCAAAAACAAAGGAGGGCAAGCCATGGTCCCAGTCTTCGACTTCTGACGCACCAAATAAATCCTGCAAGAAAGAAAAAGCTGGTAATGTAGTCAATGGTGGTTTTTCGTACACAATTTCAAATGTTTCGTCGGTGTCATCAACTACAACAGCTTGACTAACGGGTGGCAACCACTCAGTGGTGGCGACATAAGGTTGTGCCCTTTCCGTAATCTTGTTCTCATCAACCACAGGCGGGATGACAACCCTTATTGCGTCCCTATTTAACGATAAATACGGTTCGACAAACATAACTTCGACGGGAAACTTTGTGATACTCTTGATCGACAATCTCACCGATTCGTTGCCTCGTACTAAAAATGCCTTGTACCAGGGTCGCGAAATATCACGACGTGTACCGTGACCGCCAGGGATGATGTTCATGTATGACACGTCCACAAATCCGTCATGTGGTTCGGCATTGTGTACGACAACTGAAGCTTCATATTGTTTGCGACCGCCCTCATCATTCGATAATCTTCTACTGGTAGGTTCGGCTACGATGAAACCGGGCAGACCCTTCATATTGAGCCAATCGCCAAGTGCGGCTTCCAAATCAAGATCAAGTTCTTTAGCTTCTCGAATCAAATCATCATAGCTGTAAGACTCACCTTTCTTCGATGTTGCAAGTTGTCCAATAAGCTCTGCGGTTGCGCCTCTTTCAAGTATTTCTAAGATAATCCGACTCAAAGTAGTAGACTTAGCAGAAATGACTCTTAAGCTCCTGAGCGGTGCTTGTTCAGTTGTGAGTTCACCCAGAGAAAAAAGCTCTAGGTCGTTCCAAACAACAGATTGAGTGATATATCGAAGCAACGCGCGTTCTTCGCGACTCTTCGTAGCCTCGTTCTTACCCACGTCGAATAGATCAAACACACTTCTCTTTGCACGTGCTAATGCCAACTCGAAGACAAAAAAACGACCGGGGTCCCGACCGATGCGATCTCCGAAATAGATACTTCGATCAAAGACTAGACGCTGTACCAATTCCTCCATGACGTGATCGAGTATCACCGCACCAGATCCCGAGGTTGAAGTCTGGTATTTAACAAAGTTTCTAGCAAAGCCAATCGTTGGGTGTTCCCCGAAGACGTTACTGTTGAAATACGAGGACAAATCTGTCCCGGAAAATGACGCTTCTAATCGATACTCTTCAGAGTTTCTATCGTCTCCAAAATTTTGTTCAAACCAATATTCATTGGTAATGGGTACTTTGGTATTTGGTAGCGACGACTCTCGCATCAACACCATGCCCGGGGACCCCATAATAGTGTCCATCTTCCACCCTCCGCCGTAGACCCGCAAATAACTCGGGACTTCCACAAGAGAAAACATCCGGTAGGGATAGACGAGACCAACCCCCTTATACGAATGGAGCCAACTCAAGATCCGTGTCTTCGTATTCCTTTCTAATGCACTCAGGTCATGAAATGTGCGGCGGTGATGCTTCGTAAAGAGTACTTCAAACTCAATGTCTTCCACTTCGATACTGGCACGTTCAAAGTCACTACTCACCAAAGTAATTTCTGGTACCGGACTCGTAGGAGCAATTTGATAGGTGGACTGGTTCGATTCCTGGGTCGCCATGCGTTCACGCTGACCTCCTCCTGCCACCAACCAATCTTGCGGCACTGATACTTT